>CASCUT010000020.1 GCA_949155365.1 uncultured Clostridia bacterium
GTAACTAAGTTTACCTAAGAAACAATCTTTTTTCTATGTATTTTTGAGTGTGCTTTAAATAACAAAAAAATATAGTATAAAATTCTAAAAAAAGGTAAAAATATCTTTACAAAGAAAAGAAGATATGCTATAGTAATAACAGTTATTTAAAAAGTACATAAACTTTTCTGGTGATGATGACTTAGGGGGAAATACCCGTTCCCATTCCGAACACGGAAGTCAAGCCCTTAAGTGCCGAAAATATTTGTGGGTTACCCTGCTGAGAAAATAGGTTGTCGCCAGTTTTATATATTCCCTTTTAGCTCAGTTGGTAGAGCGCTCGGCTGTTAACCGATAGGTCGTTGGTTCGAGTCCAACAAGGGGAGCCATTAGAAAAAAAGAAAACCGTGTAATTAGCTTATAGCAGTAGTTACGCGGTTTTCTCGTATCTTTTAAAAACGGTCAAAAATCGGCTATTTTGGCTTATTTTTGTTATAAATTACCACAAAATTACCACAGCTTTTTAAATAGATTGTCAGTAATACCCATAAGGAAGTCGTACTAACTTATAAAAAATAGCAGATAATATTTTATATGCTATTTTTTTAAATTGCTTTAATTTTTATTTTATATAAGTTATAATATGGAAAGAAGTATGTGGAATAAGTAAAGAAATGAAAGGAAGTAATAAATGAAAATAGGAATTGATGTAGACAATTGCATATCTAATTTTGATGATACCTTATTAAAAGAATACTTAAAACACGATAAAGAACTAAGAAATGCAGGAATTGTAAATGAAAATGCAGAGTATCTAAGAAGAGGAATGTTTGATTGGACAGAAGAAGAAGAAAAAAGTTTTTATAATGCCAATATTGAAGAATTTGCTAAAAAACTAAAACCAATAGAGGAATCGGCCAATTACATAAAAAAATTGAAAGAAGATGGACATGAAATCTATATTATAACAGGAAGAAATAATGGAGAATACACAAATCCGTATCAATTAACAGAAGAATGGTTGAAACGATACCATATTGTTTATGATAAACTAATACTTACCAATGCTTATGACAAGCATGAAAAAACAGAAGTGTGTCTAGAAAATAAAATTGATTTAATGATAGAAGATAGTATCAAAATAAGTTTAGATTTAATAAAGAATGGAATTAAAGTCTACACAATGAATACAAGATATAATCAAAAAGAACAAACATTAAATAGAGTTTCAAAATGGAAAGAAATATATGGAAGAATAGTGAAATTAACGAAAAAAGAGGACAACCAAAAAGTAAATGTTATTTTAGATACAGACACATATAATGAATGTGATGACCAATTTGCTCTAGCTTATTTACTAAAATCACAAGATAAATTTAATATTGAGGCAATTACAATTGCACCATATCACCATGATAATGCGATTTCGATACAAGAGGGAATTGATAAAAGTTATCAGGAAGTTATCAAAATAGGTAATTGGTTAAATTTTGACTATACGAATAAAGTATTCAAAGGTTCAACCGATTATATAGTAAATGGTTATAATGAAGCAAACGATGCAGTAAATAACATAATACAAATTGCCAATAAAAATGAGAAAACTTATATTTTAGCAATAGGGGCAATAACAAACATAGCATTAGCAATAAAGAAAGAACCTAACATAGTAGAGAAAATTGAAATTATTTGGCTTGGAGGGCATAGTTTTCTTCAAAAAGATAATAAAGAATTTAATTTTAGACAAGATATGCAAGCTGTTAGAACGGTTTTAGATTCACAGGTAAAATTAACAATAATACCTTGTAAAAATGTAGCTTCCAATTTGAGAACATCCATATATGAAGTAGAGCATTTCTTAAAAGGAAAAAGTAAATTATGTGATTATTTATGCCAAAGATTTTATAATGATGGTGTACATGGAATACAAGAAAGAAGAGTGATTTGGGATATTAGTGTTATCGCATATATGATTAATAAAGAATGGTTTGAAACAGAAGAAGTTAGCCAACCGAATATCAAGGAAGATACATCTTATGAACAAACAGAAAAGAGTCATAAAATAACAGTAGTTAATTATTTAAATGTCAATAAAATATATAGTGATTTATTTGAAAAATTAGGAGAGATTTAATGAAATTATATGTAATTAGACATGGTCTAACAGATTGTAATAAAGAAAATAGGTATAATTGTAGATATGATGAGGACATAAATGAAATGGGAATAGAACAAGCAATCAAGGCAAGTGAAAATGTAAAAAAACTTAATATTGATCTTATCATCTGTTCTCCTATGAAAAGAACAAAACATACGATGGAATTAGTAAATGTAAATCAAATTCCAGTAATATATGATGATAGACTAATGGAAAGAGAAGGTGGAAAACTAACAAGAACGATATTAGATGATTACTATTTTAAAGAATATTATAATTATTATTCAACGAAGCCAATAGAAGGACTTGAAACACTACCAGAATTATTTGATAGAATACATTCATTTTTAGATGAAGTTAAGATTAAGTATTATGATAAAAATGTATTATTAGTTACACATGGAGCCGTTGCAAGAGCAATACAGTTTTATTTTGAAAAAATGCCAGAAGATGGAATGTTGCTAACAGTTAGTGGACAGGAAAATTGTGAAATAAAAGAATATGAAATGGAAGAGAAAAGACATGAAATTAACAGTACAACTAGCATTGCAGATGCTGAAAAATTTTAGAGGAACAACAAAAGTGATAAATGGATAGAACGCAGAGTTTATAAAAAAAATGAATACACAATATCATATAAAAGAAACGTATCAATTAAAGGAATATTTTGAGGATTTATTAGGATATAATTTGTATGATTTATTTCCAGAGATACAAGATAATTTATAATAAAATGTTTACGATTCAAACAGAACAAAAGGCCAGTAAAAAAAGAATAAATTGAAATATGGAAAATAGAATGTAATAAAAAATGTAGAAAGAGGATAAAAAAATGGAAAAGGAAAAAATAAATCCCATCAATATATTTGATTTTGATGGAACATTAACAACAGAAACGTGGCCAAAATTTTGGGTATGGGTTAAAAAGTTTGGCTATCATGGAGAAAAAAGGAATGACGAATTAGAAGAAGTACTTGCCGAGTATAGAAAGAGAAATAGAGGAAACCAGTTAGAGACTTTTTTCGGTTTTTTTCATGATTTGCTTGCGAATAACCAAGAAATACTTACCTATGAAGAACTAATGGAAGGAGAACAATATATTCAATATAATCCAGGGGTAATTAACTTCATAGAAAAATCAGTTGCTAAAAATTATATTGTTTCAGGAGGACTAAAAGAATTTCTGCAAAATCTTAAAATAGCAACGCATTTTGATGGTATTTATGGAACTTCTTTGCAATATAACGAAAAGGGACTTATTTCTGGAATGGGAGAAGTTATGACAGACGATAAAAAGATTTTAGCAATTCAAGAAATTTTAAGAAATAATAATAGAAAACAAGACGATTGCCGAAATGTATATTATATAGGAGATGGCTATAGTGATGCAGTTGCAATGCGATTTGTACATCAGCATGGAGGAAAGGCAATTTTTGTCCATCAACCAAATCAAGAAGATGAATTCTATGAATATAATAATAAAATTTATCAAACACTAAATGCAGATGGAGTCGTTGATTTTTGTTGTGTGGCGGATTATAGAAAAAATAGTATCCTCGCTAATCTTTTACAAAGAGATATGTAAATATGAAAGAAGAAGGATATTGCCAATTATACGACATATACTGTGAAAGAATGGAAAAACTCGGAAACTTGCCAACAGACTATAATTTTGCAAAAACGGCGTTACAGGTTATTCAAATGTAATGAGAGGGGAGCCAAATAGAAGATGTTTGGTTCCCCATTTTCCCATCTTCTTATCAAAATACAACCAGAAACGCAATATTTCCTTTGACAAGTAAAAAAATATATAGTATAATAAAAAAGCATTGAGCATAAATGGAGTGGTATCGAAGTGGTCATAACGAGCTACACTGGAACTGTAGTAGTCGGTAATACCGGCCCGTGGGTTCGAATCCCACTCACTCCGCCATAGAAGCATGTTTCCTAGTTAAGAAACATGCTATATTTTTAAGTAAAAATAGGATTTAATGATAAGGGGTAAGTAAATAGGAAAGAAAAATGAAAGTAGAATTAGAAGAAATAGTAAAACCACTATTAGAATGGTATCAAGAAAATCGAAGAATGTTACCATGGAGAGAAGATAAAAATCCATATTATGTATGGTTATCTGAAATAATGTTACAGCAAACCAGAATAGAAGCGGTAAAAGAATATTATGCAAGATTTTTAGCAGAATTACCAACCATACAAGAGTTAGCAGAAGTAGAAGAAGAAAAGTTACTAAAACTATGGGAAGGACTGGGGTATTATAATCGAGCAAGAAACTTAAAAAAAGCAGGACAGAAAATAATGCAAGAATACGATGGGGAAATGCCAAAAAAATATGAAGATATCCTAACATTACCAGGAATAGGAGAATATACAGCAGGAGCCATTAGTTCCATTTGCTTTAATGAAAAAGTGTTAGCCATTGATGGAAATGTATTACGTGTTATTTCTAGAATCGTAGCAAGTAAAAAAGATATATTATTACTTGCTACCAAAAAGGAAATAGCAAAAAAATTAGAAAAGATTATTCCAGAAGAAGCAGGAAATTTTAATGAAGCGCTAATGGAACTAGGGGAAACCATTTGCATTCCCAATGGTAAGCCACAATGTGAAAAATGTCCACTGCAGACATTCTGTTTAGCAAAGAAAAAAGGATTAATAGAAGAAATACCAGTAAGAGAAAAGAAAGCCAAACGAAAAGTGGAAGAAAAGGTTGTATTTATTTTAAGGCATGGAGAAAGAGTTGCTGTGCAGAAAAGAGAAGAAAAAGGCCTATTAGCAGGGATGTATCAGTTTCCAAATGAAAAGGGAGATAAGACTAAGAAACAAATAGAAGAAATATTAAAAAAGTGGAACCTAAAAGCCAAACGAATTCGAGAAGTGGGAAAGGCAGTTCATATTTTTTCTCATATTGAATGGCACATGACAGGGTATGAAATACAAGTAGAAGCAGAAAATGAAATATTTGAGTGGATTACCAAAGAACAACTAGAAAATAACTTTGCTATTCCTACCGCTTTTGCAAAATGGAAAAAAATAATTTGATTAATTGACATAAAGTAAAAAGCAAGGTATAATAAGAATAAGGCAAACATAAGGAGATATTAAATGGAAGCAATAAGATATTTTTTATGCTTACTAGAGGTAGACCCACTTTGGGGAATTATTATTTTAATTCTGTTAGGAGTTTCTGGCTTATATCCTTATCGATTAAAAGGAAAGTCGGTAACAGAAAAGAAGGAAGACGGAACAGAAGAAACAAAATATTACGAGTATAAAAATTTTTAAGAATACAGAAAGAGAAGAAAAGCAAGGAAAAAGAATTGGAGTAATACCAATTCTTTTTCTTTGTAATTCAAATAAAATAAAATTTATAGAAAACAATAAAATATTGTTGCTATAGATTTTCTAAAATTAATCTTTTAAAGGATTTCCATCAGCATCTTTATCCATGCTACCAGTTAAAATTAGGATACCTTCAATAAGTCCCCAAATAGAAGCAGCAAGAGGTCCAACACCACAAGCAATCCAACCTACTAAAGTTAAAAGTAATTGACCAATCGCTTTTTCTTTATAACCTAGATAAAAGTTATGGATTCCTAAATATCCTAAAAAGATTCCAAGTAGTCCAGCTACAATTTTAGATTTTGGAACTGAAGTACTAGAAGTAGTATTGTTAGATTCCACTTTTGTAGCTTCTACTTCAATGGTTTCTTCACTATGCGTTTTTTTGCATTCTTCACAAACTTCTGTTACGGATTCTTTTCCACAATATTTGCAGAACATAAAAATTCCTCCTTTGTATAAAATTTCTTATGTTTCCATTATACAGGATAATACAAAATTTTCAAGTAAAATAGCAAAATTTGTGAAAAAGATTGTAAAATTCATACAAAAATGATAGAATAAAAAACATAAAATGATAGAAAATTCATATATTAGAAACAAGAGGTGAGAAAGTGGAAAAGAAAGAGATAGCAAAGCATTTACAAGAAAAAATGCCAAGTTTAGAAATAAAGCAAGATGAAGATATGACAAAACATACCTCATTTAAAGTAGGAGGAAAAGCAGATATATGGATTAAAATTAAGACTTTAGAAGAATTAACATACCTATTACAATATACAAAGCAAAATAACATACCATTAACTATTTTAGGAAATGGTAGTAATGTAATTGTAAAAGAGAAAGGAATTCGAGGAATTACAATCGTATTAGATTTTAAAGAAATAGAAGTCGAGGAAAAAGAAGAAAAAGTAGTAATTACAGTAGGTGCAGGTGTAAAATTAGGAATGTTAGCGGTAATGTTGCAGAAAAAAGAAATAGCAGGCTTTGAATTTGCATCACGGAATTCCAGGAACAATCGGAGGAGCAATCCGCATGAATGCAGGAGCTTATGGAAAAGAAATGAAAGAAATTGTAGAAGAAGTCATTTCTATCGATGAAGAAGGAAACTTACAAACATTATCCAATGAAGGAATGGATTTTTCTTATCGTCATAGTCGTTTTAAGGAAAAGCAAGATATTATTATAGGAGCAAAATTGCAATTAGAAAAAGGAAATGCAGAAGAAATAAAAGCAAAAATGGACACCTATAAAAAGGCGAGGGAAGAAAAGCAACCAACCAATATGCCAAGTGCAGGAAGTACATTTAAACGAGGAACTAACTATATTTCCGCTCAACTAATTGATCAAGCGGGGTTAAAAGGCTACCAAATAGGTGGAGCAGAAGTATCCAAAAAACATGCAGGATTTATCGTAAACACAGGAAATGCAACAGCAGACGATATTTTAGAATTGATTGACTATGTGATAAAAGTAGTGTATGAGAAATTTGGAAAAATATTAGAATTAGAAGTAGAAGTAATAGGAGAGTAGAAGAATGAAAGGTTTTTTGAAATGGTTTAAAAAAGGAGCAAAAATGAAAAGATGGATGCTATTAATAATAATAGGAATTCTTCTTGCTTGCTATGGAATGATGTTTTTAATAACAGGAAAGCAATTACAATTTTTAGATTTAGTTAAAATTGTAGTTAGCTTTGTAATTGGTTTTGCATTAGTAATTATAGGCAATATCTTTATGCAAAGAAGGACATTAGAATTATTAGTACAAGAAACAGATACAAGAGATGAGGCAAAAACAGGAAATGTAAAGTCCCTTATCTTTAACAAAAAAGTATATGACGAAGGACCAAATATCGTGGTAATTGGAGGCGGTTCTGGTCTAGATTCTGTATTAAAAGGACTAAAAAATTATACCAATAATATTACGGCTATCGTAACGGTTTCAGATTATGGAGCACAAGCAAGTGACTCTAGAAAATTATTAGAAACATTACCATTAGACGATATTAAAAATAGTTTTGTAGCATTATCTGAAAATGAAAGTATTATGAATGGAATCCTAAATTATAAATTCACAGAAGGCAGACTAAAATCTTTATCTTTTGGGGATATCTATCTTTTAGCCATGAAGGAATTATATGGAGATTTTACGGCTTCAATTGAAGAAACAAAACATGTTTTAAATATAACAGGAAAAGTATTACCAGTTACCTTAGAGGCTATTGATATTTGTGCAGAATTAGAGGATGGAACCATTATTCAAAACAAAGATAAAATACCAGAGGTAGTATCTAATAAAATTAGTAAAATTAATCGTATTTTTATTAATCCATCGAATTGTATGCCAGCACCAGGAGTAATTGAGGCAATTCAAAAAGCAGATGCTATTATTATTGGACCAGGAAGCTTATATACCAATGTAATACCAAACTTATTGGTAAAAGGAGTAGCAAAGGCAATAAAAGAAAATAAAGGGTTTAAAATATACATTAGTAATATTATGACAGAACCAGGTCAAACAGATAACTATTCTTTATCAGAGCATATTAGAGCAATACAAGAACATGCAGGAAAAGGAATTATTGACTATTGTATCTATGATACGGGTGAGATTGTGCCAGAATTTATTAGAAGATATAATAAAGAAGGTGCAGATCTAGTAGAACAAGATATTGCGAAGGCAAAAGAAGAGGGAGTAAAATTATTACAAAGGAACTTATCTTATATTGATTCAGAATTTATTCGTCATAATCCAGATGCTATTGCATCTTCTATTATCGAGTTGGTATGTGAAGATTTGAAATTTAGAGATATGCAAAATGATGCACAATATCTAATGTTAAATACAAGATTAAAGGAAAGTAAGAAAAAACTAAAAACAACGATGAACACAAAAACAAAGAAACAAACGAAAAAACAAAAACATTTAGAAAAACCAAAAAGTAAATTTGTAGAGAAATATAATGATAGAATACAATCCATTAAGGAAAGTGATGGAAAAGCATTAAAAAGAAAACAAGCAAAAATGAAACAAAAAGAAGCAAATAAAAAAGTGGAAGTACAAAATAAAAAGAAAGCAAATACACAAAAAGCGAAAGAAGAATAAAAAACAAATACAAAAGAAAACTGGAGGAAATAAATGAAATATACCAATATCAACTTCGAAGAAGGGTTAAAAAGAGAATGGATTATTACCAATGGAATAGGAGGTTTTGCAAGTTCTACGATGTGCCGGAGCGAATACAAGAAGATATCACGGCATGCTAATTGCACCACTAACACCACCAGGTAGAAGACACTTAATTTTATCAAAAGTAGATGAAAGTATTCAGTTAGACGAAAAAAAGTATGACTTATATACCAATATAGGAAAAAACTATATTTCAAAAGGATGTCAGTATTTAACAAGTTTCGAAAAAGAATATATTCCTATTTATACCTATCAAGTAGAAGATGTTATTCTTAAAAAATATATTTGTATGGAACATGGAAAAAACACAGTTGTCCTATTTTATCAAATTTACAACAAAAATCATGAGACAAAATTAACTTTAACACCGCTTATTAATTTTCGAGATTTTCATGGCGATACCAAAAACCATGAATTTAAGCTAAAACAAGAAGAGAAAAACAATAAATTAAAAGTAATTGTCGATGGAAATGCAGAAACACCAATTTATATGCATGTATCAGAAGGAAATTACATTGTTCATGAAAACGATAACTTTCAAAATATGTTTTACATCGAAGAAGAAAAAAGAGGCTTTGAAGGGGAAGAGAACCATGCAATTGCAGGTAGATATGAAATTACAGTAAAACCAAATGAGAGAAAAGAAATTACATTTGTTGCTTCATTAGAAGAAAATATTGAAGAATTAGAAGGAAAAAAGGTTATTAGTAATGAAATTGTAAGAATTGGAGAAATTCTTTATGATTCTGAGTTAACAGATAACTTAAGCAACAAAAAACAAATACAAGATGAAGAAACGATGGAAAAAGTAGAACGAATGAGAAATTACATCATTGCTACAGATAACTTTATTGTCTATCGTCCTTCCTTTGGACTTCATACCATGATAGCAGGTTATCCTTGGTTTTTAGACTGGGGAAGAGATACATTAATTGCCTTTGAAGGAATTGTATTAAAAACAAAACGATATGATATAGCAAAAGAAATACTACAGACAATGATTCGTGATGTAAAATTTGGATTAGTGCCAAATGGATACTCGGGATATGATAATCGACCATTATACAATAGTGTAGATAGTTCACTTTTATTATTTGAACAAATTGAAAAATATCTAAGATATACACAAGATGAGAAATTTGTCAAAGAGAACTTTTATGAAGTAATGCAAAAGATTATTGAAGCCTATGTAGCAGGAATTGACATAGACAATAACAACATTCATTTAGAAGAAGATGGACTAATTAGTAGTGGAAATGAGCAAATCCAAAATACTTGGATGGATGCAAAAATAGGAAATTTTGTAGTAACACCAAGAAATGGGAAAGCAGTAGAAATTAATAGTATGTGGTATAATGCATTAAAAATTATGGAAGAACTAACCACTCGTTTTGAAAACAAGACAAAGGCAAGTAAATATAAAAAGATGGCAGAACAATGTCAAAAATCTTTTATAGAGAAATTCTATAATAAAAGAAGAAAATGTTTGTATGATGTATTAGGAGATAGTAAAATCAGACCAAACCAATTATTTGCGTTAAGTTTGAGTCATCCTATCTTAGATCCAAAATCCGATATTGCAAAAGAAATGTTTGGAACGGTAACCAAAAAGTTATTAAACAATTATGGACTAAAAACATTAGCAAAAGGAGAACAAAACTACATTGAAACTTATGAAGGAGATAGTTTCAAACGTGATATGAGCTATCACCAAGGAATTACATGGCCATGGCTACTTGGAATTTACTATGATAGTTTCCAAAAAATACGAAAAGCAGAAACAAACAAAACAAAAAAACAACAGTTACAGGTGGAATACGATGAGTTTGTAAAAAATGTGAAAGATACCTTTATCAAAGAATTTAAAGAAGGAAAAACTATTGGAGGAATTTCAGAATTATATGACTCAAAGAAACCATTCGAATCCAAAGGAGCTATCCAACAAGCATGGAGTATTGCAGAGGTATTTCGTATTATTTTAGAAAATGAATAAAGAGGAAAAAGCAAGGAAAATAGCGGAATTTGTCAACCGATTTTTCTTGCTTTTTAGTGATTTATGTAGTACAATCATTCCATAAAAAGGAGGTGAAAAAAGATGAAAAAATGGACGATAGAAGATGAAATGAGATTTTTACCTTTTATTGAAGAAGGAGAACGAGATATAGAAGAAAATGGTACTATTACATGGGAAGAACTTATGCAAAGATTAGAAGAAGAGAAAAGGAGAGAAGGAATATATACCAAAAAGAAGACAACCAAAAGACAACCCTAACATAAAAAGATTTTTTGTTCAAAAGTATGTTGTATTTTATAAAGTCGAAGGAAAAAATATTAGAGTTATTAGAATATTATCTCAGAAAACAAATTATAATCTAAAAGTAATCGATAGAACAAAATCCATAAAAGAACTTGAATTTAATAATAGAAAATGATAAGATGATAGCAAGAAAAGAAAGGAATTCATGCGAAAATCATGTTATCAATTGAAAGTTTAGAAAAAGAATTAAAGACAGGAAAACTAAATCCAATTTATTTATTGTATGGGGAAGAAACATTCCTTTTAGAATCATGCCTAAAAAAAATAAAAACAAACTTTGGAGAAAGAAAAGCAGGAATTAATGAAATTAAATTAGATGAAACTAATATCCATACCATCTTATCGGATATCGAAACTCCTGCCTTTGGATATGAAAAAAAGCTTATTCTTGCACGTAATACTGGCCTATTCAAAAAAGAAGGAAGAAAAAAGACAGGAATTAATACCGAACTAATTAACAAAGTGGCAGACTATATAAAAGAACATAAAAAGATGATAGAAGAAGCGGTTGTACTTGTATTCATAGAGCAAGAAGTTGAAAAAAATATACTATACAAAACAATTGAGCAAGAGGGAATGGTATGTGAATTTCAAGAACTAAAACCACAGCAAATTATGGCAAGATTAAAGGCTATTTGCAAAGCCTACCAAGTACAAATAGAGGACCCCACTTTAAGATACTTAATAGAAGCTTGTGGAACTAATATGCAAGATGGAATCAATGAAACTAGAAAATTGATTGAATATGCAGGAACAGAGGGGACTATCACAAAACAAGCAATTGATTTATTATGTATAAAGCAACTAGATAGCATTATTTTCGATTTAACAGATAATTTGGGTAAGAAAAAAGTAGACAAAGCATTAGAGGTATTACATGGCTTATTATACCAAAAAGAGCCAATTCAAAAAATTCTAATTACCCTATATCATCATTTTAAAAAACTATATACCATAAAAATAGCGCAAAAAGAAAATAGAAACATAGCAGAAAGCTTAAAACTAAAACCAAACCAAATGTTTTTGGTAACTAAATATAAAGGACAAGCAGACTATTTCAAAGAACAAGAACTTAAAAAAATAGTAGAAGAACTAATCGACTTAGATTATCACTACAAAACAGGGCAAATCGATTTAAACATAGGCTTAGAATCTATCTTGTGTCGATACTGTTCTTAAAAATAAAATAGAAAGTAAGAGTGTGATAGAAAAGATTCTTTTTGTCACACTTTTTTTGTGCAAAATATATTGAAATAATTGATAAAAAATTACTTTAAAAAAGTAAAAGAACTTGAAAATTATGTTAATGTATGATAGAATATGGGCATATTTCTATAGTTTACCACAATTTTATATTTTATTATTAGAAAATAAAAGAATGGTATTATTATAAATTCAAATAACAAGGAGGTTTTTATTTAATAGTTAAAATGTAAATGGAACAATCAAAAAGCGCAAGAAAGCAAGGAGGACAAGATGAAAAAAGATTGCAAATTAATTGCTACTATTCCATCTATTAATAATCGGGAAAAAGTAAGAGAAGCTTTTAGGCAACCTGCTATTGCAGAATTACGGTTTAATACAGGAGTTCAAACTCCAACTTCAGTAGAGGAAACGCTGGATTTCTTAAAAAGTATGGCAAGACAATATCAAAAAAAGCTTTGGATCGATATAAAAGGAAGACAATTAAGAGTGGCTAAATGGGCAGACCCATTGTACTCTTGTGTGGAACTTAACCACAAAATTGAGCTTTTATATCCAGCTGAAATTTACTTTCGAAATGGAGACAAGGCAAATATTACACATGTGAAAAATGGTAATAAAATATTTATAGATCCATTACCAAGACAAGCTCTTGGAGCAGGGCAGTCCGTAAACATTATCGCAAAAGAAATAAAAGTCAAAGGATATTTAACAGAAAAAGATAAACAGTATCTAAGTGAGTGTAAAAAACAGGATGTAAATAATGTTATGGCATCTTTTGTAGAAAGTTTTGAAGATTTAGCACAAATTATTCAGTTTCTACCAAAGGCAAGCATTATATCGAAAATTGAATCCCTACAAGGAATGCAGTTTATCAAACAGTATCCGATTCAAGGATTGATGTCAGCAAGAGATGATTTATATATACAGACAGGACAAAACTACCAGATGTTAAATCACTTAAGAGATATCATTTCAATTGACCCGAATGCCATATGTGCTTCTAAAATTTTTCTATCTTTGGAAAAGAGAAGTAAAATTGACTTTGCAGACTTCGCAGACTTAGAATTGATGTATCAGATGGGATATCGAACATTTATGTTATGTGATAACATTTGTAACTATCGTTTAATAGAGGCAATCAAAGGATGGGAGGATTTTATAAATGGATAGTATTGTAATGTGTGGAATGCAATTTGGAGATGAGGGAAAAGGAACCTTTATTGACTATGTAGCGCATGAAAAACAGGTAGATGCTATCATACGGTATAATGGAGGCTCACAAAGTTCTCATACAGTAATTACTCCTGAAGGAACACTTCACAAATTTAGCCAACTAGGTTCAGGGATGTTTTTGGATAAGTGCCATACTTATATTACAGAAAATATGGTAGTGAATCCGGACAATTTAATGGTAGAATTAGAGTATTTTTCGAAAGCTACTGGAATATCGATTCCGAATTTAATTCGCAGAATACATATTCATGAAAATTGTTTGGTAGTAACACCATATCACAAACTGTTAAATCGCTTAAGAGAGCTTTCCAAAGGAAAAGAAAGAAGAGGGAGTGTAGGAACAGGTGTAAGTGAGGTAAGGTATTTATTACAAGAACAAGAAAAAAATCAAGGAGTACCTTATGAACTTCCTTTGGGATTACAAATAAAAGATATCTACCAAAAAGATACGAACAATTCTATTATTGGAAGGATAGAGGCATTGCAATCTTATGTGGAGGAGTTTTATCATCAAAATCAATCTGCAATTTGGAGAAATATGCCAGAGGAAATGAAAGAGAATATGAAAAAAGAAATAGACTATTTACTGTATCCGCAAGCTTTTTTCAAAATTGCATGGAACTATGTAAAAAATTTAAAACAGGCACCAAAGGACTTTAACCTTAGTCAATGTATCTATAGTACCTATGAACAAACCCTTCGAAAAAAGTGTGTAAATACGATATGGGAAGGGTCGCAAGGTCTTCTAATTGATGGAGAATATGGGATTAAGCCCAATACTACTTTCTTAGATACAACGAACCAGTTTGCTCTTTCCATTGCTTATCGAAATGACATTCTCAAAAAAGTAGGAATTGCAAAAGCATTTACTACAAGGCATGGAGCAGGAGTATTTCCTACAGAAACAGTAGAAGTAAGTAGTAGAATATTTGATCAAAATCAAAATGAATCATTTTGGAATGGAAAGCTTCGTTTTGGATGGTTAGATGCTATTTTACTTCGTTATGCACAAAAAATAAATCAAGTAGATGAACTGTATCTATCCTGTTTAGATCAATTAAGTGGTTTTGAAACAGTTAAAATATGTAATTCGTATCTTTATCCGGGAAAAATAGAAAAGGAATTTGAAGAACTATTTCAATATGAAGTAACACAAGAAGGAAATATCAGGATTACCGATATAAAGGAAAATGGAGAACACTTAAGTAAATATTTAGAGAAATGTATTCCTCAATATATAGAAATGCCAGGTTGGCAGGAAGACATTACAAAGGTTACTAGCAAAGAACTATTACCAGAAAAATGTAAGACCTATATTTCAATCATTGAAATCTTAACCGATATTCCAATAACAGTAGTATCAGTAGGACCAACCAGAGAGAACAAAATAAAAGTAAAGGCATAAAAAAGAGGATGGGAAAAGGATGATAGTGCAAGAAGAAATAAAAACGTATTTACAACATCATAACAAAGTAAATGTCATCATTGCTGGGGCAACCTGTTCAGGAAAGACAACTTTGGCAAATGAAATCCGGAAGGACTTTATGGGAAAAGAAGCGGTAACCATTGTATCACAGGATGATTATTTTAAGGACATTTCAGATATCCCAAGAGGAAAAGCAGGATATTTAATGGATTCAATAGAAGCGTTTCACCAAGAAGAGTTTAAACAAGATATCGAAAAACTATTACAAGATGGAGTTGCATGGATGCCAAGATATCATATTCCTACCAATACAAGAATGGGAAAAAATAAGATTGTAAGAAGTAGTAGGATTAATGTGATAGAAGGTTTGCATACGATTACTTTAGTAAGAAATATTCCACATACAATTTGCATTTTTGTGGATACGGATATAGAAATATGCTTAAGTAGAAGGATTTTAAGAGATACGACACAATATAACATACCAGAAGCCATCATTAGAAAATATTGGAATCATTGTATGCTTCCGATATATCAAAGAGATATTTTGCCACAACGAAGGACAGCAGATTTGATAATAAAGAATGGAGGAAGATAAGATGACAGTAAAGGAAATCTACGAAAAGTTATTAAGAGCAAAACGGCCAATTGACTTTTTTGGAAGTGTAACAACAGAAAAAGAGTTGAAAAGTATCTATAAACAGTATGCCAAAAAAGTGCATCCAGATGTTGCAAAAGATAGTTACATTGCTAGTGAGGCATATGGAATTCTTAGCCAATTATACAAAGGAGGACAAGAGGAATTAAAACAAGGTACTTATGACATAGTAGACCCTGTTCAGATTTATAAGCATAAGACGCCATTATTTGAAATTACGATAAAAGGTGAATTATACCAATTTTATGAAAATGTATTTGAAGGGGAAGTTGCTTATATTTTCAAAGGGATTTCAGGAAATGATATCGTATATTTGAAAATGGCAATAGACCCATTAGACAATGAGTTAATAGAAACAGAGTATGAAATATTGGCAAATACAAGGCATCAGTCACTTCCATATGTAGAACACAAAGTCATGATAAACGATAGCAATGTGATTATCATGAGAGAGGTAAAAGGAATAACTATGCTAGAGTTATTACAGCAATATCCAAATGGGATTCCTGCAGAACATGTTATGTGGATGTTAGAACGTCTACTAAGTGTAGTAGGATATTTGCATTCTAACTGTATTATCCATGGAAATATAAAACCAGAAAACATTATCATCAATAAGGAAAACCACAATGTATCATTAGTAGGATTTTCTTTCTGCATACCAAAAGCCAACACCAAAGAAGCAGAGTATAAAATTGTGAACGACAATTACACTGCTCCTGAGGTAAACAAGACGGAAACGGTCTTACCATCTTCGGATGTTTATTCTATAGGTAAGATAGCAATCAAACTTTTAGGAGGTGATGTGGTAAGTGGCGGAATGCCTATCAAAGTAGATGCAAGAGTAAGAGGTTTTATCAGAAACATGGTAAATCCGGTTTCAACACAGAGACCAAATGACGCATGGGAACTTTGGACAGAGCTCATCGAGCTTAGAAACGAAGTTTTCGGAACACAAAGATTCAAAAAGTTGGATTAAGGAGGAAAAAAATATGGGTGGACCAAGTTATGACAGAGATGTATACAGTAGTAGTTCCAGTTCCAGCTGGGGGACAAGTTCTTATTCAAGTGAAATACTTAGTAGAAGTACCTTAGACAAATCCATGAAACCAAATGGAAAAATGTTAGAAAGCAAAACAAAGAATCCTATTATAGTTTTACTTGATGTAACAGGATCTAATATTGATTTTGCTCGGCTTGTATATGACAAAATGCCAATGTTCTATGGACAAATTGAGCAGAAAGGCTATCTAAAAGATTTTGATATTTGTTTTTGCGCAGTAGGAGATGCTTATACAGACGACTATCCATTACAGGTAGGAGAATTTGCAAAGGGAATTGAACTTGACTCATGGCTTGAAAAACTGGTATTAGAAGGTTGCGGAGGAGGACAAAGGAAAGAATCGTATGAGCTGGCAGCGTACTACTTATACAAGAACGTAAAGTTTGCAAAAGATGCAAATCCTATTATCTTCTTTATTGGAGATGAAATGCCTTATGATAGTGTTTATGAACCACAGGCGGAAATGTTTGAAATCCCCTATTCGAGACAGGAAGCGAAAAAGCCTTTTGAGCTATTACGTAAAAAAGCAAATGACAATGTATTTATGCTTTTAAATAAATACTGTGGTCGTGAGTTTGAAGGTGATATCACAAAGTGTTGGCAGAAACTTTTAGCACCAGAGCATGTCATTAAAATTGGAGAAGAAAAAGCAGTCGTTGACTTAATGCTCGGTATTATCTCCATGCTTTCTAGTACAAGAACATTAGATTCCTACAAAATTGATATGAAAGATAGAGGTCAAACTAGCGCAAGAATTGCAAGCGTATCGAAATCTCTTGAAAACTTATCAACCGCACTTGTACCAGTCAAAATGACAGGCGACATTACTACCACATCAAGTGGAAGAACCACGCAGAGAGCAAAGAGACTTTAACATGTTATTTTAAGAATTTATAATTAACTCAGGCACACTTTAATTAGTGTGCCTGATTCGATTTTAGGAAACTGAAAAGATGGTTAAAAAAAGTTAAAAAAAAGGGACGGGTCTAAAAAATTAATAATAACAAATAAGTAATCTAATAATATTTCTATTACTATTATTAAATTTTTAGACTCGTCCCTTTTTTTTAACTTTTTTTTAATCGTCCCTTCAATTTCTTTTTGTTTATAAAGGAAGGAAGTAGGGCATAATAAAAGTGGGACAAGAAATCTGTCTACACATTACAGAAAGGAAGAAATGGGTATGAATAGTGATAGTGAGAAAAACTATAATTTTAGGACAGACTTAGCAGATGAGAGAAGAGATTTGTATCGAAAGGCAAATCATATTGAAAATGAGGTAGAAGGAATTGAGGCAGAAGAAGAGCAAATAGATGAAAAAATAAAAGTAACAAGAGTGAAAATCACAAATGAACAAGGGGAACGAGCAATTGGAAAAGTAAGAGGAAGCTATATTACCATTGATATTAAAAAAATTAATTTGTTAACAGAAGAGGAACAAGAAAAGGCTTGTAGTACGCTTGCAAATGAATTAAAAAGATTAGTGGGAGAGAAAATACAGTTTAAAGAAGATGTCTTGGTAGTAGGTCTTGGAAATGAAGAAGTAACTCCAGATGCATTGGGACCAAATGTTATAAAAGAAGTAGAAGTAACAAGACATATTATTAACTATTTACCACAATATATTGATGAAAATGCAAGACCAGTTAGTGCTATTGCACCAGGAGTATTGGGGACAACTGGAATTGAAACATTAGAAATTATCAAAGGCGTAGTAGAACATACAAAGCCAAAATTATTAATTGTAATTGATGCTTTAGCATCACGTAGTATGGAACGAATTAGCTCTACCATTCAAATTTCCAATACAGGAATTGTACCAGGAGCAGGAGTAGGAAATACTAGAAAAGAATTAACAGAAGCCACTTTAGGAATACCTGTTATTGCAATTGGAATTCCAACAGTTGTAGAAACCGCAGTAGTAGTAAATGATGCATTAGATATCTTTATTGAAAAATTACAACAAGAGGCCAAATCAAATGATTATTTAAATCGCTTAAAAGCAGAAGATAATTATGAACAAATAAAAGAAGCGTTACTTCCAAAAGAATTCAATTTTATTGTAACACCAAAGGAGATTGATGAATTGATACTAAATATGTCCTCAGTAGTAGCAAAAGGAATTAATATGAGTTTATAAAATAGGAAAAGTAAAAAAAGGGACGTAAAAGGAACGGGTTAAAAAAGTAAAAAAAAGGGACGGGTCTAAAAATTTAATAATAAAAAATAAGTAATTTAATAATATTTTTATTACTATTATTAAATTTTTAGACCCGTCCCTTTTTTTTACTTTTTTAACCCGTTCCTTAAAATTTCCTAAAGTGCCATGTGAATGAAATAGAGAATAAGAAGATGAATGGGATAAAATAGATAGAAAAAATAGTTTGCCTTTGGACCTTCTTTTTGGTTATAAAACAAAATAAAGCAAAGGGAAAGACAAGTAAATACAGCACAAGTTAAATAATGCCAAAATAGGACTGGAGTGGCAAAGATTTCAGGTAAATACTTACCAAAACACAGTAAGATAGTTGCTATTACCATTTGCCATTTGGTATCTTTAAAAAAGTAAAAGCAAAAAATTAGTAAAATTCCAAAGGCAGAATAATCTACATGGATTAGCATTCCAATGATACTGATAAAAGCTACTACGAAAAAGCCAAAAATTTTATGATTACATTTATCATATAGAAAAATAGCAAGCAGTCCCAGAAAAAATGTAAAGAAAATATTTAGTACAAAGCCATCATAAAAAGTGGATAAAAACAGCATAAAGGGAATTTGGGAAAGACAGGCAAAAAGAAATAATTTTGACATATGCTTTTTCAAATTTTTGGTATAAAGATAACCTTGCACAGCTTGAAATGCGAAAATAGGAAAAGCAATCCTTCCAATTAAATTTAAAAAAGAGAATTTTCCTAAAACAGCATCTCCAACATGGTCAGAAAGCATCGTTAGAATGCCTATTATTTTCAATAAAAAACTTGTCATATTAAAATCACCACACTCATTATGCAATAAACGAAAAGAAAAATCAAGCAAAATTTGTAAATCCATAGGGTCATTTCATAAAATATTACAAAATTCTAATAAAGCTTGAAAGTTTTACTTAAAAGTCCCTTCTCCATGTTGAAAGCAAGCCTTTGTAAGCATGATATAAATTTAGAATAGAGAATGAAAGCATATAAATAAAAAAGCAAAAAAAATCTTGCATAAAAGAGTGAGTTGCGATACAATACTTTCATATAATACAAAAGAGGAGGAAATGTAATGTCTAATATTAAATTAGAAATCACATATACAGGAATTGATACAGAAGTATTAATGAAACAGGCAGAAAAAGTAGAAAAAATCCACGAAGAACTCAAAGAAAATGCAAAAAAAGAAGAAGAATTTTTAGGGTGGTATACATTACCATCCAATTACGACAAAAAGGAATTCGAAAACATCAAGAAATGTGCTAAAAAGATTAGAAAAGATTCTGAAATATTAGTGGTAATTGGAATTGGAGGTTCTTATTTAGGAGCAAGAGCAGTAATTGAAAGTTTAACTCCTACTTTTTATAATTTACTACCACAAGAACAACGAAAGTCACCACAAATTTTATATGTGGGAAATAATATAAGTGGCACCTATTTAAATGATTTAGTAGAGTTAATTGGAGATAGAGACTTATCCATTAATGTCATTTCAAAATCAGGAACAACAACAGAGCCTGCTATTGCATTTCGTTTTTTCCGTGAATTTATGGAAAATAAATATGGAATGAAAGAAGCAAGAAAGAGAATTTACGTTACAACGGATAAAGAAAAAGGAGCATTAAAAACATTAGTACAAAAAGAAGGCTATGCTACTTTTGTCATTCCTAATAATGTAGGAGGAAGGTATTCTGTCCTAACAGCAGTTGGTTTACTTCCTATTGCAGTAGCTGGAGTTAATATTGATAAACTAATGGAAGGTGCTAAATTTGCAGAAGAAAAGTATAGTGACCAAAATTTAAAATATAATGATTGTTATAAATATGCAGTAGTAAGGAATTTACTATATCAAAAGAAAAAAGATATTGAAATATTAGTTACGTATGAACCTAAAATGCACTATTTGATAGAATGGTGGAAGCAATTATTTGGAGAAAGCGAAGGAAAAGGAGGAAAAGGAATTTATCCATCTGGTGCAGAATTTACCACCGATTTACATTCGTTAGGTCAATATATTCAAGAAGGAAGACGTAATTTATTTGAAACGGTAATTTGTGTTGATAAGCAAGAAGCAGGAGTAAACATTCACTTAGATGAAGATAATTTAGATGAACTAAACTATTTGCAAGGGAAAACAATGGACTATGTGAATGCAAAAGCAATGCAAGCAACCATTAATGCACATGTGGACGGAGGTGTTCCGAATATCGTTCTTCATTTAGAAAAATTAGACGAAGAAACCATAGGACATTTCATTTATTTCTTTGAACTAGCTTGTGCCATGTCTGGAAAATTATTAGGAATCAATCCATTTAATCAACCAGGAGTAGAAAAGTATAAAACCAATATGTTTCAATTACTTGGAAAACCAGGGTATGAAGAAAAATAATGAAAAAATCCAAGTTCGGTAGTGAGCTTGGATTTTTCAGTTTTAGATTCCTAAAAGTTTTTTTATACTATGTTTATTGTTATTGATGTAAAACAGAGAGATTTGTATTTTACGTAAATAATATTATATAGTATTTTGCATAAAATTATAATGCTAGCTAGTAAAAATATTACCATGCATTTACTTTTAGAAGATTCTATGCTATAATATTATGTAGATTAATAATAGGAGGTAAAGCAAATGCTGACAAAATCAAGTGCAATCGATAGACTGTTAAGGGAACGGCCACATTTAAGAGAAAGGAGATTTGGCCTGCCAAACATAGGAATAAGACATGATGGAGAGCAGTTTAATCCAACAGTACAGGCAATTGCAGACGCAATTGATTTCTATGGCTATGAAGTCAGAGATGAAAACATTGCAGAAATTCCAGATACCGATTTAGGGAGTGGAAATCCGGTGGAATTCAAACCATTTCCGCCTGCAATTAAAGCAATGATGAAGTCTTTGCAAGAGAATCTGATGTATCGTTATCCGTATACAGAGGGATCGGATGAAATCCGAAAACAACTGTTGGAATACGTAGAACGGGAAGGATTTATCAATACAGAACCTTACAAACTGAAGGATATTGATGAAAAAGGACTTTCCGTCCATAATATTACGTTTTCTGTTTCTACATCAGTGTTATACAATCAGATTATTAGTATCATTGCAAAACCAGGAGATGTTGTATTAGTAACAGGTCCAAGTTATGGGCTTTTTACCATTCGAACAGAACGGGCAGGAGCAGAAGTAGAAGTACTGGAGCTGGAAAAGGAAGATGGATTTTTAGTAAATCCGTCAAAACTGGCAAACAGAATCGATGAAATCAATGAAAGCCTGCAACAGGTATACAACCGTAGAAAAGGATATGTTCCTAGGGTAGTTGCTTTCTTAAATGCAAATCCCAATAACCCCACTGGAAAAGTAATGGGAAAGAAGCAACAATCCCTTTTATGTGAAATTGCAAATATATGCAAAGTAAGAGGAGCTTTTGTAATTGACGATTTGGTATACCGAGACATTTCCTATGACGAAGAAAATATTGCGATGCCCATAGCTACTATTCCAGGTATGTTCCGAAATACCATATCCCTGTTTGGGCTTTCCAAAAGCTATTCTATGGCTTCCTTAAGAGCGGGGTTTGTAGTAGCAGATGAAATTATCATACGGGAAATTATCAATAAAATTTTCCAGGGAATGGATTCTGCACCAGATATTATAGGAAGAGCACTGGCTGGAGCATTTAATGCCACAGAGGAAAGGTATGAGGCTCACAAAACCTATTTTAAAGAGTTAAGAGAGGTATATCATTATAAGTACAATTTACTCAAAGCTCTGGTATCTGGGATTGATACAGTAGAACCAAGTTTTAAGGGAAAAGTGTTAGAGGTGGTAACGAATACTTTGGGAGTAAAAGAAGCAAGAAAAATTTTGCAAGGAATTCCTATGGTAGATTTCCCTGAAAACTTAGAGCCAGAATCAGGTTTCTTTGCTATTTTAGACTTCACTAAAATTAAGGGAATGAAATACAAAGGAAATGCAATAAGAACAGAACAGGATTTATTGAATTTCTTCTATGCTACATCAAGAACTAGGTTTTTAGTGGGACAGTCAATCTCTTGGCCATATCCAGAAGAATTAGTAGGAAGAGTAACTTTTTCTATGGAAGATACAAGACTGATAAAAGGAATCTCTAACATTCACAATGCGATTCTTCTTTTAGAGCCAAAAGATGATTACACGATTCGTAAAAATCTGTTAAAAGATCAGGCGCAGATGGCAAGAATCAAAGTAGACGGTTGGAAAAATGCGTATGATTCCATCATCTCTCAGGCATACTTAAAATCCTTAAACTATGAGGAGCAGACAGAGCGCTATGAAGCTAGTTTTGACGAATACAAAGATTTAGTATGGGTAGCAGTAAAAGAAGAAGAAGTACTTGGATATGCTTGTTTCAATCCAATCCCAAATGTAGATCAGTTTGAGTCAGAACTCGTTAGCTTATATATCAAACCAACAGAAATAGGAAAAGGAATAGGAACAGCCTTGCTGTTAGAAACCAAGAAACATCTGGCATCTTTGGGAAGAAAAAATATGATTGTATGGTGTCTTAGCGACAATGAACCTGCCATCAAGTTCTATGAAAAGATGGGTGGAAAAATCGTAAAGACAAAGGAAGCAAAAATTGGAGATAAGTATTACAAAGAATACGGTTTTTATTTCCAGTTAAAATAAGAAAAATAGTTTTACCAAGCGGGGCAGTCCAAATGACTGCCCCGCTTTTAAAAAAGACAAAGACATAAGGACAAGACATAAGGACGGAGATTTTTGACATTTCAGCCCACATAACATTTTAGGATAATGTTTATCTTTTCGTAAAAATATGTTAAAATAGAAAAGAGAAAAATTAGGAGATGAAATAATGAGTAAAGTAGCCAATATGCTAACAATGTTACAAATCTTAAAAGATGAAAGAATCCATAGTATTCAAAGTTTAGCAGAGAAGCTAGAAGTATCAGAAAGAATGATTAGACAGTACAAATTAGAACTAGAACAAGCTGGAATTTATATTTATTCGACAACTGGTAAATATGGAGGATATCAAATTCAAAAAGAAAATAGTTTTTGGAAGCTAGAAGATGTAGTAAAAGAAGAAATGTATATTATCATGAAAAAGGCCATCCAAAATAGAAATAAGGTAAAAATAGAATATTATTCGATTCATTCAGGAATAACAAACAGAGTGATTCATCCAGCGGAATTGTTTTGTTATATGGATAAGTGGTATGTAGCAGGTTTTTGTGAATTAAGAAAAGAAATAAGATTATTTAAATTAGAAAATATTTCACAGTATCAAGTACTAGAACAATGTTATGATAATAAAGTAACAATAAAAAAATAATTGTGACAAATATAGTTCCTCAATCTATGATAAGATAAGCATAAATTGAGGAATTTTTTGATAGGAATAGAAAGGAAAGGAAAATGGAAGAAGTAATATTTGTAACCCATAATAAGGGAAAAATTGCATCAGCAAAAAAGCAATTAGAAGAGGTGAATTTCAAAATATATGAATATGAGCTTGAAGAGCCAAGAAGTGATGATATTCAATATATTTCAAAATATAAAGTAATGGAAGCCTATAAAATAGTACAAAAGCCCTGTTTGTCGTTAGATTGTGGTTTTTGGATTGATGCCTTACAGGGATTTCCAAAAGCATTTGTCAATTTTTCTTTAGAGACAATAGGGATAGAAGGAATATTGAAATTGATGGAAGGAAAAGAGAATAGAGCTTGTAGATTTACAGAATGTTTATCTTATTATGATGGCAAAGAATTATACCAATTTATGGGAGAACATGAAGGGACAATAGCAAAGCAAATAGTAGGAAATGACACTGAGAAAAAATGGTCAGATTTATGGTATATTTATCAACCTTATGGATATTCAAAAACGTTAGCAGAAATGACAGAGGAAGAAAGAGCCAATCGAAAGAGATATAAGTCAGTAGATTCTATGAAGGAATTTGCAAAATGGTATAAAAATCAAAATAAAATCTAAATCTGTTTGGGAAGAATAAAAATAAAAGAAGCTATGGATATTTTCCATAGCTTTTTTTATTAAATTTTATATCTATCATGTAATATTTCTAATAACTTACCATGAAGTTCTTTATGTGGCACTAAATCTTCAGCATCATGATTTACCATATCTTCAAACTCTGCTAATGAAATATGTTTCACTTCAGATACTTCTTCTTTTTGTAATGTTAAATCTTCTAAATTTACATTCTTACTTATTAAGAAAACATCTACAATCTCATTATTAATAAGTGCACCATTATTGTGAACGGTATGTTCTTTTACTGTAAATAGATATTATACTCCTTAGCATTTTCTCTCCTGTTAATTTTCCATTTTCATCAAATACATCAAAATATTCTTCCATTTTTATCTTACCTCTCTATATTATGTTTGTAAGTTACTCTATCTTTTTCATTATATCTTAAAAATGTATTCAATGTAATACTTTCTATTAATGTTAGAATTTATGAACAGCAAGTGTCAAAACTTCTTCCGTGGAGGTTATGCATCTGCTGGAATTCCATTAGAGCCTAATATGGAATATCCGGAAGTCATCCGAGTTCATGTAAACAATGATAGGCATGAGAGTTCTAAAAAGTAAAGAAAAAAAATACCATCCATTTCTAGATGATATTTATATCTTTCTGTTCAATTTAGTTCGAACAGAAACGTCATTGGTGCCCTAACTAGACACGTTTGCGAAATTGTTAGGGCAAAAAATATCTATTTTCAACTCTTAAATGTAGTTATATCAATAGTTTACAATAATTATATTTGCAAACTTGTTTTTTAACTATATTTAATGTAACATAAAACAATAAAAATTACAATAGTTAAATCAAAAATAATATTTTTCAAAAATTTGTTTTGTTCGCTTGTATTTTATCTGATAATGTTGTATAGTTGTAATCATAGAAAATGAGAATAAGCGGAGTGCGTTGCCACCTTTGACAGCTTAGTGTTTACGAAAACCTCCACAACTTAGTTTGTGAGATTGTGAATATAGGAGGTGGTTAATATGGTAGAATCAGCATTAATAACTATTACATATCTACTTTTCTACGGATTAGTAGCAATGACTATCATAAATGTTGCCTTGTTAATCATCATCTGTTGGTTACTTCATAGGCAATAAAAAATAAACCATTCTGCTTTTGACGGAGTGAATGGTTTACCTATTTCTTCGGCAACACACTTTGTGTTACTCATTTTCTATCTTTATTATACAGTCATTTTTTTATTTTGTCAAATACAATTTTGATTCTACTGCAAAACATAAATTAGTAATTATTTATGTTTTCTTTCCAATATATATTGCATGTCCACAGGTTTCTATTATTTCTTTAATCCTAGCTGTTTTTTTTATTAGCTTTATAATCTCAGCATACATTTTCTCATCTTGAATATCATATATTTTATCCTCTTTTTCATATCCACAGCCTCGAAGCGAAGAAATTAATAATTTTTCAAAATTTTCTTGTTTAAATAGTTGTTCAACTTGCTCAGATGTTGGATAATATCCCTCTTGAAATCCATTAATATCTATATTGTTAAATTTACCTGTTTCAAATACCTCATTTAAGTTTTCTACATTAACTTGTTCAGGATGTCTAAAATATCTATCTATTATTGCAATACTACCAGATAAATAAGGAATAAAACTTGCAAACACTAATCCATTTTTTTTCAATACTCTATTTACTTCTTTTATACATTTTATTCTTTCTTTTTCTTCTAATAAATGATAAAGTGGACCAAATAATAAAACAACGTCAAATTTTTCATTATTATAAATACTTAAATCTATTGCATTAACTATATCACAAGAAATAATATTTTTTTCATTTATATCATTTACTTTCTTTTTCGCTTGTGAAATCAAATCAGAAGATAAATCAGCTAAATACATTTTATATCCATCTTTAGCAAGTGGAAATGTATAAATACCAGTTGCTCCACCTAAATCTAATACTGTGGCTGTATTGGGTAAAAATTCCTTTAAATATTCCATAGTCATTTCATATTCTAAACGACCACTATTATCTTTTATTAATCTTTTGTCCTCATCAAATTCTTTATAATATTTCTTTATTTTATCAAAATTCGTCATTTTATTTTCCCCCCAACTTACCATTTGTACATATAAATAATATCATAAATTTATACATTTTTCAATAAATTTACAAAACAATATAGAATAATCTACCTTGCTCTGTTTTTGTCTTTCTTATGCTTTTCTTGTTCTTTTTCAAACTGTACTTTTTCTTGCTTTATCTGCTCATGTAATTGATGTTGTTTAATTTCTTCCACTCTTTGAAATATATTATTACAATGCCTAATTTCTTCTGTGATAGGCGTAATTTGTTTTGAAATTTCTACAATTTCATTTTCTATTGCTTGTTTTTCTTCATCACTTTTTGATCTTTTATGCTTCTTCCAAAGGTTTTCTCTTTTGCTTTTTAGTGGATTTACTTTTTCATAAGCTGATTTTTCAAAATTCAATAAATCTTGATTTGTATTTATATTGTACCTTGTTAAAAATCTTGCTTGATTAGAAAACTCATCCAGTTGTTTTAGTTCTGCTATTAATGTTGGTGTCATTCTTGTCATTTTCGATTTTAAGGTATTTTCTGTATTGATACCGAATAATTTCTCATATTGATATATGAGATAGGCAATAGAGCCTTTATTCTGGTAATGCCTTTCTTTTTGTTTATTGTAATTTTCATAAGTTCTAGTAATTAGTACCATAGGATTAGAAGAATATGGGTATAGTGGCTGTGTTTCTAGTATTCGCTTGTATATATTTTCTTTTGAGTATTTGCTTCCAAATTGTCTTTCAATTCTTGTGTTTCTTTTGTATGGATCACGCCTTATAGATAAAGTTCCGTTTTTGTCTGTAATTACATATCCTAAATCTTGTAGTATTTTTATAAACTCATCATAATCTTTTGCATTTTCTATTGCATAATTAATAGAATCTTTCATAAGTTCCTTATATAAACTGCTTGTTGCATATTTATTGTATTTTTCTTCTTGTGATAATACATTTAATCCATATTCTTCACAAAGTCTGTCTGATGTTTTTCTCATAATAGCATAATCTTTTTTCGTATTGCAAAACCTTTTACCATCTAAAAAGGAAACAGAGTTTAGTACAAAGTGGTTATGCAAATTATCTGTATTCAAATGTGTTGTAACTACTACTTGAAATTTATCTCCCCATAGTTCTTCAGCAAGTTTTATACCAATTTCGTGTGCTTGCTCTGGTGTTATTTCTCCTTTTATAAAAGATTGTACTGCGTGGAAACATTGTATTCCATCTGTTTTGAAAAATTGCTTTTTTACATTTACCATTTCTTGATATGATGTATCAGGCATACAATTTATACCTGATACACATAATTTTTCTTCTGTTTTTTCTCCGATTTACTGCATAATCTATTGTAATATCCAATCTGTCTTTTACTTTCCATATTTTTGTTACTGCCATATTTTATTACCACCCACTAACATTTTTGGATTTCTGTGGTATAAGATAAACTTCTTCTAATGCTAATATAAAGTTTTGTATTTGATTATATAAAACAACATATTTATTTTCATTTACATAGCCTTTATACTGATTATAAACTCTTGACATTTGATTTAAGTTCGTTGCCATACCACGAAGTTGTGATAGTATTTCGTAAAACTTTTCATCTGGCTTTTCTTTTAGCTGATAATCTAAAATTATTTTTCTAAAGAATTCTGATTTATTTAATCCAGACTTTTTTACTTTTTCATTTAGAATTTTATTTTCTTCTTCGTTCAAAAAGATATTTATTTTTATATTTCTACTTCTCATAAATTCATCTCGCTTTCTTTTTTTGTATTAGGGTTTGGGACTTGTCCCATTCTATATTGGTATTTGTGGCGTGAGTACAAATACGTTGCTTGCTAAATCAATATTTTTAGGTTGTACTCACACATAAATTAGTTCACTATATATAATTTCTTCTGCTTGTGCTTTAATAGAATTCATTGCTGCTACCCAAGCTAATTGATTTTTTTCTTTTAATTCTTCTGTAATATTTTCTTTTTTTACTAACTCATTTATCATAAAATCTAATCTTTCTTCTGCTATTTC
The DNA here is from genome assembly GCA_949155365.1 of uncultured Clostridia bacterium. GTDB lineage: Bacteria > Bacillota > Clostridia > TANB77 > CAG-508 > UMGS1663. The sequence goes on from CASCUT010000020.1 coordinate 28,930, forward strand.
TTGTATTTCTTTTAAATGATTATTAAGCGTTCCTTTTGTAAACATTATCATATATTCTGCTTTTTTATTTGTTTTTAGATAGTTTAATCTTGCTCTACCATATTTGTTTAGTATTATTTTTTCTTTTTCTAATACTAAATTTGGCATATAATAATCGCCTTGTTTTGTGTATTCAATTCCATATTTATTTTCTTTTATTTCTTTATTTTCCATTTGCTTTTACCTCCATAATTTTATTTTTAACTAACTTTTTCTCGTTCTTTTACACGAATTTCACCTATAATATGATTATCTTTTTGAATAGGAAAGCTCTTGCTATTCGCAATTAACTCTACTAATTTGAATAGTCTTTCTCCATTTTCATTTGTTTCTTTTATTCTATAATATTTCTTTTTATAACCCTTTTTAGGTGCGTCTGGTCTATCTAATTCATAGTATGAAACCTCATAATAATCACTTAATCTGTCCATATATTCTTGTAGTTCTTTTTTATCCATTTGTACTGTTGTTGTTATTATAGCTTCTTCTTTTCCTATTGTGCAAGGAGATGCAAAGTCAAACATTCCATAATCTAAAATCTTGCATATTTGCTCAATAAAGCTACTTCTAAATTTTATATTTACTAATTCATAAGAGCCTTTTTCATTTTTATCAATCGTAACATTTTCTATGAATTTTGAAATAAATTCTTGTTTTTCTTCTTTGGTTTTATTACTCCACTGAAACATTAACATATCATAAAATTGATTAGAACGAATTAACTTTTCTTTTTCTACATCTCTATCAGCCATTATTTGTTGTGGGGAAAAGGTCTGTTTATTTAAGTCTATTGCTTGTATTCTTTTTTCTTCTAATAGATTTAATTTTTCTTCAATTACTCTATATTCTTCTGAAAAGTCATTTACTTCTACAATTCCTTTTATATATGCTTCTTTAATTCTGTTCTTTTGATTTTTCAAATTTGCAATTTCTTTATCAAGTTTATTTGTATCTCTTTCTTTTTTATCTGCTAAAACAGGGAAGAAGTATTGTTTTACTGTCATATCATATTCAATTAAATTCATAATCAAATCCATTGTTATATCTTCAATTAAATCTTCTCTTAAATATAGCTTACAGTCTGAACAATGATAATACATGTATTTTTTCTTTTTGCCACCTGCTCCTTTACAGGTCATTAACTTACCACATTTTGGGCAGATTAGCTTTTGCATAAAGATATAAACTCTATCTCTACAAAATGCCCTTTGGTTCTTTTCTTTTTGGGCTTGTACTTCATCAAACATAGCTCTTGAAATGATTGGCTCTACTACATCTCTATAAATAACTGGCTCTTTTCCTTGTTCTTTTCCGACTCTTTTAAATCTTTCATAATCTCCCATATAGATTTTATTATTTATCATTTTTTCTATGGTAGAATCTTTCCAGTTTATTTTTGTAAGTGTTGGTACTTGTTCTTCATTTAGAACATTTGCTATTGTTTGATAGCTTTTACCTTCTAAATACATATTAAATATTCTAATGACTAAATCTTTTGTAGTTTCATCAATTATCATTTTTTTGCCTTCTCTTTTGTAGCCAAGAGGACACCTATTAGGTATATGCCCAGATTTTATTGCACCTGTTAAGCCGAATTTTGTTCTTTCTGATACTATTTCAATTTCTAGTTGTGATAATACTGTTAGCATACGCACGAAAAACCTACCATTAGCAGTTGAGGTATTTACATCGTCCCTATCACACACCAAATAACAATTATGCTTTTCTAGGTCTGATATTAACACCTCTAAATCTCTTACAGACCTTGTAACTCTATCTAGCTTATATGCTACAATATAATTGATTTTTCCTGCTCTCATATCAGTTAGCATTTGCTGAAAAGCTGGTCTGTGTTCCATATCTTTTGCACTAATTCCTGCATCTTTGTAAACTTTAAATATCTCATATTCCTTATATTTACAAAGCTGTTTTAACTTTTCTTCCTGTTCTCCTAAACTAAATCCGTTCCCTTGCTTGATCTTCTGTACTTACACGAATATATATTCCTGCCTTTTTCTTTTCTCCATTCATTTTTATAAATACTCCTCCTTCCAAATTATGAATAGAAAGGCAACTAAAAAAGTGCCACATAGCATAGGTTTGGCTATTAGCACTTTAGAGTTTTATATTTATATTAACTATCTCTATAATTCTCTTAAAAAACACAAATAAACCAATATAGTATAATTTTTAAAAACTCTAAAATGTTTTGCCGTTTTCTCCTATGATATGTATTCTTGTAACTTGGTCATTGGATACTTTGTCCTTAAATCTGTTACGTAGAAGTAATCATGTTCATTAAAGAATAACAATAATTTATTATTTATGATTACTCTATGGGGCTCTACATACGCTAAATTCGTATGTTCAATTATTCTTAAACACCCAGTTATTATTTCGGGTTGTTGTTTAATGGAGTTTATACGACACGCCCACTTGATTTTAGAGTGTAATTCATCACTCATATTGATTTGTTTTTTAATTATGTTTAACATAATATCACAAAAACCTCCTTTTTTCAATAGTTTTAGTCAAAAAAAGTCCAACTCATAAGAGTTGGAATAAGATTTTTGTGTTCATCAAAATTTTTGTAGTCTTAAAATCAAGTTATATCAAGACTTTCAAAAAGTTCGACGAAAATTGTCTCTGGTGCCGATGGTGGGACTCGAACCCACATGGTTTCCCGCACGATTTTGAGTCGTGTGCGTCTGCCAGTTCCGCCACATCGGCATAAATATAGTTAAATTTGTCATTCTAAAAAAGACAGACAAAGTACTTTCTTATCATAACAGAAAATAAAAAAAATAGCAACACATATGAATAAAAAAGATAAAAATAGTGACAAAAAATTTATTTGTTGATATAATTTTAGAAAATAAAAGAAAAGGAAAAGAAATATGACAAATAAAGAAATAAGAAGCAAACTAGAAGAATTAGCGGATAAAAAATACAAAGAGTTTCATACAGGATTATGTCCGAATAGCAATGAAATTATAGGAGTAAGAGTACCTGTTCTAAGAAATTTTGCAAAAGAAATTGTGAAAGAAGGTAAAGTAGAAAGGTATTTAGAAAATGCATGCGATAATTCTTATGAAGAAATTTTATTACAAGGTATGGTACTTGGGTTATGGAAGACAAGGATAGAACAATTTTCAGAATATCTAGAAAAATTTATTCCTAAAATAAATAGTTGGGCAGTATGCGATGTATCTGTTGCAGGATTTAAAATAACGAAAAAACATAAAGAATATATGTGGAATTTTTTGCAAAAATATATCGCATCAGAAAAAGAATTTGAACTACGTTTTGCAATTGTAATGCTATTAAATTTTTGTATCGAAGAAGAGTATATAGAAAGAGTATTAAAAATATTAAATGATGTACATCACCAAGGTTACTATGTAAAAATGGCAGTAGCATGGACTCTCCAAGTAGCCTTTGTAAAATTTCCAAAAGAAACTATGCAACTATTAGAAAATAATAAAATAGACAACTGGACTTATAACAAAGCATTACAAAAAATTATAGAATCCTATCGAATTGAAGAAAAAACAAAACAAAAGATAAGAAGCATGAAACGAAAAAATAGTTAATAGAACAATCTTGGAAAAAATAACACAAATAATTGACAAAATTATGTAAAGATAATATAATAGGTGCAAAACCATAAGTGGCAAATAAAAGAAACTCTAATGAAATAATTATTTTGGGAGGAAAAGAAAATGGAAATGGACAAAAAATTAAGCAACTCTAAAAAATTTGGAATTAGCTTTAAAGTAGAAAAAAATTTAGAAAAGTATATCTTTGGTGATACAGTAGATGAACTGATTGATGATTTGGCTTTGTTAAAAGACGCAGGATTTATTAATTATTTTATCAGAATATTTGAAAATCTAACAGAAGAACAATTAGCAAGATTAGATGATATCATGCTTACCACCAATAATTCAGGACAAATTGTATTCTATGCAAGAAAGCGGAAAAATAAAATAAATACACAAAAGTATCAAAATCGATTAATTGAACTTAGGAATATGTATCAATTAGTAAATTTTGCAGTTTTTGCACTGCAACCAGACATTGAAAAAATAGAAGATGCAGTGATTGCTTATGGAAATGCACAAAATGCAGTAGAATTGCTAGAAAAAGTAAAAGATGTAAATGTAGAAAAAATGAAAAATTTTATCTTAGAAAAGCAAGAGTTAGAGCAAGTATGCGATTTAGTAAGAATGCTAATCCATAGAAATCATATTATAAACCAAAATGATTTATTAAGGGCTAAGCAAATTGTTATAAACTCTAGAGATATGTGGACAATTCGATATTGGGCAAGTTCAATTGGAAATGTTAGTGAAATGGAAGATGTAACAGTCCAATATGGAGATGGATGGCAAATATATCACTTTGCAGAGCAAGTAAAAAATGCAAACATTGAAAAAATAAGAAAAGCAATGAAGCAAAGAAATGATATTCCTAAAGAAATAAAAGATGAATTTGATTTAAGATTTCCAAACCCAACAATAAAAGAAAAATTCTTAAATTGGGTTAAGAAAAAAAGATAAACAACAAAAAATAGTGCAGTTTTAGTAAAAAATGCACTATTTTTTGTGATTGCTATTGTTAAAAACAAAGAAACTGTATATAATAAGAACAAAGAAAAATGTCAAAAAAGGTGAAAAAATGTTATACACATATGAAACTTTTGAAGTAAAATCAAAATTGAATAAGAAAAAAGTATTTTTTTGTATTCTAGTCATACTAATGGTAGTAGTACTATCCATATATAGTGCCATAAAATCTGCAGAATATGCAAAGCAAAAACAAGAAATGAAAGTAGTAGAAGAAACAAATTTAGAAGAACAAAGAAAAGCAGAAGAAAAAGCGCAAGAAGAAGCAAAAGCAATGAAAAATGCAAACCCATTTACCGAAGAACAAATGCAAGCCATTGAAAATATTTATACAGCAGAAGGAGAAAAGAGGGTATTTCTAACATTTGATGATGGACCAACCACATCTGTTACCCCCTATATCTTAGATTTATTAAAACAAGAAAACATCAAGGCTACTTTCTTTATTTTAGGAAATAGAGCAAAAGCAAATCCAGACTTAATTAAGCGAGAATTTGAAGAAGGCCACTATATTGCAAACCATGGGTATACTCATAAATATAGTCAAATTTATCAAAATTCACAAACCGTATTAGACGAATACAATCATACCGAAAGTTGTATTCAAGAAGCTTTAGAAAATCCAAACTATCACTCAAAGGTATTTCGTTTTCCAGGAGGTTCACAAGGAGGATACTACCATAGCATAAAAACAGAGGCGAAGCAATATTTAAGGCAAAATGGTATTGTATCATTAGATTGGAATAGTCTATCAAAAGATGCAGAAGGCGTTCATACCAAAGAAGGATTATTACAAAATGTAATTGACACAATTGGCCAAAAGCAAAGTGTTGTTCTTTTAATGCATGATGCATCAGATAAAATATTAACGTATGAAACTTTGCCAGAGGTCATACAATATTTAAGAGAGAATGGATATCAATTTAAAACATTATATGATATCTTATAGGAGGAAATAATGGGATACGATGTTATTATTGTAGGAAGCGGACCAGCAGGTATTTCAGCAAGCCTATATACCAAAAGAGCAAATTTAAAAACCTTAATTCTTACTAAAAGAGGTGGAACACTAGAAAAAGTAGGCAAAATAGAGAATTATTATGGACTAGAAGGAACCGTAAATGGAAAAAAATTACAAGAGATAGGAGAAAAGCAAGCAAAGGACCTTGGGGTTGAAATAAAGGAAGAAGAGGTATTACAAATAGAATATGATACCAATTTTATAGTAAAAACATTAAATCATATCTATGAAGCTAAAACCGTAATATTAGCAACAGGTACTGCTAGAAAAAAAGGAAAAATAAAAGGAATAAGAGAGCTAGAAGGAAAAGGAGTAAGTTATTGTGCGATATGTGATGCTTTCTTCTTTAGAGGAAAAAATGTGGGGGTAATAGGAAGTAGAGAGTATGCACTTCATGAAGCACAAACATTATTACCAGTAGTAAATTCTGTTACCATGTTCACCAATGGGGAAGAAATGGTGGAAAAAAGAGTAGAAGGAATTCAAATAGAAGAAAAGAAAATAAGAGAAATTCGTGGAACAGAATGTATAGAAGAAATTGAATTTGAAGATAATACAAAAAGAAAAATAGATGGTATATTTGTAGCGATGGGAACAGCATCTAGTAGTGATTTAGCAAGAAAATTAGGTGTAAAGCTAGATGAGAAAAACATCAATATTATGGTAAATGATAAAATGGAAACAAATCTTCCAGGATTATATGCTTGTGGAGATTGCATAGGTGGCACTTTGCAAATTGCAAAAGCAGTTTATGAAGGAATGGTAGCAGGAATGTCTATCATAGAATTGATAAAAAAACAAAAATAAGAGGAGGAAAAAACAATGAATGTAACAAGTGAAAATTTTGAGAAAGAGGTATTAAAATCAGAAATACCAGTATTAGTAGATTTTTGGGCTAGTTGGTGTATGCCATGTAAAATGATGATGCCAGTAGTAGAACAGATTGAACAAGAAATGCAAAATAAGGTAAAAGTATGTAAAGTAAATATCGATGAACAATCAAGCTTGGCAATCCAATATGGTATTATGAGTATTCCAACATTCTTAGTATTCAAAGAGGGAAAAGTAGTAAATAAAACAATGGGAGTACAGGGAAAAGAAGAATTATTAAATTTAATACAATAAAAAAGCCAGTTATAGCAATACTTAGCAAGAAAAAATCAAAAAAATTAAAAAAATTTAAAAAAATGTATTGACAAAAAAAGAAAAACTTAGTATAATAAAAATCGTTCCAGACAGGGACGATAAATGCAGGTGTAGTTCAATGGTAGAATTCCAGCCTTCCAAGCTGGCTATGCGGGTTCGATTCCCGCTACCTGCTCCACAAAACAGTAAATCTTTTGATTTACTGTTTTTTTGTACCTTTCTGTATCGCTTGAGAATAGAGAGTTATATGGAGAACCTTATTTTATGTTATTCGATAAATTTATGTGTTTTTTGCTATAAAGTGAAACAAATTTTTTTTGTTTCACTTTTGTATCAATACTAGAACAACAAACTGCTAGAGACTTGAGAATTATCTGAAGTTATGATATATATAAGATAAATAGTAAGTTGTCTTGTAAGTGTAAAAATAGACAAGGAGGTAACAAATATATGAATGACTCAAATAAAGAATCGCAAAATGAAGTACTAAAATTTAATTATAATGGAGAAAACATTGAAGTAAATTGTTATGCAGAAATACCTGAAAAAAAGCCAGTAGATTTAAATCGAATCATTCCTCAACTTACAAAGTCTGAAGGGGGGTTATATCCTCATGAAATATTAATGCTAAATATTGTATCAAGATATAAAAGTAATTGTGAGAATAATTTTCAATGGTTTTGGAAAAATGATTTTGGGGTTGATAATCCTCAAGCATTAATAAATAATTTAATTAATCAAGGATTTGTTGATGTTGAAGATACTAAAACTACCATATCTAGGTTAACTATACCAGAGATAAAAGGATTTTTAAAAGAATATGGTTGCAAATTAACTGGAAATAAACCAGAATTGTTAGATAGATTATTTACTGAATGTGATATTTCTGCTATTGATAGCAAATTAACGCAACGAAGATATTGTTTGACTGATAAAGGAAAAGAAGAAGGTGAACGTGAAGAAAATGAATATGTTATGTTTACTCTTGAAAATGGAAATGGAATATCTATTTTTGAAATGAATATTATGCTATATAAAGATAACCCTTTAAATTTAAGTTATAAAGATATTATTTGGAAAAAATATATTAAACAAGCAGAGGAAGAGTTGCAAGAATTACATTTTGGAGCTTATAGTCATACAAAATGGTCAATGAGTAAATTCTTAAATCGTGAAGGCAGATATGAAGAAAGCTTATATTACCTTTGTGAAGCTGCAGTATATGATTTAGCTGGATTGACTTTTTATACTGGAACATATGATGATGATTTGGATAAATTAGAGAGGATGATTCAACAATCATTTCCATATAGTGATAGCTCACTTTTTGCCATTACACCTGCTTTAGTAGATGACATAAGATGTATGCAAACAAATATAGAATCAATAGGATTAAATTTTAGAGAACAAATTATTAAAAACTTAAAAGAAATAAAAATAGATAAGGAAGTGTTTTCAACAGAAGAAAAGATAAAAATATTTTTTGCTGAATTAGATGAAGATTATGATAAACTCGAAGAAATTTATTCAAAATTGGAAAAAATCATAAAAGATAAGTACAATAAATTAATGGAAGAAACAATAAAATACTTTGGAGAACGTGAAAAATATGATGATGATACAAAAAAGTTTCATATGTTCAAGAATGGTTGGTTTTTAAAAAGAAAATTAGAGGAATATGATGAAGGAAAATATGATGATGAAAGTATTAAATTGCTAGCAGAGAATTTAATACTTTCAGATGAAGAAACTGCTGAAGAATATATAGAAAGAATTACAGACCTATTAAAGAGTATAATATTTACTGAAGAAGAATACGATGACGAAGAAGAATATGACGATGAAGAAGAATATGACGATGAAGAAGAATATGACGATGAAGAAGAATATGACGATG
>CASCUT010000021.1 GCA_949155365.1 uncultured Clostridia bacterium
AATTAATACTTAAATGATACTTTTGAAGTAATTTATAGTAATAATAATATTTACATTCTACTATATTTAAATTAATACAGGTGTAAAAAAAATATCTATTCTATCAATTATTCATAATATATTTCTGTCGACCTACAAAAATATTATAACATATAACTAAATTATTTTCTGCTAAAATAAAAAACACGTTTATATACATACATTTCGCAATCTGTCATAAGTAGCTTTTTTTTACAGTATTTATGGTCGACAGATGATTTTACAGAAAATTTGAAGTTTTGTCGTCTTCTATTTTTCCTAAAAATTCTTTATCTAACCATTTTTGATTTCTACTTTTAAATAGAATAACACTATCTTTTTCTTCTCTTATATATTGGTCTAATTCTGCTTTTAATTTCATCGCTTGCGATTCTAATAATTCGCCTTCAAATACGGAGTTTTGAATGTGGACCAAATATTTTTTGCAGGTTTTAAATACTTTTCGTAGCACCTTTTGTCCTTCTTTTTCTTCTAAATTAATATCATATACTAAAATAACATACATTTTACCACCATATTTTAAACCCTTCATATGGAATGTCTTCTGTTAAATGTTTGATTAGTTTATATAATTCTAGTCTTATTAAATATTCGTAGGATACTTCTCTTCCTAAGGTCTTATGTTTTATTGTGGTTTGAAACCTTTTATCCATCTCTTTTGTAATTTCTTTTCTTGCATTTTCTTTTATATATAAAAAGTTTAAGCCCTCTTCAAAGTCTTTTTCCGTTATTTGATTTTTGTTTAACATTGAAAAGATTAGCCTATCTGCTATAATTGGCTTAAATATTTCTGCAATATCTAAGCAAAGTGAAAATCTTCTTTCAGATGGTTCGTGTAAATAACTAATGGTTGGATTTAATTGTGTTTTATAAATTTCTCCCAATACTCTTGTATAAATAATGGTATTTACATAGGATATTAGAGAATTGATTGCATTATCTGGTGGATTTTTTACTCTCTTCTCGAAGGCAATATTTTGATTAATAATGGTATTCCATGCTTCATAATAATTTTTTCTGATATTTCCTTCTATTCCCATTAATTCTGGTACATCCTTACATAAAACTATTTGCTTTCTCAAGTATTCTATCTCTTTCATCCATTTACTTACATCTTTTCCCCTGTTATTATAATAGACTAAATTTCTGTAAATATTATATCCTGCCGCTTCTATAAAACTTTTTGCTATTCCTAATCTTTTGCTTTTTTCCGTGTAACTTTCTACCTGTTTTATTAATAACTTTCCAGATACGAATTGCTCCTTTGGATAATATGTTCCTGTATAAAATCCATAATAATTAAAGAAATGAACTTGTATTCAATATTTTCCAAGGAAATTCAGTAAACTTGTATTAAAATCAAACTCTGTCATCACGTAAATATTATCCACTCGCTCAATTGGTATTGATTTTTTTGTATTATCTTTATATACAATTTCCAATGAATTATCTTTTCTTTGGATTCTTCCACTTTTATATAAATAATAGGATTGCTTCATTATTTTCCTCCTATACATAGCATAAATCATAGTAAGCACATTTTTTTACAGATTTTTTTATCTATGTTCTCTGGTGGCTTTTCTTGTGCTATGATTTCTTCTATATTTTTTATTACATTTTCTATTATTTCTATGTCCTCTTCTTCTAGACTAACTTGTTTGGCTTGTCGCAATAATGGAAAATCAATTTTAGCTTCTCTTGTTTTTACTCCTCTTTTTTGTAAATAGTACATGTAATATTTTAATTGCCAAATTCCTGCATCTTCAATTGCTTTTGTTTTCTTTACTTCATGTAATACCGCTCCATTTTTGATAAAGTCAATATTAATTGTATTATCAATTAATATCCCTTTCTTTTCTCTTCTATAGCTTGTCTCATCTAGTATTTTTCCAATGGAAACTAACTCACTATTTTGTTCCATATTAATTTCATTTGCAAAATACCAAAGTTTTCTTTGACATACAAAATAGTAATATACCATTGTACCTGTAATCTCCAAACTTATTACCTCCTACATTATTCTTGCATCTAATTCATATTCTTCATCCTTTTCTAGTAATAATCCTATTTCTTTATTATATTTTAAATCCACAACTGGTATTTCCTCTATATATGGATTTGGTGAAATATATTCTCTTAATCTTTGATGTTGAGAACTAGTAATTGATGTTGTAAGTTTTTTTATTTTTGTTTTAATGCGAAACTTCTCTTTACATTGCTTTTCATTTTCATACAATTTAAATAGATCTAAGTTTTCATCATATATTTTCTTTGGTATTACTGTAATATTATCTATATTTCTAAGTAACTTTTGAGCTTCTCTTTTATTAGTATCATAATCTACAATATTATTTAAAATATCCATTCCACTTTCGAAATGACTCAAAAATTTTGTGCCTTTTAGCATTTCTCTTGAATATAATTGGTCTACTAATTTTATTTTTTCTCTTTCTTCTATTAATTTTTCATTATATGGTTTTAGTAGTTCCATACTTTTATGATATATTTCTTCATCATAAATATATTTTATTCCTGTTACTTCTTTTGTATAGATAAAAATATTGGGTTCTTCTTTTGTATATTCTCGATTTCGATAACATCTACCAAATCTTTGAAAGATACTATCTAACGTAGACATTTCAGTATATAAATAGTCAAAATCAATATCTAAAGATGCTTCTACTATTTGTGTTGTTATCCAGACCCCAAATTCTTTTTTATTTTTTGAAAACTCCTTAATTTGTTCTTCCTTCTCGTTCCTATCTTCTAATATAAATCTTGAATGTAATACATGAATATTTTCACAGTTTATTTCTTTTAATTTTCCATACAATTCTATTGCTTTATTAATGGTATTGCAGATGACTAGTACTTGATTTGTTTTTCCTTTTTCTTTTATATTTTCTACATCCTCTATTATATTTTTTTCTTGTAGTTGTATCTTATGTCTTTTGATATCTTTTATAAATTCGTTATACTGAAATTCAATTCCCATTTTCTCTAATTCTTCTTTATAAATTCTAGGCAGTGTTGCTGTCATTACCATAAATTTTCCACCGATTTGATGAATCATTTGCAATCCTTTTAGAATGATTGCTACTATTTCTGGTGAATATGCTTGAATTTCATCAATAATTATTTTGGAATAGGCTAATGTTGCATACATTTTTTCATAACCTTTATATTTGAATACAAACGGAAATATTTGGTCAATGGTGCATGTCGTTATTTTTTGTGCTAAATTTTTAGATTGGACATAACTTTCTGTATTTAATTCAAACTCTTCTTTTTCCTGTAAATAGTCTTGTGCTGTTGAATGTAATAGCCCTATATGCTGATATCCTATTTCTTGATGAATTCTTTCAAAGATAGCATTAATACTGATTCTAATTGGTAATGTAAAAAATGTTTTATTATTTTTACTCCAAAGTAATGCTGCTTCTGTTTTTCCTATTCCAGTAGAACCTATTACTAATAAATTGTTTTCTTGATTTTGTTTGCTAAACTCTTGTATGTCTCTTAATTGATATCCTTTTTGGGTGATACTATTTTCTACTAATTCTGCTATTTCTTCTTTTGTATTATCTTCTACTTCTATTTTGGCAGAACTGCTATGGTCTAAACGATGCAATAACCCTTTTAATAAACAATATTGTTCATATAAACTATCTTTTTCCGAAATTCTATCTCTTTTTCCACTTCCAATTTTCCCTAAGTACATTGCTTTTGGACATTTTTCAATCTCTATTCCTGTTTCTTGTTCTATTTGTTCTAATTGTGGCATAATATCTTCTTTTATGATTTGTTCCACTAGTAAATTATTTACTACTGTTTTTTCTCTTTCATGATGATAATAAATAGTCTGATATACTAACTTTTTTTCCTCTTTCGTTAAATTAAATTTTTCAGTTGGTATAAAAAGTGGTGATAATTCTTCATGTTTTACAGATTCATAACTAAAATTTGTTGGTAACATTGAAAGTCCTAATTTTTTTCTTATTTTATTTTGAAATGGGGTAAATGTTTTTCCTAAATCATGATACATGCAGATAATTCTTAGCAACTCCCAAAATCGCTCTTTTTCTATATTCCTTCCTTCTAAAATTTGTTCTCCATAAGTATCTTTTAAAATTTCTAAATTATTTAATAATTCATTAGTATGTTCTTTTATGGATTGCTCTGGTTTTGATTTTGCATAATACATTTTTTTCTCCTTTATTTACTTTTAGCCACACTTATTGTAAGTGTGGCTGTTTATCAAAGAAAAATATATAATCTCCTTCTTCATCTTGTAATACTTCGTCTAATGCATTGTTCGTATGTATTTCTACATATTTTACATTAACTTTATCCCATTTTCTAAGATTTTCTACAATTCGATATGTGGTGTTTAAGCGATAAGGAATTCCTCTTACTCCTTCCCACACATATTCTGGTACATAGGCATTATATCTATTTATCATTCCTTCTGTAAGTTGTGGTTCTTTTATGATTTTTATTCCATCGACCCTTACCATATCTTCGTTTCTTCCTAATGTAAATGCTTCTTTTCCCATTGTTATATTTTCATATAGTTTATTGATAATTTCATCCTCTGCTTGTACATGGATGATTAATTCTACATTTAATAATTGATGTACATTTCTTGGCATAGAAGTAACTTGGTCTTTTCCTTTAAACATTCTTAGATTTTGGTAATTTGAAAAAATACTTTCATATTTACCTTGAACAGAAATATTCATAGGAAAATACTCCCCTGGCTTTGCTTGTAATATTTTATGAAACATCCCTATTACCGTAGAATAGGGTGGTAGAGGATAGGTCTCTGCTATTTTAAAGGCAAATGGTTTTTTATAGCACGCTGTTTCTTGAAATAGTTTTACTTTTAAATATTTCATTTTTTAAGTCCTTTCTAATTTTTATAATACTCCTCTACTTGTTTCTCTAAATCCTCAAAGAAATCTTGCACGGTAAATACTTTTTCTTCAAATAATTCTTCTATTTCTTTTTCGTTTTTAAAAGTATCTTTTATCATTCCTACTTTTGTATCATCATAGATAGAATATTCTCCTATTTTTAGCGTTGTTGTATCTTTCAACATATTGGTATTAATGGAAAATTCTTTTTCTTTTCCCTCTAGTTTTATTCTTCCTAAAAAGAATGGAGAATTCAAATTGTAAATTCCTCCTATTACAAATAATGGACTTAAGTTTTCTTCTCTTCCTCTAATTTCTCGATTTAGTACTTTTAAAATTTCTAATAACTCTTTTACTCTTTTTGCTCGAATCTCCTTATCCATTTCTATCTTTTCATCTATTCCTATTTTTGATAGGTCAATGGTTACTGTATAGGTATAGAAACTTAAATGTTGTTCTATATTAGCTAAATTTGGAAATTCATGAATTCTATCTGCTAATCCTTTGTTGTTTAAGAAATCCATATCACTTTTATAATCTTCTAGTGAAATTGCGTTGCTTAATCTAACTGCTGCACTTCTAATTAAAGAACTTCCTTCTTCTTTTTTAGCGGTTTTCATATAACCAAATAAATCCATTTCTTCTGAATCTTCGATAGTTAAATTGTCCTTGAACTGCACGGTTCCTTTTGACTTGTCTACAACTTCTAAATTCCAACCAAATAATTTATTTCCTATTCTTGCAATGTCATATCGTAAGGCTTGTCTTGATGCAAAAGTATAGACACTTCCATCTCCTCTTGATAATTTTTTTAATTCTGATATATTTCCTATTCCTTCTCCATAATTTAGACTTTGTGCTTTAAAAATCATAGTAATACTTAATCCACTTTTATTCATTTACTTTTACCTCCTTATTTTCTTCTTTTCTCTCTGATATTAGTCCTGCCAAAAAGCTATGTCCAATTGCTTCAAAATCAAGGTTAGAATCTTTCATGATTTCAATAAAAATTGGAGATACTTCTTTTCCCATTGATATATGAATTCTTAAAATGGTATCCATTAATTCTTTTTTATTTCCTGCTCGAATGGAATTTAACATCTTATAGGCATATCCATTTATTTTATTATCTTCACCTTTCTTTTTTAACTCTTGATGGATTTCTATTCCTATGTTATATAACACATTTAATTTTGCATTATTTTTCTTGATTTCTTCTTCCACATCATTTCCCTCCTTTTTTAGTAAACTTAACGTTACTCTTATTTTACTTGCTAAATATGAGTAAAATCCAAATGGCTTGTCTTTTTCTAATTCTTCTCTTAATCTATCATGGATAATATATTTTAGTTCTTTATTTTTTAGAATATGGTCTATGATTTGAAGCTTATAACTATTGTTCTTAATTGGTACTAATGTTGCATTGGCATATTCTACAAAAAATCTTCCTACATATCTTTTGATATTAAAATATTGCATTCTGCTATAAGCTCCATATTCGGTTTCAAATTCTACAATAAAAACATTTTCTAATTGCCAATTACTGATTTTCTTATTTTGTTCTACGATGTTTCGTATTAAATCACTATATGGATTTTCCATACTTTTGTCTCTTTTTGCTCTTGCACTAAAATAGTTATTATTCTTTTTTAAATCTTCAATACTGGCATCGTAATTAACAAATGTTAATATTTCCTTTTCTTTATATTTCGTTTGCCCTTGTTCTTTTATAATTTTAGTCGTTGTGGTAATTCCTGCTGGTATACAAAATAAAATCAATTTACAAATATCGCAAACTGGAAATTCTGCATTTTGATTCCAAAAGAAATTTTTCATATTATCACTACTAATTGCAAGTGGTGCAAAATTACTTTCTGAGTAATTCCCCGTAATGGTATGTTCATTTTCACACATATAACAAGTTGAAAATACTTTTTCTTGAATATAGTTTTGCATTTCTGTTAATGGTTTGCCTTTTTCCATATATTTTTTATTGATATTATGGTAGATTTGTTGCATTTCTTTGGTTAATAATTCTGATTTTTGATTTTTGATATGTTCTTTTATTTCTTCTATCTCATATGTTCCATTTATAATTTCTTGTAAAAAATCGATTTCTATTATATTGCTAATATAATCTTTATACATAACCTCTTGTTGCTCTTGATAAGACAAACTTGTTTTTACAACATTTAGAAAACTTGGTTGTCCAAAATAGTTCTTACTTAGTATACTTTTAAATAAGTTCATCGTTATTCTTTCATTGATGTTTGGTTTTTCTATTTCTCTTTTTATGATTTCTTTTATATTTTCTAATTCTTCTACCGTATTTGCTTTTTCTATTCTTTCATATTGATTTTGCATTGTGTCATAGATTTCTTCATCTATTTTTTTAATTTTATCTAATTGTGATTTTAAAGTTGCCCTTATATACTTTTTCTCTGATTTTATTTTATTTTGTATTTCTTTTCCAGCTGAATCGTTTTGCTCTAAATAATTTCCTATTTTATTAAAAGATACTTCTATCTTTTCTGTTATCTTTTTTGCTACATTATAGATATCAAAGAAATATTGGAAGTAATCTTGTGCAAAGTCTTTTAAGTCTTTTGTATCAAATTCAATATAATTTTCTTGTATGTTTACAAAATCTTTTTGGCTATGTTCCAAAATTCTTAAAAAACCTATGATTCCTGCATTGTAGAACCATTCTCTTGTATACATTTTTGTTTTCAAGTTGTTCCTCCTTTCTTATATTACTTCAAACAAACCAAATCCCATTGCCTTTTTTGCTCCTATTCCTGCACGATATAAATAGTTTAATAATGTTTTATCTCCTTGTAACTTAAATATTCCAATCGAACATTCTATCATTTTCTCATAAACTGGAATGACAATCTTTTTTGCTTGTACTGGTATTATTTTGAATTCTTCTAAAATTTTAGTATCTAGGTTTTCTGCTTGTAATTGTTCTTCGATATTTATCTTTAAGTACGTTTCAAATCCTTCTTTATTAAAAGCATAATAGATGTCTTTTAATGTTTCCCTATCGTGATTGCGGGTAATTAGGGGCGAAGACATTTTTATTGTTATTTCATTTTCTATTATTTCTTTTTCTGGTATTAGAATCATATTAGTTAAGGTCATTGAATTTTGGTGTAGTGAATATTTTTGATATTTTTGTTTTAAAAATGCATTATAGATATGTAGAGCATAGACATAGTTATAAGCTGAAAATACGACAGAAAATTGGCTATCTTTTAAAGTAATTTCCTCTTTTGTAAATTGTGGCTTTGGCAAAATAGTAGCAAAGGTAAATGTCTTTTTATGATTACTATCATATATTTCTTTATACAAGTTTTCGTCATAGTCTTCTAAAGAATGTTTTATCCAACTAATAATTGATTTTCTATATTGAATATCTATTTTATTGTTTTCTAACGCAAAAACTAACTTTAGTCTCATTTGTTTTCCTCCTTTCTTTTATTTTTGTTGTTTTTTGTATTTTATAATAGATTAAGCACAAAATTTGTCGAATTTTGCGATTAATTTTAGTTTTTTTATTTATTCTTGATTTTCTATTTACAATTCTAATCCAATATGATAAATTAGTATACATAATTTTAATGTTGTGTTATTACAAATAGAAAAGAGGTTTTATTTTGACAGCTAACGAAGTTTTAAAAAAATATTTTGGCTATGACCATTTTCGAACTGGCCAAAGTGAGATAATTGAACATATTTTAAACAAAGAAGATTGTTTAGGGGTTATGCCTACTGGTGCAGGAAAGTCTATTTGTTATCAAATCCCTGCTATTCTATTTCCTGGTGTTACCATTGTTATTTCTCCCCTTATTTCTTTAATGAAAGATCAAGTAGATAGTTTAGTGCAACTTGGCATTCCTGCTACTTTTATTAATAGTTCACTTTCGGAACGAGATTATGTACAAACGGTTGAAAATATTTACCATGGAATTTATAAGATTATTTACGTTGCACCAGAACGTTTTCTTTCGGATACTTTTATTCATATTCTTCATTCGCTCGATATCTCTATGATTGCGATTGATGAAGCGCATTGTGTTTCACAATGGGGGCATGATTTTAGACCTAGTTATTGTGAGATTGCTAATGTTGTTTCTTCGTTAAAGAAACGACCTGTTGTTGTTTCTTTTACAGCTACTGCAACACAATTAGTAAAAGAAGATATTGTTCGTTTACTAAATCTGCAACATCCTTTTACTCTTACTACTGGATTCGATAGAGAAAACCTTTATTTTTCTGTGCAAACTCCAGAAAGTAAAAAGAGCTTTTTACTTGATTTTTTGGACAAGCATCAACATTGCTCTGGCATTATTTATTGTTCTACTAGAAAAACCGTAGACGAAGTATTTAAAAATCTTTCCGAACATGGCTATTCTGTTTCTAAATATCATGCTGGCATGTCTGAAAAAGAAAGAACCTCTTCTCAGGATAACTTTGTTTATGATAGAACTGAAATTATCGTTGCTACTAATGCCTTTGGAATGGGAATTGATAAATCCAATGTGCGCTATGTCGTTCATTATAATATGCCTAGCGATTTGGAAAGTTACTATCAGGAGGCAGGACGTGCTGGTCGTGATGGTGATAAGGCTGAATGTGTGTTACTTTTTAATCGTGCTGATGTTGTAACAAATAAATTTTTAATTGAACACTCTTCCGAAGGAAATCATGCCAATGAATACCAAAAATTAAATGAGATGGTAGACTATTGTAATACAGACCAATGCCTTCGTGCTTATATTTTAAAGTATTTTGGTGAAACACCTTCGTTCCATACTTGTGAATTTTGCTCCAACTGCAATTCTTCTATTGAGGTTACGGATATTACCATAGATAGTAAAAAGATTTTGTCTTGTATAAAAAGAATGCAGGAACGTTTTGGAGCTGGGCTTGTAGCAGATGTTCTAAAAGGTTCCAAATCTGCTAAAATCAAATCTCTTGGTTTTGATACTTTATCCACTTATGGAATTATGAATGATTATACCAAAGATACGATTCGTGATTTAATTTCTTTTTTGGTAGCAGAAGGTTATTTAAAAAGCATTGGCGATAAATATCCTATTTTAGCATTAAGTAAGGAAGCAAATGAAGTATTGTTTGCCAATAAACCAGTATTTATTAAAAAGAAAATTGAAAAAATAGATTTTGGGAAGCAAAATAGAAAAAGTGAATTTGAAACATTACCTTTTGATACCAATCTATTTGAAATTTTGCGCTCACTTCGAAAAGAAATTGCAGATTCTTACCATGTACCTCCTTTTGTTATTTTTAGTGATGTTTCTTTAAGAGAGATGTCCACATATTACCCAAATAATGTGGAAAGTATGGTAAAAATCAGTGGGGTTGGCAATTTTAAATTAGAGAAATATGGAAGTACCTTTATAGAAACAATTGAGAAGTATCGAATTGCTCATGATATTCGCTCCATTGAACGTCCTTCTAAACGACAAGTAGCTACCACTCCAAAAGAAGATACTAGAGTAGTAAGTTATGACCTTTATACCAAAGAAGGAAAAAGTATAAGAGAAATTGCTACTATTCGAGGCTTAAAAGTTAGAACCATTGAACAACATTTACTCGATTGTTATGAAAAAGATATGAAAATTGATTTGGAGCAGGATGTTCATTGTGATTTTGAAGATAAAATTTGTCAAGCAATTAAGCATTGGAACACAGATAAGTTAAGAGATTTAAAAGAGGCTCTTCCAGATGCTGTTTCTTATTTTGATATTCGTTATTATTTAATTAAAATGGAAAAAGAAATTGGTTAGTCTTAATACAACAATAGCCTACTTATCAAAGAGTTTTTATTTATCTAATCTCTTTGAAAGTAGGCTACTATTTATTTGTTTGTTTTCTATCGTTTTATGTTTTACTCTTTTTTCCACTTTTTTCTTCTTTTGGATACTTTTTTCATCTTATTGCGGTTTCTTGTATGATTCTATTGTTATTCACTTATATGATTATTCTTCAATATTTCATATACTTTATGAACAGGTAGACCAACTACTGTTGTATAATTTCCATTTATTTTCTCGATGTATTTTGCAAATTCTCCTTGTATTGCATAGGCTCCTGCTTTATCTAACGCATTTCCACTTTTTACCCAATCAATTCTTTCTTGCTCATCGATTTCTTTGATAGATACTTCTGTTATGTCATAGGTGATTTCTTCCTTATATTCTCCATTGTTTTGCATTAAAATAGCTAATCCTGTTATTACTTGATGTTTTCCATTTTGCAATTCTTTTAACATTGCCATTGCTTCTTCTTCGTTCTTTGGTTTTCCATATGGTTTATTATTCTTTATTACCATTGTATCAGATCCAATTATTACTCTGTCTCCTGTTGTTTTATCAAATACTGCTTTTGCTTTTTGATAGGATAATTTTTGAGCTTGTTCTTCTATTGTTAAATTGGGTTCTAATTTTTCTTCTACTTCACTTACCATTATCTCATAGTTAACATGAATTAAATCTAATAATTCTTTTCTTCTTGGTGATTTGGATGCTAATATGATTTTCATTTTTACCTCCTTTTATAGAATTTCTGTTCTTTTCTTTCTTTCATAATTAATTTTATAATTTCTTTTGTCTAGTTCTAAACATTGAATTAAAATATCATAAATTGGTTTGTCATCTATGATTTTGATTGTTTCTAAAATTCTTTCTAATTTTTTGGCAATTGTATTGGTGTAATACATTAAATCTTTTTGAAGTGTTTTACTTATTTTTTCCACTTCCACATGGACATTTTTCATTATCTTCCCATTCAACCTTTCCATCATTTTCACAAACTCTATGATACAATTTTCCTATCAAATCTTCGTAGTATGCAATTACTTCTTGTTCTCCTTTTTCTTGAGTTCCCTTTGCTTTTATAATGGTAGCTAATGCAAATAGTTGCATAAAGATGGAGATACAATTTTTATTTTCTTCTTCTAGTTCTATTCCTCTTTCTTTACAAAATTGAAGAAAACTATCTGGCACTCTTTGGGAGTCCCCTACTAACATTTCATTGATAATTAGTCCAAACTGTTCTAAGATAGATGCTATTTCGTTATTTCCTTTCATGTGATATATGTGTAATGAGAATTGATCATTTCGAATTACATTGTAATTTACTACTTCTAAGTCATTTCTGTCTACTTCATCAAAAAAGAGAATACTAACTTTAGTTTTTCTCGCATTTAAAATGTCAATGAATTGATATTCTTTTTGCAATAATAAAATTATCTTTTTCACAGTTTCAGAAGTTATCTCTTTTGCTTTTTTATCTTGTTTTTTATTCTTTCTTAGAAATTTATTTTTTAGATATCGCATATTTTCATCTATATATTCATTATTTTGCATTGCTACTATTAATTCTTCTAAGATAACGGCTTGAATGGAAGTGTCTTTTTCATAAAAATAAATGTTACTATCTAAAAAGCGATTTTGCTCTTCTAATTCTTTTTGTTTATATTCTGCTTTTATCATTAGTAATCTTAATAGTCTCTCTTTTTCTTCTCCTTTTAATTGTTCTAATTGTTTTAATACTTCATCGAAGGCTTGCGCCATTTCTTCTCTTTCTCTTGCATTTATTAGTTTATCTACTAGTTCTTCCATTTCTCCTCCTATTCTTTTCTTAATCGATACATTGGATTTATTGTAAATACGTAATCTTGTTTTTCTTTTTTTCCATTTTGCTTGGTAAATTTCTCTACCTCTTTTTGAACAAAATCTGCCACATTTTTTTCTTCTTTCCCTAATTCAATTGTATATTCACTTGCTTTATTGTTATTGGGATTGATTTCTTGTTTGAAACAAGCTCTATATTGATTATCTTTTCCTAATTTGATTGAAATTGTTTTTTGCTTTTCTCTTGTCATAAAACTGTTTAGTGTAATGGAAAAAGGATTACTTGTTCTTCCTTCCCATACATCCCAGTGATATTTCTTTGCAATGTCACATAGTTCCCATACTAGTTTATCAAATTTCTCTTCTTTTTCACGAAATGCTTTACTTTTTGGCTTTCTGTTTGGGGACCTTTTATCAAACGCTTCTAATCTCATGCGAAGCAAGCCTGCATTGGTTGAATCATTTTTCCAAGGATGTGCAAAATGATTGATACTTCTTCCTATAGGAATACTCATCAATATGGAAAAGTCTCTTGGACTAAGAATATCTCTTTCCTCTAATTCTTGTATGTATGTTTTATGATAAGTAAATTCGTATTCTTTTTGTGTTCTTAATTTCCAAAAGGTATCATAGAAACTGGTTCCATTTGCTCGAATCCAGTCCCACATAAACGTTTTGCTCTCTACATTTGGTGCATCAATGTGGCATCTCTTGCATAATAATACTAAGTTAGATGGTTCATCTTTTCCTCCTAACGGTTCTGGAATAATGTGACATCTTTCTAGATTTGCCTCACAACCACAACGCCAACATCTTTCTTTTGCCTATAGCCAGTCAACACTAAGACCACATTCGTCTTCTATTCTTTCCCAATAATCTACAATTTCTTCTTTCGTCGTTTTGATTGGTGCTCTTTTTTTCTTTCTTCTTTTTTCATTTAATTTTTTACTGATTTTCTCATTTTCCTCTCTCAGATCTTCGTTTGCTTCTGTTAACTTTTTGTTTATTTCTTCTAATTTTTTTAGTTCTTTCAGTAGTTCTTGTTTCGTTAATTCGGGCATTCTATTTCTCCTTTCTTTTTTATTATATCGATATTGCGATTTTGTGTAAATTGTATTTACAAGTACCATATCCATAATTCCGCTATAGCGGAACCTATCTTTTTTCCTTTGCTTTTTCTTTTCCACATATACCTCCTCATTTCTTCTCTTTTTGAGAATTGACAAATTAAAGTTGAGAATGTATACTTAATTTGTATATTGCACTAACCAGTATACATTCTTTTAAGATAGCTCCGAGTACCAGTCGGGCTATCTTTTTTTGCATTATATCGATTTCATTTTTAAATGTCAAAAAAACTGAGTTTCGACAAAAAAAACCGTAATCTTTTTAGATAACGGTTTTTATATTTCTTTTAAAATTTTTTCTCTCATTTCATTCCAAGTTAATCCTGAAACATATTCGATTGCTTGGAAATTCAAATATTTTTTCTGCTTTGCGAAATTGTTCCATTTTTTAGTGGTTGGAAACTTTTTTAATTCGATTGTATTGTTTCTTAATTCGATGTAACTCTTTTGATATGTCTGCCATATTTCACTGTCTTTTGGATAATCTTTTTGTTTTCTAGTATACACTTCATCTGTTGTTGCATAATATAAATTTATTAGTTCATTTATTTCTTCACTTAAGATTTTTGTTTCTTCTGCATAAATTCCTTTTTCTTCTATTGATTTATGTAGTTTATCTCTTATTTTTTCTATTCGAATGTCTAATTTTTTATCTCTTTTTCTTAGTTTTTTCTTTAATTGCTCCCAGTTTAATACGTCTTCATGGGCATATATGGTATTCGCACTATAGAGATAATTGTTTTTTGCATAAATATCCCATTGCTCTTTGGTTAAATCTGCTTCTTTTTTTAATTTTATTTTTAATGCTTTTATTGATTTTTCGTGATTGTTCATTTTGTTATCACCTCACATTCTATTATACTGATGATAACTTTATTTTTCTATAGTATTTTGTTATTTTTTGTCGAAACATGAATTTTTATCTGTTATAATAGTTTTTTCCATTGTTCTTCTTTGAATCCTATATAAATTTCTTTCTCTGTTATAAATAATGGTCTTTTGATAAGCATTCCATCACTTGCAAGTAATTTTATCTTTTCTTCATTATTTAAGTGGATTAATTTTTCTTTTAAATTTAGTTCTTTATATTTTAATCCACTAGTATTAAACCATTTTTTTATTTCTTGTCCACTTTTTGATATCCATTCTGTTAATTCTTCTATGGTTGGCGTTTGTGTAACTATGTTTCTTTCTTCAAAATGAATATGATTATCTTCTAACCATTTTTTTGCTTTTTTACAAGTAGAACATTTGGGATATTCTATTAGTATATTTTTCATTCTTTTTTTCCTCCTATTTTCATTTTATATGTTATTTCGAAATCTTCAAAGTTATTTTTTTCATAAAATTTTCTAGCATTTATATTTTTGGCACTTGCTGTTACTTTAATTTCTTTTATTTCTTGATTTATGCAATATTCTTTGAATTTTTCTAATAATTGTTTGCCAATTCCTTGGTTTCTATATTGTTCTTCTATATAGCAATTGTCTAATTCAGCTAGCGAATTTATGCTATAGGAAGATTGAATATTAATGCTTCCTGCTAAATAACCTATTATTTTATAATCGGCTATTGCTACTAATACAATTCCATTTTCTATGGTATTTTTAAAATAGTTTTCTCCTACTTTTGAAAAAGTCCAATTGGTATTTAGATTTGAGTCAAACTGGTTATATTCTAATTCAAATAGTTTATAATTTAATTTTTGAATCTCTTTTAAGTCCTCCATGATTGCTCTTCTTATGGTAATATTCATACTTCTCTCCTTGTTTTTATTTGTCTAGTACTTTTGTTATGATATGGTTTTCATTGCATTCTATTTTTAGTTTTATGGTTTCATTGTTGTTTAAGATATGTTTTAGGATTTCAATACTTGGAAAGATTTTTTTCTCTTTTATTAGTTTTTCTATTTCTATCCATTGGGATGTGTTTTCTTGAAATTCTAATGGATTCCCTGTATATTCGGTAGCTATGTATAGGTCAAAGTTAAATATTCGATGTGGATATTCAACTATTGCATTTCCTATTTTTCTTTGTTTTGTGATTTGTATTCCTGTTTCTTCTTTGAATTCTCTGATGGACGCTTCTTCTGATGTTTCGTTTTCTTCGATTTTTCCGCCTGGTATGTCATAATAGCCTTTGTCCATTTCTCTTTTATATTGTATGGCTATGATTTCATTGTTTTGTATTAGGAATGTTCTTACAGCTTTTCTCATTTTCTTTTCCATTGTTTTCTCCTTATATTCATATTTTTATCTTTCTTCGTCTTGTTTTGGTTGATTGTGTGTTGTTTGATTTGTTTGTTGTTTTTGTTTTACAATTCCTCTGAAATAGAATGCTCTTGCTTGTGTATTTTCAAAGCTAAATTCGCTTGTGACATTGTCAATAAAAAGATTTTTAGAATTTGCTATATTGTTTAGAAATTCTAGCATTTGGCTTGATAGGTGGTTTGCCTGTTGCATTTTTAGTATTTCTTTGGCTTGTTTTATGGGAAGGGTATCATCTAGGTTGAAATCATATTTTTTTAGTTCTTCATAGATGCTATTTTCGCTAATTATTGCTGATATTATGCCGTTGTCTTTTAATAGTCTGCAGGCCAAGTTGTAGAATGTAATATCTTGTTGTTTGCTAAATGGTGGATTCATTATGATGTGTGTAGGTGTAGGAATTAGCCTTTTTGCTATTGCGGTTTGAAAGGTGGTGTTTATTACATTTTTGTAGCCTTTTTGCTTTAATATGTTACAACATTCTTGATTTGGTTCTATTGCCCATATGAAGTTTTTAGAGATATTTAGTCCGTCTATTAGTCTTCCTTCTCCTGCGGATGGGTCTAATATGATATTGTTTTGGGAAGGGTTAATGTGGTGGGTGATAAAGTCTTGTAAGTAAGTTATTGCATATTTTTTGGTGTAATAGCTTTGTGTGTTCTCTCGTTCTTGTTCTTCTTGCGTTATGATGTTTTCACCTTTGTTGTATCTTTCAATTGTTTCCTGGATAAGGTTTAGGAAGTTGTTTCGTCTATTTTGGTTTAAGCAAATGTCGTCTGGTATGATATATTCGTTGTATTTTTCGCTCCAAGTTAGTCCGTATTTTTGCATAGCTATTGAGAAGTCTTTTAGTTGGGTGGACATGGTGTATGGTTGTGTTTCTGTGTTGATTAGTTTTATGGAATAGATTGGAGCGGTTTCGTCATTTCGTTTTTCAAATAGGTTGTGTTGGATTAGGATATATTCTATTTTCATGGGTAGGACTCCTTTTTGATTTAATTAAATGAATGGGAAACTTTTTAATTGTTTCTGTAATCTATAAGATATCATATTATAAAAATTAGAAAAAGAAAAGACTGCTACCAAATTTTTTTATACTTTGTCAGCAGTCTAAGGAATTTTCTAATTTTCCTTGTTGTTCTTTTCTCGTTTACCCTTTCATCTATTTGCTAGAACCTTTATTATGTCCTATCCTTTTTAATCTTCTTTTGCTATTCTCAGTTTTCAGTATCCTCTTCTGTAATATTGGTTACTGTATTACTATCTAAATTCCAAATTCCAAGGTATTTTTCAAAAAATTTCTTTACTTTTTTAATAATAGTTTCTTTTCGGTTCTATTTTCTCCTCCAAAGGATCATATACTTTATTTACTAATGTTTTTCCAACAATAGCAAGTTTTGTTAGTCATTCGCTTACTTCTTGCGGTATAAAAAACTCTCTCCCAGATTTACCTGCATTTGATGCATACATTGACATCAAAACCAAATGCATCTATTTTATTTTCTTGATATTTTTCTAAATTAATACTCGCTATACCATCAAGAATTTTAACAAGCTTTTCATTTCTTTTTGTAACGGTTGTACCTAATTTATTACTATTAACATCTATATCATCAAATAATCCAAAAAAATTATCTTCGCTTTCACTACCAACTGCACTATTTTCAATGTTGTTAAATATTCTTTCTAATGTTTCATTTAAATTCTCATCGTCTTTTGCTTTATTACATATATTACAAAATAGTTCTGAAGGAAGAATAAAGAATCCTTTCTCTTTCACTAAATTCTCTCTTTCGGTTTCTGCCATTTCATCTGCTATTTTTGCATAATCAAATGAAGTATCTCCTGCTCGTTGCTCTCCTTCGTTTATGTAATTTGTTATATTTTCTGATATATATCTATAAAACATGATACCTAAAACATATTGCTTAAAGTCCCAACCATCTACTGAGCATCTTAAATCATCTGCTATAGACCTTATTGCTCTATGTAGTTCTTCTCTCTCTTTATTGTTTTTCATTTTTATTTCCTCTAATCAAAATGTATTATTCTAGTATACTTTACGCATCTTTTTTCTCCCATTTTATATCAATGTTTATGATATATTTCATTTTATTCTTCTATTTCATTATTGCTTTTTTATCTGTCAAATTATTAGGTTATAACCTTAAAATCATTCCTGCTGTTTATTTCAAATTTTTTCTATGGTAACTCATATAATATTCCATTTTGTTATCCATATTTATCTTAATATTTTGTGTAATTCCTAATATTTTTCTGTCTTCTAAGGATAATTTTTCAGAAATTATTATATTTCCTTCATTATCAAAACTAATTAAATGTTTATCAAATAAAGAATCATGTAAACTACATAATAAAAGACCATTATTTATATCACATTTTTCTTTTAAATCAGAATTTTTCCATTCTTTTATGTGACTAGCAATTAATAATTCTTTGTTACATAAATTACAAATACAACACTTTTCTTCATATTTTTCCAACAACATTTTTTTGTATATGCCTTGTCCTATTCTAATCTTTACAATTGCTTCTTTCTCTCCAACAGAAAAATCCGTTTTTCTTAACATTTTATCTGTCTCTTCAACTTCTTTTTCTGTTAAATTTTTTATAGATTTATCTCTATTATTATATTTTTCATATCCATAAATTCTAACAAATTCATCTATTGATAAGTCTCTTCCTGTTAATTGTTTTTGTCTCGAAAGTTGACTACGAATCCATGTACAGTCAGAAGGTATATGTAATTTGCCTTCTTTTATTTTCATTTTTTTATTATCAATGTCTTTTTTTATAAGTTCTTTTATTATGTCATCGGTATATTTATATTTTTGAGGAAGAAATTTGCATTCATTAAACCCTAAAAATTTAACATAGTCTTCTTCATTTAATTTTCTTATATTTTTGTATCTGTGAAATAATTTATAATCTGGTCGAAGAAAGGGAACTTCTGTAACATATACCTTCTTTCCTGTTTTAATGATTATTTTTTCTTTTGGTTGTAATACATCTAATCTATACTTATGAATCAAGTGTAGTATTTGTTTCCATTTTATATCTTCTTTTATGTCATCATAAAAAAAGATTTTTGTTTCTTCTGTATTTTTTATATTTTGTAAAGTAATGGCAAATTTACCGTTATAATCATTCATTAGTTCTATTTTGTATTTATTGTCTTCATAGATATAATTCTCATTTTCTATCATCTTTTTTATTAAATTAATATCTTCGTCAGATGCTAAGTATATAGAACTTTTATCGTATTCTTTTAAATTTGTTTTATTTTGGCCTTCATTTATTCTTTGTTTGGAAATGTTAAATATTTCTGCAATTTTTGCATTGGTAATATTAAATTCTTCTATTAACTTTTTACTTGCTCTGTCTCTTTTTAGAGTATTTTCTTTTTTTATAATTTCCACTACCTTTTCATATTTTCGTTTTATTTTACCCAATAATATCATATAAGTTTCTATTATTCAACTAATAGCGATAATATGTTTTGCATTTATTTGTCTTATTCTTTCTTTGATTTCAAATTTTTTTCAAAAATTATAGATAAAATCAATTCAATTATTTTTGATAAAATAATTTGTAGGAAAAATTGATTTTTAGTAGTTTTTTATTTTTCTTTCAATTAATTATGTGATATTATTTTAGTTATGCAAATAAGCTACTACATATTTTTATTTTCTTTACAAGTTTCGACAAACTTTTCTTTTTGTTTATGATATTCTGTTGTTTCATTCGGTTTTAGAAAGGAGAATCACATGTTACAAATCACAAATGACGAAAAAGTCGGTCAAGAACTTGGCACTATATCTATTTCGATTTACAAAGATAACGAATCTGGCTTATCTGCTTTTGGTATTAATGCAGATGAGGATGTAGAACTTTTTAGTTATGCTATTGTAGATACTATGAAGAAATTTTAGACTAGCTTTTGTTAGTCTTTTTTTATTTGTTAATTTGTTAGTTTTGTATTAATTTCTTTGTGCTTCTTCTTTAGGTTTGTAATCTACACATTTTGTATAAATTGCGGATTCGTTATTAAAAGCTAGTATTTTTTTATCTTAATTTCCTTTACAATACTTACACATTTTATTTAGATATATTTTTTCTCTTGTCATATATGTTACTTCTTTTGTTTATTTTATAAAACTTTATGAAATATATAGATTTTGTGCTATTTTTATCTGACATATTACTATGTATGCTATCATAAGCTTGTCCTCTAAATTTCATATTTTGT
Organism: uncultured Clostridia bacterium; assembly: GCA_949155365.1. Taxonomy (GTDB): domain Bacteria; phylum Bacillota; class Clostridia; order TANB77; family CAG-508; genus UMGS1663. The sequence goes on from CASCUT010000021.1 coordinate 20,281, forward strand.
ATTACTTTTTCTTGATGTGGTGAAGTTTTACTCCTTGATTTTATTGATACTAATATTGACCGTTGTAGTGTTGATTTTAATAAAGCAAAAATAAATGTAAAAGGTGGTACACAACTAAAAGGTATTAAAACAGGTAAAAATAGACAACTTTGTGTGTCTCAAGATTATGCAGATAAGGTATAAGTATATTACAACTATAAAGAAGCCTAGACGAAAATACTCTGATGTTTTTAATAGAGCCTTATTCTACTGGTTGTAAGGGGGTGAACTTATAACCTTCGGGTTATGAGCGACATTTGACGGCTTTTTGTGAGTTTGTGAAAATTAGAGTTTTTATTGGTATTTAGGTATTTACAAGAGTTTTAGTTTATGGAACATTTGTGTCTTTTTATGGCATTTTTGGAGTGGATATTACCCAATTTTTACCCAGCTCGTGTAATACGTTTGTTCTTAGAAATTTGGCTCTTGTAGGTGCTTTTTTGAAAATGAAAAATTTTAATTTTTGGAGGTAGTTTTTTATTATGAGTAATTTAAGAGAAGTTAATGATGATATTTTGAAAGATTGGCTAGATTTTAGAGAAGATTCTATTGCTAGTCTTACTTGTGCAAAGGATAAAATGCATTTTATTTGTTTTGAGGAGATTTCTGAGAAGATTTTGAGAAATGTTCCTGAGCAGAATAAAAAGTATGTTGAGAAACAGTTAAAACTGCTTGATGATAATTTCTTTGATTATATTTGCTATTGGAATGAAAAGTATTATAGGAATGGTTTTTGTGATGGAGTGCAGCTGATTTGTGGATGTTTTGGAAAATAAAAAAGTACCGGAAGAATTTAATTTTCTTCCGGTTAATTTATAATCATAACAATTTAGAATAAAATAACTTTAAAATATTAATTACTTGCGATTACATACAGTTTAATTCCCAATGTATCAAATAACCATGTTTTAGTAACTCCTAATAATTCTAGTTGAGCATCCGTTACTTTATTTTTAGATACTCCTGGTTGAACAATGTATATATTCATTTTAGTTGAATATACTCTTGACATATTTATCAATGAATTAACTGTATTTTTATCACCTATTTCAAATCTGCTTGCCCCATTGTGTTTATTTTCTCTTAAATTTTCTCTTCTTAATATGTGTTTCAACAATCTTTCTGGTTTTATTTTCCAATTAATTGATTTTTGAGCTTGTCCACATACTTCATATAAATCTCCTATTCTTGCCCCAGGTAAATCTTCTTTTGAATATTTACAATGGAACAAATCTATATTAATTATCTCATTATCGGTTTTTATAGCTATAATATCTGATATTTCTCCAGAACCATCGTCATCGAAAATCAAATCATACCCATTAGACTTAATAGTATCAATTACCTTATATTGAATTGTATCATTTTCTTTTTCAATTCCTTGAGATTCTTTTCTAATATCTATTTTATCCCAATTATATACAATAATATCTTCTTTGTTAAATTTAGGAATTCCTTTTGTAGTTGCTTCTAGATAATATGTATTCTCTAGTGTTGAGCCATCTGCATAAGTTATTTTAGGTGGATATAATTCAAACCATTCTGTTAGCTCTTTATATCTATATCCTGTTTTTATTTCTACTGTTTTCCCCTCTTTAGAATAAACTGCTTTTTTATTAATTATCTTCATTTCAAATTTTTCATTAATACCATTTTCTTCACTTTCTATTACAAATTTTATTTTTCCATTTTCTATATCATTAGATAACTTTATATCAACCTCTGTTAATTCAGCTGTTTTGTCCCCACATCTTATGATGTATCTACTTTCATTGTCAATTAATATATCAGGTTGAAATTCTATACATACTGGAACCTTATTAGGTAATTTTTCTATATCTTGAGGAACTGGTATATCTTTTATAATTTCTTCTACCTTAATATCAGGATTACAAATTTTTTCTCCTACTCTATCACACCACTCTTTCCATTCCAATAGGTTACCGATTTTTTTGCTCCATATTTTTCCTTTTTTAGAACATCCAATACTTGTTTCATCTTGATTTTCATATCCCTTTCCAAATAAATTATTTTTATATGAGTTTAATTTATTTGGGTCAGATATTCCCTCTATTACATCTCTTCCTGCGTACATTCTATAACTTACGTATCCACTATTATTTGCATTTAATCCCAATGTAGAAAGTTTTAGTCGTTGTATATTATATAAACATTTAAAGGTATTTTCACCTTTTATGGGTTCTGCATCTTCAAAACATTTATTCAATATTTCTGTAGGTGGATTCTTTGTAGTAGTTCCTACATAAATGATTTTTTTGTATTTATCAAAATATATAATATATAAGTCAAATACAACCTCTCTAACGTCTTCATTTCTGCACCAATCAGTTTTTCCTACATGTTTTTCTATACATGCTAGCACATTTTCTTCATAGTTCTGTGATATAATAATATTATCATTCTTTATTTTTTCTATTGCTCTGTCAATTAAAAAATTTTGATATTTTGTTTTAAAAGTATACATACTTAATGCAGGATATATATTTTGGAGTGGAACTATTTCTGGAATTTCCCCCTCAAAATTTTGTAAAAATTTAATTTTTCTATCTTCTTTATCAACTAATACATCTGCTGTCTGTCTAATAATCTTATTCCAATCTGAATCCTGTGAATATAATTCTTCCATAGCTTTATTCGTCATCTCATTTGAAATATTAGCTATTATAGTAGCATCTCCAATCTTATTATTGCTCGTTCTTGTAAATCTTCCAACAAATTGTATAGTTGTTGCTATAGACTTGTGTGGATCATGTATTGCTGCAATTTTTAATCTTGGGAAATCGAAACCTTCTCCTAACATATTTACGCAAATAATGATTTTACAATCTCCTTTATAAAGCTTTTCTAATATTTCATTTTTCTTATTTTTATTCATTTCATTATTTATCATTAACGGTTTAAATTCCGGTGCTATTTGATTATATATTTCTGATACTTGCTCTGCCCTTATAATAGATTCAACTCTTGCCATAGCGACATGTTCCCAACCATCTTCTATATCTCTTTTTAATACTTCAACTGTTTTTTTAGCTATTGTTTCATCTGCTTTTTGCTCATCAAATTGCATAACTGATTCAAAATTAATAGCTTTAAAGTATTTTTCTTCTTGTGCTTGCAATAAACTATACTTATATATAATATCTCCTTTTAGCATTTTCCGATCATTTCTAAATGGCGTAGCTGTAAATTGTACAATTTTATTTTTAAACTTATTAGCTATATCTCCCCATTTATTCAATGTAATATGATGGGCTTCATCAATAAATAAATGTGAAAAATTATTATTCATATTTTTTTTGCCTAAATTTATAGCTAATTGCATACTTGTAATTACAACATTACATTGTTTAAAAAATTCTGCTTCTTCCCCTTTTGATTTAAATCCCTTTTTTAAGATTCCAACAACAGGATATTTACAATTTCTATTTATAATGCCTAATTTTCTTAATATTCCTAATTGCTTAAATTTATTCCCTATTTGCTCTCTTAATGCATTACTAGGAGTAATGACTATTAGTCTTTTTATCTCTTCACTTAAAAAAGTTGTAAGCATTACTTCTGTTTTTCCCGTTCCTGTTGGCATTACTACTATTCCCTCTTTATATTTTGGGTTAGTAATGTTAGATAGTATTGCATGAATAGCTCCTACTTGTGGTGTTCTTAATCCTACTCTAATTATATCATCATTCTCTATTATTTCCTTTTTTATTTTATAATTTGCTTCATACAATTCTTTTATTCGTTCTATATCTTCATCTTGCACATATTTAAACCATTTTAATTCAGTTTCTTCATTTAGCTCTGAATCCTTATATTTTAATACATATTTATAATTTTTAAATCTTCTATTTTGATTAGTTATTAGTATATCTTCATCTAAAATCGTTTTTAGTAAATATCCATCTTCACATTCATATAATTTAACATCTTCATTTAATCCTGCAAAGCCTAATTGAAAAATATTATTTCCACTCATATAACTATTCTTAATAATATATTGTGGGATTTTAATTATCATTTCTATTTTCTCCTCCTTTCACTTTTGTCTGGTTAAATGCTTCTTTTATCGCCTTATCTAGTTGTTCTTGTACACTATCTTTATTAAAAATACTTCCAAATATTTGACTTGTTGCACTATTTACTGACTCATTATTAGCAATTTCTGTAGTTTTTTTAATTTCATTTTCGTTTTCTAATTTTAATATTTCTAACTTATATTTTTGTTCAACTTCTTTTAATTCAAGTTCTAACTTATGCTTTTCCTTCATTGCTTCAACATCTATTTTATGTTGATTTATTAACTTCTCCATATCAGCTGTATTTTGTATTTTTAATACTTCGATATCCTTTTTATTTCCACTCCTAGCCACTAGATATGTTATAATACCACTTATTAGCGCAGTTATGATCGAAAAAATATGTGTTTCCATCCCTTATCACCTCTTTTCCATAATTTTATTTTCAAGTACTTGTTATAGTTATTATAATTTTTTTGAATTATTAATTCTATACAAAATCTGACCAGAAAATTATAATTTTTTTAAATTTTCGAGTCATATCGTATCACTATATAATTTCTTTGGCTTCTCTTTCACTTTTAAAATACAATATCTTTTTTAAGGTTTCTTTCTTTTCCTCTAATGATATTTTATCGTTCTCGAAGTATCGTTTTGCTATTTGTAAGACTTGTTCTGAATTTAACGCTTTTTTATTAAATAAATTGTCCATGCTGACATCAAAATAGTCACTAATTATTACAGCATCATATAGACTCATTTCTCTCCTACCTGTTTCCCAACTTGACACCTTAGATCTACTTATATTTAAATCTTCAGCCATCTTTTCTTGCGATACCCCTTTTAGTATCCTCTGTACTTTCAAATCAACTCCTAATCTTTCATTCATTTACTTCCTCCATTTTTTTCATATATATCATATTTGTTGCAAATATTTTGTCGAAATTTGTTTTTTATTATCAAAAAAGCAAAATAATCCTGTAATTTTTAATTACTCTCATACTCTGCTTTTCTTTCGTATACTTTATTCTAAATATTCTTTCAATCCATCAACTATTTTATAAACTTTTGTCATTGGATTTCTTTGTGATGCATGTCCATCTTTATTTAATTCTTTCATGTACTTGCAATTCTTTATTGCAGTATGTAACTTTCCTTCGCTTGTAACCTTATCAAATATATTTGTATCGTTTTTAGTATAATTGCCTAAACCATTTTTCTGAAATTCTTTGCTTAGTTCTTGTAACACATCATCCTTTGAAACATATCTGTTTATCTTTTTAAAATGTGCCAATAGCCAAAGTTCAAAATTTGGATTAGACCAAGCCACATTATAGTTACAATTGTATATTGCTGAATTAAATTGTTCATCATTATAATCATCTTTATCAAATACTACCCAAACTTATCCATATACCTTATTCGCATGGTTAACTGTTTTTTGAGTATATTTTACTAAAGATGTAGTATTCATTCCTGTCCCTTTTACATCAATATTTGGAATTAAAACATCTACCTTATTACCATACTTTTCATTAATTTTTCTTTTTAATCCATTAAAATAATTAGGCTCTGTTTTCTTTCCTTCACATACAATTAAGTAATTGGCTGGTGCTTGCCTTTTACTTTTTAATCTATCTTTTCTTGAAATATTGTTATTTTTCATAATCTATATCAAATTCTTCCAATACTGGAATAGCACCATATCTTCCAGTTAAATAATCTTTATTGTATGTTGCATCATTTCTTACTTTTTTACCTGCATTTTTATCATCTTCTAGTATATAATCAGACAATGCATATATTTCCGAAATACCATCTTTATCTTTTTCTGCAAACCATATTTCATCTCTTCTTAAAGTTTCTTTATTTAAATTTACTGTATCATGTGTCGAATATATTAACTGCCCATTTCCTTTATTGGTATCACTATTATGGAATAGATTAATGATATATCTTGTTAATAAAGGATGTAGTTTTGCATCTAATTCATCGATAAATAATACCATTCCATTTTTTAATGCATCCATAAAGAAATCAAATAGATGGAACATTTTTCTAGTACCATTTGATTCTAAATAAAATGGCAATGCTTTTAATTCTCCATTTTCTCCTTTATGAATAACTTCAATGTCTATTATTCCATTATTGCTTTTTACTGCTTCAATTGAGTCTGGTGTTGTTTTTATCCCTTCAATTCCAGAATCAAAAGTTTTTATAAATTTTAATAATTCCTTTTTATAATTTTCATCACTTAATATTTTTAATGAAACTCTATTATTAATAAATCTTTCAAAATTAGGATTACCTAAATCTAAATATGTGCTATTTACAAACCAATCATATACATTATTAAAATTTTCATTATCTTTATCAATTTTGCTATATATATTTAAAAATAAAGTTCTTTCATCTATATTAGCTAATTTAGAAATTTTATTATCTTTCATCATTTTTATGTTGTTGTTTTCTCTTTCAAATATAAAATAAAATTTATTAACTCTTTTTTCATATAGCCATTCTGAAATTATATTATCTTTTACTAATTCAAAACCATATTTATATATTTTATTGTTTTTTGCTAATATTTCTACTTCTAAAGCAATTGGATCATTATTTATCATAAAACTATAGACATTTTCTTCATCTATTGGAGAATTCTTTTTAGAGTCATCACTTACTAGTATTCTTTTTTTCATATAATCAAAAGCTTGTAACACATTAGTTTTTCCACTAGCATTGGCACCATAAATTGCAGATACTTTTAAATATTCACCATTTTCTGTTTTTGCCACATTATATTCATGTTCTTTCAATGATGTTGCTTCCATATCTAAACAATTTTCGTTTTTGAAAGATTTGAAATTTTTAAAATTAAATCTTATTAACATTTTAAAATCCTCCTTTACTTTATATATTATATGCTAAAATTAAAAAAATATCAATATTTTTGAGATATTTTCTCAAATTTTATTGATATTTTAAATTTTATCATAATTGCTTATTGTTTTAAAGTGCAATTTTTGCACTTTAAAATGTTAGAATTGCACTTTAAGTTTACAATTAACCTTCTATTCTACCTTTTGTCTTAAAGGATTTTTACTAAGATTTCTATATTTATTATTTTCCCACTCCTCATATTTTCTTTTATAATTCTCTTCATCACTTGCTAATACTTCTGTGCCATCATCGAAAATAATTAAAATTTTACTAAAATCATTGCCTCCAAAATGTAAATAGTCATGACCACCATCAATATAGCAATTTTCACATTTGCAGTTTACTAAATTATGCACACTTTTTGATTCAATTATATCTCCACAACTTAAACATTTAATTTTCATATTCAATCTCCATTTATAATCTTTAAATTTGTTAACTTTTTAGTAACATCATAATATTCCACTTTAGACAAAACTTTTTCTATTGCTTCTTTACATTTCTTTTGATTATTTTTGATGTCCATTTCTATATTCATAAATTCTTTTTTTATCTTTCCTTCCATATCCTTATAATACTCTTTATTAATATCTAAAAATGCATATTTATTTACTTCTTTTAATTTATTTTTATCTATATTATTACAAAAATAAATTAGGATTAACCTTTCTATAATGTATTTAAGTACCACTGAATCTTGAAAAGTTTCATCATCTATTATTTTTTCTTCATGTAATATTTCTAAAAATACTATTGGTAAAACCATTATTACATTAAGGTATAATACTATAACATCTACTTTTTTTCTCTCAAAAAACCTTAGCATATTCCTATGAATTGTCGGATGTGCAAATTTAGATAAAACATTGTATATTTTATTATAATCTTCTTCTATATTTTTATATCTTTTTAAGATTATATCTCTTAAATATCTTTGTGATAAATAGTCTTTTTCTTTTCTATTTAGCCTTTTTCTTTCAATATAACGTTCATAGCTATCTTCTCTACAATATTCTTTTCTAACATTTGCATTTATTCTAATTCCAAATAGCATCATCATTAATTCAAAGGCATTTCTAGTTAGAACTATTCCATCCAATAATTTATTATTATCTACAAGCCTATACGCACGTTTATAAGTATCAATACAATCATTAAATAATTCAATTTCTATAGAATCATTTATCTTTCCTTTAGCTTCTTGTAATTTGTTTATGAATATATTGTTTATATCCTCAAAAACATCTTTTATCTCATTATTCATTTATCCTACCATCATCTCTTTACATTTCAATTCGGCTTGTCTTATTACAGTTTGAATTGCTTTTTCGCTCTTATTGGGTGGATAATTATATTTAATAAGTAACTTCTTAATTTCAATTCTCATTCTTGCTCTCGCATCAGTTTTAATATCCCAATCTATTGTCATATTACTATTAATTGTTTCTACAAGTTCTTTTGCTATTTGAACTAAGATTTCATCTTTCATTAATTCTTTAACTTCTGGATCATTTCCCAAAGCATCAAAAAAGGCTTTTTCTTCTATTGATAAATTATATTCGTTTCCTGCTTTTAATTCTTCCTCAATTTCATTTTTCAAATTAATCATTTCTTGAATGATTTTTTCAATATCTTCTACGCTTGTTCTTTCGTTATATGTAGCTGCAATTTTTTGAAATTTAGTTGAGAATTTTTCCATCATAACAATGTTTTTCTTTCCCACCTGCTCAACATACTCTTTCAATGCTCTATTTAAAACTTCTACTGCAATATTTTTCTTTTGCATCTTTGCAAGTTTATTCAATATTTCATTACTTAATAAAGCTAATTGGTTACTATTATGAACTTCGCCTATTTGTAGCATTTCATCATCTTGTATTGCTCTTTCTAACATCTTAGCCACATTTTCATTTATTTCTTTTACATCTATTTTTTCTCCAGCTAGTTTAGAAATAAATGATCTTACAGATATAAAGAATAGTACTTCATCTTTTAATTCTTGTGATAAAGCTCCTGTACATAAAGCATATAAACTCTTAACATCATAACTATATCTCATAAATGTTTTTTTAATTTCTTCTGTTTTTAACATCCAGTTTGCTCCAGCCATAATAATTTCATATTTATCACTATCTGTTGTAGTAGCAAAATGCCCATATTCAAAACATTTAAACAAATCTCTAATTAGTTCTACTTTATCAATTAAAACTTTTACTAGTTCAGCATTATCTACTATCTTGCCTTGATCTCTTTTTGTATATGTTTTTAAAGCATCTAATAGCCATCTTTTTAACCCAATATAATCTACTATTAATCCACCTGTTTTATCTTTATAAACTCTATTTACTCTTGCTATTGCCTGCATTAAATTATGTGCTTTCATAGGCTTGTCTATATACATAGTTCCAAGCCCAGGCACATCAAATCCTGTTAGCCACATATCTACTACTATTGCTATTTTAAAATCAGAATCCATATCTTTGAACTCTACTTCTAATTTCTTTTTATCCATTTTAGAGCCTATAGCTTTTTGCATCTCTTCATCATCTTTATTATTTGATGTTATTATCATATTGATTTTGTTTTTCCATTCTGGTTTTAACTCTAAAAATTTCTTATACATTATATATGCAGATGTTCTTGAATATGCGACTACCATAACCTTATTTGCAATACTTGATTCTATTTCTTCATAGTGGTTAATAATATCTCTAACTATCATTTCAAGCCTGTCTGGATCTTCTATAATCTGTTTCATTGTAGCCATTGCTTTTTTAGATTCTGCTATTTTATATTCTTCCACCCCATCTTCTTTTTCAAGCATATTATAGTAATCATCTATTTCATCTAAGATTTTTTGGTTTAGTCCAACTCTTGCCATTCTTGATTCATACATAATTGGTACAGTTGACCCATCCATTATAGCTTGTGTCATGTCATAGACATCTATAATATTTCCAAATATGTTTGTTGTAGATTTATCCTTTGTTTCTACTGGTGTTCCAGTAAATCCAATATATGTAGCATTTGGAAAAGCATCATGTAAATATTTTGCAGTTCCATATTTTTTATATGCTTCCATTTTTTCTTTGTCGAATTTAATAGTTGCATCTAATCCATAATGACTTCTATGTGCTTCATCAACTAATACCAGAATATCATCCCTTTGACTAAATACACCCATTTCTTCTTCAAATTTTTGCAAAGTAGTAAAGAATATTCCTCCTGATTTTCTTGCATTTAGTTTTTCATTTAAATCTTCTCTACTTTCTATCTGTACTGGATCTTGTTTTAGATATGCTGAACATTTTGCAAATGTAGTAAACAGTTGGTTATCTAAATCATTTCTATCTGTTACAACTACTATACTAGGATTATTTAACGATTTTATCATGTTTCCAGCATAAAATACCATTGAAAAACTTTTTCCGCTTCCCTGTGTATGCCATAAAAGTCCTGCTTTTCCTGTTCTGTTATCTATTGCCGTTTCTGTACTTGCAATTGCTTTCTTAACTCCAAAGTATTGATGATATGCTGATAAAATTTTAAAATCTTCACTCCATAATATAAAGTTACTAATTATATCTAATATTCTATCTTTTCTAAACATTCCATTAAATAGCGTTTGATGTGTTGGCATATTCTCTAATACTTCATCTGAATCTTCTATCTTTTTCCATTCTGAAAATCTACTCCACGGACTTGTTATTGTTCCAGCTCTTGCCTGTACTCCATCACTTACTACCATAAATTGATTATAATAAAATAATGTTGGTATATGTACTTCTTGATATCCTTTTAATTGGTTGTATCCATCAATTAGTTTAACTTCTTCTCTTATTGTTGATTTTAGTTCTATTACAACTAGGGGCATACCATTTATAAATATAATAATATCAGGTCTTTTTTCGCTATGTTCGATGATTGTATATTGATTTATTACTTTGAATGTATTATTTTGAATATTGTTTAAATCTAATATTTTAACAGTTTTATATTTAGTTTCTCCATTTTCTTGAATAGGCACAGGTATTCCCTCTAGCAAATATTTTGTAAATTGCTTATTATTTAATATAGTATTATTATAGTCTAAATTTCTAATAAGTCTTAATGCTTCTTGTATTTGTTCTGATTTGATACCCTTATTTATTGTTTCTATTGATTGAACTATGTCTTCTTCTAACAAGACTTTAGAGAAGTCTGTTCTATTCATTTCATATCCATTTATACATTCATATCCTAGATTTCGTAACATCTCCATTGTTACTTTTTCTAATGTTTCTTCATCAAACATAATTTGCCCCCTAAATTATAATAACACTTGATATAATATCTCCTAAACAAATATAAGTATGAATTATTATTTGTTGTATCTCTCTATATGTTATATCATTATGAACTCCATTGCATATTTTATCATTCAACTTATTAATCCAGGAAATTGTATCTTCTATATGTTTATTCGATAATTTATCAATATTATCCAAACAAACGGTTAATCTATTAATATATTTATCCCCAGTAATATTTACATCTTTTCCTGATTTTACTTTTATCATCTCTTTATCATAACTTGGGTACATTTTTTCAAATAGATTATCTGCCACACTTTTAAATAATTTTCTGCAAGTATCTGCCGCTTGAGACCAACTTTCTTTATTGTCTTCTGAAAGTCTATCATATATAGCAGATAATTTTTCATCACTATCTCCAATAATATTAGATAATTTATTATCCACAGTTTCTCTATACTCTCCAAATATATCTTCAGCAGATTTTGAAAAACCAATTTCCATATTAATATTTAGTGCATATTTATAATATTCTCCTTTAAGAATTCCTAGTTTTCTTTTATTTTCAGATATTATATTTGTAATCGCACTACCACTAATCGCTACAGATTCTGTTAGATTATGCATAGCAACACTAGCATATTCTCCAGCAACTGATGCACCTTGCGTAGTCATATTATTAATACGTTTCATATTTGATTCTATTATGCCATTTATTTCTTCTGGTAAATCTACAAAAATATATTCCTTTTTATCTTTATTGTTTATATAACTTCTTCCATGTGCCTTTGCAATTGAAAAAGCCTCTCTATCAATCTTTCCATCATCGTTTCTTTTATATCCTTTTATTTCATATTGAAGCCATGTCATTCCCTCATTATCATTCATTAAGCTAGCCAATCTAAGACATTTTAGTGCTATAGATTCTAAAGAATCTTCTTCTAGTTCTATTTTTTCTAATATTTCTTCTGACAATTCTAACGCCTTTTGTAATTTTTGATTCATAGTCTACCTCTTTCTTATTATAATCAAATAACTATTTGTATGAGTTAAATTTCTACATTTTCTAAGTCAATTTTGCCATTCATTAGTTTTGGTAGTAAGGTATCTCTCAATTTTTGTAATGAGTCATTTTCTAATATATTGTTTTCTATTCTTTCAAAGATTGGATTAACAATTTGAGAAAACTTCTCCATTATTTCATCTGTTCCAACTAAAATTTTTAATTCATTAATATGTCCCGTATTTACATATTTTTGTACGCTTCCTAAAGCCTTTGCTTTTAATTCATCAAGTATTTTACTGCTATTTAAGACAGTATATAAATAATTAACATTTATTTTACTTCTAATTCTGTACATTCTTTGATTTAATAAATATTGTTTATTCTCATAAATTTTTCCTGTTTTCCCAAGCAAATCCATTGTAGCCTTTCTATCTGTCATAACCATAACTAAATCATTTTTATACAATCCATATTTACTATATTTTGGGTTATATTGTAGTCTTTCCTGTGATATATATTTATCTGCATTTGTATAAATAAATGAGCCGTTAATATTTACATTACCTAAATCAACAACCATAATTCCTGATTCATCATAACCATCTTTGTAAAAGGCATTACCATTTTGACATTCTGCAACTTCATCAAGCCTCATTATTTGCCAATCCACTGGAATTTGTTCTCCATTAACTTCTTTAAATGTTCCATTTGCTGATTTATATTCCAAACCATCACTATTTGGAAATTCAAAATCAACAAACCATCTTTTAAATAATTCCTGTGATAATTCATACAAATTATCATTTGTTCGAGTATTAAACTGTATTTTTTCATCAATCTTTGATAAAATTTTTCCAATTTTCACCTGTTCATTATATTCAGGTAACAACATTTCTGCATTTCTTACTACATCTAGTTGTACTCTTTGTCTTCCTGATGTTCCTGTCATTGATTTTATTGCTATATTTCTAAACTCAGGACTGATTCCTAAGTAATAAATAAAATCTTCATCTGATATATTCTTTTTAGACCTCATAACAATATACTCTGTAGATCCAAACCCAATTTCATCTTTATCTAATATTGACACTTTTGATGTTTTTCCATTTTCCAAACAAGGAGTTATTCTGGCTACCAAGGTATCACCATTCTTAAACTTCATTCCGCCATTATATTCTTCTAATTCATATGAACTTATATATTTAGAAAACACACCCAATTTATCCATTGGAATCTTTTTGCATAATGTTCCTTTTTTTATTACTTCAGTTGGATTAAATTCTATAATCTCCTCTAATCTTTTATATTTCATATCCAATTGCTCCTAACACCTTCTTTATTTCTTCATCAATTTTAACAGATTCTTTGATTTGTTCTGCTAATTTAGATGTTAAATCAGCCATTTTTTCTTCAAAAGGTATTCCATCATCTTCTTGTTCTTCTGTTCCAACATATCTTCCTGGTGTTAATACATAGTTATTTTCTTTTATTTCGTCTGTATTAACTACTTTACAGAATCCCGCTAAATCTTCATAATTTTCACTATTTTGATAATTATGGTATGTATTAGCAATTTGCATTATATTATCTTCGTTTAATTCTCTTAACTTTCTTGTAACCATTGTTCCTAAATTTCTAGCATCTATAAACAATGTTTCTCCTTTTTGCTTTTTATTTCTGTTTAAAATCCATATACTACATGGTATCGTTACTGTATAGAATAAGTTTGATGGCATTGCTAATATACAATCTACTAAATCTGCTTCTATTAAATTCTTTCTAATTTCTTCTTCCTGTCCACCAGCAGATAGCGAACCATTTGCAAGTATAATGGCAGCCTTACCATTTATAGATAGTTTAGATACCATATGCTCAACCCAAGCAAAGTTAGCATTTCCTTTTGGTGGTATCCCATATTTCCATCTGCTATCGTCCACTAATTTTTCTTGTCCCCAATCTGATATATTAAATGGAGGATTTGCTAATACAAAATCTGCTTTTAAATCTTTGTGTAAATCATTATGAAATGTATCATCTGCAAATTTACCTAATCCCTCATTATTAATTCCTCTAATTGCTAAATTCATTTTTGCTAATTTCCAAGTGGTTGGATTTTTCTCTTGACCAAATATGGCTACATTTTGCATTGTGCCTTTATGTTTTTCAATAAATTTTACGCTTTGTACAAACATTCCTCCAGAACCACAAGCAGGATCATAAATTCTACCTTTATATGGCTCTAATATTTCAACCATTGTTCTAACTAAACATGCTGGGGTATAGAATTCGCCACCTTTTTGTAATTCATTAGATGCAAATTGTCCTAGGAAGTATTCATATATTCTACCTAATATATCTTTATCTTGTGCTTCTTTGCTTCCAATTTTTATATTTGTAAATAGGTCTATTAATTCTCCTAAATTTACATTTCTATAGTCTGGACTATTATAATTTTTTATTAATACACCTTTTAGACTTGGATTTTCTTTTTCTATTTTTTCTAATGCTTCATCAATAACTTGTCCAATATTACTATCCTTTGAATGAACATTTAAATATTCCCATCTTGCTTTTGATGGTACATAAAACACATTATCCATTAAATATGCATCTCTATCTTCCTCAAGTCCGTATCCTTCATCAATTAAAGCTTGATATTTTTCCTCAAATGAGTCTGATATATATTTTAAAAATATTAATCCTAATATTATAAATTTATAGCTCGATACTGGTACAGCACCTCGCATCTTATCGGCTGATTCCCATAATTTCTTTTCTAAATCTTTTAAATCTTCTTCCTTCATTTTGCACCTCAACTAATTATAATTATTCTAGTATATTTTATATCATAAAATGACATTTTTCTCAATAGTTTGACCTATATTTGTATTCATCAACTTAATTTAATTTTTCCAAAAGAAATTATCATAAGGATAACCTGCTTTAATATACAACTCTGTTAATTCCATCTTATACTTTTCTAATAATTCTAAATACTTCTGTTTAAATACATTTTTGCAAATCCATCCCACTCCTTCTTTAGAAATTACAACTTTATTAGCAACTAAAAATTTATATTCTCCTAACCCACTATCACACATTTTCTTAATTGCTTTTCTAACAGTAATATCTTGTCTATTAAAATACTCACATAGTTGTTTTATATCCATATCTTCATTCCACCAATTTTCATTATGTTCTATTTTTAGCAATTCTTCATATTGTTTAATCCTTAATTTAAAAAAATCTATATCAGCATCTATTAAAGATTTTTCTTTTTGAAAATAGACTTGAGTTAGCCAGTAATATCCCTCTACTAGAACAAAATATTTTCTACTTTTGATTTTTTCACTTCTCCATCTACATTTTGGATGTTTTTTTATCATTATATCTACAGCTCTTCTTAAATCTAATTCTGATATTTCTTTACCATTTTTAGTTGTTATCCCCAATATATGTAATCTCTCTAAAATTTTATTGTATGATAAAAAAATACTATCAAAAAATTGCTCTGAATCTACTTTCATTTTTTATCATTTCCTTTCTGTGCAAATATCTTAATGCTAGTTTACGAAGCATTAAGATTTAGCAAAATTTATTTTGCTTGAATATGGGTAATATTTTTTATTACCTAATATTCACCAGCTTGGTGTCTTGACACCGTTTTTGCTGTTTAGGGCAAAATGCCCTAATACCCTTTTTGCTCTCCGAGGGACTTTTTTAGGTGAAAATTTTATTAATTTTTATCAAAATATTTTCAAAAAAGTCCAAATTTCTAAACTAAAAATTTGAACTTTTTCGCTTTACTTTTATAGCAAAATATACTATAATAAATTTAGATTTTAGATTAAGTTAG
>CASCUT010000022.1 GCA_949155365.1 uncultured Clostridia bacterium
TATAATAAAACAAATGATAGAGTTGGATTTGTTTTTAGAAATCGTTTTCAAAGTCAATATATAACAGATGAAAGCTATTTGATAAATTGTATAAAATATATTCATATGAATCCTGTAAGAGCAGGAAAAGTAGAAAATGAAGCAAGGTATCGATATTCTAGCTATCAGGACTACTTTAAGAGAAAAGAAAGTTATGTTATAGACAAAGAAAATTTAATAGAAATATTTGGAGAAGAAAATATGCGAAAAAGAATACAAATGGCAACAGATGAGATTGAAATTATGGATATAGAAAGAGAAGAGGAAAACTTTCATATAGCAGTAAAACAATATTTGAGAGAAACAAAATTAAATTTGCAAACGATAAAAGTGGATAAGGATAAAATGATTGAGTTATATCAATATCTAAAAGGTAAAAAGTATAAACAAATTCAATTAGCAAGATTGTTAAATATGAGTCCAAAGACCCTATCTCAAAAAATGAAAAGATAAGATTTTTTTGTACGTCCCAAAAATCCCCGTCCTAGAAATCTCTATGGAAAATGTTAAAATCTCTAAGAAAATTAGAAAAATGTCTTTACATTTGCGGAATTTATGGATATAATAAACACGTTCTGGAAAAATATTCTAGGACGAGCTTAAATATAGTAAGTTTTAACAAAATCATATAGTTAAGACGCAAAAAAACAAGGAGGTTTTTTATATGAGTCAAAAGTATGTATACCTTTTTAGTGAAGGAAATGCAGACATGCGTGAACTTTTAGGAGGAAAAGGTGCTAATTTAGCAGAAATGACTAATTTAGGTTTACCAATTCCACAAGGTTTCACAGTAACAACAGAAGCTTGTACAAGATATTATGAAGATGGTGAGAAAATAGCATCAGAAATTGAAGAGGAAATCTTTGCAAGTTTAGCAAAATTAGAAGAAATTACAGGAAAGAAATTTGGAGATTTAGAAAATCCATTATTAGTATCGGTACGTTCAGGAGCTAGAGCTTCTATGCCAGGTATGATGGATACCGTATTAAACTTAGGTTTAAACGAAGAAGTAGTAAAATCAATTGCTGCTAAAAATGAAAGATTTGCTTACGACAGTTACAGAAGATTTATTCAAATGTTCAGTGATGTTGTTATGGAAATACCAAAGCCTTTCTTTGAAAAAATTATAGATGAAGTAAAAGAAGCGAAAGGGGTAAAATTAGATACCGAATTAACAGCTGAAGATTTAAAAGAATTAGTAGTTCGTTTTAAAGAAGTATATAAAAATGCAAAAGGAGAAGAATTCCCATCTGATCCAAAAACACAATTAATCGAAGGTGTTAAAGCTGTATTCCGTTCTTGGAACAATGCAAGAGCTATCACTTATAGAAGATTAAATGATATCCCAGGAAGTTGGGGAACCGCTGTTAACATTCAAGAAATGGTATTCGGAAATATGGGAGAAGATTGTGGAACTGGTGTTGCCTTTACTCGTAACCCAGCTACAGGAGAAAACAAAATCTTTGGTGAATACTTAATGAATGCACAAGGAGAAGACGTTGTTGCTGGTGTTAGAACTCCTGAACATATCGACCAATTAAAAAATGTAAATCCAAAAGCATATGAAGATTTCGTAATGTATGCTGAAAAATTAGAAAAACATTACAAAGATATGCAAGATATGGAATTCACAATTGAAAGAGGAAAATTATTCTTCCTTCAAACAAGAAATGGTAAGAGAACAGCAAACGCTGCACTTCAAATTGCTGTTGATTTAGTAAATGAAGGAATGATTACAGAAAAAGAAGCAGTATTAAGAGTAGAACCTGCACAACTTGACCAATTATTACATCCAAACTTTGACCAATCAGCTTTAAAAGCTGCAAAAGTTGTTGCAAAAGGACTTGCTGCATCTCCAGGAGCTGCTACTGGTAAAGTAGTATTTACTGCTGAAAGAGCCGTTGAATTACATGAAGCAGGAGAAAAAGATTTAGTATTAGTAAGACTTGAAACATCTCCAGAAGATATCGATGGAATGAATGTATGCCATGGTGTATTAACAGTACGTGGTGGTATGACATCACACGCAGCCGTTGTTGCTCGTGGTATGGGAACATGCTGTGTTGCAGGTTGTGGTGAAATTATTGTAAATGAAGAAGAAAAATACTTCACTCTTCCAGAAGGAAGAAAAGTAACAGAAGGAGAATGGATTTCTCTAGATGGTTCAACTGGTAATGTATATGGAGAAAAAGTAGAAACTGTTGCTGCATCTGTATCAGGAAACTTTGCTACTTTAATGGGATGGGCTGACCAATATAGACAACTAAAAGTAAAAACAAATGCAGATACTCCAAGAGATGCAAAACAAGCGTATGACTTTGGTGCACAAGGTATTGGATTATGCCGTACAGAGCATATGTTCTTTGCTCCAGATAGAATTGCTGCTATTCGTGAAATGATTGTTTCAAGAACAGCAGAACAAAGAGAAAAAGCATTAGCTAAAATTCTTCCAATGCAAAGAGGAGACTTTGAAGGTCTATATAGAGAAATGAAAGGATACCCAGTAACCATCCGTTTCTTAGATCCACCTCTACATGAGTTCGTTCCACACGAAGACGAAGCAATCGCAGAACTTGCAAAAGAAATGGGACTTTCTTTTGAAGAATTAAAAAATATCTGCGAAGGATTAAAAGAATTCAACCCAATGATGGGACATCGTGGATGCCGTTTAGCAGTAACTTATCCTGAAATTGCAGCAATGCAAACAAGAGCAGTTATTGAAGCAGCTATCAACGTAAATAAAGAAGGAATGAATGTTGTTCCAGAAATTATGATCCCACTTGTTGGAGAAATCAAAGAATTAAAATATGTAAAAGATGTTGTTACTAAAACTGCAGACGAAGTTATCGCAAATGCAGGAGTAGAACTAAAATACAAAGTAGGAACCATGATTGAAATTCCAAGAGCTGCTTTAACAGCTGATGAAATCGCAAAAGAAGCTGAATTCTTCTCATTTGGTACAAATGACTTAACACAAATGACATTCGGTTTCAGCCGTGATGATGCTGCTAAATTCTTAGGAGATTACTATGATAAGAAAATTTATGAATCAGATCCATTTGCTAAACTAGACCAAACTGGTGTAGGAAAATTAGTAGAAATGGCTGTAAAATTAGGAAAACAAACAAGACCAGACATCGATTTAGGAATCTGTGGAGAACATGGAGGAAACCCAGCATCTGTAGAATTCTGCCACAATGTAGGATTAGACTATGTATCATGCTCACCATTCAGAGTTCCAATCGCAAGACTTGCTGCTGCACAAGCTGCAATCAAAAATCCTAGATAGAACCGAATAAAAACACTTACTTTTTAAGTAAGTGTTTTTTGTTAAAAAGATAAAAATGAAAATTTGAAAATATTACATAAAATAATTATTACTAAAATAAATTTATTTTGTTGATTTAAAAATAATGCTGAAGAGATAATAAAGAAAAACAAAGGAGGGAGGTTAGGCTTACCTTAATAGCATTAGTAGTAACTATTGTTAAGGAAGTAGCATTAAAGAAGATAATAGTGAATAAAAACTGATTTTGACTTGAAATTCACATAAAAATACCTTATACTAGTAAGGTAACAAAATAGTATTCAATTATCTAATTAGAAAATGGAGGAAAAGGTTATGAAAGAAGTAAATAACGGTACACATTGTAGTAGAACAAGTAAAATGGACAAAAAAGAGAAAAATAGGAAGGTATTCAAAGACACAAAACGGCGAAGCATGAAAAATCAATATTTGAGAGATGCCATAGAGAAATCTAGTGCAAAGCAGTATGTAGTAAAAGAACAAGAAAATATGGAAGGGAAGGAAGAGCACAGATTTAAAAAGCCAGCCAATATTTTGGTATCTAAAAGAAGGAGTTTGGAAGCGGCGAGGAGGTATACTGGAGAAAAAGTATGTGTGCATAACTTTGCTTCTGCTACCAACCCAGGCGGAGGAGTACTTAGAGGTGCTACTGCTCAGGAAGAAGCCATTTGTAGGTGTAGTACCTTATATTTCAATATCAGCGAAGAAAACATGGTTGAGCAGTTTTATGATAGGCATAAGAAAATGTTGAAAGAAGGAACAATGGATGTAAGATATAATGACGATTGTATTTATACACCAGAAATCGTTGTTTTTAAAACAGATTCTGAATTTCCAGAGATAATGCCAAAAGAACAATGGTATCATGTTGATATTATAACTTGTGCAGCACCCAACCTACGGAAAGATCCAAGCAATGCAATGAATCCAGATGCAGGAAACGAGGCGATACAACTTCATAATAATGAAATTATAGATTTACATGTAAAGAGAATGCATAGAATTCTTGCAATTGCTAAGAAAGAAGAAGTCGATGTTGTAATTTTAGGAGCATTTGGATGTGGAGCATTTTACAATCCTTCTGAAGCAGTAGTAGAGGCAATGAATATAGTATTACAAGAATATCGATATGATTTTAAGACAATAGAATTTGCTGTTTTTTGTACAGAGAAAGATTCACAAAACTATGATGTATTTTATAACAGGATTGTTAGAAACTAGGTAATAATAGTTTGGTAAGAAAAATGTAAAACGAAGAGAAAATAGAAGGATAAATTTCCTTCTATTTTTTCTCTTTTAAAAGATTGCTTTTCTTTGTCTTATCAAGTATAATGAAAAAAATAAAATGTAAAAATAACAGGAGCATATCATGAAAGAAGAAATTGTACTACCAAACTATAATCACTGTATACTAAATACCATAAATTCTATTTTGAAGCATTATCAAGTAAAAACAAAATATAAAGGACTACCAGAATTAGATGAAATACTAAAAAAAGGTTATCAAAATATTATCTTAATTGTATTAGATGGGATGGGAGAAAGTCTAATAAGAAGCGTATCTCCGAATGGTTTTTTTATGAAGCATCATGCTACAACATTAACAACAGTATGTCCATCTACTACTACTGCAGGCATGAACACCTACTATTCAGGGAAACCACCAATTGAAACTGGTTGGATTGCGATGTCACAATATTTTAAAGAATATGGAAGAGCAATTGAAATGATGAGGCAAATAGATACTTATACAGGGGAACAATATACAAACATAGAAAAGGATATTTTTGAGTTAGTGAAATACGAACCAGTATATGAACAAATAGAGAGAGCTTCCCAAAACGTAAAAGCCTATGAAATTAGTCCGAATTTTTGCCAGAGAAGAGGGAAAAGAAAGATAGATGCAGATAATCTCAACTTAATGGCAGACGCGATTGAGACATTATGCAAAAATCCAGAAAAAAAGTTTATTTTTGCTTATCAAGAAAATCCAGATTCTATCTTACATAAATATGGTTGTCAATCAGAAGAAGCAAAGCAATTTATTAAGCAAGCAGAAGAAATATTAGATACTATGTGTGAGAAAATAAAAGAGACAAATTCTTTAGTGATTATTTCAGCTGACCATGGACATAAAGACATTGAAACAATATATGATGTGATGAACTTAAAAGAAATACAAGACTGTCTTATTATGCCACCAAGCTTAGAGTCAAGAGCGGTTACTTTTTGGGTAAAAGAAGAGAAGAAGCAAAAGTTTGAAGAATTATTTAAAAAGCAATTTGAACAGAAATTTATTTTATATAAAAAAGAGGAATTGTTAGAACAAAATTTATTAGGTTATGGAAAACAGCATCCTAAGGTAGATGATTTTATAGGAGACTATATTGCAATTTCTATTTCAGATTCCATTATAAAATTAGGAACGAATTTATCAAAACAGAGAAAAGATAAATTATCAACCCATTGTGGTTTTTCAAAAGAGGAAATGGAAGTACCACTAATTATAATAAAATAAAGAAAAAACCAGGTAATATTACCTGGTTTTTTTTAATACAGAAAATACAATGATTTTACAGATTTAATTTTTTAAGAATAAGATAAATAGTCTTTCGTTCGTTCTTTTATTCTGTCAGGAAGTATATTCCAGTTAGCGCGGATAGCACTAGAAACTTCTACACAAGTATACATCATTTTTTCGCTAAAAGGAGAAGTTCTCCAATTCCATAATTCTCTACTGTCATTTGGAATACCGTGTTCTTCCGCTAAAACCTGGCGCACATATTGGCGAGGAATATAAAGATGGGGATTATCATTTATCATCCAATTCTTATCATGTGAAGATTTTAAAAGTAAATAGGAATTGGTTTGATGCTGAAAAAGGGAGTTGAGATTAAGAGACTCAAACTCAAATCCAGATATACGTTTAATATCTTCTACTGTTAAACTGCTAGGAGCTACATGTACATGAGAATGGACAATCGAATCTTTTGCTTTTCCAATACCACCACTGCCAGAACCATTTTCCCATATCAAAAAGGAATTTGTATGGTAAGTAAGTTGTAATAAGGAAAGAACATCTTCTAAAACAGATTCAAATTCTGCTAATACATTAGGAGAAAGTTCTGCATTAGACATGACATGTTTTGTAGGAATGATGAGTAAATATCCACTGGTAAATTGACCAATCGTAGGGATTACAATAAAGTGCTTACTACGATATAAAGTTCTTTTATCATTGGGAACTTTACCAGCCATATACCGGCAATAAAAACAATCTTCTACACTAGGTGCACCAAGCATGCCAGAACTATTTGACTTATGGTCTCCAATATCACAAAAACAAAGCTGTTCCGCAATTGATTGAAATTGAGATGCAATATTGCCTTGCGAAGGATTTATTTGCAGTGAACCATTATCATTAGAAACAGCAATATCGTAAATAGAAGTACCAACAAGAGAAGATTTTAGTTCTTCACTGAGGTTTGAACAAACCACACTCTTATTTTCTGCAAATACGGCATTGATTTTAGTAAGAGTGATGGGTTTTTCTTTAAGAACCACAAGCCCCTTAAATTGAATTTCATTAAATGCCTGTTCTACATCTTCCTTCAACCCATGTAAAATAAATAAATTCCGTGTTTTTTTCATCTGACTACATCCTTTCTTAAAAAACATAGTTTACAGTTAATGAAGAAATATTATCATAAAGAAGACATAAAATCAAGGAATTTGAAAAAATATGAAAAATAATTAGTAGAAATAGTAAAATATAAATTTAAATTGTGAAAAGGTTATTTATTATTTTGAAGTATATTAGGGATAATTTTACATTTTTTTACAAAATTGAAAAAACTCTAGAGAATACTTGATAAACCAATATACCAGTTGTAAAAGGAAAAAGCTTTATTTAATTTCCAAAGAGATAAAGTGCAAAGGAAAATAATGTACTGACCTAGTTATTACTGTCAGTTATATTATTTAGTATGAAGAACTGTGCTTGTGAAACTGAAAGGAGATAATCAAATGAAGAAAATCTTAGCACTCATTTTAAGTATAACACTTTGTGTAGGATATACAAGTACGGCCTTTGCTGTTGAAGCAACAAAGGATACAATTCAGAATGTTGAAACAGAAGCGAAGGAAAACAGTATTATGCCACGTGCAATTAGTGGATATGGACAGGCTCTTGGACTTGAAAATACGAGCGGTTCTTTTAAAGTTCCTGTTACAGTTACATCTGGAAATGGTTATGGTTTAACGCTCAAGACTAAGGGGAGTGGAACAGCGATAATCTCTGTATATGATCCGAATGGGAAAGCTCTCACTTTATCAGGAGGAGGAACTTATGTTACAATGAATAATACCGATGAAAAGGCGTGGAACTTTAAAGGTATTAAAGCAGGAGATTATACAGTAAGCTATATGGTTATGGATGGACCAATGGACGTTATTTGTCATATCTATGGCTAAAACTATTATTATAATCCTTCTTCTTCAAAAGATACTCTTAATACAGAGTACTATATAAAAGACAATATTGTAGTTTGTTTAATTAATTCAAAATTAGTGAGTTGGACGGATTATAATAAAGGAAAGGAAATAAGAGTATGGGATACAGAAGACTTGAAATTAGTATCTATAAAAACTAGTAATATAGAAATGAAAGAGAATATCCAATATGGATATGATTTGACAAGAACAGAAGAATACAAATACTTAGGAAAAAAACAAGTAAATAATAGAAGTATGATAATGGTACAATTAAAGACAGGGGAGCACAGAACTAAAATATTAATTGATGAAGAAACAGGTATTATTTTTGGAAGTGTAGAATTTTATAAATATGGAATATTTACTTTCAAAGATAATAATGATAGAAAGGTAAAATTAAATATAGTAACAGAGGAAGATATAAAAGTTCCTAACTTTGAAAGTTCAGAATGGAAGGATTATCAAATAAAAGAATTTTAGTGAAACGGAAAAACGCTTCGAATTTAGAAAATAAATTCAAAGATGGAAAAAATGTTAAAAAGATTGACAAAAAGAATGAAAAAAGATATAATGAATATACTAATGAATAGATAGTAATAGAAACTATCTGGATGTGCTGACATCTTAAAAATCCGAAACATTTGTAAGACGAATGTGCTTACCGTTGGCGGACAACAGAAAAATTCGAAACACTTGTAAGACGAATGTGCTTACCGTTGGCGAACAACAGAAAAATCAGTAAAAAAATATAGGGCTTATAATTTTTTATAAGCCCTATATTTTTTGTTATTTTTAGAAAGGAGATAACAAATGAAGGAAAAAGAAATAATGAAAAAATTAAAGGAAAGTGCAAAACTTTATAAGGAAAATTTACAAAATAAAAACTTATTAATTATGTATGAAAAAGATAATAAAATAGAATATATTGAGATTTTATTTTTAATAAGAAATTTTATGCATTTAACAGGAGTAAGAAGTACAGAAATAAAAAAGGCAAATCAATTTTATCAAGCATGTTTAACCAATAAACTTAATATAAAAACTTTAAAAATGAAAGAAGATGGAACGACACAACTAAAAATGGACATTATATCAAACATGATTAAAATGGAGGAGCCGTGGAAGATAATAGGAGTATATAATGGTGCAAAAGAAAAATTAAAAACAGACATACTATTGGGAAAAGGAGATATTTGTTTAGGAGTGATAAAAGAAGTATCAAATTATTATATTCCTAACACACTATTGAAAGAAGATATTAGAAAGATAACAAAAGAAAATAATGTGATAGTAGGTATCTTTAAAAAAGAGAAACAGGAGGAAATTTATCAAAAGGTAACGAATATCAATAAGAATATAGAAATAGAGAAAATAGGAAAGAATGAGAAGTTAGCCAGTAAATTGAAGATAGAAATAATAAACGATAAAAAGAATAGCCAAACAAAAAAATAATTGTTATAATAAGGAGGAAGTTAATGTCATTAAATTTAATTCAAAGTATGATAAATGAAATGAAAAAAAGAGAGATAACAACTTTTATGGCGGAAATCTCGGAAAGGTTAAAACAAATGGAAGAAGAATTTGTAATAGATCGATTTGAAGGTGATATCGCAATTTGTGAAGATAGGAAAACAGGAGAGAAGAAGGAAATTAGAAAAGAGCTACTAGAAGAGGGGCTAATAGAAGGTAGCATAATTAAAAAAGAAAATGGAAAATATGTGCAAAGCAAGGAAAGACAAGAAGAAATAGAAGAAAGAATTGATCGAAAAATGAAGCAAATTTGGAAATAGAAAGAACATATCATTTATGAATGGGGGTCAATAAATGGATAGAAAGAAGAAAGAGAAAAAAATACAAACCATACTAAGTAGTGTGGCTATTCTTGTAATAGCAATCATCGCAACTTTATTTAGTGGAATAGAAGAAGATTTTAAAATAGAAAATACAAAAGTGGTACATACAATAACAGCAGAAGAAAGTGAAAATATTGTATTAGAAGGAGAAAATCATCTTCAAATTCATTTTTTTGATGTAGGACAAGCAGATAGTATTTTCCTAATTCAGAAAGGAAAATCAATGTTGATTGATGCGGGAAATAATGAGGATGGAGACTGGATTGTTCAACAGATAAAAAGATTAGGAATTCAAAAAATAGATTATTTAATTGGAACCCATCCACATGAAGACCACATTGGAGGAATGGATGATGTTATACAAAATTTTGAAATAGGGACAATCTATATGCCAAAAGTACAAACGAATACCAAAACCTTTGAAGATGTATTAGATGCCATATTAGAAAAGAACATGACAGTAACAACGCCTACAATAGGCCATAAATTTAATGTAGGAGAAGTAGAATGTGAAGTAATGCTGTGTGGAAGTGGAACAAAAGAAGAACAAAAAAATTTAAATCTATCTTCTTTAGTAATAAGAGCAAATTATGGAGAGCAAAGTTATTTGTTTATGGGAGATAGTGAGAAAGAAAACGAAAAATTACGTTCTTGGCCACAAACCAATGTACTAAAAGTAGGACATCATGGTTCAGATACAAGTTCCGGAGAAACATTTTTGACACAAGTATTGCCACAACTTGCTATTATTCAAGTAGGAGAGGGAAATTCTTATGGACATCCAAAACAAGCAACACTAGATAAATTAAAGAAGATAGGTACATTGGTATATCGAACAGATGAGAAAGGAAATATTGTAATAGAAAGTGATGGAAAGAAAAATAAAGTTTCTTTTTATTAGAAAACATTATACATCCCTTTTATCAATTTTAAGGATAATAGACGAGCAATAAAAAAGGTTAAAAAGATAGAAAAATAGAAGAAAAAGGGAATTTGCCCTTTTTTTTTCTGGCAAAATGTTATATAATGTGGCTATCAAAAATGGGACAATTAGGGACAGTCCCCAATTGTTCTTTTTAGAATGAGATGTGGAGGAAAAAGAGATGGCAGAATTTGTTCACTTACATATCCATAGTGAATTTAGTTTGTTAGATGGAGCAAATCGAATAAAAGAGATACCAGTAATTGCTAAAGAATTGGGAATGAAGGCGATTGCTATTACAGACCATGGGGCAATGTTTGGTGTGATTGATTTTTATAAGGCTTGCGTAGCAAATGGAATAAAACCAATTATTGGCTGTGAAGTGTATGTGGCACCTCGCACGAGAAAAGATAAAGACCCTAGTATTGATGGTAAATATAATCATTTAATTTTGTTGGCTAAAAACAAACAGGGATATCAAAATTTGTCTAAATTGGTTTCTTTAGGGTATACCGAGGGGTTTTATTACAAACCTCGTATTGATAAAGAAATATTAGAAAAATATCATGAAGGTCTAGTATGTTGTAGTGCTTGTTTGGCAGGAGAAGTGAATCAAGCTATTTTAAATAATGATATGGAAGAAGCTAAAAGGGTAGCACTATGGTTTCAACGTTTATTTGGAGAAGACTATTATCTAGAAATTCAAAATAATGGGGTAAGAGAACAAGCTTTGGTAAATCAAAAATTAATTGAATTATCCAAGGAGTTAGGAATTGAACTTGTGGCAACCAATGATGCCCATTATACAAGACGTGAAGATGCCTATAACCATGAGGTGTTATTATGCATTCAAACGGGTAAAAAAATGTCAGATGAAGATCGAATGCGTTTTGAAACAGATGAACTTTATATTAAATCGCCAGAAGAAATGAGTGATTATTTTTCCAATGTTCCACAGGCAATTGAAAATACGGTAAAGATTGCAGAGAAATGTAATGTCGAATTTGAATTTGGTCATACCATACTTCCTAATTATGATGTACCAGAAGGATTTGTGACCCATTATGATTATATTGAAAAATTAACCAAAGATGGGTTAATTCATCGTTATGGAAAAGAGGGACAAACCTACGAAGAATTAACAGAAGAAATAAAAAATAGAGCAGAATATGAATTAGGTGTTATTAAGAAAATGGGATATGTAGACTATTTCTTAATTGTTTGGGACTATATTAATTTTGCCAAAACACATGATATTCCAGTAGGGCCAGGCCGTGGTTCGGGAGCAGGTTCTATTGTAGCATATGCCATCGGAATTACAGACATAGACCCATTAAAATATAGCTTGCTATTTGAACGTTTTTTAAATCCAGAAAGAATTAGTATGCCAGATTTTGACGTGGACTTTTGCTATGAAAAAAGAGATAAAGTAATAGAATATGTATGTGAAAAATATGGATATGACCATGTATCACAGATTATTACATTTGGAACCATGTCTGCTAGAATGGTAATTCGTGATGTGGCAAGAGTGCTAGATGTCCCTTATGCAGAAGCAGATAAATTGGCAAAAATGATTCCAAATGAAATTCATATTACGATTCAAAAGGCAATGGAACAAAATAGAGAACTAAAAGAGTTATATGAAACAGATGCTGAAATCAAAAAATTGTTAGATATTGCAATGGCACTAGAAGGAATGCCACGTCAGGCTTCTACTCATGCTTGCCGGAATTGTTATTACCAAAGACCCAGTAGATACCTATGTTCCTCTTTATGTTAGGGAAGGAAATATATCCACTCAGTTTATTATGACTACATTAGAGGAATTAGGATTACTAAAAATGGATTTTTTAGGTCTTCGTACTTTAACCGTTATTAAAGATACCATAGACTTAGTAAAAAGAGACAAAAATATCGATGTGCAATTTGATCAAGAGATGAATGACCCAAAAGTATATAAACTATGGCAAGAAGGAAATTCGGTTGGTATCTTCCAATTTGAAAGCCAAGGAATGACCAACTTTATGAAAGAATTGAAACCAGATAGTTTAGAAGATATCATAGCAGGAGTATCTTTATATCGACCAGGACCAATGGACCAAATTCCAAGATATATTGCTAACAAAAAAGATACAGAACATGCTATTTATACACACCCAGCACTAAAGCCAATTTTAGAGGTAACGTATGGATGTATGGTATACCAAGAACAAGTAATGCAAATTGTTCGTGATTTAGCAGGGTATTCTTTAGGAAGAGCAGACTTGGTACGTCGTGCTATGGGTAAGAAAAAATTAGAGGTAATGGCAAAAGAACGAGAAATTTTTATCCATGGACAAGTCGATGAAGAGGGAAATGTTATAGTTCCTGGATGTGTTCGAAATGGAATTGATGAAAAAAGTGCAGATAAGATATTTGATGAAATGGCAGAATTTGCTAAATATGCATTTAATAAATCACATGCGGCAGCATATGCAGTGGTATCTTATCAAACAGCATACTTAAAAGCATATTATCCAGAAGAATTTATGGCTGCTACGTTAAATAGTTTTTTAGGAAATTTAGATAAAGTACCTTATTATATTGAAGAATGCAGAAGACTAAAAATTGAAATTTTAAAACCAGATATTAATAAAAGTGAAACTAAATTTACCGTAGATAATGGAAAAATACGTTTTGGTATGGGAAGCATTAAGAATGTAGGAACAGTAGCAGTTGATAGTATTGTAGAAGAAAGAAAGAAACATGGGGAATATAAGAGTTTTACAGAGTTTTGTGAGAGAATTCAAGGAGAAGCGGTAAATAAAAAATGTATTGAAAGTTTGATTAAAGCAGGAGCATTTGACGAATTTGAACAAACAAGAAGTACTTTAATGGCTTCTTTTGAAGAAATATTAGATTCTATTTCAGATTCTTCCAAAAAGAATTTTAAAGGTCAAGTTTCCATGTTTGACTTAGCAAGTTCCAGCGAAGAAGAACAGGATTTAGAAAAATTAAAATATACCTATCATACATTAAAAGAATATTCGGATAAAGAACTATTATCGATGGAAAAAGAAATGCTAGGACTTTACATATCAGGTCACCCATTAGCAGAATTAAAAGAGAAAATAGAAAAGAATACCAATATTAGTACTTTAAACATAACAGAGGCAATTGAAGAACAAGAAGAAACAGGAAGATTCCCTTTAAAGGATGGACAAGTAGTAAAATTTGCAGGAATTATTGACAGTATTAAAAAGAAATATACAAAGAACAACAAAATTATGGCATTTGTTAATATGGAAGACTTATATGGAAATATAGAAGTAATTGTATTTGAAAATGCTTATCAATCAGCAGGAAATAGTTTAATGGAAGATAATGTAGTGTTAGTAGAAGGACGTTTGAGTATTCGAGAAGAAGAACAAAATGTAACCATTCTTGCTAATAAAATACAGGATTTTGATACAGCAATAGCAAGTCAAAACGATAACTTGGGAAGAACAGAAATAAATAGCACAAGAAAGACACTAAGTATTTGTATTACAGATTTAACAGAAGAACAAAAAGAAAAACTAAGAGGAACCCTTAAATTCTTTGCAGGAGACCGAAATAATGTACCAGTACAAATTATCAATGGTGAAACGAAAATGCCAGCGGGGGGAATTTTTGTAAATGGGAATACAATAGAAGAAATAGAAGAGATTGTAGGAAAAGAGAATTGTGTAATGGAAGCTAAAAGTTAGAAAGGAAAAGCTGGGAAAAACTTAGAAGTGGTTTTCTTTCTAAAAGAAAGGATGTTGAAAGAATGAATGAGAAATTAATCATTAATGACGAAATTCATGGAATTATCGAATTAGAAGGGGGATATAAGGAACTAGTAGAGTGTCAAGAGTTTCAAAGACTAAAAGATATTATACAAACAGGAACCTCTTATTATCAATACCCAGAGATGAAACAAGAGACTAGATTTGATCATAGTATAGGGTCATACCATTTAATGTGCCATATTATAGAACATATTGAAAAAAAACTAGAACAACATGGAATTGCAGTAAAACAAGAAGAAAAAGATATTGCTAAAATTGCGATGTTATTACATGATATAGGACATGGAGCCTATTCTCATACCTTAGAAAAAATAACTGGTTATTCGCACGAAAAAAGAAGCATTGATATTGTTAAGGGAGAAGATACACAAATTCATCAAATTTTGACTAAGTATTATGGAGAAGAAGTAGCAAATAAAGTTGGACTATTTTTAGAAAGAGTGTATGAACATAAAAAACAAGATAAACCACTTGCAGATGTTAAAATAGAAGAAGGAACGGTTAATCTAGAAAGTTTACTTGCTTCTCTAATCTCCAATAATATTGATGCAGACCGATTAGACTACTTAGTAAGGGATTCTAAAAAAGCAGGTTCAAGAATTTTAACAGAGGTAGATCAGTTAATTGAAAGTTTTGAATTTGTATTAGATACGAACCAAATCATTGTTGCTCTCCCAGAAGAAAAGAAGATATATGCAGATATTGCAATCTTAGAAAGAACTAGAAATTATAGAGATATCTATTATTGCGAACCTTCCATTATAGGAGACCATGTATTAGAATTTTTATTAGAAGAATTAAGAAATCATAAAGAAGAAGTACCAATGAATAGTAACCCTACGATTCATACTTTTTTAACAAATAGTAAAGCAGATTTTTCTACCAAAGAATATATGACAATTACCGAAACACCAATTAGAGAAGTGTTAGATAGTATCAAAGAAAAAACAAAAAATGAAAAATTAAAAGCATTATGTGATATGGAAGCAATAACCAAGAGTTATCAAACATTAAATACAGATAAAAAAGAACAATATGTTCGTTATTTGTTACATAAAGCCATTCCAGAAATTCCAGAAGATACGAAAGGAATTATAGAAGAAACAAGATGGGTAAAACCATATAAATCAAATGAAAACGAAAATATCAATATTATTACCAGTGATGGAATTGAAGACTATAAAGATGTAAAACAAGATTTAATAAAATTAGACCCTTTTTCCAAAAGACTAATTGCGATTAGCCAAGAGATGATAAGATTAGAATTAGGAGTTTCAAAAGAAGAATTTAAAGAAAAATATCAAGGAACAATAGAAGAAATTATAAGTACTGTAACAAAGCCAAAAGATGAATTTGAATTACGCTATGTTGTGACAGAAGGAAGTCTAGATGGAGAAGGAATAAAAGAAAAAATAGAAAGAAAATATGAAATCGTAGATAGTGCTCAATATTTATCCAATGATATCTATTATGATAATCCAGAAACATATGAATTATTAGGAAAAAAAGAAACCTTAAGAGTAAGAAGAGGAACAGCGATCTATAAAGGAGAAGAAGTATATCCATACAAGAAAACACGAGCTACTTATAAAGCTTATAAAAAAGACCAACAAAGTAGTTATACCATCCGAACAAAGGAAGAAGAAATTGGAGACTCTACCCATATACAAGACTATAAAGAATTCTTAGCGTCCATTCAGGTTGAACCAGAAAGTATGAAACCAATGCTAGAAATAAATAATTTACGTCGTTTATATACCGTAAAAGTAAATGAAGTATTACTAGATATCTCATTTAATAGAGCGTTTTATCAAAATGAAATTTATGAAATGTTTGGGAATATTGGAACAATCGAAATTAAGCCAAGAGACAACAAAGTATCAGACCGATTAAGCATGTTGGAATTTAGAGAATTTTTAGAAAAAGAAAATCCAAATTTAGCAACATTCTTATCCAATACCAATGTATATGAAATAGGCATGTTAGATACCTATGAAAAATATAAAAAAGGGTATATCAATAGTAAAGAAATTGATGAATACGAAGAGAAGTATCCAGAAAGAGCAAAGAGATTAGAAGAAATTTCACAAAGGGCAAAACAAAATAAAGATTTCGTATGGTTAACCCAAATACCAAAAGCAGGAGAAATAAAAGGAAATATTGCTTGGGGAGAAGAAGAAAACAGATAAACAAAAGAGAAAAATCTTATGTAAAAATAGGAGGAAAAAATGAAATACTATATTGATATAGGTTCAAGCAGGATAAAGACATATCAAAGAGAAAAAGAAAGTCTCACTTTAATAGAAGAGAATGCGATTTATTTTAAGGAATATTTTATAGAAGAAGAAGGAATTAGCAGAAAAAACTATAGATTATTAATGTTGTATATGAAAGAACTTGTTCAAACATATGGATTGAAGCAAGAAAATTGTAAAATTTATGCAACAGGAATATGGAGAAAAATTTCGAAAGAACAATATGAAATGTTACGAGCAGACTTTAGAGAATTGGGACTTCAGTTTAATATAATGAGTCAACAAGAAGAAACTCTCTATTTCGAAAAAGTGACACAAGACATCTATGACAACCAAAAAGTATTAATGGTAAACATAGGAGAAAAGATAACAGAACTAATAGTATGCAATCAAGGAAATGTAGTAGCAAAGCAAAAGTTACCAATAGGAATAACAAAAATATTAAATGATTTTCCAGATATCCAAAAAGAAAAGAGTAATACAACAATAGAAGAAATAGAGAAGGATATTCTAAAAGTAATCAGAAATGAAAATTTTGATTTTGGATGCGATTGTGGCATTTTTGTAGTAGGAGAATTAAAATTTCAAAAGTTAGTGAAATATCATTTAAAGCCAAATGCCATATTTCATGATGGCATTCATGAATTTATGCTATCATACCAAGAATTTGCAAGAAAAAATAAAGAATTATTGGAAGAAGTAAAGCTAGAACACTTATATTTAGTAATGCCAAGCAACAAAAAATGGATGGATAGAGCAAAGGCAGGAGGTATATTAGCACAAGCAATTTTTAAAAAAGCAAATATAGAATCGATTATTCCATCAGATTTGAATATCATAGACATTGAGACATAGAGTTTGTCAAGACAATTATGTAAAAGAGCTTTTATTAAAATTTTTTATTTTATTGACATACAATGTGTATAAAGATATAATAAAGAAAAAAGAAAGGAAAACAAAAGAAAAAATGAGAAGAGAAAAGGGAATTACACTAATAGCATTAGTAGTAACAATTATTATATTAATTATATTGGGAGGAGTAAGTATTAATTTAGTTTTGGGCAATAATGGAATTGTAACAAAAGCAAAGTTAGCCAAAAAACAAACAGAGCAAGCAAAACTAAATGAAGAAGAATTATTAAATGATGTGGCCGATTATATAGAAACATTAGGAGAATATACATACAATAATCCATATATTCCCAATGGATTTATACATACAGAAGGAAAATGGAATAATGGTTATACGATAAAGGGAGTTACACAAAATGTAAATGATGAATTTGTATGGGTACCATGTGTAACGGAACAAACGCAGGTAAAAGCAGAAGATACGGTAGTGACTTTTGGAAAAATTACAACTGGGAAGTATAATGAAGCTAATTTGAAATTATTACCCATAGATACAGAGGTAGAGGCAGAAGATAGCAGTGTAAATGAAATAAGAAAAAGTGTAAAAAAATATGGAGGATTCTATATTGCAAAATATGAAGCAGGAATCAATGGAATAATAGATAATAACAGTTTAAGAACAAAAACACCAATAACAGAAAAGCCATTATCGCAGGAGGGAAAAGGAGTATGGAATTCGATATCAAGAGCAGATGCTATAACCGTATCAAAAGCAATGATAGATCCAGAAGCAACAGGAGTAAAATCTACCTTAATAAGTGGAGAAGCATGGGATACTACATTACAATGGATGGTAAATGCATCAGAAAATAAAGATAATGAACCCAATAAAAATTATGATATAAATCCAGAAGGAAAAGGATGGTATGCAGACGTGTCATCAGGTACTATACATACAACAGGTTACTATCCAGTAAATAATATCTATGATATGGCAGGCAATATGGAAGAATGGACAACAGAGAATTGCATATATAGTAACATAAATTATATTGTAGCTCGTGGAGGTAGATTTGAATTTTCGGCTTCAACTGATTCAGTTACTTCTCGTTGTGCTCGTACTGAAGGTGTAAAAAGGCATAATGGATTTCGCGTGGTACTTTATAAGTAGACATGGGGACGGAGATTTTGTCTATAGGGTTTAAAGCTCTTTTATAAAAAAATAGTGTATTAAAACTTTTTCAAATTACAAATTGAAAAAGTTTTTAAGTTTTATAAGAAGAAAACTTAACTATGACAGATTTTCTGAAAATACCATAAAAAATAAGCATTTAGGACTTGCTATTTTAAAAAAATGTGATATAATAAACAAGCAAAATTTAATTGCGTGAAAGGATGAAGAAAAAATGAGTATCAAAGTTGAAAAAACAGACAAAAACAATGAAGTAAAATTAAGTTTTACCATCGAAGCTTCTAAATTTGAAGAAGCAATACAAAAAGTATATGTTAAGAGTGCAAAATATTTTAATATCCCAGGTTTTAGAAAAGGAAAGGCACCATATAAAATTGTAGAAAAACAATATGGAGCACAAATCTTTTATGAAGATGCCTTCAATGAAGTTGCTGGCGAAGTATATGAAACAGAATTAAAAGAAGCAGGAATTCAAGCTGTTAGCAGACCAGATATTGACATTACCCAAATGGAAAAAGGAAAAGATTTAATCTTTACTGCAGTAGTACAAACAAAACCAGAAGTAACATTAGGAAAATATAAAGGTATAGAACTAAAAAAAGTAGAGTATACTGTAAAAGATGAAGATATCGACCACGAAATTCACCATATGCAAGAAAGAAATGCAAGACTTGTAAATGTAGAAGATAGAGCAGTAGAAGCAAACGATACTACTGTAATTGACTTTGAAGGTTTTGTAGATGGGGTTGCATTTGAAGGTGGAAAAGCAGAAAATCATGAATTAGTAATTGGAAGTAATACTTTTATCCCAGGATTTGAAGACCAAATCATTGGAATGAAAATTGATGAAGAAAAAGATATTAATGTAACTTTCCCAGAAGAATATTTTTCAAAAGATTTAGCAGGAAAAGAAGCAGTATTTAAAGTAAAATTACATGAAATTAAGAAAAAAGAATTACCAGAAGTAGATGACGAATTTGCAAAAGATGTTAGCGAATTTGACACCATCAAAGAATTAAAAGCTTCTATCAAAGAAAAATTAGAAGAAGAAAACAAAAACAAAGCAAAATATGAAACCGAAGAAGAAGCAATTAAAACTGTATGTGAAAACACTGAAATCGACATTCCATCTGGAATGGTAGAAATGGAAACAGACAACATGATAAGAGATATTGAACAAAGACTACAATACCAAGGTTTAAATTTTGCACAATATCTTCAAATGATGGGAAAAACAGAAGCGGATATGAGAAAAGAAATGGAAGAACAAGCATTAAGACAAGTAAAAACAAAATTAGTATTAGAAGCAATTGTAAAAGCAGAAAAAATAGAAGCATCAGAAGAAGAAGTATCCACAAAATTACAAGAAATGGCAACTACTTATGGAAGAGATGCAAAAGAACTAGAAGAAAATGAAAACATTAAGACATACATAGCAGAAAGCACAAAAACAGAAAAAGCAATTGACTTTATCGTAAAAAATGCAAAAATAAAATAGAAAATAAAGGGGAAAAGTTAGGGGTGAATAGGTAGTTAAAATAAGCGAGATTTACCACTAACTTTTTATGCCTAATGGAAGGCAAAAGAAAAAGGAGGAAAAAGAAATGTTAGACCAAAAAAACAGTTTAGTACCATATGTTATTGAACAAACTGCAAAAGGAGAAAGATCATACGATATTTTCTCAAGATTATTAAAAGATAGAATTATATTTTTAGGAGAAGATGTTAACCCAACATCAGCAAGCTTAGTCATTGCACAATTACTATTTTTAGAATCCGAAGATCCAGATAAAGAAATTTCATTATACATTAATAGCCCAGGAGGTTCTATTACAGATGGAATGGGAATTGTAGACACTATGAACTATATTAAATGTCCTGTATCTACTATTTGTATTGGAATGGCAGCAAGTATGGGAGCAGTGTTACTTGCATCTGGAGAAAAAGGAAGAAGATTTGCAACACCAAACGCAGAAATCCTAATTCACCAACCACTAATTGGTGGAAATGGAATTTCAGGACAAACAACGGAAATCAAAATTCACGCAGACCATATGGTAAAAACAAGAGAAAAACTAAACAAATTATTAAGTGCTAGAACCGGTCAACCACTAGAAGTAATTGAAAAAGATACCGAAAGAGATAATTATATGACTGCCGAAGAAGCCCTAAAATACGGACTAATCGACGGCATCATGGAAAAAAGACCATAGAGATAAAGGGAGAGAAAAATGCCAAAAACAGATCGAAATATAAAATGTTCATTTTGTGGAAAATCACAAGATGCTGTAGAAAGAATTATTGCAGGACCAGGAGTATTTATTTGTGATGAATGTATCAAAGTATGTACCAATATATTAGAAGATGACTCTTACGAAGATTCCGAATTTAATTATAGTTTAAATAAAGAAAACGACAAACTACCAAGTCCACAAGAAATTAAAAAAGTATTAGATAGTTATGTAATAGGGCAAGAAGATGCCAAAAAAACCTTGGCGGTAGCAGTATACAACCATTACAAACGTATCAATCACCCACAAAAAGATAACGATGAGGTAGAAATTCAAAAAAGTAATGTTTTACTACTAGGACCAACAGGATGTGGAAAAACAATGCTAGCACAAACTCTTGCTAGAATTTTAAAAGTACCATTTGCCATCGCAGATGCCACGACCTTAACAGAAGCAGGTTATGTAGGAGAAGATGTAGAAAATATTTTGCTAAAATTAATACAAAGTGCAGACTACGACATTGAAAAAGCCGAAAAGGGAATTGTCTATATTGACGAGATTGATAAAATTACGAGAAAATCGGAAAATCCATCCATCACAAGAGATGTTAGTGGAGAGGGAGTACAACAAGCGTTACTTAAAATCGTAGAAGGAACAATAGCTTCTGTTCCACCACAAGGAGGAAGAAAACATCCGCATCAAGAATTACTACAAATCAATACAGAAAATATCTTGTTTATATGTGGAGGAGCTTTTGAAGGACTAGACAAAATTATTAATGAACGTACTGGTAAAAAAGCAATTGGATTTGGTGCCAATGTGCAAAGTCAAAAAGAAATTGACAAATACAAAATTTATGAACAACTATTACCACAAGACCTATTAAAATTTGGTCTAATTCCAGAGTTTGTAGGAAGACTTCCAATTGTAGCAACACTAAAAGAATTAGATAGAGCTACCTTAATTGATATTGTAACAAAACCAAAAAATGCATTAGTAAAACAATACAAAAAATTATTAGAACTAGATGAAGTAGAACTAGAATTTGAACAAGAAGCACTAGAAGCAATTGTAGATAAAGCAATTGAAAGAAAAACAGGAGCAAGAGGACTTCGTTCTATTATCGAGGAAATTATGAGAGATATTATGTTTGATATTCCATCCAATCCTAAGATAGAAAAATGTATTGTGACAAAAGAAACCGTACTAGAAAAGAAAGAGCCAAAGCTTGTAATAAATGAGAAAAAAGAAACGGCAAAAAAAGAAGAAAAACCACAACGAAAAACAACCAATAAAAGTGCAGAACCAGCGTAAAAATAGAAAAAGACAAGACCAGTGATTTGGCCTTGTCTTTTTTGGTGAATGTAGTATACCTATTTATCAATTTAATAAAAAGAGATAAAAACTATGCATAATAATCTACTTCTTTTATTTTGGCATCCTCTTGCGGAATATTTTGAATTGCTTCTGAAAAGGATTCTTCTTCCTCAACTTTTTTGTTCATTTCGAGCCATTTGGTAATACTGTAATTGAACTCGAAACTGGAATTTGCCTTTTGATAAATTTCTTTTTTCGACATTTTTTTCTTTCTCAAAAGTTGGAATAGTTTTTGAAATACTTTCATAGAATGCACCTCCATAAAATGTTGTGAGAGTTTCTGTTACCTCTTGTACTTGACAAGTAAATTTATATGAAAATAGTTTACCATAAAGAAGAGGAAAAAGCAAGGAAAACAAGAGCGATTACTGGTTATTTGTAAAATATGTAAAATGGCAAGTATTATATAAATATTACGATTTTGCCATATTTTAGGAAACAATTTAGAGGAGATTAGCTCTAATATTGCAAAATAATAGCGATTGTGTTAGGATAAAACAAAAAAAGGAAATAAGAAAATGAAAGATAGATTGAAAATGGGGGAATTCGAGATACCATTTTGCATAAAGAACTATAAAACAGCCAAAAGTATTAAAATTTATTTTAAAAATGAGAGATTAACTATTACAAAATCACCGTATATCTCCCAAAAAGAAGTAGAAAAATTAATTCAAAAAAATAAACAAAAAATTTGTGAAGAATACAAAAAAATATTAGAACAAAAGCGTCTAAAAAGGGGAAAGTGGGAACATGGTGGAAAAACATTATATGGAGGAGAGGAATATACCATTCTACTATCAGATAATGCCAAAGATAGGATAAAAGTAGAATTAGACAAAGAACAAAAGGCAATTCATATTTTTTTACCAAAGCAAATACAACAGGAAAAAGAAATCTATATTGAAAAAGCAGTAGGAAGATTACGAAAAATAAACACAGAAGCAATTTTAAAAGAACGTTTACCTTATTGGAGTAAAAAAATGAGCATTTCTTATGAAAGTGTAAAAGTAAGAGAAGCCAAAACAAGATATGGAAGTTGTGTGCCAGCCAAAAGAGCATTACATTTTACAAGTAGATTAGTAATGTTACCAAAAGAAGTAATAGATGCAATTATCGTTCATGAACTATGCCACATGGTTTATCCAAACCATAGCAAACAATTTTATCAATTAGTAGAACAATATATGCCAAAATATAAACAAATCGACCAATATCTAAAGGATAAAGGAAAATTAGTAATGAATGGATAAGGAAAAAAGGGAATAGTCCCTAATTGAGAGAATGGGACAGAAAAAGACAGCCTTTTGCAGAAAGATGGAGCGAAAAATGAAAAAAATAAATGAAATAGAGTTACAAGAATTATTTTATCGATTAAAGCAAAAAGAAGAGATGGCTTATGAAGAGTTGTATCAAAAGTATTCTTCTCTTGTATATCAGATTGCATTTTCTATTTTGAAAAATAAAGAAAATGCAGAAGATATTATGCAAAATGTATTTTTGAAAATTGGTAAACTTTCAGAGGATAAATTACCAAGTAAGTATGAAGCTAGTTGGCTTTATTGTGTAACAAAAAATGAAGCAATTTCTTTTTTGAGAAAGAACAAAGAGCTTCTTCCTATAAAAGAGGATATGAATGAAGTGCAGGAGGATGAGATAGAAGAATTAATGCAAAAAGATGCTTATGAAAAAATGATATCTTCTTTGGAACAAAAGGAAAAGCAAATTGTTTCATTAAAAGTAGAAACAGGGCTATCCTTTAAAGAAATTGCTTCTTTATTGAATATGCCAATGGGGACGGTGCAATGGAAATATTACAAGTCGTTACATCATATTAAAGTATGGATTGGAAATTTGTCTTTATGGATAGTAGTTTCTATTTTATGTATAACTAAATGGAGATTAAAAGACAGGAAGATAGAAAAATTAGAAGAAAGTGAAAAAACAATAGAACAAGAAGAACAAATAGAAATAACACCAGACTTAGAAATAGAGAAGGCAAAATTAGAATCCGCAGAGAAATCTACAGAAGAAGATATGAGAGTGAATACAAATCAAGAATGCCAAACAGAGCAACAACAAGTGATAGAAAATAGTAATATAGAAAGGCAAGATAGAACAGAACAGGGGATAGTAAGTTGCATTATTTTTACGATTCTTATCATAGTTAGCATTATGGTAATTAGACGAAGAAAAAGAAAATGATAAGAATATTGTAAATAAATTACGAGTATGATAAAATCAAGTAAAAATGAAACAGAGACATTCTAATTAAAGAGAGAATGAGATAAGGAGCCAAAAATGAAAGTCATGATTGCAACGCAAAATAAAGCAAAAATAGAAGGGGCAACGCAAGCATTTGCAGAATATTTTAAAGAATTTGAAATAGAAGGAATCGGGACTAGTAGTGACGTTCCAGAACAACCAGTAAATGAGGAGATATATAAAGGTGCTCAAAATCGAGTGAAAAATCTTAGAGAGATAG
Organism: uncultured Clostridia bacterium; assembly: GCA_949155365.1. Classification (GTDB taxonomy): domain Bacteria; phylum Bacillota; class Clostridia; order TANB77; family CAG-508; genus UMGS1663. The sequence goes on from CASCUT010000022.1 coordinate 24,820, forward strand.
CAAAAGAGCAAGGCAAAGAAGCCGATTACTATATGGCAGTAGAATCTGGAATTACCAATTGTTTGGGAGAATGGACCATTTTAAGTATTGCGGTTATAGAAGATAAAGAAGGTTTTAAGAGTTGGGGAGTAAGTCCAGGATTTCCAGTACCACAAAAATATGTACAAGAAATTATACAAACAGATTTATCAAAAGTAATGGACAATATCTTTCATCAAGAAGAATTAAGAGCAGGAAAAGGTGGGATTAACTTACTAACAAAAGGAAAGATTACAAGAATAGGACAAACCAAAGAAGCTTTTATTATGGCATTAACTCAATTTATTAATGAGGAAATATGGAGATAATTCAGAAGAAAAATGGTAGACAAATAGGTGTCTATCATTTTTTTTGAATAGAGGAAAATAAATAAAAAGAAAGAACTTGGAAAAAGAGGAAAAAGGTGTTATAATAATAGATAGAAGTTTTTGTCAAAGTAATTCCTTAAATAAGGGAGAGGAGAGGCTAAATGGATAAAATAACAGCATTACAATACCAAGCACATTCTAAACCATTATATGAAAATTATAATCAGACGAATGTACGGGACAATACCAACTGCTACTCTCACGCCTTAGGACTAACACTTCCCTATTCAGAGCTATATTGCCGTATTGGAGCAATAAGTGGAAAAAAGCCAATTGACCAAAATTACGTTTCGATAGAGGAAATAACAAGATTATTGTTTTGGGATTGCGAAACATTGCAATTAGAAATCAAAGAGTCTTTCCTTGAAGAAAAATTGCAAGAAAATCAATACCAAATTGCACTTTTTGTAAAAATATGGGCAAATGGTACGATAGGTGGTTGTCATTTTTGGCGCTATGAAAACGGCATATGGACAGAGAAGTGGCCTAGAAGGAAAATGTACGTAATAGAAGATTTTCAAGGGGAAAAATTAGATTACTTCCCATGGCACTTTGTTGGAATTTATAAAATTTCGAAATAAAGAATGCGTTCTAAGCATTCTTTATTTTTTATAGGAAATTTAGTGGAGAAGGAACCATCTACAGGAGAAAAGCCATTCATTTTTAGTAAAGAGTTCTAAAAGAAGAGAAGGTGAATAAAATGGATAAAAAAGGAAGGGATGGAAACGTGGAAAATTTGGATAAAAATGAATGGAAACAAAATTTGATTCGAATTGTAAAAGGTAGTATAGTAGCTATCATTATTACACTAATTTTACTATTCCTATTTGCTAGTTTATTAACGTATACATCACTACAAGAAACGATAATAATACCAGTAGTAATGATTATTACAGCCATTAGTATTTTAATTGGAAGTAGTATTAGTACTTTAAAAATAAAGAAAAATGGAATGGTAAATGGTGCTTTAGTAGGAATGATTTATATGGTAACCATTTATCTTATTTCTAGTTTAACAGGTACTGGTTTTGCGTGTAATGTTAATACCATTATTATGATGGTATCAGCTGTTCTAGCAGGAATGCTAGGGGGAATTATAGGGGTAAACTTAAGCTAAAGGAAAGAGAGAAAAGGTATTTTTCATAAGGATAGAAAAAGTAATTTTACAGTGACAGGAAAATTCAATCAATTTACAAAAAATGGTTGAATTTTTTTTTATTTTAAGATACAATGAGCAATAGTAATAAAGTGGAGGAAGAGAGAATGATAACATTAGAAGATGTTAAAAATAATGAGGAAATCCAAGAATTAATTGTAGGGTCCCAAAAGCAGTTAAATGCATTGGGATATACAGAACATTCTGTGAGACATATCTCGATAGTTTCAAGTAGAGCTGGAAGAATTTTAGAAACATTAGGGTATCCCAAAGAAAGAATTGAACTTGCTAAAATTGCAGGGTATATGCATGATATTGGAAATTGTGTAAATCGAGTAGATCATGCGCATTCAGGAGCAATTCTAGCCTATCAAATTTTAAAAGAAATGGGAATGGATATTCAAAGAAGAACAGAGATTATGATGGCAATTGGAAACCATGATGAGCAAACAGGAACCGCTGTTAGTGACATCTCTGCGGCTTTGATATTAGCAGACAAGTCCGATGTTCATCGTGATAGAGTGGTAAACCAAAACATGTCTACTTTTGACAAGCATGATAAGGTGAATTATGCCGTAACAGATGCTAATTTCACCATTGACAAAGAGACAAGAAAAGCAACCTTAGATTTAAGTATTGATAATAAAATATGCCCTGTGCTAGATTATTTTGAAATTTTTATGGATAGAACCATGATGAGTAAATATGCAGCGAAATATTTGAATATTTGGTTTGAACTTATCATTAATGGAACAAAATTATTATAAAAATAGGAGGAAACAATGAAAAAATTAAAAGGAATGAAATTAACAGTTATCATACTAGCAATTGTATTACTAGCAATGGTATCTTTTGTTGGGATTTATGTAGAAGACAAAAATGCAATGAAAAATCTTTTACCAGAGTATTTATTAGGAAGAGACTTAAAAGGACATAGAAGAGTAGAACTAAAGGTGGATGATACAGCACAAACCATTAAATATGATGCAGAAGGAAATGAAATTGGAGCAGAAGACACACAAAAAGAAGTAGCAAGAACAGAGGAAAAAAGAACAAATCCAGAGGAAAATTTAACAGAAGAGAATTTTAAAGTAGTCAAAAAAATACTAGAAGCAAGACTTTCTAGTATGCAAGCAAATGACTATTTACTAAGACAAGATTTAGCGAATGGAAACATAGTATTAGAACTTCCAGAAACAGCCAATACCGATCGTATTGTAGGACAACTATATTTACAAGGAAAATTAGAAGTAGTAGATAAAGATACAAACGAAGTATTAATGACCAATGAAGATGTACAATCTGTAAAAAGTGGATATGGAACAGCAGGAAATGGAACAACAGTAGTATTTGTTAATATTCAATTTAATAAAGAAGGAACAGAGAAATTTAAAAATATTACCAATACTTATGTAGAAACAAAAGTAGAAAAAGAAGCCACAGAAGAAGGCGAAGAACAGAAAGAAGAAACCGTAAAGAAAGAGATTGCTCTTAATATAGATGGTTCTACATTACTTACGACTTACTTCGAAGAAGAAGTAGCCAATGGATTATTACAACTATCCATAGGAGCATCAAGTGAAAACACAACAGCAAAGGAAATGCAAGACTATCTATTACAAGCCAATACAATGGAAGCTCTATTAGATAATGGAAAATTGCCAATTGTATATCAAGTAGAACAAAACAAATATGTATTTTCTGTTGTGACAGAAAATATGGTAAAAATAGTAATTGTTATTTCTATTATTGTACTTGCTATTGCTATGATTTATGCAATTTTAAAATACCAAGCAAAGGGAATGATAGGAAGTATTTCATTAATTGGTTATATTGCATTGTTATTAATAGCACTTCGCTATTTCAATGTAGAAATCACGATCGGTGGCATTGTAGCAATCTTGTTTAGTATAGCAATAAGTTATGCAATATTAATTGGTATTCTAAAAGAAAAAGAAATAATGACAGTTATGAAAAAATATAGTGTTATGCTAATTCCTACACTGATTATTGCAATTGTATTTACTTTTATGAATATTGCAATTGGAATTGTGTTATTCTGGGGAATTATAATTAGTTTATTATACCATATTAGTATCACCAATATAATGTTAAAAGACTAGCAAAAAAGGAGGAACAAAATATGAAAAATAAAAAAATAATACCGATTCTAATGATTGTTTTCATAATAATTGGAATTGTAGTAACATGTGTATTAGGATTAAATTTTGATTTATCCTATTCTGCTCATAAACAAATCGACATACAAATTGGAAAAGAATTTGACAACCAAGAAATAAAAGCAATTGTAAAAGAAGTAGTAGGAAATCGAAAAGTAACCATTCAAAAAGTAGAATTATATGAAGATATGGTATCAATTGGAATGAAAGATATATCAGAAGAAGAATTACAAACCATAACGACAAAAATAAATGAAAAATATGGGATTGAAAATACAGTAGAAAATATTGCTGTAACTTCTGTTCCAAATGTAAGAGGAAGAGACCTAATCAAACCATATCTAATGCCAGTTGCTATTTCCTTCCTTATTATCTTAACTTATATCATATGCTATGTACTTATTAAAAATCACTTAGGAAAGAAAATAAACATGTTAAAAGCAATTTTTGGAACCATTGAAATTATTTTAGAATTTCAACTACTATACTTAGCACTAATTGCCATCACAAGACTTCCAATAACAACACTAACCATACCAATCGCTATTATCATTTATGCACTTACCACAATAGGAAGTATAGCATGTTTAGAAAAACAATAAAATAACAAAAAATAGACATCTATCATAAAATATAGAATAGGATGTCTATTTTTATTTTTTAGAACAAACGAAAGAAGGAAGTGAGAAAAAGATGAAAGAAACAATATATAAGACATTTGAAAAGATATTTCGAAAATATAGAAGTGAGAATGAAAATGGTATTGATTATGAAAGCGCAAAGATAATTCTGAAAAATGATAAACAGGCAATATTAGTAGATGTTAGGAGCCCACAAGAATATAAAGAAGGACATCTAGAAGGAAGCATCAATATACCATTATATGATTTAGAAAGAAATTGTAAAGCATTGGTAGATAAAAAAGAAAATACAATTATACTATATTGCCAATCTGGAAGTAGAAGTAGAAAAGCAATGCAAATACTACAAGAGCAATCTTGCTCAAACATATATCAAATTGATGGAGGTCTTGATAACATAGACTAAGAAATGAAAGAGATGGGATAAAAATTTACATTTTGGATTTTTATCCCGTCCCTTTTATTTCCTTTTTTGGGCATTGTTTAGAATACGGTAGGTTCGGCAAAGATTGCAATCGGTACAGATATAGATACGAGTGCCAAAAATTAGCTTTAGCGTATCAATAAATTCATCTTCATATCCGATAAGATGGATTTCAATCTTTTCAGGAAGTAATGTCAGCAATGAGTTTAAAGCATAATCGTTAGAAGAAAAGGAAATGTCAGAAAGATATTTGGCATTAAAAATATTATCTTCTAAATTGATTATATTCTTTTCTTGGTCTAGCAAAATAGATTCCCCATTACTATAAATTAAATGTACAATAGGACAAATGGCATCTTTCGATTCGATATATAGTTTTAACAAACTAATAAATTCATGATATTCTTTTTCTATAATATATTGATTTACAGCAGAATCTACGACTTCTTCTAGCGTTTTACAATAGGTGCTTAAACGAAAATTAACAAATCCATCTAAAATCATAGATTTATTTTCTTGTAAATAAGAGAAAACAGAAGTCCAAATTTCTTCATTTCGATAGTGCAAGGTATTGGCCTCATCTAGAACAATAGCTTCATAACAGTGTTCTTCAATTTGCTTTTTCTCAAATTCATCAAAATAAAAATAGTAAAAATTAAGGAATCTTTTTAATAAAATAGGCTCATAGAAAAACAAAATGCAATTGGTTAAGATATCAGAAAGTAAACCCAAAAAAAGATTAGGTGTATTTCCGAGAATAATGAACAATGACATTTTGATAATGTTTAAATTCCTTACTAGTATAATAGATATTTTCTAAGGAAGAGGTTTCTAAATTTTTTAATAGATAATGAATAATTTCCCTATTATTGGTTTTGATACAAAAAGATTTCATAACGTAAAAAAATCCCCTTTCTTTATATGTATTAGTATCTACTAAAAAATCTTAGATATACATATTTTATTCAGAAAGGGTTTTTTTGGTAACTTGGGCTTGAAATTTTTAAAGAATTAATGTATAATATAAAAAAATGTAACAGCAAATCATCAAGCAAAGCAAAAGGAGGAGACAGTATGATGAAAGTGTTAGTACTTGCAATTGTAATTACAATTGCGTATTTGTTCTTTTCTGTATGGAATGTTTTTGTTACAGGAAGACAAAGAAAATTAGGTGTTGTTGATTATGTTTACATCGTTCTGTTTATGTTGTTTACAGGATTAATAACATCGATGAAAGTTATCTTTCTACTTCAAGTGTTATTCATGATGTGGTTGTTTATTATGATAATGCAGGTAAACAGAAATGCTCAGATGAAATAGTTTAGATATAATAGGGAAAGCAAGGGAGAGCTTAAATAAGGACAAATCGTTCTTATTTGGCTCTTCTTTCTTTTTTGGGTGTGAAAAGATATCAAATCAATAGAAAATAAGAGCATTATCAATCGTATTCTTTATTGATAATGCTCCTAAATAGCCTTTGAAATTAGTAATAAATTCGATAATCAATCTCTGGAAAAATACAATCTTTTTCTTGTAAACTTTCTAAAAAGTCAGGATCAATCGTATTTTCTTTTATTTGTTGATAAAGTTTTGTAAAACGTCCAATATGATCTTTAATTCTTTTTTTGGCATAATCTACCATTGTGCCATTTGTAATAATAAATAACCAGTCACTACTTTGAGCAAGTAATAATTCACGTGCACATTGATTTAAAGCACTAATTTTTAAGGCATCTGTCTCATTTAAGTAAGTATGAGCAAGTTCTACCATATGTTCACCAGCAACATGAAGATGACGATGAGCATAGTCATTGGTTTGATTAAGCCATACTTCGCTATAACCATTTGCTCCCCAACTAGAACGACAAGGATTACAAACTTGCATTTCAGGATATTGGTCAATATATTCGCCAGGGGTAATTAGTTTGAAGTCCTGTTGGTCAAAGTGAATTTTCTTAAATAAAATGTATAACCAATAAGGACCTTCATACCACCAATGCCCATAAAGTTCAGCATCATAAGGACAAAGAATGATAGGAGGTTTATCCATGTAAGAACTGGCAAGTTCAATTTGTTTTCTTCTAGAATCTAGGAAGTGACCAGCTTGTTTTTCACCAGAATCTTTTGCCCATTGTAAATCATAAATATCTTTTTCACAATCTTTGCCAGTAATACGATGATATTTAATTCCAGTATGAACACGAACACCATTATGAGCAATGTAAGGTTTAATATAGTCATAATCAGCATCATAACCAATATCACGATAAAATTCACGATAATTAAAATCACCAGGATATCCATTAATAGAACTCCATACTTGTCTTGAAGATTCCATATCCCTACCAAAGCAAGTAATGCCAGTAGGAGAAACAATAGGGGAACAAGTGCCATAGATAGGAGTAGGGTCAGCATACAAAATGCCATGAGATTCGGTAATTACATATTCAATACCAAATTCTTTTAAATATTTATCAGCTTCAGGTACATAACCACATTCAGGAAGCCAGATGCCACGAGGTTTTCTTCCAAAATATTTTTCATAAGTTTGTACGCCAACAGCAATTTGGGCTTTTACCGTTTGTTCTGTTACATACAGAATAGGGAAATAGCCATGTGTAGCACCACAAGTAATAATCTCTAAAACTCCTAAATCTTGAAAATGTTTAAATCCTTCTATGATATTATCATGATATACCTCATGAAATAGGTGTAAATCATTTTGATAACGTTCCAAATAATAAAAAGAAAGTTTATTTATTCGTTCATCATAAGTCGTTCTTTTGGTTTCTTTTTCTGCAAGTTCAATATGTTTCTTTAAATACTTAATATATCTTTTTTGCAATAGTTTGTTATCTAACATATTTAAAAGAGGAGGTGTCATAGACATTGTAATACGGAAATCAACTTGTTCTTCT
>CASCUT010000023.1 GCA_949155365.1 uncultured Clostridia bacterium
TTGGTCAGAGCAACCGGCTCATAACCGGTGGGTCCAAGGTTCGAATCCTTGAGGGAGCACCAAAAAACTCACAAATATTATGTTGTGAGTTTTTTTATTTTATATGTTAGGAATACAAAAAAACAGATAAAAATTAAAAGAGGGGGGTGACAGTGCCACACCCCTTCTTTTAATTTTTTATTTACAGATCATAAACTTCTTCAGGCGGACAGATTGTGATAGGACCGCTTAATGCCGTAGGATAAACCCAACCTAAGTCATGGCCTTCTGCCCAAATATGGAGCATGTAACGCCGAGAAAAGTCTAACTGGATAAAGCCATCATCAAGACAGTAAGTGTCAAGAATATTGCCAGCATCATCTAAGTAGGCAACCCTTGTAACGAATACAATGTCTCCCTTTGCACATTCACCGTACTTGCCAGTACCAAAGTTTTGGCTGGTTTCCCAGTAAGTAATGGTGTCTAAGCTTACTTCTGCAATCTGACCTACATATAAGACAGGCCCCTGAATGTACTCGATAGGAGCAATTACATCAGAAGGAGATTTCCTCTGATTGGTTTCAGCCTGGGCAGTAGTGCCAGAAAAGAGAAAAAGAAGAGTAGCGGTGAATAAAACTGTAAATAATTTTTTCATAGAAGTTCCTCCTATAAGATAGTGTTGTTAATAGTAATAAATGAGCTAACAGATTATTAGCGAAACAAAAGAAACATATCTATATAAAACCTTATTGCTATATTATAGCACAATTCTGTTTACAAAGCAATAAATAAATTTTAGGGACGGGGCTAAAAATTTAAAAAACAACAAAAAAAGTTGAATTAAATTTTTAGCCCCGTCCCTAAAATTTAGACTGACCTGTCAGTCTAAAGACTTAAAAGAAATTCTATTATAAAATATAACACGAATAAAAAACAGATAGGAGTTAGCAATGGATAAAAAGTTATATGATACGATAAAAATAAATGACTTGAAAGAAATGCTAAATAAAACAAGAGAATTATATGGAGATAAACCAGCTTATCAAATAAAAGTAAGCGAAGGAAATTATGAAATATTGACACATGAGCAGGTAAGAGAGCAAATTGATGCCTTAGGAACCGCTTTAATTGACTTGGGATTAAAAGGAAAAAGAATTGCTGTTATTGGAGAAAATAGATATGAATGGGAAATTGCGTATCTAGCGATTGTCTGTGGAACAGGAGTAGTGGTTCCATTTGATAAATCATTACCAGAAAATGAACTAGAAGAGTTAATAGAAAGATCACAAGTAGAAGCCATTTTCTATTCTAAGAAATATGAAGAAATGATTCAAAGGATAAAATATCAAGAAAAGAATAAGCTAAAGCATTTAATTTCAATGGATTTAGAGACCAATAAACAAGGAATTTATGCACAAAGAGAGTTAATAGAAAAAGGAAGAAAATTACTAGAACAAGGAAATAGAGAATTTGTAGATAGCAAAATAAACAAAGAAGAAATGAGTATTATGCTATTTACTTCTGGAACTACATCAAAATCAAAAGTAGTAGCATTATCACATCAAAATATATGTTCTAATTTAATGGATTTGGGAAGTGTACTTGATATCACATCAGAAGATACCTTTCTTTCCATTTTACCAATTCACCATGTATTCGAATGTACAGTTGGATTTTTATTTTCTTTATACAAAGGTGCAAAGACAGTATTTTGTGATGGAATGAGACATATTGTAGAAAATTTAAATGAATACCAAGTAAGTGTGATGGCATGTGTACCTGCAATTTATGAAAAAATATTTAAAATCATACGAAAAGGAATTGAGAAACAAGGGAAGTTAGAAGAAATATTAGAAAAAGAAGAACAATACAAAGAAGCTTCTATGGAACAGAAAAAAGAAGTGTTCCAAGAGATTCACCGGAATGTTAGGAGGAAAAATTAAATTACTAATTAGTGGTGCAGCAGCTTTAGATGCGAAAATAGAAGAAAAATATAGAGCATTAGGACTTAACTTAGTACAAGGATATGGATTAACAGAAACATCACCAGTAGTAGCAGTAGGAACTAATCGATATCATAAAGTAGGAACAATAGGAAAAACTTTACCAAGTGTAGAAGTAAAACTAGAAGATAAAAATCAAGAAGGGATAGGAGAATTATTGGTAAAAGGACCTAATATTATGCTGGAATACTTTGAAGATAGAAAAGCAACAAAAGAAGCAATAAAAGATGGATGGTTTCACACAGGAGATTTAGCAAAAGTGGATGAAGAAGGATATATTACTATTTGTGGAAGAAAGAAAAGTGTGATTGTATTAAAAAATGGAAAAAATATTTTTCCAGAAGAAATGGAAAATTTGGTTAACAAAATAGAAGGAGTAAGTGAGTCTTTTATTTTTGGAAAACAACAGTCTGAAGATGAGAATGATATTAAAATTAATGTCAAAATAGTGCTAGATAAAGAGGTTATAAAGCAAGTTTATAAAGTGGAAAAAGAAGAAGAGATAAGAGAAATTATGGCAAAACAAATAAAAGAAATTAATCAAACAATGCCACGCTATAAAGCAATTAGAGGGGTGATTTTAACTGAGGAACCACTCATAAAAACGACAACCAATAAAATAAAAAGACAAGAAAACTTAGCGATGATATTGAAAAATAAAGAATAAAAAGGAGCCGATAAAATGAAGATTGGATTTTTATTCCCAGGGCAAGGAAGTCAAAAGGTTGGAATGGGAAAAGACTTATATGAGACATATGAAGAAGTAAAAAAGATATATCAAATGGCAAAAGAAATAACGCAAATAGATATCGAAACTCTTTCTTTTGAAGGTCCAGAAGAAAGACTAAATGAAACAAAATATACACAATTAGCAATTTTAACGAATTCTTTAGCGATATTAGAAGTATTAAAGAAAAATGGAATAGAAGCAGAAATGGAAGCAGGTTTAAGTTTAGGGGAATATGTAGCATTAATTAATAGTAAAGCACTTTCTATCGAAGAAGGAATAAAATTGGTCCAAAAAAGAGGAGAATATATGCAACATCTTGTACCAGAAGGAGAATGGCAGATGGCAGCAATTTTAGGTATGACAGAAAATAAGGTGCAAGAAGTTTGCAACAAAGTAACAGCAGGATTTGTAGCAATTGCCAATGATAATTGTCCAGGTCAAATTGTGATTTCAGGAGAAAAACAAGGGGTAGAAGAAGCGGAAATAATAGCAAAAGAAATGGGAGCAAAAAAGGTAAGAGTATTAAAAACGGCAGGTCCATTTCATACGAAGAAATTACAAGAAAGTGCAAATGCACTAAGAAAAGAATTAGAACATATTCATTTTAACCCATTTGAGAAAGAAGTCATTAAAAACTTAGATGGGGAGGTATATAAGCAAACAGAGGATATGACAGAAATATTAGCAAACCATATCGTAAGTCCTGTAAAGTTTTCAAAAACAATTCAGACAATGTTAGACAAGGGAATTGATACTTTCATTGAGATTGGACCAGGAAAGACGTTAACCGGTTTTGTTAAAAAAGCAGAAACAGAAAAAGAAGTAAAGGTATTTAATTGTTATGATGTAACAAGCTTGCAAGAAACGATAGCAAGAATAAAGGAGGAAACAAAAAGTGAATAAAGTGGTATTTATTACAGGGGCTACTAGAGGAATAGGAAAACAAATTGCAATTACTTTTGCAGAAAATGGATATGATATTGCATTAAATTATCGAACCCAAAATGAGGAATTAGAAAAAGTAAAACAAGAAATAGAAAAAAACAAAGTAACATGTTTTTGTGTACAAGGGGATATTTCAAATTTTGAAGATTGTGAAAGAATGTCAAAAGAAATTATAGAATTTTATGGGAAAATTGATGTATTAGTAAATAATGCTGGGATTACAAAAGATACTTTATTAATGAGAATGAAAAAAGAAGATTTTGAAAGTGTAATTGATGTCAATTTAGTAGGTACTTTTAATGTAACCAAACATGTAATTCCATATATGATGAAGGCTAGAGCAGGAAGAATTATTAATATTTCATCTGTTGTAGGGGTAGCAGGAAATGCAGGGCAAACCAATTATTCGGCATCCAAAGCAGGTATCATTGGATTTACCAAGAGTTTAGCTAAAGAAGTGGCATCAAGAGGCATTTTAGTTAATGCAGTGGCACCAGGATTTATTGAAACACAAATGACAGAAGTACTAAAAGAAGAAATAAAAGAGGAAATTGCCAAATCGATTCCTTTAAGAAGAATGGGAAAAGCAGAAGATGTAGCAAATGTAGTAAAATTTTTAGCATCAGAAGAAAGTTCTTATATCACAGGGCAAGTACTTCATGTAGATGGCGGAATGTTAATGTAAATAGAAAAATCTGTACTCTTCATATTACAAAGAGTACAGACTTTAGCTAATGTTGAATTATTAGAGTGACTAGAATGTGCAAAAATTTACCCAGTATACTTTTCCATTTGCAGTATACCGTTCACCGCTATAAGTATTTCTAATCCCAATAGATAGCAGATAAAACAAGTCTAGTACGAGTTCGGTATGAATGGGATAGTATCCCTCAATATAAAATTGTGAAGGAATATCACCATGCTTAATAACTTCTGCACATACCTTTGCAAGAGCATCAATTTTTGCAGACTTTAGCGAGTCGTAACTTTCTTCACATTCGTTCCGAAGTGCCAATGCCACTTCAAAAAAGTAGGTTATTGAATTATACATAATAAATACCTCCTTGTGATTTATGTTGGCATTGTATCACAAATTTAAAATAAAGTCAAAAGAAAGGATAAAAAAATGGAAAAAAGAGTTGTTATTACAGGACTAGGAGCAATTACTCCAATTGGAAAAAATGTAAAAGAGACATGGGATGGAATTGAACATAAGAAATGTGGGATTGATACCATTTCTTTATTTAATACAGAACATTTTAAAACAAAATTAGCAGGGGAAGTAAAAGAATACAATCCACTTGACTATTTTGAACCAAAACAAGCAAAACGATTAGATAGATGTTCTCAGTTTGCCATTATTTCAGCAAGAGAAGCAGTTAAGGATAGTAATCTTTCAGAAGAAAATACAGATTATCATCGTGTAGGAGTTTTTGTTAGTTCAGGAATTGGTGGTTTAAATACTATTCAAGACCAATGTGAAATTAACTTTGCAAAAGGAAATAACAGAATATCACCAATGTTTATTCCAATGGCAATTGTCAATATTCCAGCAGGAAATGTGGCAATTGAATTTGGGTTTAAAGGCGAATCGGCTTCTATTGTAACAGCTTGTGCTTCTTCTACGCAAGCAATTGGAGAAGCTTATAAGACAATCAAACATGGTTATGAAGATGTTGTTATTGCAGGAGGAACAGAGTCTGCTATCTGTGAAGTTGGAATTGCTGGTTTCGAAAATATGAAAGCATTATGTACTTCAGAAGATAAAACAAGAGCAAGTATTCCATTTGATAAAGAACGAAGTGGATTTGTTATGGGAGAAGGAGCAGGAATGCTTGTCCTAGAAGAATTAGAACATGCCAAAAAAAGAGGGGCTAAGATATATGCAGAAGTCATTGGATTTGGTTCTACCACAGATGCCTATCATATTACATCACCTTGTCCAGATGGAGAAGGGGGAGCCAATGCGATGATAAGAGCCATGAAAGAAGCTAATATAAAGCCAGAAGAAGTGGATTATATCAATGCTCATGGAACTTCTACTCATTTAAATGATACAACCGAGACAATGGCAATTAAAACAGCATTAGGAGAAGCTTCTAAAACGGTAATGGTAAGTTCTACGAAAGGAAATATAGGACATTTACTAGGAGCAGCAGGAGCAGTAGAAGCAATTTTTTGTGTAAAAGCAATCGAAAAACAGTTAGTACCACCTACCATAAATTATAAAGAAAAAGATGAAGAATGCGATTTAGATATTGTACCAAATGAACCAAGAAAAGCCAAAATCAATATTACAATGTCAAATTCATTAGGATTTGGTGGACACAATAGTTGTATTGTAATCAAAAGACTGGAGGAAGAAGAAAGAGATGGAATATGAAAAAATTAAACAATTAATGGACGATATGGGAAATTCAAAATTAACAGCTGTTGAAATTGATTTTCCAGATGGAACCAAAATAAGTTTGAAAAAAGAAGTAAAAGCAGAAACGATAGTGGTAAAACAAGAAGAAGTGCAAGAGAAAAAAGAAGAAAATAAACAAGTAATCGTAGAAGAAAAAGTACAAGAAGAAGGAAAGATAGTGACATCACCAATGGTGGGAACTTTCTATCTAAAGCCATCTCCTACTTCAGAACCTTATGTTCAAGTGGGAAAAGAAGTAAAAAAAGGAGATACACTTTGCATTATAGAAGCAATGAAATTAATGAATGAAATAGAATCTGAATTTGCAGGAACCATTACTGAAATTTTAGTAAAAGATGGAGAAAGTGTAGAATATGGAAAACTACTATTTAGAATAAAATAAAAAGCCTCCATAAAGGCAGGCTTTTTATAAGAATAATTTCCAGATAGAATGGAGAAGTAAATAGACTTTTAGTTACTGTTTAATACCTCCTGCTATAGAATGTTTCGAAATGTAATTACAGTATGTTCACAGAAAAAAATGCTTTCTGGCTCATAAGTAATAGAATACCTGCGATAGCCGAGGGAAAATAGAATTTTATCAGCCATGACCAAATCATATTTTCCAGGAATGTAAAATTCATTTTCAGTACCACAAAGTTGATTTCGGTATTCATAGAGATAAGCCAAAATATGATTTAAAAATGCAATAGCTTCACCATTTTCTGTTTCCTCAAAAGAATCCCGCATTTGAAAGATTTTTTTGATAATGACATGATTCATATATTATCCTCCATATAAAAAAACAATAGTAACAAAGGGAATATATCATAAAAGTGAAATAAAGTCAACATAATTTAAAAGTTAGGAGTTAAGTATGTTAAATAAAGAAGAAATAAAAGAAATCATTCCACAAAGAGAACCTTTTTTAATGATTGATGAAGTAGAAGAATATGTACCAGGAGAAAGTGCCATAGCGTATAAACAAGTAGAAGAAAGTGAATGGTACTTCAAAGGGCATTTTCCAGGAAATCCTATTATGCCAGGAGTATTAATTACAGAAAGCTTGGCACAAACAGGAGCCGTAGCCATTCTTAGCATGGAAGAAAACAAAGGAAAAAATGCTTTATTTGGTGGAATTGATAAAATGAAATTTAAAAAAATGGTAGTACCAGGAGATAAATTAAAATTAGAAGTAAAAATTATAAAAAGAAAAGGACCAATCGGAGTAGGAGAGGCAATTGCAACCGTAGATGGAAAAGTAGCAGCAAAAGGGGAACTTACTTTTGCAGTAGTAGGATAGAGGAGAAAGGAAAAGAGAAAAAATGAACAAAATATTAATTGCAAATCGTGGAGAAATTGCAGTTCGTATTATCAGAGCTTGCAAAGAAATGAATATCAAAACAGTGGCAGTTTATTCAGAAGCAGATAAAGATGCCCTTCATACTCGTTTAGCAGATGAAGCTATTTGTATTGGACCAGCACCAGCAATGAAGAGTTATCTAAGCATTAACAATATCATTGAAGCGGCACGTATCACAGGAAGTGATAGTATTCATCCAGGGTTTGGCTTTTTATCAGAAAATGCACAATTTGCAAAAATATGTGAAGAATCCAATATCAAATTTATAGGGCCAAGAGCAGAAATTATTGATTTATTAGGAAATAAATCACATAGTAAAGAATTAATGAAAGAAGCAGGTGTGCCAGTTATCCCAGGTTCAGAAGGAAGTGTAACAGGTTTAAAAGAAGCCTTTGACATTTCCAAAAAAATAGGTTATCCCGTCATGCTAAAAGCAGCATCAGGTGGCGGAGGAAAAGGAATACGAATAGCAAATAATGCAGAAGAATTAGAAGCAAATTATCATATCGTAAAACAAGAAGCCAAAAATTCCTTTCAAGATGACGAAATCTACATAGAAAAAGTAATCCAAAATCCAAGACATGTAGAAATTCAAATACTAGCAGACGAACATGGAAACGTTATTCATTTAGGAGAAAGAGACTGTAGTATCCAAAGAAACCATCAAAAAATAATCGAAGAAACACCATCAACAGCCATTGACGAAAAAACAAGAAACAAAATGGGCAACAGTGCAATAAAAGCAGCAAAAGTAGCAGGATATACAAGTTGTGGAACAGTAGAATTTTTAGTAGATAAAGATAACAACTTCTACTTTATGGAGATGAACACAAGAATACAAGTAGAACATCCCATCACAGAAATGCGAACAGGAATTGACATTGTAAAAGCACAAATCAAAATAGCAGGAGGAGAAGAGTTAAAAATAAAACAAAAAGAAGTAGAATATAGAGGTCATGCCATAGAAGTAAGAATTAATGCAGAAAATCCAAGAAAAAACTTTATGCCATGTCCACGGAAAAATCGGGGAAATAAACTTACCAGGAGGAAATGGAATTCGAATAGACACTGCAATATATAATGGTTACATTATACCACCAAACTATGACTCCATGATTGCCAAAATCATTGCCTATGGAAGCACCAGAAACGAAGCCATAGCCAAAATGAAACGAGCATTAGAAGAACTAGTCATAGAAGGAATCGACACAAACAGAGACTTCGTATTCCAAATCATCAAAAACCCAAACTTCATCCGAGGAAACTTTGACACCTCCTTCATAGAACACATGTAATAATGTCTCTTTGAGAATGTCTATGAGGTGTCCATTGGAGACGTTTCCAAAAGGGACATTGAAACAGGAAAAACTGGAGTAATGTTTCTTTGGGGAAATTTTCGAAAGAGATATTAAAACACAAGACACTAGCATAAAGCGGGTTGAAGAAAGACTAAAAACATAAAAAATGCAAAAGAATTTTGAAAAGAATGTCTCTTCTGGAAACGTCCAAAAAGAGACACAAAGAGACATGAGACATTAGAGAGGAGTAGGTATGATAGTAGATAAAATAAAAAAGAGAGAAGCAACGGCAAAGAATAAGAAAGTGGAAATTGATATTCCGATTGGAAAGTGGCTAAAATGCGATTGTTGTAAAGAAATTTTATATAAGGAAACAGTACAACAACATAATAATATTTGTCCCAATTGTGGAAATTATTTTCGTATGCATATTGGAAGAAGAATTGAATTGATAATAGATGAGGGAACTTATCAAAGATTTGATTTGAAGGTAGAAACAACGAATCCTTTAGAATTGGAAGATTATCCTAAAAAGTTGAAAAGTTTAAGGGAAAAAACAGGTCTAGAAGAAGCGGTAAGCTGTGGAACAGGAAAAATAAAGGGCGAAGATGTTGTAATAGGGATTATGGATAGTGGCTTTTTGATGGGAAGCATGGGAATGGTTGTTGGAGAAAAAATAACCTATGCCATTGAACAGGCTATAAAACTAAGAGTACCGCTTATTTTGTTTTCAGTTTCTGGTGGCGCTAGAATGCAAGAGGGAATTGTTTCGCTAATGCAAATGGCTAAAACAACTTCTGCCTTAACAAAACTGGATGAGGCTGGTTTGCTGTACATATCTGTTTTAACAGATCCAACTTATGGCGGTGTTACAGCGTCTTTTGCAAGTTTAGGTGATATTATTTTAGCAGAGCCAAAAGCGAGAATTGGTTTTGCAGGAAAGAGAGTAATAGAGCAAACAATTGGGGAAGAACTACCAGAAGGTTTTCAAACAGCAGAATTTTTATTAGAACATGGTTTTATTGATAAGATAGTAGAAAGAAATGAGTTAAAGAATACTATTTATGAGTTAATTCAATTTCATAAAGGAGGGAAAAAGTAATGGGAGAATTGTCAGCTTGGGAAAGAGTTGAGATTGCTAGAAATCCCAAAAGAAAGACTTCTTTGGATTATATAGAGAAAATATTTGATTGTTTTATAGAGTTACATGGAGATAGAAATTTTAGAGATGATAAGGCAATGGTGTGTGGTTTGGCAAGAATAGGAGACCAAAATGTTACGGTAATTGCAGAACAAAAAGGAAGAACGACAAAGGAAAATATAGAACGTAATTTTGGAATGCCGAATCCAGAAAGCTATCGAAAAGCTATTAGATTTTTGAAACAAGCAGAGAAATTTAATAGACCAGTCATTACTTTTATTGATACCAAAGGTGCTTATCCAGGAAAAGGTGCGGAAGAGAGAGGACAAGGAGAAGCAATTGCAAAATCTATGTTTGAAATGGCAAAATTAAAGGTGCCAATTATTAGTATCATTATTGGTGAAGGTTCTAGCGGAGGAGCTTTAGCAATTGGAGTATCAAATAGCGTATGGATGTTAGAAAATGCAGTCTATTCGATATTATCTCCAGAGGGTTATAGTAGTATTTTGTGGAAGGATTCTTCTAGATACAAAGAGGCAGCAGACAAAATGAAATTAACAGCAAAGGAATTATATGAATTAGGTGTGATTGATAAAATCATAAAAGAACCAAAAGAAGAAACAGAAGAGAGTTTTAATAAGATAGTAAATACATTAAAAAGACAAATCAAGAGCGAAATTATAAAACTAAATGCACAGAGTAAAGAAGAAATTGTGGAAAATCGCTATCAAAAATTTAGAAATATGGGAAAGGCATAGGAGGAAAAGAAAATGTTATTAAAAGGAAAAAAAGTTATCATTATGGGAATTCGAAATAAATGGAGTATTGCATTTGGAATTGCCCAATCTGCTTATGAAAATGGAGCCCAATTAATTTTTACTTATATGGGAGAAGAAAATAAAGATAAAATAGAAGAGTTAACAGCAGAATTTAAAGGAAGTAAAGCATATGTATTAGATAATGCAGCAGATGATGAATTGGTAAAAGAAGTATTTAAGAAAATCAAAGAAGAAAATGGAACCGTAGACGGAATTGTACACAGTATTGCACATGCCAACACAGAAGATTTGAGAAATGATTTTATTTATACAAGTAGAGAAGGATATTCTCATGCAGTAGATGTGAGTAGCTATTCTTTTGTGCTAACAGCAAGAGTAGCCAAAGAATTAGAACTATTAAATGAAAATGGAACATTAGTAACCTTAACATACCATGGTTCAACAAAAGTATTAGAAGGTTATAACGTAATGGGAGTAGCAAAAGCAGCATTAGAAGCCAGTGTTCGTTACTTGGCAGAAAACTTAGGAAGAGATGGAATGCGTGTAAATGCCATTTCAGCAGGACCAATTAAGACATTATCAGCAAAAGGAATCAAAGATTTCTCTACCATATTAACCGTAGTAGAAGAAAAAGCACCATTACATCGTAATGTAACACCAATCCAAGTGGGAAAAGTAGCAAGTTTCTTATTAAGTGACATGGCAGAAGCCATAACAGGTCAAGTCATTTATGCAGACAGTGGCTACAACATTATGGGAGTTTAAATTTTAGGGACGGGCTTAAAAATTTAATTTATAAAACAAAAGAAAGAAGGAGGGTATATGAAGGGAATTAGAATAGGAAACAAAGAGTCTAAATATCCTATTATTCAAGGAGGAATGGGAGTAGGAGTTTCTTTGCATAACTTAGCTGGTAATGTAAGCAAAGAAGGCGGAATAGGTATCATATCAACAGCAGATATTGGTTATTTAGAGGAGGATTTTGAAAAAAATCCTAGAATGGCAAATTTAAGAGCAATAGGAAAAGAAATCAAAAAAGCAAGAGAAATTGCAGGAAATGACAAGATTCTTGGTGTTAACATTATGGTAGCCATGAAAAATTATTCTGAAATAGTAAAAGAATGTGTCAAACAAAAAATAGATTTAATTGTATCTGGAGCAGGAATTCCAAAAGAGCTTCCAGAATACATCAAAGGAAGTAACACGAAAATAGCACCAATTGTTTCATCGCTTAGATGTTGTAAGTTAATTGTGAGTCATTGGATAAAAAAATATCAATATGTACCAGATATGATTGTAATAGAAGGACCAGAAGCAGGAGGTCACTTAGGATTTAAAAGAGAAGAACTAGAAGAAGACACCAAACCAAAATTAGAAGATATTACAACAGAAGTAGTAGAATATGTGAAGGAATTAGAAAAAGAAACAGGAAAAGAAATTCCAGTCATATCTGCTGGAGGAATTTGGGATGGAAAAGATATTAAACGATTTTTGAAACTAGGGGCAAATGGGGTACAAATGGCAACAAGATTTGTAGCAACTAAAGAATGCGATGCTTCTATGGAGTTTAAAAAAGCTTATATTAATGCAAAAGAAGAAGACATTAAAATCATTAAAAGTCCAGTAGGAATGCCAGGAAGAGCAATTAATAATCGCTTTATAAAAAGAGTAGAAAAAGAAAAATGTAAAATAGAAAGATGCTACCAATGTATTAAAACTTGCAATGTAGTAGATACTCCCTACTGTATTACAAGAGCATTAATTAATTCAGTGAAAGGAAAAGTAGAAGAAGGGCTTATCTTTTGTGGAAGCAATGTAAGCAAAATAAAAGAAATAGTTTCTGTACATGACCTAATGCAAGAACTAGTTAAATTTTAGGGATGGGTCTAAAAATTTAAAATTAAGAAAAAAGAAGAGAAAAATTCAAAGTATGGATGAAGATAATGCGATAGCAAAGAGGGTCTGTGCTTTGGACTTTTTTATTGGGATTAGAACTTGCTAAAAGAAGTTTTTTAAATTTTTAGACCCGTCCCTAAAATTAAAAAAGTGGTTGACAGAAGAGGGGGGAAAAGGGTATAATGTAACTTTGAGGTTAGAAAGATAGGAGGAAAAGAAAATGGAAAAAGAAGAAAATATACTAGGAACGGAAAAGATAGGAAAATTAATTAGAAAATTTTCAATTCCTTGTATTATATCATTATTAGTAAATTCCCTATACAATATAGTAGACCAAATTTTTATTGGATGGGGTGTTAATTATTTAGGAAATGGAGCAACTAATGTTGTGTTTCCACTTACTATGGTATGTTTGGCATTTGCCTTAATGTTTGGAGATGGAGCATCTGCCTATTTGAGTTTGAAATTAGGGGAGAAAAAGAGGAAAGAAGCACAAAAAGGAGTGGGAAATGGAATTGTAATTTCTATTCTTATGGCAATTCTTCTTTCTACTGTTACTTTAGCATTTTTACCACAGTTATTAAATATGTTTGGTTGTACAGATGCATTAAGAGATTATGCCATGGGGTATGGAAGAATTATTGCTATTGGCTTAACTTTTATGATGGTAGGAAGTACGTTAAATTCTATTATCCGAGCGGATGGAAGTCCAAAATATGCCATGTTTTCAATGGTTCTGGGGGCAGTGTTAAATATTATATTGGATCCGATATTTATTTTTGTATGTAAGATGGGAATAGAAGGAGCTGCGATAGCGACGGTACTTAGTCAATTTGTTACCTTTCTTTTAAACATATTATATATTAGAAAATTTAAATCCATTCAACTACAAAAAGAAGATTTTAGAATTAAATTTAATGTGTTAAAAAGAGTAGCAACATTAGGAATTAGCAGTTTTATTACTCAAATGAGTTTTGTATTTGTAGTAGCCGTAGAAAATAACTTACTTGCAAAACATGGTATGAATTCGAAATATGGTTCTGAAATACCAATTACAGTATTAGGAATTGTAATGAAAATTAGCCAAATTTTAAATAGTATTATCGTTGGAATTGCAGCAGGTTCTCAACCGATTTTTGGTTACAATTATGGAGCAAGGAAATTTGATAGGGTAAAGCAAACATTAAAGGTAGTGTTAGGAATTAGTGTTATTATTAGTACCATTGCGTTCATTTTGTTCCAAACGATACCAGACAAATTAATTGCGATTTTTGGAAGTGGAGATGAAATCTATATTGACTTTGCTTGTTTAGCCTTTCGTGTGTATTTGTTATTATGTATTTGTAATGGAATTCAAATTCCAGCTGGAATTTTCTTTCAAGCGATTGGAAAGAGTATAAAAAGTGCGACATTATCTTTATCAAGACAAATTGCATTTTTAATCCCAGCAATGATGATATTAAGCAGTATGTTTGGCATTATGGGAGTTCTATATGCAGGACCAGTTGCCGATGGAATTGCGTTTATATTAGCAGGAACTTTACTAATCTTAGAAGTAAAGAATTTAAGCAAAACAACGAATAAGAGTAATTCATTAGAAGATGATACCAGTACAGATAATCAATTAAATAAGCAAATGGTTATTACCGTATCAAGAGAATATGGTTCTGGCGGAAGATATGTTGGAAGATTAATTGCAGATAAATTAGGAATTAAGTTATATGATAAAGATTTTATTCAAGAATTAGCAAAGGAAACAGGATTATCAGAAGAATATATTGAAAATCACGAACAAAAAAGAACAACTTTAGAAAGTTTAAATAATGGTTATTATGTAGGATTAAATAATGCGGATGAATTATTTATTAAAGAAGCAGAGTTAATTAAAAAGGTAGCAGATAAGGGCTCTTGTGTGATTATTGGTCGATGTGCAGATTTTGTTTTGAAAGATAGAGAAAATGTAATAAAGGTATTCATTTATAGTGATAAAAAAGATAAAATGAAAAGAGTAACCGAAATTTATGGATTAGAAGAAGAGAAAGCAGAAAAAGAAATTAATAAAATCAATAAACTAAGAGCAAATCACTATAAATATTATACGGAAAAAGAATGGAGTGATCCTAGAAATTATGATATTTGTATCAATAGTGATACATTAGGAGTAGAAAAGGTTTCTGATTTAATTTGTGAAATGGTCAAAGAAAAACAAAATTTTTGAAGCCATCCCTAAAATTCCCATTGCAGATTATTTCCATTTGTGATAGGATAGTAACTAGAAGAGGGAAAGTAGGTGATAAGGATGAAAAAAATATATATTATTTTAACCCATACAGGAACAACCTTATCTAAGATTATTAAAAGTTATACGAAAGATGAATTTTCACATGTTTCGATTGCACTTGATGTGGAACTAAAAGAAATGTATAGCTTTGGAAGATTGCATCCATCCAATCCTTTCTTTGCAGGTTTTGTACATGAACATGTAAATGAAGGAACGTTTAAACGATTTTATAATACAAGGGCAAAAGTATATTCTTTAGAAGTAACGCAAGAGCAATATCAAAAAGTAAGAGAAAACATAGAAAAAATTGGACAAGAGAAATATAGCTTTAATATACTAGGATTAATAGCGGTTGGCTTTCATAAAAAAATAAAGAAAGAACATTCTTTTTATTGTGCTGAATTTGTGAAATATGTTATGGAACAAGCTGGAATAGAGACATCTCTTCCTGAATTAGTAAAGCCAGAGGATTTTAAGAAAATACAGGGAATGCAAGAAATTTATAATGGATTTTTCCGAACATATAAAAAACCACAAAGAAAGATGAAAAATTTATTAGGTAAGAAAATAGTGAATGTTTAAAAAATAATTCCAAAACGAATAGGAAATAAAAGTTTTGGAATATTTTTTTACTATTTCTTATACTTTAATGAGAGCCAACAAATTTCCTTGACAAAAAAAGCATTTATTATATAATAAATAGCAGTAGAGAAGGGGAGAGAAAAAGTGATACTAGGAAAGGCAATAAAACATTTTAAAACAATTACAAAACATAAATGGATTGTATTTAAATTATGTGTAATGGCAGGAGAACCTTGGAGAGGGTTTATGCATGATTGGTCAAAATATAGTCCAACCGAATTTTGGGAATCTGCTAAGTATTATACAGGAAAATATAGTCCAATTCATGCATGTAGAAAGGAAAAAGGCTATTCAAAAGCATGGCTTCACCATAAGGGAAGAAATAAACATCATCATGAATATTGGTATGATTATAATACAGTAGAGAAAACACCAGTTATGCCATATCAATATGCGGTTGAAATGATATGTGATAATTTAGCAGCTGGAATGGTATACAATGGGAAGAGTTGGACGAATAGTACACAAATTGAATATTGGAAAAGGGTAGAAGAGAAGAAAAAAGTAAATCCTAAAATAAATGAATTTGCAAAAGCAGTATTTACAGAAGTAAGTGAGAAGGGAATTAAACCTGTTATAAAAAAGAAAAATCTAAAAAGACTATACCAAGAAAATGTGAGTCAAAAAGAAAAGAACGAAAGGGAACAGCTACTAGCATAATAGTAGCTATTTCTATGTCATACAATTGTAATATAAAAGTAAATAAATAGTAATATGTTTTGGCTAGATTCATGTTATAATATAAAAACAGTTCAAAAAAAGAGAATAGAGTAAAAGGAGAAGTACTAGTTTTAAAGCTAGCAAACACTAGGTAAATGAAAGAAGAAAGAATAGTAAAGGATGTAGAAAGAAAGAGAAAAGAAGAATTTGATAGCATTTTAGAAAAGATAAAAAAAATGTCAGAAGCGATCGAATTACATAGCCATGTAAAAGAATCTGTCTCAAAAGAAGAAGTCGATCATTCTTATTTAAGGTATATCGAAAATAGCTTAGAAGACAAGTTTTTTAATGATGCCAAATTTGATACCATAAAATCTAAAGTAATGCTAGAAGTAGTATGTCCTAAATTAGTTAATATTGAAAACTTTACAATTGAGAAGCTTGAAATAGCAGATATTGGAACTCACTTTGAAGAATTAGAACGTTATATTGATAAAATTTGTACCTATGATGGTAAATTTGTCTGCTTGTTTGGAATAAATGAAATCAATCCAGAAAAAGTTCTTTCCTATGAAGAAAGAAAGTTTAGTAGAGCAGATATGATAGAAGCAATTTGTGAAAAACTGGAAGAGGGAAAAACTGCTCAGATGGAACAGTATGATGAATACTATGTAGTAACAGATGAAAATGGATTGAAAGTTTTTTCTGAAAGGAAAATGACTGCTTTATTAAAAGTAGAAGAGACAATTTTTGATAAAATCAAAAATCGTGTAAGCTCTCTTTTGGCACGTAAAAAGAAATGTTTGCCAAATATTGATATCGTGTATGATAGTAATCCAAATCGATTTAAGGACTTTAAATATAACAGTAAAATAGAAGCAAAAAACAGAATGAAGGTATTATTACATAGAGAAAGAGAAATTGTTAAAAGTATAAAGGAATAACGATTTTATGAGATTTTTAGAAGAAATTCTGAAAATCTCAATTTTAATATGGAATAAAAAAGATTTATTTATCTTAAGAAACACAAAATATGTGCTAACGATTCAAACAAATAGGCAACTAGAATGAAAAAAGTTTTTGAATACCTATTTACGAAAATAGGAAAATGGGATATAATAATAGTTGTAACTTAAATACAATGTTTCCAAGAAATGGAGGAATGCACATGAAACACATCAAGACATTGACCACAAGAGACATGAAAGAATCCATGAAAAAGGGAGGCTGTGGCGAATGCCAGACATCCTGCCAGTCTGCGTGCAAGACATCTTGTACCGTTGGCAATCAGACCTGCGAGCAGGTTGAAAAAGAAAGAAAGTAATAAGAAAGAAACAAAGAAAAGCCGTGGACTCACGGCTTTTTCTGTTATTAGATGTGCTTTTTTAATTGAATAATACTGGTTAATTTAGGACGAGCAGAAGAAGAAAGAGCTTGGTGAAAGGGAAGATGTAATTCTTCCAAAATAAGCTGAATATCTTCTTCTGGATAACAATCTTTAAGATACAAGTAATACTCGTCGGGAAAAGTATCGTTATGCTGAAATGGAATTGACATCAAATCAGCAAGTAGGGCACAGCGTGTAGGGAAATGTTTATATTTATCCCGTAACTCAAAAAATATTTGATAATATTCAGGTACTTTCATATTCTTGTCTCCTTTTACGAACTAACACAATAGATAGTGCTGATGTTAACACGATTGCAAGCATATTTCTTCTCCGGATAAAGAATGGATAAAGTATACTCTACATCTTCAGCCGAATACTCAAACATATTGCTCAGTGCGAAAAGGGTAGGCAAATTATCATGGTGCTTTGACGATACACGATATAGAACATCTAATAAAGGGAAAAACTCCCCGTTTTTCATGTCCTGCCGGAATTCCTGAGAACGTTTTAAAAAACCTTTTTCATGTTGCATAGTGAAATCCTCCTTTTGCTGTGGTTTTAAAATAATGTACTATCTATAATGGTAACATAACTTAAACAAAAATGCAATAAAAGAATATAAATAAATGAAAAGTCGAATAAATATAGTACTACATTCCTGTTAATTAATTCTACTTTTAGAGTGATAGTAATAAAAGATGTAAGGTAGAAGTTAGTGAAAGCCTATAATGGAAGGAAAGAATAAATAGCAAAACAGAGGATTCTAAAATTTATTCCCCCTTTAATAAGGGGAAATAAATTTTAAAATCCTCTGTTTTGAATTATGGAATGTTATTTGCTTCTTCTTGTGATAAATAACCATACTCTACCATAGAACGAATTACTTTCTTTTGACGACTTTTGGCTAAATTAGGATTGATGGTAGGTGCATAGACAGAAGGAGCATTTGGAACGCCTGCAAGAAGAGTAGCTTCTGACAAAGTTAAATCTTTTGGCTCTTTCTTGTAATAACCATTAGAAGCTTCTCGAATGCCATAGTAACCTTCCCCAAAATAAATGGTGTTCATATAGAATTCTAAAATATCATCTTTGGAATAATTTTTTTCTAAATCAATCGCTACTAAAATTTCAGCTATTTTTCTAGAAACCACATCATCTTCTGTAATGAAATATAAATTTTTTGCTACTTGTTGTGTAATTGTACTACCGCCTTCATTTAATTGTTTCGATTGGATATTAGAAATAAAGGCTCTTGCAATAGCGATAACATCAATAGGGCCATGCTCTTTATAACGATGATCTTCTACGGCGATAATTGCATTTTTGTAATAATCAGGAACTTCCTCAATCGAAACATAGGTATCTTTACTTCGGATTTCAGCAATGGTATCTTGTAGACTAATATGTTCCAGAGATGTTTTATATAGTTTATAACCATTTAGAAATACAATACCAGTAACAACAATTAAAATCGATAATAGAATAAAGAAAACTCTTTTTACAATTTTCATTTGTGACCTCCTTTTTTGCTATTATACTATAGAATTCTTAAAAAGAAAAATCTTTTTTCTTAAAAATTTATTAAAAATAGGAATTGAAAAATAAAAAAAGATAGGATATAATAGGAAAAAAAGAAAAAGGAGAGATACCATGAACGAAAGAGGAAATTTTTACATACCAAGGATTTGGCTAATTATCATTGTATTAGTAATGGTAATTGCTACCATTGTTATTGTTGCATTAGGAATGTCAAGTTTTGGTAAAAAACAGAAAAATGAGATGCCAAAGGTAGAAGAACAATTAAATGAAGTATTAGAAGAAAAAAAAGATTATACAAAATTGGATGAGGGAATTGCCAAAAAAGAATTACCAAAAATAGAGGCAAATGTTATAGCAGAAGTCAATTCTACCATTGATGGAAGAATTCCATCCTTCTACAATCCTGTTATCCCACAAGGATTTAAAGCAATTAATACAGACGAAGATAAAACAATTGATGAAAAAGCAAAATGGGGACAACAAAATGCCTATCTATATGGTTTAGTAATAGAAGATAAAAATGGAAATCAATTTGTATGGGTTCCAGTAGAAAATATGGATATTTTTAAACGAACAGACTGGCAAAAAAATGTAGCCAAAGAAACAATTGATAAAACATATGTAGAACCACTAGAAGAGGAAGAAGAAGATTACCAAAAAATGTATTACAAAGTTAAAAAATATGGAGGGTTTTACATTGGGCGTTATGAAACAGGAGATATGACAGCACAAAGCGAAAGAACCACTGTAAAAAATTCAGACTCTATAGGAATCAAAAAATATTTGAACACCTATAATTATGTACCATTTAAACTATCGACAATTAATAAACGTGAAATTACAGGAGCACAAGAATTAGCAATTAAATTTAAAGAGCAAAATGATTATGAAACAGTAACGACTTCTGTTGTGTATGGTGTACAATGGGATGCGATGTTGCGTTTTATCGTAAGTGATGTAAATAATGTAAACAATAGTATTAGATGGGGGAACTATTCTACTTCAGAACTAAACTATACAGATGCCAATGGAAACTCGTATGTAAAGAAAAATGGAGAAGTTCGTCTTCTAAAGACAGGAGCTAGTGAAGAAACGAAAGCAAAGAACATCTATGATGTGGCAGGAAATGCTTACGAATGGACAATGGAAACAGCAGGAAGTGGAGTAAGAGTGGTAAGAGGAGGTTGCTATGTAATAAATGTAAACCAACTTGCCGCATCACGTTATGGTTATAATGATAATGTTGTGAACAATGCAATTGGATTTAGAATTAGTTTTTATATTGATTAATAAATAGAAAATATAAAGAGAAAATAAAATGAAGGAAAATAAGAAAATAAGTATGCTAACATTACTATTTGCATTAGCAGCCATCTTCTTGCTTATGTTAATAATAGGATTAGTATACTATTATCAAAAAGAACAAGAAAATGAAGACAAAACGATAACAAATTTAACAGAACAAGTAGCAGAACTAAAAGCATTAGTAGATAATACAAAAAAACAAGATACGAATACTGAAAATAAAGATAAATTAAATAAAAGTAAAAAAATAGAACTATCCGATGTAGAAAAAGTATCAATAAATGCAGGTCTAAACTATTCAAAAGGTTTGATTTATGGAATAAGAAGAATACTAAATGACGAAATATCCAATATAGAATATGATACGAATTTATTAGAAAAAGAAGTAAATAAATATAATATTGTATGGGAAACAATGAGTGGAGAAGATATAAAATATAAAAAAGGAGATGCAACAGGAGAAGTATCGATACCAGTAGAGGTTCTTAATACATATTATAATAAAATATTAGGAAGCGATTTAAATACACAAGCTTTATTAGCAATAGAAAAAGATATCCAATATCATATAGGAATAAACAATGAAATGTTTTACGGAACAATAATAACAGCATGGGGAGAACAATCAATGGCATTAAAAGCTAAAGAATTAGTATTAGATGAAACTACTAAAACGTATACGCTTACAACAGACTTTTTATATACAGAAAATGGTTCTATCGAGGAAGAAGCAAATGATTTTGCAGGAAAGTATGATACATTAAAATATGCAGATTCATTAATTAAAACAGAATTAGAAATAAAATACCAAGAAAAAGAAAATGGAAATAAAATATTGGTTTCATTAATGTTTAAAAAATAATGGAAAAGAAAAGGTTTTTATTATCCAATCTTAAGGATAGTAAAACACAAAAATAAGATAGAAAAAAGTAATGGAGTAAAGATAAAACTGTATTACTTTTTTATTTTACAAAATACGACAATTCATAATGAAACAATAATAATTCATTTATATTCGTATCATAGTCAATCTTTCTTCTTAATCAAAAAAAGATACATACATTTGGAATTATGTATTTAATTTAGAAAGTAAGATAACAATATATTGTAAAAATACAGGATATTCTTTAAGTAATATAACGGATACAATTTTATATAAAGTATTGACAATCAAATAAAAAAAATTCGTATAATTTTTCCTTTTTTTGAAACAATAAAAATAAAAACAAAAGGAGGAAAAATAATGAAAGCAACAGGTGTTGTTAGAAGAATAGATGATTTAGGAAGAATTGTAATTCCAAAAGAAATTAGAAAAACATTAAGAATTAAAGAAGGAGATCCGCTTGAAATATTTACCGATAGAGAAGGACAAGTAATTTTAAAGAAGTATTCACCAATAGGAGAACTTTCAGAATTTGCAACAGAATATGCAGAAACCTTAGCAAAAACAACGGGACATATTGCTTGTATTACCGATAAAGATACCATTATTGCAGTATCTGGAGGCTCCAAAAAAGAATTTTTAGAGCAAAATATTAGTAAAGATTTAGAAAAAATGATAGATGATAAAGAAGTTTATATTAGCAAAGAAAATAATGATAGATCCATTCCAATCAAACAAAATGATAACAAAGAAAGAATGGGAAATGCACAAGTCGTATATCCTATTATTTCGGATGGAGACGCGATTGGAAGTGTTATCTTGATTTCAAAAGATGCCAACACGAAAATGTCAGAAATAGAGAAAAAAGTAGCACAATCAGCGGCAAGCTTTCTAGGAACACAAATGGAACTATAACATGACAAACATGTTACAATATGACATTTACATGACAAAACAACGAAAACTATTGATTTCCATCCTATGTTGTAGTATAAAAAGAATGATAATGAATTATGAAAAACTTACAAAGGAGGAAAAATAGATGGCAGTTAACAATGTAAATAGTGCACAGCCAATGAATGCAGGGGTAGAAGCAGGACAACTTCCAGCAAAAGTTAGCATTTGGACAAAAGTGAAAAAATTTTTATGCCAAGACATTACCGTTGAATTAACACCAAAACAAGAAAAAGTATTTAAAGAAGTTCACGATTTTTGGCATCAAGAAATAACAGGAGAAGATGTAAAAGCTGTATTATTCCATGAAATTACATGGCAAAGTACAAAAGATTTTTGGTTACAAAAAATAGATATTACGTTATAGTAAGGAAAAGGAAAACAGTTTTGTTTTCTTTTTTTCTTTCAAAAATAATGTTTTCTAAATATGGTCCAATACTTCATAGGCATATCTTGAAAAAATGGGTATAGATATGCCTATTTTAGGTAAGACTTTGTAGCTTTATTACAATTTTATATATGCCCTTGTAACTTCAAAATAAATGCTTGAGAAAACAAAAAGAGTATGATATAGTCAAAAAAGAAAAACGAAAGGAACTAAGAGAAAGTGAAAAAACAAGCAGAAGAACAAAAGAAAGAAATTCAAAAAAAATTAGAACAATTAAACTTAAACTTTGGAAACAAGATACCAAGTATATTTGAAATAGATAGAAAAGTAAGATATAAAGCATTAAAAGGATATGATAATACAAATTATAAAGTATATCATTTTGTAGATATACGTGATATCGAAATTTATCTTACACCAGGTTCAAGATTAGAAGAAGCAGATAAAAAATATAAATCAGCACTGCCACTTATTAGTTACTTACAACCAGACAAAGAAGAATGCTTCGAAAATTATGTGGAATTTCTAAGAATGGTAAAAGAAGCGGATATCGACAAAATAAAAGAAGTAGAAAAGGAACAAAAAAAATTTCAAAAGCAAATACCATTTGAAGTACGATACCAAAATAACTTTATATGGGAAATTTACTATTCTGAGGTAGATGATAAATATTTTATGATGTTTTCTACACAAGAAAAACAAACAGAAGCATTATTTTATTTAATAAAAAAACAAATTGAATTACAAAAAAGTAAAAAGAAGGAAATGATATATGTTCCAATCAATAACTTAGACTATACAAGTGGAATCTTAAAAAAATCAGAAATAGCAGATTTGGAAAATTATTTATGGTATTTTACAAAAAGTTGGCCATTTATTTATGAAGTAAAAGAAAAAGATAATACATCTAGCATCCAAATTGTAGGAAAAGTACCAGTATATCATAAAGTCAAAAGTATTTATAAAATAAAATTAACAACAAAACAAGAAGCGCAAAAACAATTCAAATTAATAAAGGCATTATTTATTTTAGAATCTAATACAGAAGAAGAATATCCTTTCCAAACAGGAATTAGTGAAGAAGGTGGATTAAACTTCTATTATAATCATAACAAAATTATATATGAAGGATTGGCCGAATTTGTAAAAAACGAAATCGAAAAGAAAATACAAAAAGTAGAAATCATAAATGAGCAAAATGTATTAGAGACAGAAAAATGGCTATTATTAAAACAAGTGGTACAAAAACAAAATTTAGAATATATGGCAAAAGAAAAACAAATTGTAACTTTTTTAGAATGTAAAAGAACTTTTTTTGGTAAGATTAGTTATTTCTTTAAATCCAAAAAGAAGAAAACAATACAAGAAATTCAAAAACAAGAAAAAATAGAGTCCGAAAAAATAGAAATGGGGCAACTAGATTTAGAAGAAAAAGAATTATATACAATTGAAGACCTAATAAAAGTGTGTCAAACAGTAGAAGCAAAAGAAAAAGAACTTAAAAATAAGCAAATGGATATCAAAGCCTTAGAAAATAAAAAAGAGAACTTAGAACGAAAAATAAAAAATGCTACTTTATATATTAATGAAATAGAAAGTCATAAAAAAAGTATTTTTGATTTTTGGAAATTTACCAATAAAGACGAAGTACCATTATTACTAGAAGGAGAAGCACTAGATACAAAAGAAAAGAAAAATAGAATAAAAAGAGTTTTCTCTTATGAAGAAGATATGGAAGAGGTAGGAAAGAAAATTGACCAAAAGCAAAGAAATGTATTTTCTAAAAAAGAATGTGATGCTGTATTTGCAATCAAACAAGAGAAAGACGCATTTAATATTATAAGAAAAGCAAAAAGATTAAAAAAAGACGAAACCTATCTTGCAAAAAACTTAAAAGAAAAACAAGAACAATATAAAGAACAATTTGAAACATTACAAGAAAAAGATTTTGATATATTTGGAAGTGTTGTAGAAGATAAAACGAAAATTAAAGTATTAAATAATCAAAAGCATAGAGAAATAGCAAAAGACAAATTTAAGATACTAGACATTCATAGGACAACAACAAAAGAAGAGTATGAAGATAATATCAAACATTATGAGCTTCTATTAGAAGAAGCGTATGGAAAAATGGTATCCCCTTATGATATGCCAGCATATCAAATAAGCCAAAAACCAATGGAAAACAAAAACTGGGAAATTTTAAATTTGAATGCAAAACAAATCCTTGAAACATGGAAAGGAAAAGAAGATACCATTATTTTAAACCGAATAAATATCAAAGAAAATATGCCTGTTATCTATTATAGTAATATTATGTTTTATGAAAATTTAAATCAAACTCTTCCAGAAGGAATGGACGTGGAAACAGAAATATTAATCGATTTGCAAAAATATGAGATGAAGTTAGTAGGAAGGAAAGATATCTGCAAAAACTTTTTAGAAGATGAGTTTACTGCAAAAGTAAAAACGATACAGATATATGAATATGATATAGAAAGAAAGGAGCAAGCATGATAAAAAGAGTAATTACCATTGTATTAGATGGATTTGGAGTAGGAGAACTTCCAGATGCTAAAATGTATGGAGATGAAGGAAGCAATACCTTAGCTGGAATTTATCAGAATACCAAATTGAACTTACCAAATTTAAAGAAAATGGGACTATATAATATAGAAGGAATAGAATTAGAAGAAAAAATACATGCCATAGGATGTTATGGAAAAGCAAAAGAACAATCTGTAGGAAAAAATAGTCCAGTGGGACATTGGGAAATAAGTGGAAGTATTACTAATCCAGGATTTAAAACATATCCTAATGCCTTTCCAAAAGAATTAGTAGAAGAATTCAAAAGAAAAGCAGGGATAGAAGGAATTTTGTGTAATGAAGTAGGCTCTGGAACTGAAATTTTAAAACGTTTTGGAGAAGAACATGTTAAAACAGGATATCCGATTCTTTATACTTCCGCAGATAGTGTGTTCCAAATAGCAGGACATGAAGAGGTTATTCCAGTAGAAAGATTGTATGAAATATGCAAAATAGCAAGAACGATATTAGATAAACCAGAATACAATGTAGGAACCGTTATTGCAAGGCCATTTATTGGAACCAATGCAGAAAATTATGAAAGAACATATAATCGAAAAGATTTCGAATCTAATACATTTGGAAAAACAATGCTAGATGTCTTAAAAGAAAATGGAAAAGAAGTTATTGCAATAGGAAAGATTGGGGATTTATTTTCAGGAAGAGGAATTACCAAAGAAATTCATACACAAGGAAATCAAGATGGAATTGATAAAACAATAGAAGAAATAAAGAAAGAAGGAGAAGGATTAATTTTTACAAACTTAGTAGACTTTGATATGTTATATGGACATCGCAATAATATAGAAGGCTATGCAAAAGCATTAGAATATTTTGATAGTAAATTACCAGATATCATAGAAACAATGAAAGAAACCGACCTATTAGTGATAACAGCAGACCATGGAAATGACCCATCAACGCCAAGTACGGACCACTCAAGAGAATATATTCCAATCTTACTATATGGAAAAAACATAAAAGAAAATAGCAACATAGGAACAAGAGAAACCTATGCAGATATAGGAGAAACCATATTAGATATATTGAATATGCCATTATTAAAAGTAGGAACTAGTTTTAAAGAGGAAATGATAAAGTAGAGAAAAATGGCAATAGAAATGTTAAATAGTAAACAAAATAAAATCAACATAATTTCTGATATTATGTTGATTTTTTTGCTTGTATATGATAGGATAAAAACACTTTAAGAAAAAAATGCTATCAAATAATGGAGGTATGCGATGGAAAAAGTACGGATATTTATATGGGATTTAGATGAGACAGTATGGTTTCACCTGAAAAATCAAGGTGAGGTGCTTGCTAAATTGCTAAAAGTAAAAGAGAAAGAAATATTTGCTAAGCAATATAGCCAAATGTGGAAAGATTTCATGCCTTACTTCCAAAGTAGGAAAGTAAGCTATGAAGCGGTAGGACAATATGTAGAAGGAAAAATTCCTATTTTGAAAGCCTACCAGTTTTCCGGAAACGATTTTATGGAGAAAATCACAGAAGGAAAGAAAGAATTAGAAGAAGTAAATCCAGAAGCGATAGAAGTAATGTCTTATTTGAAAGAAAAAGGATATTGCAACATTTCCATTACAGACTGGTTTGCTTCCAATCAAGAAAGTGCTTTGGAAGTACTAAGAGCCCGCCCTTATATCGATAAAGTATATGGATGCGATGACGGCTATATGAAGAATAACCACTATAAGACATTGCAAATGGCAAAAGAACTACAACTGGAAAAGAGAAAAGAAGAATACATCATGATAGGAGACTCATTAACAAGTGATATTTTCTTTGCCAATTCATTAGGTATCAAAAGCATATGGTACAATCGGAAAAAACTTCCCAATACAACATCCTATATTCCGACTTTAGAAGTGAATTCACTTTTAGAATTAAAAAATATTTTTTAAGACAAAGAGAATTTTGGACACGAAACAGTGTCTGAAATTCTCTTTGTCTATTGTTGAAAATACAATAAAAATAGTTTCAATTATGTTAAATGTGTATTTAACATAGAAATATTATAAAAAACATAAAATGTGATGTAAACTATTGACTAGGTAAAAAAATATTGATAAACTCTTAACAAGATATTGGTAACTTATATACATAAAATGGATTTTGGAAAATAGATAACTGAAATTAAAGCATAAAAATTTTTTACAAAAGCATACTTATTGTATATAAAAAATACAAAAGTGAAAAAAATAAAAAAGAAGGAGACGAAAGAAAAATGGGAAGAGAAAAGGGGATTACTTTGATAGCATTAGTAATTACAATAATAGTACTAATTATATTAGCAGGAATTAGTATTCAATTATTATTAGGAGAAAATGGAATTATTACGAAAGCGAAAAAAGGAAAAGGAGATTATGAAGAATCAGCAGTAAGAGAAAAAGTAGAGTTAGCTTTAGTAGACTATAATTCAGACAAAATAACAAAGGGAGAAGAAGGAGAGATAGAAGAGGCTTTAAATAAATTGCTAGACAACCATACATTTGAAGATATTGAAATAGAAGAAAAAATAGGAATCATAGATGATTATGAAATAACATTAGGTAAGGAAAAAGGGGAAGTCATTATAGATGGAATCGATAAAGTAACAGGAAGCTTGCGATTAAGATGTAAATTGAATACAAAAGAATACGCAAAAGAAGGAGTAATCATTATTGTAAAAGCAACAGGAAATGTAGTAAAAGTAATCAAACCAGATAATACAGAAGCAGAAGCAATCAATGGACAGGTGGAATTTAATTATCCAATAAGTAGCAATGGAGTTTATTTATTTAAAGTAGAAGATGTAGAAGGAAATTCGATAGAGAAACAAGTAATAGTAAATAATATCGATACATTACAACCAAAAGATTTTACAATAGAAGCAACAGCGATAACAGGAAGTGGATTTACGATAGTTGGACAAACAGAAGACGAAGAAGCAACTCAGACATCAGCATGTAGTGGAATTGATCGATATGAATATTTTGTAAAAAAAGTAACAG
Organism: uncultured Clostridia bacterium; assembly: GCA_949155365.1. GTDB lineage: Bacteria > Bacillota > Clostridia > TANB77 > CAG-508 > UMGS1663. The sequence continues at coordinate 28,181 of CASCUT010000023.1, forward strand.
AGGAAAACTATCCAGACGAACCATATAAAACAAATGAGATAACAGGATTAGGACAAGGAAAATATAATGTATATGCAGTAGCTTATGATAAAGCGGGAAATGAGAAACAAACGAATACAATAGAGGTATCCATCAGTCCAAAATTTGTGAAAGTAAGTGCTGGAGCTTCACATTTTGCAGCAATCGATACAGAAGGGCATCTATGGACATGGGGAGATAATAGATATTATGAATTAGGAGATGGAACACAAAGTAGTTCATGGATACCAAAAATGGTATTACCAGAATATACTTTTAGAGATGTTTCAATGGCAACTAGTAGTACTATTGCAGTAGATTCAACAGGAGACTTATGGGCTTGGGGCTTTAACATTTATGGAGGTGATGCAAATCATACATATACAGCTAAAGTACCTACTAGAGTGTTAGTGGGAGAAAACATAGTAAAAGTATGTAATAGTGATGTTAACTTTATGGCTTTAGCAGAAAATGGTGATGTATGGGAATGGGGGCAAAATGTAAAAAAAGCATATCATGCTAGCCCAATAAAGACAATTTCAGGTTTCAATTTTATAGCAATAGATTCTGGAAATTATTCTAGATTTGCAATGGATAATAATGGTAAGTTATGGGGATGGGGACAAAGTGATTACAAAGTGTTTGACAATGGAATTGATACTCCAGTATATACAGAAGAGCCTGTAAGAATTCTCCCTAATATTACTTTATTAAATGAAACCAAATTAAATACATTTTCCATAAATCAGTATTCTGGGGTTGCAATAGATTCCAATGGAAATGTATATACTTGGGGAAATCAAGATCAAGGACAATTAGGAAATGGGAAAGCGAATGGAGCGTATTCATCGAGTATGATAAAAGAAGAAGTTAAATATAAGAATGTATCTTTTGGAGAAAAACACTGCTTAGCAATGGATAGCGATGGAAATATATGGTCATGGGGATTGAATAACAGTGGACAATTAGGAAACGGAAATAAAAATAACACAAATGTCCCAATAAAAGTAAAAGATGGAAACTTTAGGCAAGTTTCAGCAGGAAAGGGTACTTCAGCAGCGATAGATGAAAATGGAGACTTATGGACATGGGGAGCATGGGCTTTTAGTATGAATACGTATACAACTATTCCAACAAAAGTCCAAATATAAAGAAGGTAACTTTACAAATAAGAAATAAGGAAAAAGAATCTTTGAATGATAAAAAGATTCTTCTTTTCTAATATAAAATATTAGAGAGAAAGCAAAGGATAGCTATTTTAGAGGAACCAATTAAGTTATCAATTAGCGGATTTAGACAGACAATTTAAAACCGAAAAATAAAAAAATAAAAAAATAATAAAAAAGTGTTGACAAACAAAATAAAAGATGTTAATATAAGATACAGCTTTTGAGAAAAAGCAAATAAAAAAAGCATAAATGAAGTCGCTTTTTTATTTTTTTGACCTAAGAAAATCAGGCAAAAAAATTGGTAAAAAATAATTTAAAAAAAATTAAAAAAAGTATTGACATTATAACATCATTTATGCTAAAATAAAATTCGTCTTCACACAGAAGACAACATAACAAAAAGTACATTGAAAAGTAAACAATAAACAAACCTTTGAAGAAACCAAGCGGT
>CASCUT010000024.1 GCA_949155365.1 uncultured Clostridia bacterium
GGTGTTCCTGACTCTTCTGGTGTTCCTGACTCTTCAGGCGTTCCTGATGCTTCAGTTTCTCCTGACCCTTCAGTTTCTCCTGACTCCTCAGGTGCTTCTGACATCTCAGTTTCTGTTTGCATATTCGTTTCCTCTTCTGCAAACACTGTACCTGGTAACGAAATACTATTATCTAAGAATATTGCCGTAGCCATAAACATAGCTAAAAATTTGATTGGCCGTTTCTTATTTTTTTCGTTCTTTCTTATCATGTCTTTTCCTCCTTGATATGAATTTTTCAATGTACTATATTTCTTATTTTAAGAATGTTAAAATTATATCATAATTAGTTACATAATGTCAATCCCTTTCATTTTTTCGTCTATTATAATATTTCTTTTAAATTATGTAAAATTATTGACATAACTTATGTTTTATGCTATAGTTAACATATTGTAGAAACATAGTAACTCACACTATAATTATAGGAGGTTTAAAATGAGAGATATTAAAAACAATTACCAGATGTCAGAAGAAACTAAACATGGCAATGAACGGACGAATATGGAAGGAACAAACAAAGACACAAATAAGCAGGAACATGCCAGTAAGGCCCTGAAATGCCTCTTTATTATTTCTGTTATTATTCTTATTATTGTAATTCTTTTAAGAGGGTGCTCTAATACTTATTATACCAATACAGGCACCTATCAAAAAATTGAAGCAGATCATAATCAAGAAGCTATTGAAGAGCCTGAATATACAGAAAAAATGGCTCCTGAAATTGTTTCAGATAATCATGAATTGGAGAACTATGTTACTTTGTATTCTCGTGGTAATGTGGCAACTGCTAACAACAACAAAGTCAGTGTTGATGTATATAATGTAGAAGAATCTAATGTTAATATGGTCCTTGAAATATATATTCCTGACGATGAGTTGATTCGCAAAATTGGAACAAATGGTAGAACAAAATCATCTCAAAAAGAAATTGATATTAAAGTAAAAAACTCCGAATCTGCTAATGGTAGCTATTCACCCGCAGTTTGCGTGGCAAAGTCAGGTTTAATATTTCCAGGTAATAAAATCACCATTTTAGATCTAAACACATTGGAAGATGGTACTGTTTTACCTGCTGGCAAGTATTCAGCTTATTACAAAGAAACGTTTTATGATGATAATGGCAATTTGAGTAGCGTTGATGCTTCATTATCCATTACACTTGTTGTGAAATAGGAGGAAACACACTATGACCAAAAACAAAAAAAATATCATCTTAATTTCATTAACCATTGTTGTAATTATCGCAACTATTGTTATCGCAAGGTACAAAAACATCAAAGTTACTTTTGATACGAATGCTATTCAAACAACTTCTATCACATTGCCAAATGTTGAAACAATGCAGTTTAACAGTGACTTTATCGTTCAGGCTATGCCTGCTATTGTTTATAATCAGTCTACTGAAGAAGCCATGTTGTATTTCACATCGCCTATTACTAATAATTGTAATATTAAATGTGAAGTATATGCAAATTATGAAGTAGTTTCTAACAACCCTGTAGCTAGCATAGTAAATGTACTTGGCAAGCACGATTCTGATTTTGTGTTAATTGGTGAGTCAGATATGATTACTCCTGGCCAAACTCTACAATATATAAAATTGGATAGAGTTCCAAAGCAACAAACACCAATTAGAATAAAGTATGTTGCATACCAACCCAATCGTTTGCTAAGCAGTGGCAGTTTTGTACAAAATACAACATTATTTATTGTAGATGGCGATGGTAATATGGTTGATTCTAATGGCAATATACAGAAGTTAGAAGTAACTAACTAATGTCCTAACAGTCATAACTTAATTTGTTAAGACTTTTGCATTGTAAATTTAATAAATACTATTTATGTTTTAATTCAAAACTGGAGACCTATTTTAGGTCTCCAGTTTTCTCAATGTTCCATTATATTCTTTAAAAAATATGATTAAGGAAAAGTAATTTTACATAAAATTATTAGCTTACACTTTTTTTATCAAGTTGCTCTTATTTTTCCTTGCCTGCATTTTCAAAGCTTAAAGAAACTGTTGCAACTACCACATTCGATAATGTTTTATCTATTGCATCTGATGAAATACCAATTGCTGGAACAGATACTGTTAAATTATCTACATTATCTGAATCTTTCCCCCACTCTAATTTCTTGCTTCCATCTGCTACCTGCGTAGCAGTACTACTGTTAGAAGAAGTCCAAAGAGTTGCATCTTCTCTGTTGAGAGATACATTGTATTCCACTCCATCTGGTTTTGAATTTGGATCCACTAAAGTTGGTGTCATTTTTACTGCTGTATTTGATCGATTCGTTACTTCAATGTTACGAGTAGTACCATCCTTAGAGGTGGTCGTTATATTGTATTCCAAATTCGTAGTATCCCATGTAATTGCTGCTGCTTCATATGAGTAATCAAGATTATCATAAGCTATTAGGATATTATAGATATCATCCTTTGTATCATCCCCACCAAGAATATTTTCTCCCTTCTTATAATTAATTCTTACATCAATGTTTTCAGGAGTCAGGTCTGTCTTTTCCTTTTCTACTGCAAATGCAGTTGTCGTGCCACTAAAAATCAATGTTAATGCCATTACAGTTACCATTACTGAGTTGCGTATTTTCTTTTTCATAGAGTTTCCTCCATTTTTTCTTTGAGTCAAGGTTGACTGGTTACATTGATACTTTTCCTTTTTATACATTTTTTAAAGAACGAAACAAGGTTATTTTCATAACCTCAACAAAATTACGTTTATATTATACTATCGTTATGTTACTTTTGTCAACATTTTTCCATAAACATAAGTATTTACTATTTCAGCTAGATATTTACTACCTAACACTTCTATTTTCCTCTTTTTGAACTGTCGTAGAATTTGCAACAGTTGGGTTCTCTTTCAACTCCTTTTTAATGTTCTCTATCGCTTTTATCCCTCTTCCAATATTTACTTCTAGTCTTACTCCTTGATTTAAAAATAAAATAATTTCATTTTAAAACTAAAGATGTAGTACCAGTCTATATTCCCAAACTCTATTTTCTATTTTTGTGATCGATAAAGACAAGAGATATTACCGCATGCTATAAGAAACAACACTTGGAGTTCCTAAAGCATTTCCTATTGGGCAACCAATCGTTCCAGAAAACTCAAAATATACATAATTTGTAGAAACATCATATTCTGCTAATGCGAATTTATATTCTCCAGAACCTGTTTTACTATCTATTCTTTTGCCATTAGCATCATATAATGTTATTGTATTATTCCCACTCCTGATAACATTTTCTTTTAATTCTTCTTCTTTGCTCATTAAATATCTCATCTCCTTATCTTTTCCAAAGGGTATCATTTTCATGAGATATTTTCTTAGGGTAATATTATCACAGATTAATTACACATTCATTACCATAAAATTGCTTTTTTTTCTAAAATGTGTTATACTTATATTAGATATTTTTATTGTGTTTCTTTTTACAAAAAAATATAACTATAAACTATCTTTAATTAAAGAAAAGGAGAATTTATTATGTTAGTAATTATCATCTTTTTGTTATTCATCTTTTGTAGCTATATGGCAATTTGTCGGAAAAGTACAATTTCTCTCATATGCGCAGTAATAAACTTTTTGTTAATTTTTACTTTACAGGTAGTTGCTCCTACGGAAGAGAAAATCGTCGACCAAAAACAAATGCTTGGCTTAATCATTGATCCTTTCGATTACGTTTCTTATTGTTCCGATTATGCAGATTATCGCATTGTAACGGAAGAGGATGGAACGGATGACTATGGCTGGGAAGAATTGAGGACGCATAACTTTTCTATTGTTTTTGAGGAAAACGATACGAACCCTATCGCAATATATTATTCCCCTAAAACAATCGGTCTCCTACGAGTAAATCTAATCCCCTACGAGAGAGTTGAATTCCACATTCCGCCTAACACAACCTATTATCTTTCCAATTAGATAAGCTATTAGAAGAACTAACACAAGATGGAAATGCATTGCATTTCCATCTTTTCATTTGTCCAATAAAAAAGGAAAAGGCCTTGCCTCTTCCTTTTTTATTGGAAATCATCCTCCATACTATAACTAGGTGTTTTTGTACTTTCCCAACCTTCTTTGAAACTACATTTCATTTCCTCTGCATATTTTTGTGCTTCAATACAACGCAATACAAAAACGTTAATTGTCGTTCCTATAACAACAGATGGTATAGACGTCATTAAAATGTCGGTGAGCACACTACTTGAAATTTCAGGATTCAGTAGCAGAATAACGATAATACACAATATCCAAAGACCGCCACCAAAAAGAAAAAAACCTTGTACAATTTTCCAAATGATAGGAATCAAGATTTCTTTAATTCCATTCCATATAGCCTTTAAAACTCTTTTCATTTTGTGTTGTCCTCCTTTACTGGTAAGGCTTTTTTACTTCAGTTTCGTATCTATAATACCACTTTTCCCTTCCTATGTCAATTACTTTCACTTCTAATTCTATAGCAATTATAAAATCATTATGCTCATATTGACTAATCTATAGTAATTTGTTACAATAGTATACATAATAAATGTTGTATTTTCAATAAAATAGGAGGTATACTATTATGGAAGATGGAGTAAAAACTTTGCTCAGCCCTAAAGACACACTTCGGGCACGTTATTTACCAGAAAATGGCTTCTATGAACTATTTTTTGAAGTTGATGGTAAAACTAAAGTAGTAACACCAATATATGAACCAAATTTTGATTGTAACGGTGCTTATATGAGAAGGATTATTGACAATGTAGCAGAAAAATTGAAATGCTATGGTATTGGTAGTGACGATATCATTTCTAGCATTATTCAGGAATGTAATAGTAATAACTTTAATGTCCCTAAAATCATAAATTGTGGAACAAAACTTTGAAAAACAAAAGAATCATTCTATGAAAAAATTGACATTTGACACAAAATCCAAATCATTACAGAAGGAAGAGTTGTCCTAACTAGGGCACCTCTTCTTTTTCATTTTTTTTATTTGATATGCAAAAAGTACTAGACTTTTTTTCATTTATTGTGTATGATAGTATTGATATGCAAAAGAAAAAACTATTTACATGGTTTTATAGGAGGGATTTATAATGAGAAAAATAAGCAAAATAGTAGCAATTTTATTTCTATTCTTATTATTTACTAGTACTTTTGTTCTAGCATCTGATATTGATATGAACTTACAAGCAAATAACAGAACTCAAAATGAAACAGCTACGAACGTATTAGAGGATGACGATGATACTACTAACACACAGACAACAAATCCTAATGCAAGAAATTCTGTTTTAACCAATACGCCATCTACTACTATTACTTCTGGTTCTTCTATGGGCGATGAAGCATTAGGTCTAACTAATATTTTAAACATTCTATTAATTGTAGTTGGTGTCGTACTAATTTTACTAGGAATTGCTATTTTAATCCGTATGCATTAATATTGTTAATTTTTGAAAAATTTGGAAAGATATGGTTTTCATATCTTTCTTTTTCTTTTATTTTTTATCCTCTTCTTGTTTTTATGAATGGAAATTTTTAAACTTCTTTTTTCTTTGTATATTTTATTTTGAAACACCAATACTAATATTACAGTTTTAATTTTAACAAAAAATTTATGCGAATGTAAAACAACATGGTATTTACATCATGAATCAAATAAGGAGGTTATTATGAAAAAGAAAACATGGATAGCAACTGCTATTACTTTGGCTGTTCTTCTTTTTGGTTTTTCCTATTCATTTGCTGCTAATAATATGGGACAAGAAGCTGTAAATGGTGTTAGAAATGTAGTAGGTGGAGCTGAAAATATAGTTGAAGATACTGCTGGTGGCATTGCAGGTGGTATTAAAAACGGAGTTTCAGATGTAACAAATGGTGCGCAAAATATAGCAAACGGAGCTATGACATCAGATACAACTAGAAATGGTGGTTATTCGGCAACTAGAACTGCCACTACTAGAATGGCAGATACTGGTTCTGGTACATTTCTTGGTATGGGAGCAACTGCTTGGGGATGGCTTATTATGGCAATTGTAGGTATTGTTACCATTGCACTTGTGTGGTACTATGGAAAAGAACATGAAGAAAACTACAGCCACAATGATAATCGTTATTAATTCCAATAAAAGTGAGATGGAAAAATAAAATTTTCTATTTCACTTTTTTCTTATTTATGCTATAATGATACTAAGATTTTAGAAACGAGGTTATATTATGGCAAAATTAATTGCAAAAAATCCCACTGCAAAACATGATTATACCATTACCGATACACTAGAAGCTGGTATTGTTCTTAGTGGAACAGAAATAAAATCCATTCGAAGCGGAAAAGTTAATTTAAAAGATAGCTATGCAAGTATTCAAAAAGGTGAAGTATGGATTCACTCTATGCACATCAGTCCTTACGAACACGGCAACATTTTTAATAAAGACCCTATGCGTGATAGAAAACTACTATTAAACAAACAAGAAATTCGAAAATTAGTAGGTCTTATTCAGCAAAAAGGCTATACTTTAGTTCCTGTTAGTTTGTATTTTCAAGGTAGCTTTGTAAAAGTAGAACTTGGTATTGGAAAAGGTAAAAAATTATATGATAAACGAGAAGACTTAAAGAAAAAAGACCAAGAACGCTATATACAGCAACATATGAATTAATTCCCAAAAAAAGAAGAAGGTAACATTTTTTACCTTCTTCTTTTAAATTTTAGGGACGGGGCTATAAATTTAAATTCTGTTGTTAGAACCAAATACGTCTTTTATTTTATGAGATACTGTGTTTTTTACTTCTTCTCTTGCTGGAGTTAAATATTTTCTAGGATCGAAAGCAGATGGTTCTTCTGCAAATACTTTTCTAATTTGTGCTGTCATTGCTAAACGTAAGTCTGTATCTACATTGATTTTTGATACTCCTGATTTGCTTGCTTCTCGTAATATTTCATCTGGCACTCCTTTTGCTCCTGGAATATCTCCTCCATATTGGTTACACATTTCTACTAGTTCTGGTATTACCGTAGATGCTCCATGTAGTACGATTGGTGTGTTTGGAATTAATTCTTTTATTTTTGCTAATATATCAAATCGCAGTTTTGCTTCTCCTTTGAATTTATAAGCACCATGACTAGTTCCTATCGCAATAGCTAATGAATCACATCCTGTTCTTTCTACAAACTCTTTAGCTTGTTCTGGGTCTGTATACATTGCCTCTGATGCATCTACATTTACTTCATCTTCAATTCCTGCTAATTTTCCAAGTTCTGCTTCTACTACTACCCCATGTGCATGTGCATAGTCTACTACTTCTTTGGTACGTCTGATGTTTTCTTCAAAATCGTATTTAGAACCATCAAACATAACAGAAGTAAATCCTGCGTCTACACACATTTTACAAGTTTCAAAGTCTGGTCCATGGTCTAAGTGAAGTGCAATTGGAACTTCTGGATGTTCTTCTACTGCTCCTTCTACCATTTTCATTAAATAATTTATTCTTGCATATTTAATCGCACTAGAAGATGCTTGTAAAATAACAGGTGATTTATTTTCTCCCGCTGCATCTACAATTCCTTGAATAATTTCCATATTATTAACATTAAATGCTCCTATCGCAAAATGCTCTTTCATTGATTTTTCAAACATTTCTTTTGTCGTTACTAACATATCTTTTTTCCTCCTTCAATTCTATATTATTCTTTGCCTATTATATATTTATATTCCTCTTAAGTCAAGGAGATTTCTGGGAAGATTTCTGGGACATGGGGATTTTTGAGGATTTTTGGGAGGTTGAGGATTTTTGGGACGTACGAGAAAATCTACAAGTTTGTAGATTTTCTCGTACGTCCCAAAAATCCTCAACCTCCCAAAATCCTCAAAAATCCCTGGAGATCCTCACAAAGTCTCCGAAAATTTGCATAGAGAAAGAGGATACTATTAGTAATTGTATCCTCTTGGTAAGAAAAATTATAATTGCTTTTTTTTGTATTCTTTGCAGATTTGCTCGAGTTCTTCGCCAGTTAGAATTTCATCTAACATTAGCCTTTCTGCAATTTCTTTCAGTAGACCTTCGTTTTCTTCTATCATTTGCTGGGCTCTTTGTGTTCCTTCGTTGATTAAGTCTTGAACCTCGTCATCGATTAGTTCTTTTTTGCTCTCTGGCATTAAGAAATAATCTTCGTAGTCATAACTTCGATTTTGGCTGAATCTGCTTTTTGAAAATCCCCATCGCATAATGATTGCCTTTGCTGTGGAATTGGTACGCATTAAATCGTTACTTGCTCCTGTTGTTTCTGCATTTGTTACTTTCTTTTCAGCAATTCTACCAGCTAACAGGATTGCAATCTGGTCAATGAAATATTCCCGAGAATAAATAGCATATTCTTTTGGTTCTCGATAGGACATTGTTACTCCTGCCCACCACATCATAGGAAGAATCGAAACACATGCTATTTTAACGTCCTTCTGATTCTTACTCATGATATGAGCAATATAATGTCCTGTTTCGTGATAGGCGGTTGCTCTTCTTTCCTCTTCTGGCATATTTTCATAGTCTTTTAGAGAAGTGTTATAGCAACTTAAAATACACTGTTTGTCTACCTCTTTCTTTGTCTTCCTTCTTGCCTCACGCGATGCTGTTTCTAAAATACTAATTGCATTTCCCGGCTCTAATGCAGGGGATTCTGAAAGGCAAGCTGTATAGATACCAAATTTAATTGCTTCGTCTGTAATTTTGACTCTATATCGCTTTTCCAATCTTGGAATATGCATTTCCAACATAGATTTTAACTCATCTATTTCTGGCTCTTCTACATATACCTCATGCAAATATTTCGCTATGTTGGTATCTGCTAAGAAGTAGCGTTCATAGTCTTCGTAGTCTAATGTTGCCATCATTGGGATATGATACTTTATAATGCAAGCATATAGCATCGTAATTAAAAGTTCATCTGTTTTCATGTATAAGCCATTATCAATGTATAATACAATGTTTTTCCTGTTTTCCACTAAAAAGTTCATTACCCTTTTCACCGTTTTCTCGTAGGCATGGTCACTTTTTATTTTATTAAGCACCTGTGGTCTAAATAGAACAACATGTCTTTCATAAAATTCTTTTGGACACTCATTGATAGAGATTTTCCGAGCTATTTCGTGTGCAATGGCTGTTTTACCAACATCCATCTCCCCTGTAATAAAAACATTGTTTCGTCTTTTTTGTGAAAGATAAAACCATATTCTTTCTATTTCATGTTCTCTTTTTGCAATTGGTATTGTTGGATTTTCTACCAGTTTCTGTGTAAGATCTTCCAAATATCCATTTAAGGAATATGGAATTATTTGTGTCCTTTTCAATTTTGCCTGTTTTAAGAGGCGGTTGATCTCTGCCATTTTCAAAGAAATTTCTAAATTCTGCCCATTTAGTATAAATCTTAATGCTACGTCTTGCTGTGGGTCTTTCTTTAGTTTAGAGGCTTCTATCGTTTTCCGAAGCTCTTCTTCTGTAACAAACAGCAACTGTGGCTTTCCATCGATGGTAACTTGAAAATAAATTTTGACGGCTTGCTTTTTCTTCATAACGACTCTCCTCCTTTTGCTCTCCATATTTATGGTTTTTGGTTTCATTGTGTACTTTCGTTATTAAAAATAAATTTTAGAAATGCTATTTCACTTTGTTCCTAGTTTTTCTAAAACTTTCGATTTCATAAGAACAATTAATTTTTCTTTTTTCTCCTTTCTGTTACAATTTTATGTCGCCATTTTATCATAACAAGTCGAAAATTTCAATTGTTTTTGGCTATTTTTTATTTTTTTCGATTAATTTCTACATTTTTATTGCGTTTATGTAAATTTAATGATAAAATGTTGCTATTCTAAACAGTAACTATTAACCAAGATTGCTGAAAGGAGATTTTCTATGGGCAAAACAAACCAGCTTTACGTTGACATTATGGCATTGCATCCAGAAGTTACTGGCTCTTGCATATTACTCATTGTTAAGCTTCCAAACGGTTGTACAAAAAGACTTCTTGTCGATTGTGGACTATTTCAAGAATGTGACTATTCACAATTGAACCGGTACTTACCCTTTGATTGCAGTTCTATTGATTATGTCCTCGTTACTCATAATCATGTAGATCATACTGGTAGATTACCTCTTCTGGTAAAAAACGGGTACCGTGGTCCTATTTTTATGACAGATACTACTGCTAAGTTACTTCCACTTGCATTAGAAGATAGTTATAAAGTTCTGAGAAATAAAGCGAAAATGGCACATGAACCCCAGCTTTATCTTGATTCTGATGTAGAAGAAACCTTACACTTAGTAAAGGGATGTTCTTATGAAAAAACGATTCGATTCGATGAAAACATCAAGGCTACCTTCTTTATGAATGGACATCTTCCTGGTTCTGCTGTAATTTTATTGCAAATTAAGCACCGTGGAGGCGACAATCGTTATGAAGACATTAACCTTTTATTTACTGGCGATTATAATAGTAAAAATCTGTTCTTTGATGTAGCTCCTATTCCAAAATGGGTTAAACAATTACCTCTTACCATTATTCAGGAAGCTACCTATGGAGATATGGATTCTACTTCTGTTGAATCTGTGTTTGAGCGAAATGTTTTAAATGCTATTTCAGAAGAAAAAGAAGTTGTTGTTCCCGTTTTTTCCTTGGGTCGTTCTCAGGAAATTCTGTATATCCTTAAAACTTGGCAGGCCCAAGGTAAGTTAAGCAAAGAAGTTCCTATCTATTTGGATGGAAAACTGGCAAGGCGTTATACGGATATTTATCTAAGAGATGGTCTTGATAACAAAGAGGAATGCCGAAACTTTTTACCAGAAAACTTTACCGAAGTTTTCAATTCGGATATTCGTCAATCTATTATGAATGATAATGTATGCAAAATTATTTTAACTACTTCTGGAATGGGTTCTTATGGACCTGCACAAACCTATTTACCTGCGTATTTAAAGAAAAGCAATGCTTTGATTCATTTCACAGGTTATTGTGCAGAAGGAACCTTAGGTAGACGGTTATACGATTGTTTGAAAAATGAAAAGGTTGATATTGCTGGGTTGCAAGTCAAAAAATTAGCCGATGTCGCTTTCACTTCTGAGTTTTCTGCTCATGCTAAGGCGGATGAATTGCTTAATTTCTTAAGACCCTACGAAAATATTAAACTGATTCTTATCAATCATGGTGCAATGGAAAAGAAAGAAATCTATGCCAATCGAATTATCGATGAAATTGATCCTAAAAATGTTGGCATTTTAGGTAGAGACTATTTCTTCCGAGTGAATGGCTATGGCTTAAACAAATCTTTAAGCTCTAAATTAGAGTAATTTAAAAAGAGAAGGGTCCCAGAATTTTGGGACCCTTCTCTTTTTGGTTTTAAGTTTTCTTCTAATTCTGGTATCACATTAGATGCTCTATGTAATGTCTTTGGACGATTAAAAATGAATTTACTTAAATATAAAACATAGGACCCATGAAACAATTCATGGGTCCTACTCTTTGTTCAAGGAATAATGATAATCTTAAACTTTAGTGGATAAAATTTTACTTTATATTCTGCTAATACTTTTTTATCTGCTTCCTTTAATGATTTTCCAATTCTCTTTTTGCCAGCTTTACTTGCATAATGAATTTCTTTAATCAATGGGCTTCGTATATGATAGAGGTCTTTAAATGTTTTCGTTGTGATTTCATAAATAACCGGTTCTATCTGATACCCTAAGCTTTCTAAGTATTCCTGTTGCAGTTTATTTAATTTCCACTCCTTTGTTTTTATTTTCCGTCTCTTATACTCCTCTAATGTGTACTTCATGTTCTGTAATTTTTTAGTGTCTTCCCTATTCATCATAAAATTCCTCCTAAAAAGTTAATTATGACTACTTATATACTACTTATTTATTCTATTATAACTGATATTTCATGATTTGTCTACTTATTTTGCTTATTTTTATAACTACTACACATCGATTCATCTGGTTGTTTCGTATCACAATTTTCCACTGGTGTTATAATAATTTGCCTTAAAGAACATTCTTGTTCTTGATTTTCGTTATATTGACAGCTCGTTACTGTACAATTAATTTTTTGTCCTTGTTCCATACCTCTTCACCCTTTCTTAGTTAACGAAGCTTTTCACTAATATTTGCTTCTTTTTTGGTTACTATAGTATGTCTCAAAAATAAACTTATATTCTTTCTTTACGAATTTTCTCATCAAATTCATCCCAAGATTTACTAAATACATGATTGGCAAACATTTCTTTTAACCCTGTTATTTGTTTTAATCTTATAATTTCATCCAATTCCATTCCCAAATGTTTAGAAATTTTTTCTTCGTTCCATCCCATGTCTGTTAGATTTAACACAATATGAGACATATCAATAATTTGATGATTTCCTCTTGCTCTATTGTGTCTTATTGTACTTGCCATACGATTATCTAATTCTTTATCGATGGTTACAATTGGAATTTGTTTCAAATGAAAATATTCTTTTGCACAACGATAACGGTGAAAACCATCAATTACAATATATTGATCATGTTCTTTATCATAATAAGTAACAATTGGTTGTGTATACCCATCTTCTTCAATCGAGTGTTTTAATAATTCCATTTCTGGAGGTGCTACTTTATTTGGGTTATAATCATTGGCAATCACTTTATCAATATCTACCATCTTTACATTTAATACTGGAAATGTAATTTTTTTCATTACTACCTCCCCTTTCTCTTATGCATCATAAATCATAACAAAATTTTTTAATGTATTCATTGGATTTATTTTAAATCCTGCTTTTTCATAAAGTTTTTTATAAAGGTTTGGTACTATGCTTTCTTTTATTTTTTTCTCTTTTCTTATGGTCTCTAATATTTGCACTAAATACGCATCTTTTATGGTATATACATTTTTAATCATATTGTTACTAATCGACACAAAAGAAGCTACTCTTTCGTCTTCGATATAAAGATACCATTCTTTTCCATTATCATCATAAATTCTATCATTGGTTTGTCTTTGAACAATACGAGATCCAAACATTTTTCCCATATAATTATAAAATTGTTCATCTTTGTTATCGGTTTTAATTATACTATTAATTTCTATCATTTACTACTTCTCCTTTTTCTTCTTGTATTATTTTAATTAAATTCTTGTCATCGGTTAACGTATTTTGGTTTAATAAATTGTCCCATTTATGAATTAATCGTTTTAGTTCTTTTTCATCTGTTTTGGTTTGTCCAAATGATAATCTTCTTAAATAAAAATCATTTTTTTCTATCGCTCTTGCAATTCTTCGCCATGAGATTGCCTTCTTTTGATTTTCCAGCTTACATTCTGCTGTTTCTGGAATATTTTTTATTTCAACATCATATTTATTTTTATACCAAATCATAAATTTTTTTATTTTTCGATAATAATGAATTAACAAGTCTTCATTGTAGATTCCAATACTTTCTAATAAAAAAACACTATATTCTTGCCATGTCATAAAATTCGGTTTACATGATTTGATGTTTCCTAATGCTGTTGTTTTGCAATAGATGTTTCCAAAATTAACTCCATTAACGCGATTGAGTATTTTACTCCAAGTTTCATATTCTAATGTTTTATATTGATTTAATCCATTTCTTTGATCATCGCCATATGGTTGACAAAGTCTTTGTTCATAAACGCTTACTCCATTTTTATACATCATTTCATAAATATAATTAAATTTTAACTCTAGCTTGCTAACTGCTCCCCAAATATCCTCTACTGCCCAATCATAAATCGGATAAAAATTGTATACTTCAATATATCTCTCTTTTAACTTTAATTTTGTTGTCCATTTGTACCCTTTATAGGTAATCTTTTTTTCTTGAAAAGCAATGGTACGAAAACGATTTAAACTCTCGTCTGTTCGAATTCCAATGCCACAAGCCACCCTTCCTTGATGCTTTTTTTGATACCAATCGGCAAACTGAACAATAAACTCTTCAAATTCTTCTCCTTTTCGAAACCATTCAAATGGGCAATTTTCTATATTAATACTGTCTTTTGGCATATCTCGAACCCACAAATGCTTACTTTCTTCCTCCCAGCAAATCCATTTTGGTTGTAACACAGATACTGCATTACGAAGTGCCATTGGCAAAGCAATATGATAAAAGTCACCGAATTTGTGAAAGTGTTTTTAATTCTTCTATATGCTCGATGGTGTGACGATATTGTGCTTCGAAATCGATATAAAGTACATCAAATTTTCTGTTCATTTCTTTTGCTACACAATTTGCTAATTGCACCATGACAGAACTGTCTTTTCCTCCACTTACACTAAAATATACATGTTCAAATTCCGTAAAAACAAGCTTTAGTCTTTCTAATGTTGCTTCTAGTACATTTTTTTCTAGATATTTTTTGGCCATTTTATTTCCTCTTCTCTTCTTTTTATTGTATCGCTTCTTTACTCATTAGTCAAGAAAAAAGTACCTTATCATCTCCATTTTTTTCCAAAAATGCATTCGAAAGAATGCAAAAAATCGAGATTTTTCGTCTCGATTTTTTTTATATTGCTGATTCATTTGCTATTCTTAATTTAACCTATTGTGTAATATTTTTTAGTCTCTATTAAGATTGCTTTAATTTTAGATAACCTAATTCTTCCCATGAGTTATAGGCTAGGTTAATACGAAATAGTAATTTTGGTTTTGCTCCTGCTCTATTTTTATCTATGACACATGCATAATAGCGTACGTCTGGGTTTTTGTCATTTTCGATATCATAAAATTGGGAGTCCACTTCTTGTAAAGAATATTCATAATCTTTTAAGTTTTCTCTATTTATTTGTTTCATTAAACATAAAGTGTCTAATACTTCTTTGACTGTTTTACATGCGGATAAGTCGTTTACATCTAAATTAATTGGTAGTGTAGTACTATCTAGCAATTGTAAGGTAGAACATATAAAAATATTAAAGTTTTGTGCTAAATTCGATAAAATGGTAGCTGTTTTCTTTAATTCTTCTGCTATCCCTATGTTTGCTGTATCTGTTTTTAACGTATCATAAAAAATGTATTCTATTTTTTCTTTATAATAATAATTCATAATTACTTTTCTTAATTCATCATTGGTATGGTCTGTAATATTGATAAAGTAGATTGAATTTTTCATTTCTTTGTTTACCCAATCGGTAACTGCCATCGTCCTATTGTATTCCGAAGAAACCTTGGAAAGTCTTTTGGAAAATTCAAATTGTGTTTCTTTTTCTTCTTTTAAAACAAATCCATTTTCGTCTACTTTTACTTTATTTTTCATATCTGGTCTAAATTTGAATTCTAATAATTCGCCTTCTGTTTTACGAAGCATTTGTCCATGTTTCTTTTGAATTTCAGGGTTATTTAAAATAGTTGTAATTAAACAAAGTCTCATTTTCTCTTCTGACATTTCGTTGGAAATAATAAGCACTTTCTTTTTATGAACAAAGGCAGTATAAGCTGCTAAGTTTGTAGTAAATCTACTTTTACCAGAGTTGGATGGCATAGCAAAAGCCATTGTTTCACCTTTTCGAATTCCTTTAAACACACTGGACAATACTGGAAATGGCATACTTAATCCATTTGTTAAATTATTATCTCCTTGGTTTAGGAAATCCGATAACCCTTGGTTTAGAACTGCTCTTTTAAATTTCCCTGTATCACTTACTTGCCTAATAGCACTTTCCACTTCTTGCTCTGACATTTCATGATATAATTCATAATCTGTAATTTCTACAATTGCCTTTTGTACTTCTTTAATTGGCATTTCCAAATAATTTTTTCTTAAAATAAATAGTTTTTTTAGTTCTACATAAATTTGCTCCATAGGATAGTCTTCGGATGCCATTTTAGCTTTTAATTGCTTTTTAAGCGCAAAAGACTCTTCTGTATCTTTGGCAAAGTTAAATCCTTTTTTGGCAACTTCTGGTGTGTAATTGCCTCCTTCTGTAAATAGAATACTTTTATATAAGTTTAAAATATCATCCTCTTCAAAATAGCATTCTTTGAAAGTAAAATAATATTTTACAATCAGTTTTGGGTCATTTAATAGTAATCCCATATAGATATATTCTAATTCAGGGTTGCTTAATTGCTTTGGATAGGCTCCTATCATTTCCATTTCTTCTTGTTGCTCTTCTTCTTCTTCGTTTTCTAATTGTAAATCTTGTATCTTTTCTAATGCAGTAATAAAGTCTCCATTTAATAGGCATTCTTTTACTTCTTCTATGGTTTCTTGGTTTTGGTCTGTAACAGGTATTTTATCTAATAATTCATAAATTTTTTTAATGTTCTTTGTTTCCATTTTTTCTCCTTTTATCTTTTGATTTCTCTTATTCTATTATACGTTAATTTTGATAAAAGTCAAATAACTTTTCGAAGTTTTGCTTCATTTTTTTCTAGTATTTTTTACCTATTCCCTGTTTCTTATTTATCTATCTTTTTTATTCTATCGCACTCACAATCTGTTTGCCCTGCTGTTATACATTTTTTTGGTTCTTTAAAGCTTAAATACCAACTCATTCCATTTCTATTTTTATTTATTTCTGCGTTTCGTGCTTCTAACTCTGCAAAAGTTTTAGGAGGCCCTACTATGATTGGTTCACAGGGTACCCAGTTTGCTGGAGTAGAACCTTTGCTTTCTTCTGAAGTTTGCAAAGCTTCTATACATCTTAAAATTTCTGGTATGCATCTACCTATGTTTAATGGATACACTAAGATTAGTCTTACTACTCCTTTATCATCAATAATAAATACATTTCTAACTGTTTCTGTTGTGCTTACATCATTGGAAATCATACCATATTTTCTAGCAATTGCTCCATTTCTATCCGCAATAATTGGAAATGGAATTTTGATTCCTGTCTTGCAATAAATATCATAAGCCCATGCTAGATGTGAAGCATTACTATCAACGCTTAATCCTATAAGGCAGGTATTTAATCTTTCAAAGTATGTATTGGCTTTTGAAAATGCTATCATCTCTGTGGTACATACTGGGGTAAAATCTCCTGGATGAGAAAATAGTACAACCCATTTTCCTCGGTATTGATTTAAACTTATTTTTCCCATTGTACTATCTGCTTCAAATTCTGGAGCATACATTCCAATTTTAACGTTCCCGTTCATCATTATTTCATAATCCATAAAAAATAAACTCCCTTCATTTTTTGTATATCATATGAAAAGAATTACATTTCAGTTACTTTTAATCCTTATGTTGAAAAATTTTCACTATTTATAATTGTTTTGCGATTTGTTTTCTTTCGATATAATCGTTTTATTCGCAAAAAATCCTAGTAAATTATTACTAGGATTTTTTACGAATAAAATTTATTTTTCCTTTTCTTGTATCTTTACAACTTCAAATTTTCCAATATAGTTTGCATTCACAAACGCATTCCATACACCTTCATTTGCAAATTGGATTGTATATTGCTCATTCTCTTTATCTACTATTTTAAGATATAACTTCCACTCGCCTTCTTTTATATTGTCTGGTATCGCAACTTTTATGCATTCTGTAGCTGTTCGGTTACTATCCCATTTTCTTACATTAATATTGGTATCTATTGTATAAGATTGTATTCCTTTTTTCAGTACTAATTGCACCTTTTTCTCATTGACAACATTTCCAAAGCCAGTGTTTTCAATACTTATACTTACTAGTACTTTTTTGCCTTGAGCCACACTTTGTGATATTTTTGATTCTTTTAATACAAATCGATATCCCAAATGATCTTCAATGTATTTCTGAGCCGTTTGTCCTTTATATTCAGAATTTTTTCCATTATAAATGGTATTTTCCCACTTCATTTGTGTTATTTCAGGATTCCATTCATAATTCAAATAAGTAGTATGTGTTCTAAACATTTCTTCTTGAACATTTTCAATGTCATTATATGGATTATCTGGTGTAGCAGTCTCTCCGCCAAATATCGTATATTTCGCATGTGCCTCTAGAAATTTGAGAGCTTCCTCTCTATTTTGATAGGTTCCCAAGTCTGTTTCACTTCCTAGGTAGCCATCATTAAATATTCCTAATCTAGACTCATCTTTTCCATTATATGCTAACTTTTTACTGATTGGTGCTGTGCCAAATAAATTCATATACATATCTAATGTTCTGACATTTACCATAATACTACTTGGTACTGCATGCAAGACTTCTTTTATTACAGTAGAAACATCCTCTTGATTCGTATAATCACTACCATGCATTTCCCCCCACATGCCAATAAACCCTGCTTCAACAACGGTTATTACATCTTTGTTTGTTTCGAATATCGGCTTAAATTGTTTTATATGCTCTAATATCATCTCCAATGTGTCAGGTTCTTTATGGATATCTCCATCATAATCATAGGAAATTCTCACAATGGCTTTTAATTTATTTTGTCTTATTAAATCAAATGCATCATTAATATCTGATTTGTCTGCATTTGACAAATTCAAATCCCGCTTTCCATTTGCTCTGCCAGATAATTTAGATATATCGATTCTTAAATGTATTAATGTTCTATCTGATTTCTGTAGCTCTTCGATTGCATTTTCGACTTCTGAATAGTCAAAGCCTTTTGGTGTTCCTCGTATTATCGCCTGATGATAAAAACCTCTGTCTGGATTCCTTAGTTTGTTCGTACTTTCTGTGTAACTTATATCTTGTTTCATTAATTTTAAGCTATGCATCTGTGGATTTTCTTTGCATTCTTTGCTTGATGTTGCAAGTATAATGCCTAATAATATCAAACTAATCTTGATTACATTTTTCCGTTTTCTCATAAATTTCATCCTTTCTGTCGTTTTTATATTGTAAAAAGAAATAGATAATAATCTCCTTTCATTATAAAAATTATGTAAATACATTGTAACATATTTTACTGTTTCGTGTCAATTTTCTTCCTTTTAAATAACGACAAAAAAACCTTGGAGTTTTAAAGCCCCCAAGGTCTGTTTTTCTAATTTTTATACTTTTATTTTACACAGCTAATGTATCGTTTTCCTTTGCTACTTTCCTATACACTATCCATTCTATATTGCTATTTTTACTTCTTTCTACCATGCACTGATATACTTGATTTCTTAATTCTTTTTGTCTTTCCTTCTTTGTTTGTGTAGTACTAGCAAAAAATGGTCCATCAATATAGGTTACCATTTTTATTTTATCTTTCTTTTTCCCATATGCTTGATAGGTATTGGTCATGCAAAAGGTTGGTGTTTCTAATTCGATTGGATATTTAAAAGACACTTCTTTAAATGGTCTTATTTTGGTATAGTATGGCCAAATATGAGCTTCTGGATAAATGGTAATAGAGCAATTTTTCTTAATTCTTTGTTCTATTTGTTCTAAAAAATGTTTCATGGCGGTTTTATTTCCTGGTACTGGAATCGCCCCTAACATTTCAATTAGAGTTTTGGCAAACTTTATGGATACATTCTCTGGATTTACAATTAAAAAATTTCTTTTTGGATAATTTCCTACGCTTGGAATAAAGGTATCGGCAAATGCTTGTGTATGATTGGCATAAATAAAATAGCCTTGTTTTCGATATGGTTTTATTTTTTCTTTTCCTATATACTTCATTTTAAATTTTAGTTTTAGATACCCTACTTTGATTGGCATACTAAACACATTTTGCATAAGATAGGAACATACATTCCAAATAACGCCATGCTCATATTGATAGGTTTCATCAATTACTCTTGGTGTTATTTGGGCAGTTGAAAATTCATCGTTTAATTCATCTTGATAATAGATTACTTTTCTATTTTCCATTTGTTACACTCACCTTTTGCTCTTCTGTTGTATATTTTAATGGAATTTGATAAAATTCTTCATATACTTGTTTCCATATTTGATAGTTTTCGTTTTTCATTCTTTCTACCTTTTCTTTTTCAGATAATGTATCCTCTGGATAAATTGGTTCTTTTATATGAATGGTATAGGCTTGAATAGGAAAACCATCGTCTCCTATGTTTTGGCTATCTTCCATTGTGATGAAAATAGGAATTACTGGCACCTTGTTTTTTACCGCAAATCGATATGCTCCATTTTTTAGTGGCTTTGGTTTTCGATAATTCCACCACATGCTTTGTTCTGGATAGATTAAAATAAAATCTCCTCGTTTTAAAATTGCTTCTACTGCTTTCATAAAAGCTACCATGGTTCTCTTGTTGGAGCTTAATGGAAGCGTGTCACAATTTCGAAATAAAAAGCCATAAAACCCTGGAAAATTCGTATAGTTTCCTTCTCGAATTACCTTATACATTTTTTTCCTTTTTGCTTGACCAGATAATCTAAATACATGTTCAATCGAAAAGGAATCAAAAGGATTGAAGTGATTACAGGTTAGTATCGCTCCTGTTTCTACCTTTTGCATATTTTCGATTCCCTTAATTTCTTTTATCATTAGTTTGTTTTCTTTGATAATATCATGTAAGAATTTTTCTCCTACTTTGTTTGCCACCTTATTTTTTAGTTTGCTATAAGTGCTTTTCCTTAAATAATCTATTTCTTCTGGCGTTAGCGGTATTGTAGGAGGATCCTCTTCTACATCAATATCAAATTTTCCTTCTTTTTCTAAAGTTTGAATTTTTTCTAATACTGCTAATCGGTCTGGTGCTTTTTCTATATCCTTTTCTTTCATTTATAATCTCCCATATTTTCTATCATCACCTACACATGAATTTTCTTTTATGGCAAGTGCTACTAGACCTTTTTCTGCTTCTTTGTCTTGGAATTTTTGCTCTTCGGTGTATTCTTCTCTTACTTTTAGAATTTCCTCATAAAATTCTGTTTTCTTTGCATATTCCCAGAAATATTCATGATAAGTTACATCTTCAAAATGCCAAGGTTTATAGGCAAAATTGTAATGAATTAACTGAATATCTTCTGGTTTTGTTTCACTATTTACATATGGCATTACATCCCAATCATGACTGATTAAGGTTACTCTTCCTTTACATAGCCTATTTAAATAGTCTTGGTCTTGTGCTACGGAAAATTTTACTTTTCCTAATAAATATAAGAATTTTTCTTGAAATTTGAATTTTCTTAGTTCATCCAAATTCATTAATAATACGCCTGCATTAAAATAATGTTTATAGGTAGCAACACCGACTACTAATTCTGCATAATCTTGAAATACTTTATGATATTGAATAATATCATCTGGTGCAGCTGCTACTAAATTGGTTCCCATATCTGTGTTATATAATGTTGCAATATCGCCTAATACAATAATATCACTATCTAAATATAATACTTTATCATATTGAGGATATAACTCTGGTAAAAATAGTCTAAAATAGGTGGTATTGGTGTAATAGTCACGAGTATATAGTTTGTCTTGTACCTTTTCAATATAATAACTTAAGTCTACAAATTCAATATTGACATTTTCTCTTTCATATTTTTTTATTTGATTTTGATGTTCTTCTTGTACATTAGTATGTAAAATTTTAATTAAATACTGATATTCACTACTTGCATTATCTAACAAAGATTGTAGTGCAACTGCTAAAAATGGTGTGTATGCATCATCAATTGCAAAAAAGATTGGTATTATTTTTTTATCTTGTTTCATGTGTTTTTTCCCCTATTCTATTTTCAAATTTTTCTTTTAACTCTCTATATTCTTGTAAATCTTCTTCAAAACAATAACACTTTAATTCTCTATGTATCTCTTCAATTTGCCATTGTTTGTAATTTTCTGTATGTGGATATGGTAGTAACATTAGTCTTTTACAAAAATGACATATTATGGTATCTTGTCTTTTAAAACTCGATTGTTCATTATATTTTCTTGGTAACAACAATTTTTTTGTTGTAGAACGATAAATGGCATCTTGGTCTGCAAATAACATTTTCTTTGTTTTAATTAGATTTCGTGCTTTTTCTAATAATTTCGTTTCTTTCATTTTCTTCATATTGAATAATAACATTCCTGCATTAATATAGTCTGGCCAAATAAAATAGGAACCATATTTTTCTTTTACTGCTCCATATTCATAATCCGAAATATCAATATGATATAATTCTGAGATATCCCCATTTGCCATCATATCAATATCTAAATAAAGAAGTTTTTCTGGCATATTTGGTACCATATCCGCTAGCAATCTTAATAATGTATATGGTGTACAATAGGCATTTTCATTTTTGCATCTTCCAAACTCTTTTTCATATAGTTCTGTTACATCAATTTTAATTACTTCATTTTCTTCTTTTTTTGCTTTCACCACTTCGTTTAAGAATGCTACTTGTTCTTCTGTTATACTTGTATATTCCGGTTTTATTCTAGAAACATCCATGGTAAAAATATAACAACGAATGGATTCTTTCGTCTTATTGGTAATGGATAATAGCTCGGTAAGAGCTCCATCAAACACTCTTTTGTTTCCACATAAAAGTATATTTATCATAACAAATTTCCCCTTTATTGCTACTTTTTATAGCAATGAGATTTTTTGTACCCTTTCTAAAAAATCTCATTTCTATTATAAATCAATTTTCGATATTTTTCAACATTTTCTTTTAAATCTCCGTCTAGACTAGCATTGACATTTTATGCAGAGGTCTTATCCTCCCTTGTTTCAATTTCCTCATTTTCCTTTTTTCCTCTTATGACATTTACCATTACTACAATACTACTAATTAGTACAAATAGATAAAAACTAATTCCTCTATTTAATAACATTGCTCCTTTTACCATACCATCTGGGAATATTTGTCTAAAGATAGCAAGAAAACCTCCTTCACTTACTCCTACTGCACCTGGTGACGGAATTCCAGAAACGGTAGCATAAAGTACCGATTGTAATGTTACAATTTCTATTATAGAATGTCCTTTTAACCCAAAACTACAATATACAAAATAAGAGATAGCATAAAATAGAATATATTGGATGTAAGTGGTTAGTACTATTTTTAAAATAACCATTTTATTATTTTTAATATAGCTAGCACTATTTTGATATTTATTTAATTCATTTTCAAATTTAATTTGCTTTTCTTCGATATTTTTCACTTTAAAAAATGCTAATATTTTAATGGTAATATTAATTAATGCCCTTGTCATTCTCTTTGAGAAAATAGAGATTAATAATAAGCTTAAAGCAGTTAAGTTTAGTCCTACTCCTATCACAAAAAATAAGATTAAGGCCTGATTCATGTATTTATAGTTTAGGATGACACTCCCTAATGCTATTGAAATTGTTACAATTTGTACACTACTTAAATTAATTAAAAGTGCCAAAGTTGAATTTGCTACGGATATATTGTCTTTGTACATATAATAGATTTGCATTGGTTGTCCGCCACTTGCTGCTGGTGTAATAGAACTAAAGAAAAAGCCAATCAATGCATATTTTAAGTTTTTTAAAAAACTGCTTTTTTCCTTTAAGGCTTTTAATGTTCTTCCTATATTAACTGCTTCACATACTAGATATAAACACATACATATCATTGCCATTAAAATAAATTCTTTTTTGGCTGTTCTTACAATATGAAGTATTTCTGTTATATTTTGCCCTTTTAATATTACATAAAATGTGATGATGATTAGCAGAATAAAGAGAATCAAATTTCTTATCATCTTTTTCGTTTTTTCCATCTTGTTTCTTCCTCTTTCATTTTTTCTTTTCTTATTATCTTCTATTTTCCTTTTTTCGTCAACTAGTTTGCAAGGAAAATAATTTAGATTAAGAAAATCTTAATCTAAGTATTGTCAATCATTGTACCTTTAAATCAAATTTTTCCTAAATATGTTATATACTTCGTCCGAAAATTCCTACTATATAAAAAATGAGAACATAATTCAAAAGAATTATGCCCCTATCATCATTTCCAACTTAAATCGGTATGGAATCACCTTAAATTTAATATTTTTACCGTATGCACCATTATGTAGATTTCCAACTGTCTTTAAAAGATTTCTTCATATTGGTGAATAATTTTATCCCAATTATATTCTTCTTGTATTCGCTGTTTTGCTTTTCTTCCATAGTCTTCTATTGTTTCTCTTGATAACTCTGTATCTACTTTATTTAATAAATTGCTTAAGTTATTTTCCTCTTTATTCCAATACATGGCGCCCTCTTCTGCCACTTCTTTATTAAATCCTACTTTTAATAGCAAATTTAACTTTGTTGTGGCAAGTGCTTCTAATAAAGATGGATTGGTTCCTCCTACTTCGTGTCCATGGATATAACCATATGCATTTTCTCTTATTTTTTGTAGCATTTTATCATCATACACTGTTCCTACAAATTTAATTCTACTATCTTCTTGAAATTTAGTAATTTCTTTTAACTCTTGATAAAATTTATTTTCTTCAACGTTAGTAATAATTACTAAATCCTTTTGTACTTTTGATTTCATAAATTCTTTTAGCATGGTTTCATAATTATTTTCTGGTACAAATCTGCCTACAATTAGATAATAGTTGTGTTTGGTAATTCCGCTTCTCTTGATACCATGTTTCTAATTTCGTTTCATCCCAGTTTTCAAAATTAGTTTGTATGTCAGATCCATAAGCAATAAAAGTGGTATTTGGTTTGTATTTTTGATAATCTTCTTGAATATATTGTTCTACACTTTTTGAATCACATATTAGTAGGTCTGCATGTTTTGCCATTTTCTTTTCACATACACGGAAGAATTTTTTTAAGATAGCATTCCACTTTGCTCTTTTCCATTCGCATCCATCTGGATTGACATATAGTTTTATTCCTCGTCTTTTTAAACGCATTTTATAGAACCAAATGAATAAGCCTACACCTGTTCCTAAGACATATACTGTTACATTTTGAAGTTTATTCTTTTTAATATAATGGATGGTTTTTTCCAATGCTACTAAATCGTAGTATTCTGCTTTGGCAGAACCTATTTCTGGTACTTTTACGTTAAAACATCTTGCTCCATGATATTCGAATTCTTTGTTGTCTTTTGCTAGACAAGCTACATGGTATTTGATGTTTGTTTTTTTCTTTTTTACTACTAGGTTTTCTACAAATGTTTCAAATCCACCATAGTTTGCTGGTATTCCATTTGAGCCTATTAAAAATACATTTTTTTGTTCCATTGTTTTTTCCACCTTTTTTGTCATACTTAATTAAAATTTATTTAATCGAATGGCTAACTTCATTTTTGCATTAATCTTAGCATCACTCGTTCGAAAATTTTTATTTCGCAAAAGCCATTTTTTCGCTTCCTTGTTAGTAGGATAACAAATTAACTTTTCAATTAGCTCTTTAGCATGGTCTGTTAATATATCCCCATACCCATTTTTTAATTCTTCTGCTATTTTTACTCTCATACAGATGTTATCTTTAAATGCTATTGTTAGTTGTTTTTTTAACTTTTTCAAACCACCTTCTTTAGCTCCTACTACATTACTTGTATGTTGTCTATATTGAATGTAGCTATTTTCATCAATGATAACATTTCCTCCAATGGCATAGCATATCCTTGTTATCCAAGAATCATGCATAATTAGATAATTGGGTTCATATTGATTGATAATATCACGCATTTTTTTGTTCAATACTTGTGTACATCCATAGGCAAAGTTTTTAATGATAGCGCCTTCTAATGTAGGATTTCCTACTACTTTCTTGATTCCTATTGAATTTAAATTTTCGTCTACTATTTCTACTGCTGAAATGTAAAGAGATGGTATTTCTTCATGCTTTTGTAACTTTTGAATCGCCGTTATCATTTTTTTAGATTTCCAAACATCATCTTGATCTGCAAAGGCATAATAGGAAACATCATCTTCTGAGTATTTTACTAGTTCCATGAAACTTCTAGCAGGGCCTAAGTTTTCTCCTTGATAAAATGTGATATTGTTATATTTTTCTGCTAATTCTGTTAGAATTTGTATTGTTTTATCGGTAGAACCATCATCTCTTATTAAGATGGATAGTTCTACTTCTTCTTGCCTTATGATACTTTCGATTTGTTCTTTTAAGTACTTTTCTCCATTGTAGGTAGATAGCAATACTTGTACTTTTTCCATTTTACTGTTCCTAACCTTTTTATCTGTTTTTTTATTTTTTTATATCCACAGTTAGCAATAAGAGGGCCTCCTAGTGCTATTATAAAATAAACAATTTTCACTTGTGGTACTCCTGCTGTATAAAAATAATAAATGGTGTGTTTATATTGGTTTATGTCAAAACCTTGTAAACCTAATATTTGTGCTCCAATCCTAATAACAGTATTCATTAGAAATACCCAAAATAAATGATGTAGCATAATATCATAGGTATTATTTCCTATTACATTTACTATTTTATTTGTTCCTAATAGCGGTGTTACTATTTGTGTTACTTTTAACCAAAATAGAATCCCTGTAATATTGGTCAAGAAAGGAACAATCGCATATTTTGCTTTAAACACCATATTATGTGGATAATAAGAAATCTGACTATCCACTTTTATTAAAATTAATTGAATGATAATAAGTGTCATTAAATAACAAATTGTGTTTATTTTATAGTTTCCTTCTATCTTTGTTTTATAATAGTATCCCAAATGGTAGAAAAACATAAAGAAGCCTGTTCTTATTAAAGGAATCATTTCTAATTTCGTATTTTGTTTTCCTATTTCAATTGAAAAATAAGCGAATATCGCTAACACTATTAGCATGATAGTGTCATTCCATATCCTAGCTTTTGTCATTCCTTTTCTTAGTAAAAGGTAAACTATATTTACCAAAAATAAAGCTAATAAAAACCAAGATGCTAAATTGAAAATGTATTGATGTCCATCTTGCCATGGCTGTATGAATAACGTAGTAAAGCTAATGTCTTTTCCAAAAGAAATAACGCCAAAATGTCTTAATACCATCCCTATTATTCCATATAATAGGTTCCAAATAAAATACGGAATAACAAGTCTCTTTACTTTCTTCCAAAGATATCCCTCTTTTCCCATTATATTATCTTCCTTTTCAGGCTTGTAAAAATAACCTGAAATGAAGATAAATAATGCCATGTGAAAAGAATAATAGGGAAATATCTCTCCGTGCTAAACTAATCGGATATCCAGTATGTCCTAGCACTACTAAAATAATACCAATCGCAGATAAGACCATCATTTTTTTATTACTTTTTTCCATTGTTTTTTCCTTTATCCTAATTCTTCTTTAACACAGTTTAATGCTTCTGCAATTACTTTGTCCATATCAAAATATTTATATTGTCCCAATCTTCCGCCAAAAATAACATGCTTGTCCTCTTTGCTTCTGTTTGCATATTTTTCATATAATGCATTGTTTCTATCATTATTAATTGAATAATATGGCTCTTTTCCTTGCTCCCATTTATCTGGATATTCTCTTGTTATAATCGTTTTAGGAGAAGTAGAATCAAACTCAAAATGTTTGTGTTCTATGATTCTTGTATAAGGAACTTCATATTCTGTATAATTTACTACTGCATTTCCTTGATAGTTTTGCTCTTCTAATACTTCGGTTTCAAATCTTAAGCTTCGATATTCTAGTTTTCCAAATTCGTAATCATAATATTGATCAATTGGACCTGTAAAAATAATTTTGTCAGCTATTTGCTCTAATTCTTTTCTATGTTCAAAAAAGTCATAATTTAATTTTACTTCTATTCCATCAAGCATCTTTTCAATAATTTGCGTATAACCACCAATTGGAATTCCTTGATAGATATCATTAAAATAGTTATTATCATAAATCATTCTCACTGGTAGTCTTTTTATAATAAAGCTTGGTAATTCCGTTGCTCTTTGCCCCCATTGTTTTTCAGTATAACCTTTTACTAATTTTTCATAAATGGTTTTACCTACTAAACTAATAGCTTGTTCTTCTAAATTTCTCGGATTTGTAATTCCTGCTTCTTTCTTCTCTTCTTCGATTTTCGCTTGTGCTTCTTTTGGAGTAACAACTCCCCATAATTTGTTAAAGGTATTCATGTTAAATGGCATATTATATAATTCATCTTTATATCGTGCCACTGGTGAGTTTGTATAACGGTTAAATTCTGTAAATTGGTTGATATAATTCCATACTTCTTTGTTGCTTGTATGGAATATATGAGCTCCATATTGGTGTACGCTAATCCCCTCTATATTCTTGGTATAAATATTTCCTCCCACATGTGACCTTTTATCTATTACCAGACATTGCTTTCCTCTCTTATTTGCTTCATAGGCAAATATAGAACCAAATAAGCCAGAACCTACTATTAGATAATCATATTTCATACTATTTTCCTCCTTTTCCATTTATGGTACTATTATTTTATTTATTTTTGGTATTTTTTTCATAATTAGCACTAATATTAATGCAATAAAATAAGTGCTAAGTGCTCCTATTGTCCTCCACCAAATGCTTCTTGTATCAATTTCAAAAATCTGTATTTCATAAGCCATTACGATTTGATGAATTAAATATATTCCTAAACTACAACTCGCTATTTTAGGAATATATCGATTTAATATTGTCTCACTTACTATTTTATTCCACTTAATATGTTTCACAAATACAAATACTGCAACTGCTAACAAGACAGAAATGCAATATTCATATCCCCAGAAACTCTTATTTATAACACCATCTCTTGTTGATAAGTAGTATGTTCCTACATATCTAATAATAGCAGACATAATTCCTAACCCATATAATATATATCGATTTCTTTTCTTGATTTCTTCGGTGGCTAATAAATATCCTAATAATACAAATATTAGATATTTTCCTACTAGCGGAATTTCCAAATTATTATTCCATTTAATCCCTGTTATACTACATATAAAAGGTAAAACCGACCTGCCCAGGGTCATTGTCGGTTCGCATTTGGACACGGTGCAAAACGGCGCAAAATACGACGGTTCTTTCGGACTTGTCGCCGCCCTCGAAACATTGCGCTCATTCCGCGAAGAAGGCTTCATTCCTAACCGCAGCATTGAATTTATCGCTTTCGCCGAAGAAGAAGGCGCAAATTTCGGAACGACCTGCCTCGGCAGCAAGCTCATAACCGGCATTATTAAGCCAAACGATTTGAAATCCCTTTGCAATGATGAAACAAATGCATGGGATATGCTTGAAAAATTCGGTTTGGCCCCTGCCAATCTTGAAAACGAACAAATAGTTCCCCATACTGTTTACGCCTATCTCGAAGCCCACGTCGAACAGGAAAGAAGGCTTTTTAAAAACAACTATAAGCTCGGCATTGTCAAAGCTATCAGCGCCATGCGGAGTTACAGGATCATTTATCACGGCGAATCCGTTTTTGCGGCGACCCCGCTCAAGGAACGCAAGGACCCGGTCGTCAGTTTTATCGAATGCCACACGGAAATACAAAAAGCTGTCGCGTCCGGCATATTCCCTGAAAACACAAGGTTCACCGTCGGACAAATCTGCTGTAATCCGGGAACGCCGATCATGGTTCCCG
>CASCUT010000025.1 GCA_949155365.1 uncultured Clostridia bacterium
AAGAACAAAAACAAATGCTCGTACAAGAAAAGGACCAAGAAAATTAGTAAGTAAAAGTAAAAAATAAAAAGTAAGTTAAAAATAGCTTATTCGAATATGAAATAGGAGGTAAGGTTAAATGGCAAAGCCTGTAACAAAAAGAACAACAACTAGAAGAAGAGATAGAAAAAACATCGAAAAAGGTATGGCACACATTCATTCTAGCTTTAATAATACAATCGTTACCATTACAGATGTTCAAGGAAATGCAATTTCTTGGGCAAGTGCTGGAGAACTAGGATTCAAAGGTTCTAGAAAAAGCACACCATTTGCAGCAGGAGAAGCAGCTGAAACAGCAGCAAAAGCAGCAATGGAACATGGTTTAAAATCAGTGGAAGTATTTGTAAAAGGACCTGGTTCAGGACGTGAAGCAGCAATCCGTTCATTACAATCAGCTGGATTAGAAATTAGTAGCATTAAAGATGTTACACCAATTCCACACAATGGATGTAGACCACCAAAAAGACGTAGAGTATAAAAAATTAATGTGAGCAACCCAGCGAGGGACATATCATAGAACTTATAAAACCCAGCATGGGACATATCGTATCCTTAAAGAATTTACCTTAGGAAAAGGTGTGTCACCGTTAGAAATTGGAAGAATGAGTTAGAAAAAGATGTGTCGCTGTCAGTAACTCAAACAAGATAGAGATAATTAAGGAGGGAAATAAATCATGGCAAGATACAAAGATGAACAATGCCGTATTTGCCGTAGAGAAGGACAAAAGTTATTCTTAAAAGGTTCAAGATGTTATACAGATAAATGCAGTATTTCTAGAAGAAATTATGCACCAGGACAAAATGGACAAAAAAAGAAAAAACTATCCGAATATGGTACACAATTAAGAGAAAAACAAAAAACAAAAGCATTCTATGGAGTAAGTGAAAAACAATTTAGAAAATATTTTGATATGGCTTCTAAAACAAAAGGTAAAACTGGTGAAGTTTTACTACAAATTCTAGAAAGCAGATTAGATAACGTAATTTACAGACTAGGATATGGAAGCTCAAGAGCACAAGCAAGAATGATGGTAACACATGGAACATTTGAAGTAAATGGACACAAAGTAGATATCCCATCATACCTAGTAAAAGCAGGAGATGTAATTGCAGTAAGAGAAATTAGAAAAGACAACGGAGCAATCAAATTAAACATAGAAGAAAATGGAGCAAGACCTGTTCCAGAATGGTTAGAAAAAGATGTTGAAAAATTAAGTGGTAAAGTTGTAAGATTAGCAGAAAGAGCTGATGTTGACTTACCAGTAGAAGAACATTTAATAGTAGAGCTTTACTCTAAATAATAATTAGCACTTAGACAATTAGAAATTAGAAAATGGAGGCAAAAGAAACTTTTCGAAAAAAGAAAGAAAAAGAGAAGTAGAGTATGGAAAATAAAGGGTAAAAGATTAGAAATACAAGTTCTAACCTCTAAACCTCTAATCTCTAACTTCTAAGTATAGGAGGTAAAAATGATAGAATTTGAAAGGCCAAATATTAAATGCTTAGAAATAGACAATGAAACAAACTATGCAAAATTTGTTTGCGAACCATTAGAGCGTGGATATGGAGTAACCATAGGAAATTCATTAAGAAGAATTTTACTATCTTCATTACCAGGAGCTGCTATCACAAGTGTAAAAATAGAAGGAGTTGTACATGAATTCTCTACCATCGCAAATGTAGTAGAAGATGTACCAGAAATTATCGTTAACTTAAAAATGATAAGACTAAAACTTCATGAAAATGAAGAAAAAACAATCCGTATCGATGTAAAAGGCGAAGGAGAAGTAAAAGCAGGAGATATTATTACAGATAGCTCTGTAGAAGTATTAAATCCAGACTTACATATTGCTACCTTATCAGAAGGAGCACACCTTCAAATTGAAATGACAGTAGATATGGGAAGAGGTTATAACTCAGCAGAAAAAAATAAAAAAGAAAATCAACCAATCGATGTATTACCAATTGACTCTATTTACACACCAGTAAAAAAAGTGAATTATGCAGTAGAAAATACAAGAGTTGGTCAAAACATTGACTATGATAAATTAACAATCGAATTATGGACAGATGGAAGTTTAGCACCATACGAAGCATTAAGCTTAGCTGCTAAAGTAATGACAAGCCATTTAGAATTATTCATTGATTTATCAGAAACTGCTAAAAATACACAAGTAATGATAGAAAAAGAAGAAAACAAAAAAGAAAAAGTTCTAGAAATGTCAATCGAAGACTTAGAACTATCTGTAAGATCATTCAATTGTCTAAAAAGAGCTGGTATTTCAACAGTAGAAGATATTACAAATATGACCGAATCAGAACTAATGAAAGTAAGAAACTTAGGTAAAAAATCATTAGATGAAGTAACCTTCAAAATCCATTCATTAGGGCTAGAATTTGCAAAAGAAGAAGAATAAATAATAGAAGTACCTAGGGGGATAACATATCTTATCACAGAGGAAATGAATCTAGGAAAAGATATGTCGCCGTCAGGAACAAAAACAAGATAAAAATCAAAAAAGAGGAGGAAAATACAGTGGCAATCAATAGAAAATTAGGTAGAACTACCGATATCCGTAAAGCAATGTTAAAAGGTCAATTAACAGACTTAATCTTACACGGAAAGATCGAAACCACAGAAGCAAGAGCCAAAGAAGTAAAAGCAATGGCGGATAGTATTATTTCCTTAGCAGTAAAAGAAAAAGATAATTTTGAAATGGTAGATGTAAAAGTTGTAAAAGCAAAATTAGACAGCAAAGGAAATAAAGAAACAGAGCTTGTAAAAAGCAAAAACGGAAAAGAATACTTAAAAGTTGTAAAAGAAGAAAAAACAGAAAAAAGACAAAAAGATATGCCAACAAGATTAAATGCAAGAAGAAAAATGATGAGAATGATGAACAAGGTAAAAGACGAAAACGGAGTTAACGTTGACTTACCAGCAAAATTATTCAATGAAATCGCTCCAAAATACGAAGGAAGAGTAGGAGGATACACACGTATCATTAAAGCTGGACCACGTAGAGGAGATGCAGCAGAAGTTGTAATTTTACAATTAGTATAATAAAAAAGATAAAAAGATAAGAAGCCAAGTAAAACTTAGGCTTTTTATTTATGCAAAAAAGATAAAATAGTTTATCTAAAAAATAGAAAAGAGCAGTGAAAACAAAAAAGAGAAGATAAAAATTAAAAAAAGATAGAAAATATTACCAAAAAATCAAATTTCTACAGAGTAAAAGAAGAAAATAATAGAACGAAAAAATAAACAAATAGAAAAAATGCAAATAAAAAGTATTGACAAAACAAAAATTCGCATATATAATACTTTCATACAAACAAGAATTCGTACAAAATGTTTTATGTGGAGGTTTTAGTATGATAAGCACAATACAAATAAAAAATATAGGAATTATA
The DNA here is from genome assembly GCA_949155365.1 of uncultured Clostridia bacterium. Classification (GTDB taxonomy): domain Bacteria; phylum Bacillota; class Clostridia; order TANB77; family CAG-508; genus UMGS1663. Next base: position 3,451 of record CASCUT010000025.1, read on the forward strand.
GATGATGTAAGTATCAATTTAGAAACAGGTTTTAATGTATTAACAGGAGAAACAGGGGCAGGAAAAACGCTAATAATCGACTCCTTAGGAATTATTTGTGGAAACCGTTTTTCAAAAGAAATGATTCGAAAAGGAGAAGACCATTCCTATATAGAAGCATGCATTTACTTACCAGAAAATGAAAATAATATCGATGGAAACATTATTGTCTCAAGAGAAATTTATAGCAATGGGAGAAATTCTTGCAAAATAAATGGAAGACTAGTAACCGTAAGTGAACTAAAAGAATTTATGAAAAATATTATAGATATACACGGACAAAACGATAACCAAACCTTATTAGACAAAGCAACACATATTGACTATTTAGATAGTTACATAGGAAATGAAATGTTGCAACTAAAACAAACCTATACCAAAGAATATGAAGAATACTTACAAATAAAACAACAATTAAAAAATAACTATGGGGATGAAACAGAAAAACAAAGAAAATTAGATTTATTAAAGTATCAACAAAAAGAAATAGAACAAGTCTCATTAAAAAAAGGAGAAGACGAAAAACTAGAAGAGCAAAGAAAGATTATCTTAAACTCTGAAAAAATAGTAGAAAACTTAGAATTAGCAGATAACACATTAACAGAGCAAGCAATCGATGGGATTAATATAGCAATAAGAGCCTTAGAAAAAATAGAAACAATAGACGAAAACTATCAGAAAAAACTAATCGAACTAAAAAATGTATATTACGATATCCAAGAAATTGTAAGAGACATTTCCTCTGCAAAAGAAGAAGTCTATTTTGATGAAGAAGAAAGAAACCAGATTGAAGAACGTTTAGATATGATATTTTCATTAAAAAGAAAGTATGGAAATAGTATTGAAGAAATTATTCACTATAAAGAAGAAATAGAAAATGAAATAGAAAAAATAGAAAATCTAGATGAAATAAATGAAACATTAAAAAAAGACTTGAAAAACAAGCAAGATAAAATGAAAAAAATAGCAGAAAAAATGAATAGAATGAGAACAGAAAAAGCAAAAGAACTATCTGAAAAAATTAACATAGAATTACAAGACTTAGAAATGAAGAATGCAACATTTCATGCGAAAGTCGAATTTGATACAAAAAACGAATTTCAAAAAAATGGATTAGACAAAGTAGAATTTCAGATAGCAACGAATATAGGAGAAGAAGAAAAACCACTTATTAAAATAGCATCAGGAGGAGAGATGTCCAGAATCATGCTAGCCATCAAATCTGTATTAGCGGATGTAGATAAAGTTCCAGTTTTAATTTTCGATGAGATAGATACAGGAATTAGTGGTATAGCAGCAAAAGCAGTTGCACAAAAAATGAAAAAAATAGCAAACAAACATCAAATACTATGTATTACTCATCTAGCAAATATAGCAGCAAAAGCAGACTATAATTACTACATATCTAAAATAGTAGAAAAAGAAAAAACAAAAACAATAGTAAAAAAATTAACAGAAGAAGAAATAATCAAAGAAATAGCAAGAATATCAAACGGAGAATTAACCAAAATAGCAATAGAACATGCAAAAGAATTACGTTCGTAAAAGAAGGAAAAGAGAATAAAAATAGAAACAGAAGAGTGCATCTTATTTTAGGATACCCTCTTGGAGATTGTAAAGCAAATCTCAGGATTATTGAATTGAAACTCTTCCACCTCAAGTTAGGATATTAGTATTAAATCATGAGAAGGATAGATATGTTATCTCAGCTAATATCAATAGAAATGGAGCACATAGATAAAAATATAAAACGAAAAAAGGATACCTTATTATAATATAAAATAACAAGGTATCCTTTTTTATAGGAGAAAGATGCAAAAACTAAAAAACTATAACTATCGAAAAATAAAATTGAGGTTACTATTGACGAGGTGAAAAAACATTGATAAAATACTGGTAACTTATATACATAAAATAGATTGGAAAATAAATAGCTGCATCCAATGTATAAAAATTTTTAAAATAAAAATGTACATACTTGTATATAGGAATTATAAAAGTGAAAAGATAATAGAAAACAAAGGAGGAAAAATGAGAAGAAAGATGAAACAAAAAAACGGAATTACGCTAATTGCTTTAGTAGTAACAATTATTGTACTAATTATATTAGCAGGGGTAAGTGTTAATTTAGTACTAGGACAAAATGGAATTATCACAAAAGCAAAAGAAGCAAAAAAGAACCATGAAAAAGAAGCCGTAAAAGAAAAAGTAAGCCTAATGATGGGAGAATATGCAACAGAAAGAGAAGAAAACAATAAAACTTTAAACGATTATTTAGAAAATCAAGAAAAAGCAGGAAACATAGAGAGTATTGAACAAGGAGAAGAAAACGAAGAAGGAACACAAACAATAATAGTAGATGATTACAGAGTTGTAATAGACGAAGAAACATTAGAAATTCTAGAAATCGAAAAGGCAGGCCCAAAACCTAAAATTACAAATATCAAAATTACCTATATTGATACAACAGACGGAACAGAAAAAGAAGCGACAGAAAAAAGTGTAGAAGAAGGAACTCCACTAAAAATAACCTTTGATGTAAGCTTTGAAGAAGGAACAATAGAAGGAGTTAATATTGGAAGTTTTGTAAATAGAAAAGTAGAATATACAACAAATGGAACAGAAAAAGAAGTAAGTTTTGTTGTAACGGGAGTAATAAACGGAGAGAAAGTAGAAAAGAGACAAAAAGTATCTATAGAAAAATACTATCAAAAAGCAGAAGTAGAAGCGAGTGATATTGCAAATAATGCAAGCAAATATTATGGGCAGTTAGTAACAAATTACACCTGTCCATCAACCGCAGTAGAAGCATGGAGAATTTTTTATGCGGATGAAAATAATATATATTTAATTGCAGATAACTATATTACACCTAGTGATATGCCACTTTCACCTAGTGGTTATGCAATGGTAAAGGGAGTAGCACAGAGGGATCCTAGTGAGCAATTCGCGAATGTTATTAAGGATTTGACTTATAATGAAGGGACTACATGGATATATGAAAACAGTAAAGCTAGAGATTGGATATCTGAATATTCAGAAAATAATGTTGGTATTTCTACGAGAGCTGCAAAATCTATGGCGTACTTAATGGATACGAATATATGGAGTGATTATTATGCGGGAAATGAAGCAGAGTACGCTATAGGCTGTGCCACATTAGAATTATATTGTTCATCTTATCAAGATACACACCCAGATAAATACATTGTATTTGAAGGTTCTAGCACAGGAGGATACAAAGCCAAATGGAATACCTCGTCTAATTATACATCTTATGTCACTTCTCTCGATGCAGGTAACAATAACATTTATTTTACGTCTGGATCTTCGTGCTTTATTTGCTCTAATAGCGACTCAACAGATTACCGACTGCTGGACGTAAATGGTCAAGGGTCTCTTGGATATAGCAATGCCAATGTATGGGTTCCTCGGGCTTCGACCTATTGTTTGTTTAAATAATAATGTTCAATTGACTAAAGTAGAAAATGGGTATGAAATAAATAATTAATTACTACAAGAAGAGAATGAGCTAAACAGTAAAAAGTTAGACAACTAGACAACGGGACGGAGATTTTAGACAACACGACGGAGATTTTGCCTTAGGGTTTGGGAACATCTGACATATAGAATAAGGAAAAACAAGATATAGAAAAATAATAATATATTATTTAGAAATTATTATTATAAAGTTATAATTCTTACGAAAAATAGAGTTAGAAAAAAGTGTATTTTTTCTAACTCTATTTTTGAAAAGAAGAAAGAATTACGTAAATAAGTTATTACTAAAAGGATAACATTTCATTGTTTAATGAGAAGCAAAAATATATAATAAAAAGATAGATAAGGTATAAAAATAAAGGAGGACAAAAGAAGAAATGAAAAGAAACAGAGGAATTACACTAATTGCTTTAGTAGTAACAATTATTGTACTAATTATATTAGCAGGGGTAAGTGTTAATTTAGTACTAGGACAAAATGGAATTATCACAAAAGCAAAAGAAGCAAAAAAGAACCATGAAAAAGAAGCCGTAAAAGAAAAAGTAAGCCTAATGATGGGAGAATATGCAACAGAAAGAGAAGAAAACAATAAAACTTTAAACGATTATTTAGAAAATCAAGAAAAAGCAGGAAACATAGAGAGTATTGAACAAGGAGAAGAAAACGAAGAAGGAACACAAACAATAATAGTAGATGATTACAGAGTTGTAATAGACGAAGAAACATTAGAAATTCTAGAAATCGAAAAGGCAGGCCCAAAACCTAAAATTACAAATATCAAAATTACCTATATTGATACAACAGACGGAACAGAAAAAGAAGCGACAGAAAAAAGTGTAGTAGAAGGAACTCCACTAAAAATAACCTTTGATGTAAGCTTTGAAGAAGGAACTCTAGTAGGAGTAAATAAAGGAATATTAGAAAATGGAAAAGTAGAATATACAACAGATGGAACAGAAAAAGAAGTAATTTTTGTAGTAATAGGTAAAATAAGGGGAGAAGAATATGCAAAAACAGAAAAAATCTTACTAAAAAATCTGTATAGAGAACCTTATGTAGCGGATGTAGTACAAGTAGGAGACTACGTGAATTATTCGGTAGGAGAGTGGACAGAACAAGATATACAAAAAGTAGGTCAGTACTATTATGGAAAAGATATACCACTGTCTAATGCAACAACTCATAAGTTTGGAGGCTATGCACTAGGAGACAGCAAGGATTTTAAAATAGCGACAGGATTCGATAGTGGGACAGCGGTTACTATGGAAAATGCAGGATGGAGAGTTTTAAGAGTAAATGCAAATGATGGAACAATAAAAATTATTCATTCTGGTTGTCCAGAACTGTATCAAACAACTAGGTATAGTGCCCAGAACTTGGCTAAGCAAAACGACTATCAATTTACATTAACTAGATACCGAGATTATTCAATGTATGAAGATTGCTCAACAGATTCAGTAGATACTAATTTTGCTATTCCTGGTTCTGCAACGATATGCAGTATAGATGATATAAATTCAATTAGTGGCTCTTCAAATTTGAGAAACTTAGGAAACCCTTATGTATATCAACCAGTTTCTTTTAGAAGTACGTCGAGCGACCGATTCCCCCTAACTATAAATAGTACTGGTTCGGCGGCAATAAGTGGTGCGAATTGGTGGCAAGGAGTTAGACCTGTTATAACTTTAAAGGCAAATATAAAAGTATCTACTTTAGAAGGACAAGTAACACATGATACCCCAGAAACAGCATGGATATTAACTTTAGAAGAATAAAAAAAGAGAAGCACTCTAAAAGAAGGAGAGTGTTTCTTTTTTTGAAAAATAAGGTCAGAGAGTTTACTTTTTCCAAAAAATGCTATATAATAGAATGGTAAAAATAAAAAGAAAAGGTAGGGGAAACATATGGAAAACCAAAATAAAGAACCAGAAGTAGATATGAATCAATTAATGCAAATTAGAAGGGATAAATTAAATAAATTAAAAGAAGAAGGAAAAGACCCATTTGAAATTACGAAATATAATCGTACACATACTAGTAAACAAGTTGCTCAAAACTATGACGAATTAGAAGGAAAAGATGTAACAGTTGCTGGAAGGATTATGGCAAAAAGAATTATGGGAAAAGCATCTTTCTGTCACATTCAAGATGGAGAAGGAAGAATTCAAAGTTATGTAAGTATTAATGAATTAGGAGAAGAAAGCTACAAACAATTCAAAGAAGATGATATAGGAGACATTATTGGAATTACAGGTTTTGTATTTAAAACCAAAACAGGAGAAATCTCAATTCATGCTAAAGAAGTAACACTTCTATCCAAATCTTTAAGACCACTTCCAGAAAAATATCATGGACTAAAAGATACCGACTTACGTTATCGCCAAAGATATGTAGACTTAATTATGAACCCAGAAGTAAAAGATACTTTCTTAAAAAGAGTTCAAATTTTGCAAGAAATCAAAAATATTTTAAATGAAAAAGGATATTTAGAAGTAGAAACACCAATTTTAAATACGATAGCAGGAGGAGCATCTGCAAGACCATTCATTACCCATCACAATACACTAGGAATGGATATGTACTTAAGAATTGCAAACGAATTATATCTAAAAAGATTAATTGTTGGTGGTTTTGACAAAGTATATGAAATGGGAAGAATGTTCCGTAATGAAGGAATGGATATTAAACACAATCCAGAATTTACAAACATCGAACTATACTCTGCTTACGAAGATTACAATGACATGATGGATATCACCGAAGAAATCATTTCAACCGTAGCACAAAGGGTATTAGGAACCACAAAAATAAACTATCAAGGAACAGAAATTGACTTAACACCATCATGGAAAAGAATTTCAATGATAGACAGCATCAAAGAAGTAACAGGGGTAGACTTTAATACCGTCGAAACAGACGAAGAAGCAAAGAAAGTAGCAGAAGACTTACACGTAGAACTTGACGAACTAAAACTAACAAGAGGAGAAATCATAAACCAAATATTTGAAGCAAAAGTAGAAGATACCTTAATCCAACCAACCTTCATCTACGACTATCCAGTAGAAGTATCACCACTAACAAAAAGAAAACCATCTGACCCACGTCTAACCGAACGTTTCGAAGTATTTATTGGAGCAAGAGAATATGGAAACGCATATTCCGAATTAAACGACCCAATCGACCAATACGAAAGATTCAAAAAACAAGTAGAAGCAAGAGACGCAGGCGACGAAGAAGCAAACATGATGGACGAAGACTTTATCAATGCACTAGAATACGGAATGCCACCAACAGGAGGACTAGGAATTGGAGTAGATAGACTAGTTATGCTACTAACCGATTCAGCATCCATAAGAGATGTATTATTATTCCCAACCATGAAACCACTTTCTGACCGTTAATACAATAGCATTATAAGGATAGAAACATATTAGGCTTTATTTAAAAAGGAGTATAAAAAGGTTGAAAAATGATTGTAAAAAAATAGCAGTTTGTTTACCAAGTTATTAGGAATAACAGAAGTACAAAAAGAAATACCAATTGAACAAATAGTTAGAATTCATACAGATAATAGAATTGAAAATTTAAAAAGGTCGAAAGGAGACAATTGGCGAAATAACTTTTTATTATACGAAATTTTAACAGAAAACATACGAAATACCAATTCTACCATTGTAGACAAATATGGTCACCCAATAGGTTTTGTACCTTCTTATGATACAAAAGAAATGTATGATAAAAGAGTTGATATAATCCATACAATAAATGAGAGCAATCATTATAGATATTTAAGTGGAAATATGGAAGATATTATCCATCATATAGAAAGTACACATAAAAGTATTGGTAAAGGAAATGAAGAGTATGAAAGATAGAATAGAGATATGTAAGAAATGTGAAATGATTCTAGATAAGGTCATAAAGCAATCCGAGATACTTGAAAATGAGATATATAGAAAAATAGAAAAATTTATAATAGAAAATTATGAAGTGTTAAAAAATGAAAAAGAATATCAAGTTTTAATGATGAAATATATCTTGGTACAAGAGAGGAAAAAATAATATGAAAGATATTACATATAAAGAAGATAATATAAAATTTAATTTTAGAGTAGCAGTAATCATAGAAAATAATGAAAGAATATTAGTGCAACATAGTGAAGGAGATACTAATGAGAGATTAATTGGTGGAAGAGTGAAACTTTTAGAAAACACAGCACAAGCACTAGTAAGAGAGATTAAGGAAGAATTAAATTATGAAGCAAAAGAAGAAGAACTAACATTATTACAAATTGCTGAAAACTTCTTTGACTATCATGATACAGAAGATATCTTACAAAAAGTTCATGAAATATTATTTATCTATAAATTATATATTAACTCAAATGAAGAAATAGCACAAAAAGATAACTTTAAAGAATTGGATAAAGCCAATATTACTTTTAAATGGATTAATAAACAAGAAATAAAAAATACAAAATTAGTTCCTGATTTGGCCAAAAGAGTAATAGACGAAGAAAAGATAAATTATGATATAATAAATGATTTGAGAGAAATTAGAAAATAGTGTAACAATGAATAGGAAAAACAAATATGAAATATATAGGCAAAAAAATAGAAGGAAAAGAATATCAAGAAAGAAGAACAGCATGCGGATTGATATTTAATAAAGAAGATATCGGTATCATAATAGAGCATAAAGATATATACAATATGATTGGCGGAAAAATAGAGGATGGGGAAGAACCAATAGAAACTTTAAATAGAGAAGCAAAAGAAGAAATTGATTATGAATTAAAAAATATAAAATTTATAGAAAATCTTGGTTGTTATCATTATATAGATTTCTTAGATAAATATGAATTAGCAATCATAGACTTCTATCGTGCAGATATTGGAGAGAAAATAGCTGAGCCAATAGAAAAAGATATTCAATTAATTTGGACAAAACCAGAACAAGTAGTGGACAAAATGCATTTCGAATATCATAGATATTTTTTAAAACAATATATAGAAAAATTTATGGATATCACAAAATCTTAAAAGAGGAAACCAACTATGAATAAATTAAAAAAAATTTTTATTTTGTTAATCCTATTTCTTATCATAATACTAGGTATTTCACTATATCCCAAAAAATATCAAGAAGAACTAATCGTCATAGAGGATGCAAAAGAACAGAAAAAAGAATTATTTACAAACTATTATGAGCAAGCAGAAGAATTAATGAAAATGATGTCACTAGAAGAAAAAGTAGGGCAAATGTTTTTCGTAAGATACCAAAAAACGGGAGTGACACAAGAAATAGAAAATGAAAAACCAGGTGGTTATATTTTATTTAGTAGAGACTTTGACAATAAAACAAAAGAAACAATCGAGCAAGAATTAAAGAATAATCAAGAAAACAGCAAAATAAAGATGCTATTGGGAGTAGATGAAGAAGGTGGAACTGTAGTAAGAGTGAGTTCTCATAAGGCGTTTCGCTCAAGTAAGTTTTTATCGCCACAAGAGTTAGATACGCAAGGGGCCTTAAGTGCAATTGTAGAAGACATCAAAGAAAAGTCATCACTATTAAAAAGTATTGGTATAAATATGAATTTAGCACCAGTAGTAGATGTGTCTACATCGAGCAGTGATTTTATTTATAAAAGGTCCTATGGAAAAGGAGCAGAAGAAACAGCACGTTATACAAAGCAAGTAATTCAAACAATGAATGAATTAGAAATGATTTCAACCATGAAACATTTCCCAGGGTATGGAAATAATGTGGATACACATACAGGAATCGCGATTGATAAAAGAGAATATAGCACATTTGAAACGTCTGACTTTTTACCGTTTAAAGCAGGAATAGAAGCAGGTGGACCAACAATTCTCGTAAGTCACAATATCGTAGAATGTATGGATAAAGAAAAACCAGCCTCATTATCTGAAAAAGTACATGAACTGCTAAGAAATGAATTAGGATTTACAGGACTTATCCTAACAGATGATTTAGCAATGGACGCAGTAAATTCGTATGTTAAAAGAGGAGAAGCAGCTGTGCAAGCAGTAATAGCAGGAAATGATATGATTATCACTTCAGATTTTAAGACACATAAAACAGAAGTAATCAATGCAATAGAAAGCGGAAAAATTTCAGAAGATACCATTAATCAAGCAGTAAGAAGAATTTTAGCATTAAAATATGCTTACAAAATAATAGAGTAATTTGTAAAAAAGAGAGGTTAAAAAATATGTTTCAATTTGGAATGGATAAAAGAACCCTATATATCATTATGGCAGGATTAGTCATCGTGTCTTTAGGAAAATATTTAAATAATACAGAGGCATTACTAAGTTTAGTATTAACTGTGCCAGCAGTACTAATTGCTATCACATTTCACGAATATGCCCATGCATTGGCAGCAGACAAATTAGGAGATGATACCCCTAGAAGACAAGGAAGACTAACATTAAATCCATTAGCGCATTTAGACCCAATTGGTTCTATCATATTGGTATTTGCAGGATTTGGTTGGGGAAAGCCAGTAGAAATTAACCCTAGAAACTTTAATCGAACAGTTACCATGTCGGCAGGAGAAGCAATTGTATCAATAGCAGGACCAATGATGAACTTTTTATTAGCAATTGTATTTTCCATCATTACATTTACAATGTTAAAGTTGGCGCCAGCATTTGTCTTAACACAATTAGGAGGTATTATTCTAAGTTTATTACAAATAACAGTAGCCATTAATATAGGATTAGGAGTATTTAACTTAATTCCACTTCCACCATTAGATGGTTCAAAAGTATTAAACCATTTCTTGCCATACAATGCCAAAGAATGGTTTGCAAGATATGCACAAGTATTTTATATTATCTTTGTAGTATTATGGATTACAGGATTAGCAGGAACTATTATTTCACCAATCATCGATTGGGTTTATAAAGGAATTACAACACTAGTAGCAATGTTATTTGGAATGGTTTAAGGAAGAAATAGAAAAAAACAGAGGTCAGAAATAAATACCTTCTGACCTTTTTATCAAGAAAGGAAAAATAGATGAAAGACATATACATATTAGGAATTGAATCAAGTTGTGATGAAACATCAGTAGCAGTAGTAAAAAATGGAAGAGAAGTATTATCCAATATTATCAGTTCGCAAATACCAATTCATGAAAAATTTGGGGGAGTTGTACCAGAAATTGCTTCCAGAAATCATGTAGAAGCAATTTCAAATGTAACCAAAAAAGCATTACAAGAAGCCAATATAACATTAGATAAAATAGATGCCATTTCCTGTACCTATGGTCCAGGTTTAGTAGGGGCATTACTAGTAGGTGTATCTTATGCAAAAGCATTAAGTTACGCATCAAAGAAACCACTAGTAGGAACCAACCACATAGAAGGGCATATTGCAGCAAACTATATTACCCATAAAGAGCTAAAACCACCATTCTTATGTGTTATCATATCAGGAGGGCATACCCATTTAGTTCATATAAAAGACTATAAAAGTTTTGAAATCCTAGGAAAAACAAGAGATGATGCCATAGGAGAAGCTTTTGATAAAGTAGCAAGAGTAATTGGACTTGGATATCCAGGAGGTCCAAAAATAGACAAACTAGCAGAAGAAGGAAAGCCAACCATTCCATTACCACAAACTTACTTTGAAAATCTAGATTTTAGTTTTAGTGGAATTAAAACAGCAGTTATCAATTTGCATCATAAAACACCAGATGTAAACAAAGCAGACTTAGCAGCAAGTTTTGAAAAAGCAGTAACTGACGTTATCATTAATAATGCACAAAAAGCAGCAGAAAGTTTAAACATCAATACCATTGCATTAGCAGGAGGAGTATCTGCCAACCGTTATATTCGTTCAAGATTTATGGAATTAGAACATACTAAGAACATGAAAATATACTATCCAGAGCCAGTACTATGCACAGATAATGCAGCCATGATTGCCTCAGCAGGATATTATAACTACATCAATGGAATAACTTCAACACTAGACTTAAATGCTGTACCAAACCTAAAAATCTAACAAAGAGGAGAAACTATGTCAATATATATTATTGGAGATTTACACTTGTCCTTTAGCCAAGATAAACCAATGAGTATTTTTGGACAAAATTGGGAAGGACATGCAGAAAAAATAAGAGAGGATTGGCTTGCAAAAGTAAAGCCAGAGGATACTGTAATTTTGGCTGGAGATTTTTCGTGGGCTACATATTTAGAGAATACAGAAGCGGATTTTTCTTATTTAAGCAAGCTACCAGGAAGAAAAATATTATTAAAGGGAAACCATGATTATTGGTGGACAACAATTACTTCAATGAAACGATATTTAGAAGAAAAGAAAATGAAACATATTGATTTTCTTTATAATAATAGTTTTGAAATAGAAAATAAAGTATTTGTTGGAACAAGAGGATGGGCACTATTAGATTCGGAAAATAGCCAAAAAATGATAAAAAGAGAAGCAGATAGATTAGAATTGTCAATAAAAAGTGCCATAGAGCAATATGGAGAAGAAAAAGAAAAAATAGTGATAATGCATTATCCTCCTATTTCAAATTCAAGTATGAAAAATGAATATTGTTATGAATCGAAATTCTTAGACATTATGAAACAATATGGTATTAAAACCTGTTATTATGCACATTTACACGGAGCATCTCATAAAGATGCAATCGAAGGAGAAATAGAAGGAGTTTATTTTAAATTAATTAGTAGTGATTATTTAGACTTTAAATTGTACAAAATCGTTGACAAATAAACACAAATATGTTAAAATAAGGAACTGTAAGCCGCCTGAGTCGGGCCAAAAATGCTAACAAATAGGTTAGCTGCCTAGTATTTTATGCTTAGCGAGTATTGCAAATAAGAGGAGGTGTACAATATGTACGCAATCATTGAAAGCTGTGGAAAACAATACAAAGTAGCAGAAGGAGACGTAGTATTCTTCGAAAAATTAGAAACAGAAGTTGGAAAAAAAGTTACTTTTGATAAAGTAGTTCTAGTATCTGACGACAAAAAAGTAGAAGTAGGAGCTCCTTATGTAAAAGGAATCAAAGTAGAAGGTAAAGTAGTAGAACACGGTAAAGGTAAGAAAATCATTGTATACAAATACAAAGCAAAGAAAAACTACAGAAGAACACAAGGACATAGACAACCATTTACCAAAGTAGAAATTACTAAAATTGCTACAAAAGCTGCAAAAACTGCAGAAACAAAAACAGCTACAAAGAAAACAGAAAAGGTAGAAGCATAAGTTTAGCTTCATCAAATAAAGAGAGAAAAACGAAAACCTAGAAGGGAGTGAGAAAACATGGCTCATAAGAAAGGTCAAGGTAGTGTTAAGAACGGTAGAGATAGTGAATCAAAACGTCTTGGACTAAAAAGAGCAGATGGTCAATTTGTATTAGCTGGAAACATTCTAGTAAGACAAAGAGGAACCAAATTCCACCCAGGAACAAACGTAGGAATCGGAAGCGATGATACCTTATTTGCTCTAGTAGATGGAAACGTAAAATTTGAAAGACTTGGAAAAGACAAAAAACAAGTTAGTGTTTATCCCGTAGAAGGAAATGCACAAGCATAGTAAAATAGAGAAAAAGTGAGATAGAAATACTATCTCATCTTTTTTTATTTTGTAGGAATTTTCGGCCGAAGAGAAGAAAAGTTCCATACAAGACAATTATGGGAATTTTAAGAAATTGTTTCTGCAAAGAGAAGTAGCATTTCTTGAATTCGTTTTCTATGTAATATAATAATACAAAAATCAACATAAAACACTTGAATTTTATGAAAACTTATGATATAATAAGTACATAGGAACAATTTGTTAGAACTCAAATAGGAGGATACTTTTATGGCGAAAAATTATGCAGAAATTTTACGGGAAATGCTGAACGATGTGAAAGCAAGGGTAGCTGAGGCAGAAGGGCGCAGGGCCGATTGCATGAAGCTGATCAATGAAGTAAACAACCAGCGGACTGCTTCAAACCAGGAACTGGTAGGAATCAAGAAGTCTTTCTTATTCTCCAATTGGTGGAAAGCCAAGAGAAAAGACGGCATTACTGCTGAAGAAGCACGCCAGGAGGCCGAGCGCTATGGCAACTATGCTAACGTAGTAGATAAGATTGCCGAGGAGGAAAAGAGACTGCAGGAAGCTAAGATGTCCTGGAGCAAGGCAGACGATGATGCCGAAAAGAGATCAGTAGTGCAGGGCAAGGTCGAGGAGCTGATGGATGTCCTTGGATTGATCGAGTAGCACACTGGAGCCAAAAAGAAGTAGCAAAATGGAGTCGAAAGTCGACTCCATTTTTGCGTCTATAACTTTTTAGAATGCTCTTGTAAAAACAATAAAAATTCGTTATAATAGAAAAGAAAAACGAAAGGGAAAGATTATAAAATTAGATATTCTTGTAATAGGATGTTTAAATAAGAAAGAAAAATTTAATATCAGAAATGAAATTGATGTACTAGATATCCCATATACAATTGATTTACTATTTATAGAAGATATTACAAAACAAGAATTATTAGATTAAAAAAAGGGAGGCAAAGCGATATGAGTAGATTGGAAGAAAAGAAAAGAATATTAACAGGTGATAGACCAACAGGAAGATTACATATAGGGCATTATTTTGGCTCTTTAAAAACAAGAGTAGAAATGCAAAATTCAGGATTATATGATCCTTATATTTTAATTGCAGATGTGCAAGCTTTAACAGATAATTTCAATAATCCAGAGAAGGTAAGAAAAAATGTAAGAGAAGTTGCCATGGATTATTTAGCATGTGGTATCGACCCTGAGAAAACTACCATCTATATTCAATCCATGATACCAGAAGTAGCAGAACTTACCGTATTTTATTCTAATTTAGTAACCATAGCAAGACTACAAAGAAACCCAACGGTAAAAACAGAAATCGCACAAAAAAAAGAACTATTTGGAGAAAGTGTAACATATGGATTTTTGGGTTATCCAGTAAGTCAAGCGGCGGATATTACCTGTTTTGAAGGAGAATTAATCCCAGTAGGAGAAGACCAATTACCATTAATAGAGCAATGTAGAGAAATTGTAAGAAAATTTAATTCTATCTATGGAGAAGTACTAATAGAACCAGAACCAGTTTTATCAAATGGAAAAAGAATTAAAGGATTAGACGGAAATGAAAAAATGGGAAAATCTTTAGGAAATGCTATTTACTTATCAGACTCAGAAGAAGAAATAACCAAAAAAGTAATGAGTGCAGTAACGGATCCAGGAAGAATTCGAAAAGACGATAAAGGTAATCCAGAGATTTGTATGGTATCCTATTATCATAATTTATTTACTCCAGAAGAAGAAACCAAACAAGTATGTGAAGAATGTAGAGCTGGAGCAAGAGGTTGTGTTGCTTGTAAAAAACAACTTGCCAAAAATATATGTGATACCCTAAAACCAATGAGAGAAAAAAGAGCTTACTATGAAGAACACCCTGAAATTGTAGATAAGATTTTAATGGAAGGAACATTAAAAGCACAAAAAACAGCAAAAGAAACCATGAAAAAAGTAAAAAAAGCAATGAAATTAGATTACTAAAGAAAAGAGAATAAAAAATGAAGAGAATAATTGTGTCATGCATCTTTCTTATTGCATTTATAATATGGTTATGGAAAGAAGTAAAATCATCCATCACTATAAAAAATTTCTTATGATATGGATTGGAATTGTTGTGATAATGATAACAACAGAGCTAATATGGATATATAATAAGAATACAAAAGAATATAAAATAGAAAATGAAAATCAATTTATTATAATTAAATTAAGTAGTAACACTTCTTCTTTTTATATAGTAGATTTAGAAAAAGAATTGGAATGTTCACTATGAAGACGAACAAAATAAATTTGATACAACAAAGGCTGATTTTGCTGGAAAAGAAAAGATAACGCAAGAAAAAGCAACTAAGCTAAGAGATATAATAGATGGAATAAAACAAAACAAGGAAGCCAATAATAAGATAACAAGAGAAGAAAGAGAAGCATTGTATCGTGAAAAAATTTATCATTATTATGAGATAAAAGATGTTCATCAGCAAATTTATTGTATAAAAGAGAAAAAAATGATAAAAGAATTCGACAAAATAATAAATGAGTAAAAACGAAAAGGAGAGGAAATATGTTTACAGACTATGTAAAAATAATGGCAAAAGCAGGAGATGGAGGAAATGGAGCAGTTTCCTTTCGTCGTGAAAAATATGTAGCATCAGGAGGTCCAGATGGGGGAGATGGAGGAAAAGGTGGAGATGTTTACTTTTATGTTGATCCAGATACCAATACATTAGTAGACTTCCGATTTAAGAAAAAATTTAAAGCAGAAAATGGAAAAAATGGGGAAGGAGCACACCGTTATGGAAAAAGTGGAGAAGATTTGCATGTTGGTGTGCCAATAGGAACCATTATTAAAGATGCCTTAACAGGGCAAGTGTTAGCAGACTTATCCGAAAAAGGACAAGAAGAATTAATTTTACCAGGAGGAAGAGGAGGAAAAGGAAATTCCCACTTTGCCACCTCTACTAGACAAGCCCCTCGTTTTTCACAAGATGGTGAAAAAGGATTAGAAAAAGAATTAATTTTAGAATTAAAACTACTTGCGGATGTAGGATTAGTAGGATTTCCAAATGTAGGAAAATCTACATTCTTATCAAGGACTACTTCTGCAACACCTAAAATTGCAAATTATCATTTTACTACCTTAGAACCAAACTTAGGAGTAGTAAAACTAGAGCATGGAGATAGCTTTGTAGTAGCAGATATCCCTGGAATTATCGAAGGGGCAAGCGAGGGAACAGGGCTTGGCTTGCAATTTTTAAGACATATAGAAAGAACAAGATTATTGCTTCATGTAATTGATGTATCTGGGATAGAAGGAAGAAATCCAACAGAGGACTTTCATACAATCAATGAAGAATTAAAGAAATATAGTGAAAAATTGGCAGGAAGAAAGCAAATTATTGTGGCGAACAAAATAGATAGTATGCAAGATGAAACACTGTATCAACAATTAGAAAAGTTAGCTAAGCAAGAAAAAATTGAAATTTATAAAATATCAGCGGTTACAGGAGAAGGAATTGAAGAATTACTAAACCATGTGGCAGAAGTATTAAAAACATTACCAAAAGAAGAAATTGTAGAAGTAGTGGGAGGAAAGAAAGTATACACATTAGAAGAGGAAGAACCATTTACTATTACCAAAGAAGACGATATGTTTGTAGTGGATGGACCAGGCGTACAAAGAATTATGAGAAGAGTTAATTTGGAAGATAACGAATCTATGTACTATTTCCAAAAATGTTTAGAGGAATTAGGTGTTAATAAAGCATTAAAAGAAGCAGGAGTAAAAGAAGGAGATACGGTAAAGGTAGTAGATTGGGAATTAGAATGGTATGATTAATAAAAAATGTCAAACAAAATTAAAACTTTTGTTTGACATTCTTTTGTTTGTATGATATGATAGGAAAAAATAAATTAGGAGTGATGTTAAAATGAGAACAAAGAAAGATCCTATGGAATTAAACAAGAGAGAGAAAGCAATTTTGAAATACATTGAAAAACAAGTAGATAGCAATGGATACCCACCATCCGTAAGAGAAATAGGAAAAGCAGTAGGATTAAATTCAACAGCAACGGTACATGGATATTTGGCAAAATTAGTAGAAAAAGGGTACATCAAAAAAGAAGACCAAAAAGGAAGAACCTTACGTCTATTAAAAGGCGCGGATAATAAGGAAAAGAAAAAAGAAGAGAAATCATTCTATACAGGAAAAGAAATGGTAGAAGTACCTGTTATTGGAAAAATAACAGCAGGAGAGCCAATCTTAGCAGTAGAGAATGTAACCGATACATTCCCAATTCCAATTGACTTTGTAGGAAACTGTGAAAGTTTTATGCTAACAGTACGTGGGGAAAGTATGATAGAAGCAGGTATCTTAAATGGAGATTACATTTTAGTAAAAAAACAAAATGTAGCGAATAATGGAGAAATTGTAGTTGCACTAATTGGAGAAGAAGCAACAGTAAAAACATTTTATAAAGAAAAAGACCACATTCGATTACAACCAGAAAATAGTACCATGGATCCAATTATCGTACCAAACTGTGAAATACTAGGAAAAGTAGCAGGCGTATTTAGAAAAATGTAAAAAAAATAGAATGGAGAATAAAATATGGCAAGAGTAAAAACATTTTTTATCTATTTTTTATTAGTAGTAGCATTCTTTCTATTTTCAAAGCTAGCCATTTATGTAGCAATTAACACTACATATGAATATAAAAATATAGAATTAAAAACAACAATTCCAATGGAAGTAGAAGTACAAGCGACATCAGTAAATGGTTTTGCAAAAGGAAAAATTAACAATCAAACAGAACAAGAAATAGAAAACCACTATATTCAAATAAGATGCTATTCAAAACATAATGTTTTAATGGGAACCAAATATATAGAAATAGATAAAATAGGAGCAAAAGAAGAAAAAGAATTTGAAGTTCATTTTAATTTTAATAAAGTAGAAAAAGCAGTAATAGATGTAGTAGATGAAAAAACATTAGAAGAAGAAAATGTACCAGAAGAAGAAAAGCAATCAGACCCTCAAAAAGGACTTGCAACACTAATTGTAGCCGTGCTATTATTGCATTACTTATAATAATAAAAAGATAGATTAAAAATAAATTTTAATCTATCTTTTCTGTTAGAAAGAATAAAAAAGTTAGAACAATATACTTTTTTAATACTTTCAAAACTTTCTACCCTTGTTTTAATAAAAATTTGAAAAAACCATTGCCAATTTTAAAAAAACGTAATATAATTGTAACAGTTTTGTAATAAAAGAGAAATAAAATGAGAAGAATAATATACTGAAAGGAAGATGCAAATATGTTTGGGTTTGGACAAGATATAGGAATTGATTTAGGAACAGCAACGGTAATTGCGTATGTAAAAGGGAAAGGAATCGTACTTCGTGAACCATCGGTAGTAGCAGTAGATAATAATACAGGAAATGTATTAGCAGTAGGAAAAGAAGCAAGAAGAATGCTTCGGAAGAACTCCAGGAAATATTGTAGCTACAAGACCATTAAGAGAAGGAGTTATTTCCAATTATACAGTAACCGAAAAAATGTTAAAATACTTTATTAACAAAGTATGTGGAAAGTTTATATTTGCACCAAGAATTATGATATGTATCCCATCCCAAGTAACAGAAGTAGAAAAAAAGGCAGTTATTGATGCTGCTTCACAAGCTGGGGCAAGAAAAGTATATTTAATAGAAGAGCCAATTGCAGCAGCCATTGGAGCAGGAATTGATATTTCAAAACCATGTGGAAATATGGTAGTAGATATTGGTGGAGGAACTACGGATATTGCAGTTATCTCATTAGGGGGAAGTGTCGTAAACACATCCTTAAAAGTAGCAGGAGACAAATTTGACGAATACATTGTAAAATATATTAAGAAAAGACATAACATGATGATAGGAGAAAGAACAGCAGAAGACCTAAAAGTAAACATTGGTTGTGTGTATCCTAAAATACAAGACATCGAAATGGACATTAGAGGAAGAGACCTAATTACAGGACTTCCAAAAACCATTACAGTATATTCTAGTGAAATGTTAGAAGCATTAATGGAACCTGCTATGATGATAGTAGATGCAGTTCATTCTGTACTAGAAAAAACGCCACCAGAATTAGCAGCTGATATTAGTGATAAAGGTATCTATATGACAGGTGGAGGATGCTTAGTAGATGGGTTAGATAAATTATTACAAGAAAAAACAGGAATTAATGTTATGATAGCACAAGATGCCGTATCTTGCGTAGCATTAGGAACAGGAAAAGCATTAGACAATTTAGACACATTAGATGGAAAAAATAGAAGATAAAAAAATATCACAATCAATAGAAATGAAATGGTATATTCTTAGATAGAATGTACTATTTTTTTAAAATACATATTTTTAATTGATAAAATACGAATCATATGGAGGATATGGTCTTTCGAATAAATGGTCAAATTCATAAAAATATCTTGAAAAAAGAAGGAGAACATTATATAATACAAATAGATTATTAGGTGTAAAAGGTGGAGAACACATGAATAAAACAAAAAGAAAAATATTTGAAACCTCAATGAAATTATTCGCAGAAAAAGGATATGATGCAACTAGTATTGAAGAAATTACAGCAACCGTAGGAGTGGCAAAAGGAACGTTATATTATCACTTCTCAAGCAAAGAAGAAATTTTTCAATTTTTAGTGGAAGAAGGAGTGAAGTTATTAAAAAATAGCATTGCAATTAAAACAGCGAAACTAACGAATTCCGTAGATAAAATAAAAGCAATTGTATTAATTGAGTTAAAGGTATTAGTCAAATACGAAAGTTTTATGACCATCATCTTAAGTGAAATATGGGGAACAGGTTCCCGTTCAAAAATGTGTAGAGACTATGTGTTTGAATATATACAAATGATACAAGAAATTGTAGAAGAAGGAATGAAAAAGGGAGAACTATTAGAAGCCAATCCAAATGTCATTGCATCTGGAATTTTTGGGTTTGTATGTTCGAGTTTAATTTACAAATTAAGAAGAGAGAAAAATATAGAAGTAATTGAACTATATAAAGAAATAGAAAAATCATTTATCCGAAAATTAAAAAAATAAAAGGGGAGAAATAAAATGAGAATATTACCAGATTTCAAAATACCAAATTTCAAATTTCCAAAGATAAAAATGAAAGATATTGAAAATTTAGAAGAAGTAAAAGTAGATTATGAAAAATTACAAAAAAAGCAAATGATTAGCCAAAAAAGAAAGCAAAGAGGATACGAAACAAGTAATTATCAAACAATCAAAGAAGTATTTGATATGGCAAGAGAAAAATATCAAAACAATATTTTTATGCTTGAAAAATTTAATCCAAAAGGAGAATTTACCAAAATTACATACCAAGAATTTTCAGAAGATGTAATAGCGTTAGGAACAGCCTTAAGAAATAAGTACAATTTAGCAGGAGAAAGAGTGGTTATTATTGGAGAAAATACATACCATTGGTATGTATCTTACATGGCAATGCTTTGTGGCGTTGGAATTGCAGTTCCTGTGGATAAAGAATTACCAGTTAACGAAATAGAAAATGTAATTGGACGTTCTAAAGCAACCGCGGTTATTTATTCAAGTAAGAAAAAAGATGTAATAAAAAAGGTACAAGATAAATTACCAACAGTAAAATATTTTATCCAAATGAATTCAGATAACGAATTAGAAGGAAGAGAAATTGGATTTAATACCATTGTAAAACAAGGAAAAGAAATGATATCAGCAGGTGATGATTCTTTCTCAAAAGTAGAAATTGACAAAGAAGAATTTAAAGTATTAATCTTTACTTCAGGAACTACTTCAAATTCAAAAGGTGTTATGATATGTAATAAAAACTTAGCAGAAAATATCAATGCAGTAAGTCCATATGTAAGAATTCATGAAAATGACCGTTTCTTCTCTGTATTACCATTACACCATACTTATGAATCTTCTATTGGTTTCTTACTTCCAATGGCAAGAGGATGTTCAATAGCTGTATGCCAAGGGTTAAAACATATTGTACCAGATTTAAAAGAAACAAAACCAACAGCCTTACTTGCTGTACCACTATTAATTGAAAACTTATACAAAAAAATAAATCAAACCATTGAGAAGAGTGGAAAAACAGGTTTAGTAAACTCAATGATGCATGTAACCAATGCTTTAAAAAATGTAGGAGTCGATATTAAGAAAAAAGTATTTGCTGAAATTTATGAAAATTTAGGTGGAAATCTAAAATTTGTTGTTTCTGCAGCAGCTCCAATTGATCCAAAAGTAGGAAGATGGCTACAAGATTTAGGAATTGTTTTCTTACAAGGATATGGACTAACAGAAACAGCACCAATTGCAGCACTAACACCAGAATATGATCCAAGAGTTGGTTCAGCAGGAAAAGCAGTTATATGTGCAGAGTTAAAAATAGATAATCCAAATGAAAAAGGAGAAGGGGAAGTCCTAATTAAGAGTGAAACCTTAATGCTTGGTTATTATGAAGATGAAGAAGCAACCAAAGAAGTAATCGAAACAGACGAAGAAGGAAATCGTTGGTTCCATTCAGGAGATGTAGGATACTTAGATGAAGATGGTTTCCTATATATTACAGGTAGAATTAAAAATGTAATTGTAACACAAAATGGAAAAAATATTTATCCAGAAGAAATTGAGTTAATGCTTGGAGAAGTATCTGAAATCAAAGAATGTATGGTATATGGAAAAGAAGTAGAAGGGGAAAAAGAACTTATCATAACAGTAAAAGTAATACCAAACAAAGAAGAAATCGAAGCAAAATATGGAAAAGAATTAAGCGAAGAGGAAACTTATAATATCATTTGGGAAAAAATAAAAGAAGTAAACCACAAACTAACATCGTATAAAGCAATTAGAAAATTAGAAATCAAAAAAGACGAATTTATCAAAACAACTACAATGAAAATTAAACGTTATGCAGAAATAAACAAGGATAAACAAAATTAGTATAGTGCGATAAGAGAGACTTTTTTCACAAGTATGTCGCTCATACTCCTACTAAATGACAGAAAGAAAACACATAAGTAGTTTTGTAGAAGTATGGGCGACTACTAGTCATTTGTATTAAAATAGTAAATTAGAATAAAATGTTGTCATAAAAAATAAGATACAAAAACAATCTAAAAAAATGAAAATTATTTACGGAAATAACGATTTGGGTATTGACAGAATAAAAGATTTTGTATTACAATAAAAGTGAAGTCAAAATATAAAATATTAAAAATCCTATTGTCTATTTTTGTAAAAAAAGGACGTATAATAGAAAAACATAGGAAAAGGGAGGAGTTTACAATGTCTAGATCTGGCATAGTAAATGTGAGAATGGTAATCACAGAAGAAAAAATGTTATCAAATATTGATAAAGTACAAAAATTAATTAATCCAAAAAGTAAAAAACAAATTATCCAATTAGATGATGATACTTACTTTAAAGATTTAATTGAATCCATAAAAACATACTTGGTGGAATATCCAAAGAAAAAGAATTTTCCAGCAAGTGTTTATAAATCTGCTTACGGATTAGTAGAATTTGCAACAAACCAATTTGAAGAAAACACAAAGCAAATAGAAGAATTAATTCGCCAAAGAGAAGCAAATATCGCATTAGCAGGAGATTTAAAAGAAATCTTAGAAATTGTAACAAACAAAGAAGATGGTTGGAAACAAGAATTAAAAGAAGCATCTAACAATCTACCAGAAGATATCGTAGAAACATTAGAAATTATAGCAAAAGCAAGAACAACAACTTCTCAAAATTATCAAGATGCTGTAAAATTAGTTAATGCAAGAATTGTTAATTTAGAGTCAAACTTACATATTGAAATCGATATGGAAAGAATTGAAGATAGATCAAAAGCATTAAGTTATATTGGAATAGAAATTGCAGATGCTTTAAAACTAATTCCAACACCACAAGAAGGAATGGAAGAAGTAAATGAAGCAGAAGCAATAGAAGAAATGAATCCAGTTGCTGAAACAGAAAATAAAGCTTATATAGAAGAAACTAGATTTGAAGTAAAACCTTCTTTATGGCAAAGAATTAAAACAAGCAAAATTGGAAGAGCAATTAGTTATGTATTCAAGATAAGAGTAGTATTAGATGTTCCTGCTTTACCAGAAGGTAGAGAAGAACAACACTAAATAAGTAAAAGAATCAATAAGTTGGAAAGTAGAATTTCCAACTTATTGATACCATTCTTTATCATTAAATAGGAAAGCGGAAAGAACATAGCGTGTGCTTGTTCTATAAAACAGCAATTTCAAAAAAGACAGAAAAGAAACAAAAATAATATTAAAAAATGAAGCAAACTATTGACAATAAATAAAAAATTTTGTATAATCAAAAATGCGTTAAACATATGCTCCCTTAGCTCAGTTGGTCAGAGCAACCGGCTCATAACCGGTGGGTCCAAGGTTCGAATCCTTGAGGG
>CASCUT010000026.1 GCA_949155365.1 uncultured Clostridia bacterium
CTATTGTTATTAATTGTCCTATTGCAAATATAATTATCAAAATTATATCTAAAATATAAGTAAGTTGTTTGTCTATAAAATTAACAATATTATTTACATCATCACTAGAATTTTGTACTAAATCTGCTAGTGAATTATTATAAAAATCTTGATAAGTTAAATTTTGTATATGATTAAATAGATTTAATTTTAATTCATATTGAAATTCCTGTATTATTTTTGTTTTTATAATACTTCTAAAATATGTAAAAGTCACAATAACTAATTGAATTATAATTAGTGTTACACATATTGTTGCTATAAAACCAATTCTGCTTTCATATAAACTAACTATTAACTCTAATAATTCGTTTGATGCCGTACTTTGATTTAATATTGTATCTATAAAATATTGTATCACTACTGGTATATATGTTGTTAAGTAATTTAGCATTATACTTAATATAAAGAATACTAGTATTAATAATTTTGTATGTTTAAAACTTGATATTATTGTTTTAAAAATTTTCATCTTTTATCTCCTAAATTTATTGTTCTTATAATTTCATAAGTATCCTTTACATTTTAGCA
This sequence comes from uncultured Clostridia bacterium, assembly GCA_949155365.1. GTDB lineage: Bacteria > Bacillota > Clostridia > TANB77 > CAG-508 > UMGS1663. The sequence continues at coordinate 571 of CASCUT010000026.1, forward strand.
TAAGTGTATAAAAAAATAAATAATTACTATAAACAAAATTACCATATATAACTAATTCGCTAGACACTTTCTAGCGAATTTAAGATTTATATCAAATTAATTTAAGTTTTATCTCCAAACATTCATTTATTTTTCATTATTAAATTATACTACTCCGCACACCATATCAACTTCTATCGTTACCTTAATTTTATGATTTTCTATTTTCTTAACCTTATTTTTACCTTTTCTATCAAAACTGATAAAATCTTCAAAAGTACTAAACTCAACTATTGTATCGAATCTTTTAGATATAGCACCGAGCAACACTCCACGTGGCTCACACATAGGCTGTAGATAGTTTTGGCTTACCTCGTATGATGACTGTTGATTTTCTTGTTCTTTTTCATCATCTTTGCATTTGATTTTGTTTCCAGATTTTAGGATAAAAGTTATGACTCTTGGATTTACATTTCCGTTTTCTTCTTTTTCTCCTATTATAACTTTTTCAATCATCAGTTCAAAAACATCTTTATCAAATTCTGGCATGATTTCATTGTCTTTAAACAATGTTTTAAACTTGTTTAATCCTTGATTTAAACTAATTGAACCTTCGAGTTCTAGTTGTAAATGTTCTTGTTCTTTTTCTATGCTATTTATTTTATTCTGTAGTTTTGCTTTCCTTTCTTGTAATGTTTCAAGAGTAATTGTTCCATTTAAGTTTAAATCAATTAACTTGTCTATCTTTTCTTTTAAAATTTGTTTTTCTTCCTCTAGTCTTTTAATAGAACTTTCATTACTTTCTTCTTGTATCATTTCTTCCATTTCGTTTAAGAATGTTTGGATTAATTCTTTGTTATTATTACATAGTATCTTATAGCTTTCTGTAAATGCTTCTTCTATAATATTTTCTTTCATAGCTTTACAATGTGGACAGTTTTCTTTACCATGTTTTACGAATTCCATGCAATGCCAAACTGTAATACTATTTTTTGTTCCAGAATGCCAGTTTCTTCTCGTTAACAAACTACCACAAAAGCCACAATATAATCTACTACTAAAAGGATATTTTCTACTAAAGTTGCCTTTTCTTCTTCCTGAGCCTCGTACTCCTCCTCGCTTTTGCAATATTTCTTGTGCTTGATTAAACATTCTTTCAGAGATTATTGGCTCATGATGTTCTTGTATGTAATATTGGTTTTCTTCTCCCATATTGACTACTCTTCTATGTGAGATTGGATCTGTTGTATATGTTTTTCCTTGTAAGACATCTCCTTTATATTTTTCGTTTTTCAAGATACCTCTAATTGTTGATTCGTGCCATTTCTTTTTGCCCGTTGGTGTTTTATATTTCATATTTGTTAGTTCTTTTGCAATTGTTGTACAACCTATTCCTTGACAGTATCTTTCAAAGATATATCTTACTATTTCTGCTTCTTCATAATTAATTGATATTTTCTTTGTATCTTTGTCATATACATATCCTAAACATCCATTATATCCAATTAATTCTCCTCTTTTTTGCTTCATTTGTAGTCCTAATTTTACATGAGAAGATATATTTTCGCTTTCTTGCTGTGCCATTGCACTTAATACTGTTAGCATAATTTCTCCAGATATTTCTAAAGTATTAATTCTTTCTTCTTCAAAATAAATAGCAATACCTTTTTCTTTTAGTAGCCTCACATATTTTAAAGTATCAACTGTGTTTCTTCCAAACCTTGATATTGATTTTGTAATTATCATATCAAATTTGTTATTTGTTGCATCTTGCATCATTTTCATAAATCCATCTCTTTTATAGTCTAATGTTCCTGTTATTCCCTCATCTGCATAAATGCCAACATATTTCCAATTGCTATTATTTTTTATTTTTTCTTCATAATACTTTAGTTGAGAATTGTAACTGTTTATTTGTTCTTCTTTTTCTGTACTTACTCTTGCATATGCACATACTCTCAAATTTCCTTTTATTTCTTCTCCTGTTGTTCTATTAATTCGACCTTTTTTCTTCTCTATAACTTGTACTTTCAAAATTAACCTCTCTTTCTCAAGTTTAGAGAATCTTTATGTGCTTATTATACATCAAAAGTTAAATTTTTCAAATACCTATGTGAGTTAAATTATATTCTTGTAAGATATTTTGTTTTAGTTCTAAATATCTCTTTTCTTTTATTATTCCTGCATCGAATGTTTTGTTTAGTATTGCTATTTTAATACTGCAATTAAAAATATTTTCGTTTAGCTTGATGTTTTTCGTATTATCAAATTTGATTTCATATAACATAAAAATTCTCCTCCTTGAATGTTTTAGATTTCAAAAAAGCAACAGAAAAAGCCAGTCGGCTAGCTTCGACTGACTTCTTGTTTTTACATTTTTTGATAATACGATTATATTATGGTGTTCTATAAAGTTCAATTCCCGTTTTTTTCCCTTTTTTCTATTAAGATTTATAAAGTGCTGATTTTTAGCTAAGTACACTAAGTGTACTTGTATAAAATTTTTTGAAATTTATTTTTATAATCTATATTTGTGGGTTCACTTGGTGTACTTGTTCTTTTAATTTTAGTAATTTCTAGTTCACTCGGTGTACTTTTCTTTTAAATTTTAGCCAAATACAAGTACACTTAGTGAACTAATCTCAACATTTTTATAAAATTTAGTACATTTAGTGAACTTCAGCACTCTGATAAGTATTTTTTAGTAGTTCATTCGGTGAATTTTTACATCAAATCTGCTTAAAATTTTTGTTCTTTTATTAACTCTTGAAGGCTTGTCCTTCAATGTGTGCAAGCGATATGTTAATACTCGCTTTCCTGCCCTCAATTTTAATTGAGGTATTTATGTATTTATTTCATTATTTCTGCTATGAATTGATTTAAATTCATACTTTCTAAATCAAACTTTTTACAAATAGCCGGAATTTTTATTTCTGATTTCATGCTCTCGTTTGTTACAACAATAGCATGATGCTCTATAGCAGTAGCTATTAAAAAAGGATCTCCATTTGAACTAGATTTTTTATTTGTTTTTAAGTTAATTAATCTACTATTTTCTCTTAAAACCTCTGTAACATTTTGTTGTATTGATTGAGTTAAATTTATAAAACATTTTTTATATGGTTTTATCCATTCTACTAAATCATCATCCTTTAATTCTTCAAATATTTCTATACTTGATATCAAAGTTCCTTCTTCAAACATTTCTGCTAACTTGTCCCATATAGGTTTAAAGACAGAGAGTTTTAAATTATAATTTTTAGCTGCTTCTATTAATGAACTTGCATCTATAGCATAAACTATTTTATCCATTTAAAACATCACCGTCCTTTCTATATTTTCTATATGGCTTGTTTTGATGTTTAAAGTTCTTGTTACTTCACCTAATGAAATTTTTCCATCAAAGTAAGCAGATAAAACTATAGAAGGATATAATTTTCCTGTAACATTTAAATATTTTCTAAAGTATGGTAATTTAAAATTTCCTTTTTCCTCATTTTCTTTTACTTTTTCCTTTACTTTATTAAATTCTTCTATATATTCATTATACTTTCTACTATAATCTTCGTAGGTAATAATATTTAAATCATATAATTTCTTTATAATAACAAATGTACTAACTCCAAATTTATCTGATATTTCTTTTATAAGTTCATCATCTAGTATTCTTCTTGTATTATTTTTTACTATATTTAAAATTGCTGATTTAGGTACCAATACTTCTGATGCAATTTTATCACATGTTTTTTCTTCAGTATCTGATCTTTCATCAAATTTAATTGAACATAATGCCGATGTTCTTCTTACAATATGTGCCAATTCATGAAATAAAGTAAATACTTTCGCTCTTTCTGTGTCTGCTTTATTAATTCCTATTATTGGTAAAACATCATAATTCAATGATAGTCCTCTAATTTCTTTAACAGAAACATTATTCATTTGTAAAATCAAAATTCCATATTTTTCTAATTTTTCTCTATAAAAAGTAAATGGTTTATTTTTATATTGTGTCTTGTTTTTAAAAGGTGTATCAATATTAAAATCTTTTCTTATTACTTGTGCTATTTCATCAATATTAACATTTGAATTTAAGCTTGGAATTTTAGATATATTTTCATCATTATTTAACAATTCTAATGCATTCTCTCTACATGAATTCAAATATCTAATCTCTTTCCATAACTCATAAGATATCTCTTTATCCATATAATCAGATAAAGTCCTTCTATCAATATAATTATTAGACTGTTTTTCTGGAATATCTGAAAGATAAAATGATGCAAATGGTACATCATATAAATTAGCTAATTTTTTTGCATTAGTTATTGATATGAGTTCTTCTCCATTTTCCCATTTTTTTATCGTTTCAGTATCTATATTCTTTAACCTTATAGAAACATCTTCTATATTAAATGGAGTTTCTTCTCTAGCCCATTTTAATATCTTGCTATTTATATATGCATACTGAACATTTCCCATAAAATGATACACCTCCTTATTTCTTATCTATTATTCTCATTATATCATAATTTTATTATTCGACAACCATTAATTATTTATTTTTTAGTATTTTATTTATTAATTCAGTCAATTCTGGAATTTTATATATTCTGTGATAACCATCAAAATGATTATAATATTTTAAATATATACCAACTGAATTTGTATCTTCTATAAATCTTTTAAACATTTCTTCCTTTGGTTCATCTTCATCTGAATATAAGCAGTATTTAACTTCTACTTTCTCCTTTATAAAATCTAATTGTTCTTTTTTACAATATGCTTGTTCTTTAACTTTTACAATATAGTCATTTCTATTGCTTGGAATATTATAAACAGCACCTGGAGCAACTGCTACATATGCTTTAGGTATATAATTCATTTCTTTACAAAATCTTATAAAATAGGCATTGCCTATTGAATGACCTATAACAACACTATTTTCATTTAATGTTTTATTATCACAATATTCTTTTAAAATTTCTTTAAATTTTTCATAACTTGAATCTGCTCTAATAGGGAACTTTGGTATTACTACTTCTATACCTTGTTTATTAAAATTCTCTTTAATATCTTGTCCCCAAATATTTATTGTATCTCCATTTAAAGAATGTAAAACAAATATATTTGATTTGTTTTGAGCATTTGAATTTACTTTTTGTTTTAATGTTATTTCAAATTCATTAAATCCATTTTTCTTATAAAAGTTTATAGCATTTTTATTTTTGGCAGATGCTGTTACTTTTAATTCTTCAATTTTATTTTGAGAACAATAGTCTTTAAATTCATTTATTAGTTTTGTACCTATTCCATATTTTCTGTATTCCTCTAATACAAACATGTTATCTATTTCTGCTAATGATTTTGTTACATAACTACCTTGTATATTTATACTACCTGCTAAATAGCCAACTACTTTATCTCTATCTAAGGCAATATATACAATTTCATTATTTAACATATTGTTAAAATATTTTTCTCCATCCTTTTCAAAAGTCCAACCAATTTTTAAAGCTGGATCAAATTTATTATATTCTAATTCAAATAGTTGATTATTTAAATTTTGAATATCTTTTAAATATGTAATATCTGCTCTTTTTATTGATATTTCCATTTATTCTGTTTCTCCTCTCATCCTTAAAATCTCTACTGCTTTTTCTCTATGTAATTCTTTTATTATCTCAATTTTACTATTTCCATACTTTGCAAGTTCATCAATATCAGTAATCATTTCTGGACAATAATTATCATTACTATCTTGCAATGTTGCTGCATAAACTATTTTTGAAAATTCTTCATACAAAATTGCTCCCATACACATCATACAAGGTTCACAAGATACATACATTGTTGCACCTTTTAAATCTCCATAAAGATTTTTATTTTTTGATGCACTTTCTATTGCTTCTAATTCTGCATGTGAATACATACTTGTTTCCATTAAAGTTTTATCATCACTTCTACCAATTATTTTTCCATCTTTTACTACAATAGCACCATAAGGATATTTTGCATTTTTGCTTATTTCTATTGCAATATCAATATATTGTTCATCTGTCATTTTTTCACTCCTTACATAAATACAATTATTCTTTTATTACACTATAATGTACTTGTACTATATCTTCTTTTTCTTTTATCACTTTTTCTAGTTTCAATTTGTTTTCAAAGTAATTTCCTTTAAATAGTGGCATTCCTTTGTTCAGTACAAATGGATTATAGTTTAGAATTATATTATCTACTATACCTTTTTGCATAAAAGCATTGTTTATAGTTGCTCCACCAGAAATAAATCATATTTCAATTTTTCACATACCTTTAAGCAATCCTCTATTGAACTACAATATGTAACATTTAAAAATTCATTTTGTTGCTTATTTGTTTCACTTAAGATAATTATATTTATCTCTTTTAAATCATTTAGATAGTCCTCTCCCCAAGACATTACATTTTCCCAAGTTTTTCTGCCCCATATTAGTACATCATATTCTTTTAAAAATTCTAGCATTATCTCCCAACCTCTATAAGATAGAAAATCTTCATTTCTATCTTCTGTAGCAATTAGTCCATTGATAGAACATGCCATCTCAATAGTTATTTTTTTCATACTAAATTAATACCTTTCTTTTACTTTTTCATATATATTTTTCCAACTATCAACTCTATATAAATCTGTTTTATCGGTTAAATTACCTTTACTACTAAATAATATAGTCTCAATTCCTAGTTCATTAACTTTGTTACAGTTTGCTATAGAATCATCTATAAACAAATCTATCTGCTCAATTTTACAAACCTTTGCTTTATCAAAATCACAAATCAATTTATCATAGTGAATATTATTGTTTTTTAATTCTTCAACAGTAGTTTTATATTCATCTGTATATAATGTTTTGTCCCTTGCTGTAATAACTATTATTTCGTGGCCTAAAGCTCTAATTTTATCAATATATTCCGCAACTTTTGGTTTGAATGGTGTGTTTGGAATAACTTTATCATAATATTTTTTTGCAAATTCAAGCTCTCGCTCCTTCATTTCTTTTGGCAAATTACTATATGAAATATTATTATTTTTCAAATATTTTATATCTATTTCAAAAAATTCTGCTATATATGGCATTAAATAATCAAATGTATCTGCCATTGTATCGTCTATATCTATTCCTATTTTCAATTAATTATATTCTCCTTACTTTTTATTATATTTGTTTTACAAATGCTTTGTCTCTATTTTCATCATATCCTAGTTTTCTATATAATTCATGTGCACATTTTCTATGAAAGCCACTAAATAACCATATTCTTGATATATCTTCTTGTTTTGCTATTTCTTCAGCTTTATCCATTAGTTTTGTTGCAATTCCTAATCTTCTATATTCTTCTTTTATTGCTAAATCCCATATAGTTGCATCTTTTCCTGATGGCAATGTTAAAATATTTAAAGTTACTGTTCCTACTAGATTATCATTTATATAATAGCCTAATATATGAATATCTTTATTATTTTGGGATTTCTTATATAAATTTTTCATCTTCTCATAGCTTATATTATTATTAAAAACATTATTTAATATTTGTTGTAATTGTTCTAAATCTTTTTCCTCTATATTACTTACTATGTTATCTCTTTTCATTTCTTACTCCTACTTTAAATACCTATATTTCTTTCTTACAATTTAATTGATTTATCTTTCTAATATATATCAAAAATTAACTGTTACCATTTCTAAATTTTCTATTGCCCTAACTTTTAATCCAAGTATTCTATGAATTGCATATATAACTCCTCCATGTGTAACAATTAGAATCTTTTCGTTATTATAATCATTTTTTAACATTTCTAAAAAGTCTAAAATACGATTATCAAATTCTTCAAATGTTTCTCCATTTGGTGGAACTGTTTTATTATGCATTAAAAATTGTTTTTCATCAGTATTAGGAGTATTCTCCCAATCACCAAGTCCTCTTTCAATTATTCGTTGATCATAAATTTTATTTAAATAGGGAACTAAGATTTCAGCAGTTTGCTTTGTTCTTTTTAATGGAGAGCAAAAGCAAATATCAAAATCAGATGGGAAATTTTTTGATTTTTCCTTAGTATCTTTTAAACCTTTTTTACTCAATTCACAATCTACTTGCCCTTGTAGTAATCTTTTCTCATTATAAACACTTTCTGCATGACGAATTAATGTAATTTTCATAATTATCTTGCTCCTCCCTAACATTACTTTATCTTTTTGATTTATAGAAAAATAATTTGCTAATCATTTTCAATTATCTCTACTAAAATTCCATCTGGATCATTAATAAAGAAATATGGTTTTCCTAGTCTCCCTATTTTTATATCTACACTTTCACAAATGCTATTTTGTAATACAAATTCTTTTGCTTGTTCAATATTTTGTACTCCTAATGCAAAATGCTTTGTTCCTAGTATTGGCAAATCTGTTACTGTTGCCTTTGCTGTTTCTGGTAAGTCTGCATATTCCTTATAACAAAATATTTCCAAAACTGTATTATTTAGTTTTAACATATTTATTTTTATACTTTCATCTTCTGCTTTCCAAGATTTAAACTCTTTAAATCCAAACTTTTTATAAAATTCTATACTCTTTTCAACATTTGTTACACTTATTGCAACATGATTTATATTAAACATAGTTTTGTCATCTCCTATTATTTTTTTCTTTATTTATATCACAACTTTACAATTTTTCATAGTGTTTTGCCAATATTTACAAAACATATTTATCCTTACATTTGCTTAATTAGCACAAAATCTCCAATAGAAATAATGTCAAGAGCGAGTGATAACGAGTTCATTTACTCTTGATATTATTTTTATTGGAGATTAGAATTATTTTGCAGATGTATAGGACAAAAAAATAAGCATCAGCACATATCTACTGACACCTATTTTATAAAGATTCTCTATAACTCATTTTAATAAATTTTCTCTAACAGTTGAAATACCTAGTTTTGCCTTATATCTACTTACCAACACAACCTATACCTGTTATACTTACTGTAGATACAATCGTAAATTTTCAGTATTTCAAACACTTTGCTAATTTTTTCAAAAATCAATTTATGTGTTTCCACTTACCACTTAAGCAACTACTTTAACTTTCACACCTAAATTTTGATGTTTTTCTTTACCAAATTTGCCTTTGGGCTCAAAAGTTATAATCTCTGAAACCATATCAAAATCAAGTATTAGCTGTCTTGCTTTAGTTGTAGCACTGCCACGCATTCCACATGCCCAGTAAACGGAAACATATCCACTGGCTGTATCTCTTTTACTTCATATTTCTCTTCTAATGCTTTCATATCACGAACCATAGTAGCAGGGTTACAACTAATATAAACCATTTTTCTTGGCTCTACTGCTAGTATATTCGTAATCGTATTATTATCCAAACCTTTACGAGGCGGATCTACTATGATTACATCTGGATAAACTTGTTTTTTCTCCATCAAATTAGAAAACACTTTTTCTACATCTCCTGCTAAAAATTCGATATTTTGAATTTGATTAATCTTAGCATTTTCTTTTGCATCTTGAATGGCTTGCTCTACTATTTCAATTCCATATACTTTTTTCACATAGGAAGAAGCAAAAATTCCAATAGTTCCAATTCCACAATACAAATCAAATAAAATATCTTCTTTTGTTAGATTTGCCATCTCGATTGCAGTATTATATAGCACTTCTGCTTGCACTGGGTTTACTTGGTAAAAAGACAATGGAGAAATTTTAAAAGTATATTCTCCTAATATATCATAAATATAGCCATCTCCATGAATAACGATATTTTCTTGTCCTAATATCACATTTGTATTTTTCGTATTCAGATTTTTTACAATTGTTTTTACATCATAAGTTTTTACTAACATTTCTATTAATTCTTGTTCATATGGTATCTTTTTCCCATTTATTACTAAAATACACATAATTTCATGACTACGAATTCCTACTTTTATTACAATATGACGAAGTAACCCTTGTTTTGTTTCTTCATTATAAACTGGAATTTGCTTTTCTATGATAAACTTCTGTATTGTGAATGCTATTTTTTGAGAAATTATATTTTGGATAAAACAATCTTTTATCGGAATAATTTCATGTGTCCTTTGGGCAAATACACCTATATTTACTTCATTTTGCTTATTCATTCCTACTGGGAACTGTGCTTTATTTCGATAATGGTATGGGTTTCCCATTCCAATTGTTGGATTGACTCCTATTTTTTCTTTTAATGTTTTATTCACTAAATTTTGAACCATGCTCTGTTTTATATTTAAAGTTTCTTCATACTCAATATGACGAAGATTACACCCTCCACATCTTTTGTAAGTCGTACAATCGCTTTCTAATCTATAAGGTGATTTTTCTAATATTGTAATGATTTTTCCATATCCATATGAAGATAATACCTTGACAATTCGAATCTTTGCTTTTTCACCTTTCATTGCATTTGGTATAAAAATAGTAAAATCTTGAATCTTAGCTATTCCTTCTCCATCCATTCCATAATCTATAATATCTACTACATATTCCTCATTTTTTCTAATTCGTTTTTCCATCTTTTTTCCTTCCTTAATCTAATAAACACAAGGACTCTTTAGTTCCTTTTGTTCATTATAGCTTACTTATTTGGATTTTTCAATATGTATTCTTTTTCTTCTATGTAAATAAAAAACACCGTACTTTATCTGTACGATGCTGTATTATGGCACATATAACTCTAAAGATTCTTCCATCAAAGTAGATTCTACTTCATCGGTTTCATCAAACTTTACTGAAAATACATAATAATAAGTTTTTGTCCAAAGAGAAAAGCAATTTCTCCAATTTACTTCTTTAACTATCTTTCCTGCATTATATAAATAAACATTACTAGATTTGCGTGTTCTAACTGGTTTTCCTAATAATTCCTCGACTTGTTCTTTTGATAATCCTATAATGCTTTGACTATCATTAATTCTCTTCATTTTTGTATATAACTCACTTGGTTTGTCAGCTTCAATATGTATTAAAGTTGTAAATACTATTAATATGCATAGTATAATAATTATAATTATTAAAATTTTACAAGTTATATCTATTGATTTTGAGTTTATTACATGTATTATGGTAAATAATATTAGTATTACTGGTGCTATATATATAACAAACATAATAAGTAAAGGTATCACTAAAGCAAATATAAAAATCATTATTATTTCTCCTTATAAATTACTATCTTGTGTTTCCATTATATCATAAAGGACAGATAATTTTCAACTTAATTATCTGCCCTATTTATTGTAACTGCCACCTTATATATCACTATGTTCTTGATTGGTTATTGCATTAAAAACATCTACACATCTTGTGATTGATAAAAGTAACTTTTGATTTATATTGTTTTTAAGCAACAAAAAAATCAACCAGATTTTATCTCCTGATTGATTTCTGTCTCTCTGTTTTATCTAAAGTTCAAACAGATACGTCGTTGGTGCGGATGAGAGGACTTGAACCCCCACCCTTTCGGACTAGATCCTAAGTCTAGCGCGTCTGCCAGTTTCGCCACATCCGCATTTCCTATCGACAAGTATTATCTTAGCACATTTTCCTTGTTCTTGTCAATAGATATTTTGTATTTTTCTAAAATTATTTCATTACTTCACTCATTACTTTTGCTAGATACTTCATACTGTTTAAACACTGCTCCATTGTATTACCAGTAGCCCCCACCTCAATAATACAAGCTCCTTTACTTAGATGTTGGTTGTACCTACTATTTCTTAAAATAATTGGTTTAAACAATCCTGGATATAATTCATTGGCTTTTTCTTGTACTTTTATAGCAAATTTCAAGTTTTGATTCCAATTCGTATGTTCTAATCCTCCTCCTGCACTTCCTATCACAAATAGTAATTGTGCTGCTTGTTCTTCTCCTATTTGAACTGTTGGAGCATATGAGTAATCTCCTATTGCATCTCGATGAAGATCAATTACTACATCTGTATTGGCATTTTGTTTTAATAAATTTTCAACGGTTGTTAAAGAACGTCCATAAGAGCCATTATAAGCTGGGTAATCATGATATGTCTTATCATGCAATACATGATAGCCATAACTATCTAATTGATTTTTCAGTTCTGTCCCTACCCTTGCTACATTATAATTTAAATCTGTGGTTCGATATGTTCCTGTTTGCTGATATTGAAATTGTTCTGTTGGCGTGTAGCTTTCACAAGTATGGGTATGAAAAATCAAAACATTCTCAGTATTTATTGTAATATCTGGTTTTAGCATTTCTTCTGTTAAGGTATAAGATGTTTCGTTTCTTACCTGAACACCATTGTAAGAATTAGTAAATTTAGTTGGTACATTGTTTTCTAATACTTTTGTAGTCACTCCTGTTTTCGCATGTTCTACTTGTGTTTGTTCTTCTGTTTTCACTTCTGTTTCTTCTAATTGTTTTTCTTCCTTCTCCTTGGGTTTAATATGATTTACCATACTTAATTGCAAATCCATCATTATTTTTAATGGATTTACTTTTTCTAACTCTTCTTCCCATATACTTTCTTCTTCCTGCTTTACTTGTTTCATGATAGGAAGATTTTCTTCTAAACAGCCAATCCATTTATCCTGTTCTATTAGCACTGGTAATTTTATCTTATTTTCTCCCTGATACCAATTTAGCAAATTGCGAAACAAAAACAGTAAAAGAAGTAAAACTGCTATTTTTACTCCATACCTTATCATATCTTTTTTACTTACAACTGTCATATTAACCATTGTTTTCCCCTTTGTACACTGCTCTTATCTATATTATATATGCTTGTCATGGTTGATTTATGACTCTTTTTTACTTTGTTTTTCCCAATTTTCTCACACAACGGCTTCTTCTATCACTACAAAAAAATTGTTTTACTGTATTATCCTTTACTAATCCACTCCATTTTCGGATATAAAATAAAAGACAGAGAACTCTGCCTTTTATTTTAATCTTTCCATTACTTGCTCTAAAGAAAGTGTCTCTTGCTTACCTGTTTGCATTTCTTTTAAAGAAACCGTATTATTTGCAATTTCATCCTCTCCCATTACAATCACATAAGGGATTGCTAATCGGTCTGCATACTTAAATTTTGCTTTTATCTTTTTCTCTTCTAAATATACTTCTGTTGCAATTCCATTTTTTCTTAACTCATTTGCTACTTCAATTGCTTTTGCTGGTTCTTCTACCATAGAAATTACAAGTACTTTTGCAATTGACTTTTGTTCCTCTTGAAGTGCCTGTAATTCATTTAATTTATAAAATAATCTCGATAAACCAATGGATACTCCCACTCCTGGTAATTTTCTATCTGTATAATACTCTGCCAAATTATCATAACGTCCACCAGAACATACACTTCCTATTTCACGATATTCGTTTAAAAAAGTTTCATATACGGTTCCCGTATAATAATCTAATCCTCTTGCAATTGTGAAATCTACTTTAAAATTGGTATCTGGTACACCAAAAATACGAACATATTTTATAACTTGTTGTAATTCTTGTAACCCTTGTAAAAATGTCTCATTTGTAAAATTCAATTCCTCTAATGCCTTTAATTTTTCATCTGTCGTTCCCTCGATTCTAATAAACTTCATTATGGTATTTATGTTTTCTTCTTCAATTTCCAAATCTTGCAAACATTCTATTACATTCTGTTCTCCTATTTTTTCCAATTTATCAATAATACGCATAATATCTACTGATTTTTCTTGTAATTGTAATTGTTCAAATAAACCACTTAATAATTTACGATTATTCATACAAATTGTAAAATCTTCAAAACCTAATTCTTTGATGGTGTTATAAATGACACTAGGCATTTCTGCATCATTAATAATACTAAGTTCTCCATCTCCAATGATATCAATATCACATTGATAAAATTCACGAAATCTTCCTTTTTGAGGTCTTTCTCCACGATATACCTTTCCAATTTGATATCTTCGAAATGGGAAACTAAGTTCGTTATAATATTCTGTCACATATTTTGCAAGCGGTACTGTCAAATCAAAGCGCATTGCTAAATCAGTATCTCCCTTTTGGAAACGATAAATTTGTTTTTCTGTCTCTCCACCAGCTTTGGCTAAAAGTACTTCTGCCATTTCAATAACTGGTGTGTCGATTGGTAAAAAACCAAATTTTTCATATGATTTTTGGATTTTTTCTTTCATTTGATTAAACAAAACCTGTTCTTTTGGTAACAATTCCATAAAGCCTGGTAATGTTCGTGGTTGTACTTTATTCATCTTATTCCTCTCCTTTACCCATTTAGGGGACATTTCCTTTTAGGTAACTACCCCATTTTTACTTTCTATTAAGCCAATGTCTTACTATCAATCTAACCTTGGACGTAGTGTCAAATAAATTGGCTCTTCTTCTCTTATTCTCGTTGATTTTCCATGTCCTGGATACACGATTGTATAATCTGGCAATATTGCTAATCGATTGGTAATAGAAGCAATAATATCTGGGAAACTACTAGTTGGTAAATCTGTTCTACCCCAAGTTCCTTTAAATAAGGTATCTCCTGAAAATAGTAAATCTTGTTCTTTACAATACAAACAAGTTCCCCCTTTTGTATGTCCTGGTGTATGAATAATGTGAAAACACAAACTTCCCAAATGGATAATATCACCATCATCTACTCTAGAATCCGCTTCTAATTCAATATCTTCCATCCCTATATAATAAGTAAGACTAATCGATGGATTATATAACCCTTCTGCATCTTCACGATGAATTAATACTTTACCACCTTTCTGTCTCTTTAACTCTAATATTCCACCAAAATGATCTCCATGGCAATGTGTTAAATAAATATATTTCAACTTACTAACCCCTAAAGCATCCAACATCTCAATAATTTTCTCAGGTTCTCCTCCTGGGTCAATCACCATTGTTTCTTTACTTTCTTCCTCTTCTACTATATAGCAATTGGTTGGTTCCCCTAATGCTGTATTTACTTTCAATCTCTTTAAAATCATCTATCTTTCCCCTTTTTTTTCGATTTCTAATTTTCTATTTTTATTTTCATTCTTATAACTTATCCCACATTTTCTACCATTCCCAACAAGACTTTACAGAACTACTGTTACTTTAACAAGTAGAGTCGTTCGAAAAGGAATTCATTTTCGAACGGCCCACCTAAAAACTACTTCTTACGTTTTACCTCATAAACACTATCCACCTTACGAATCACCTTAAGCACATTATTCAATTGCTCTAAATTCTCAACCTCTACTGTCACTTCTGTAATCGCAATTCTCTCCTTATTCGCTCTAGAAGACACTGCTATCAACTTACTCTTCACAGCACTAATCTGTGAAATAATATCTGCCAAAAGACCACTTCTATCATTGGCAAACACCTCAATGTCTACATTGTATGCCGCTTCCTTCTCTGTATACCAGAAAACATCAATCATTCTATTCTCTTCATCTAAGAATAAATCCTTTAAATTCTTACAATCTGCTCTATGAACTGAAACCCCTCTACCTCTAGTAATATATCCTACAATATTATCTCCTGGTACTGGATTACAACATTTGGAAAGTTTTACTAAACAATTATCAATGCCTTCCACCACAACACCAGACTTCGATGGTTTGACTCTCTGTTTTTGCTTACTTAACTCCTCTAACTTTTGCTCAACATTTTCCTCTTTATGCACTTTTCTATACTCTTCTAATATCCTAGCAATTACTTTTCCAGACGAGATAGCACCAAAACCTACTGCAGCATACATATCATCAAGCGAATTAAATTTATAACGGTTCATTGCGCCCTGAATAAACTCTTGTTTAAACAATTCGGCATGTTCCATTCCAATACGCTTAATTTCTTTTTCAATTAAATCTTTTCCCTTTTCAATATTTTCTTCTCTTAAATTCTTTTTAAACCATGCATTAATTTTATTTTTTGCAGTAGAACTCTTAATAAATTTTAACCAATCTCTACTTGGTCCTTTCGCATTATCTGAAGTAATAATCTCAATAATATCGCCATTTCGCAATTTTGTAATAATTGGCATCATCTTACTATTAATTTTACATCCTGTCATATGATGGCCAATCTCTGCATGAATGCTATAGGCATAATCAATTGGAGTACTTCCATTTGGCAATACCTTAATATCTCCCTTTGGCGTAAACACATATACTTCATCTTCAAACAATTCTGTTTTTAACGTATTTAAAAACTCTTGTGGATCTTGCATATCCTTTTGCCATTCTAAGGTTTCTCTAAGCCAAGCCAACTTGTCTTCTGAAACTGTTACATTCGCTTTCTTTCCCCTTGAAAAACTTGCTTCTTTATATGCCCAATGGGCAGCAATTCCATATTCCGCAATACGATGCATATCCCAAGTACGAATTTGCACTTCAAATGGAGTTCCTTTTTCACCAATTAAGGTTGTATGCAAAGATTGATACATATTTGGTTTTGGTACCGCAATATAATCTTTAAACCTTCCTGGCATTGGATTATATAGTTCATGAACTACTCCTAAAGCTGCATAACAATCCTTTACTGAACTTACAATAATACGCAAAGCAAATAAATCATAAATTTGATCTAATGTAGCATTATCCCTTTTCATTTTACGATAAATACTATATAAATGTTTTGCACGTCCTGTAATTTCAGCATCCACTTTTTGTTTCTTTAATTCTTGCTTAATTTGCACTTCAATTTTATCAATAAACTGTAGTCTTTCTTCTCTCTTACGATCAATTCCTTCTACAATTTCTCGATATTCTTCTGGATATAAATATTTAAAACCTAAATCTTCCAGTTCCCATTTTAAAGAGTAAATACCTAAACGATTGGCAAGTGGTGCATATAAATCCATCGTTTCTTTGGCATTGGCTATTTGTCTATCTCTAGATAAATATTTTAATGTTCTCATATTATGAAGTCTATCTGCTAATTTTATCATAATAACACGGATATCTTTTCCCATTGCCAAAAACATTTTACGATAGTTTTCCACCTGTTCCTCTTCTACCGATTCATAATTTAACTTGCTAAGCTTAGTAACACCATCTACCATTTCTGCAATCTCTTGACTAAACTCATCGATTAAATTTTGGTGAGTAATACTCGTATCTTCTACTACATCATGAAGAAGAGCTGCACAAATAGTACTATCATCCAATTCCAATTCTGCTAAAGTATATGCCACTTGCACAGGATGGATAATATAAGGCTCTCCTGATTTTCTTAGCTGTTCCCCATGATTATCTTTGGCATATTGATATGCTTTTAAAATTAGTTTTGTGTCTGACTTTTTGTTATTCTTTTTCATTTTACTTACAATATCTTCAATTGTAAATTGAGTTTTCATTTCTTGCATATAGCGTCACTTCCTTATTTTTATTGACTTTTCTATTTTGATTTACTACAACTTTTATGTAACTTCTTTAACCATTTCACCATAAGATAAATTCTCATTTTTCATAAGATTTTCTAATATCTTTCAAATTAATTTGTACACTTTCTCTTCCATTAAACTGATTTATTTCTAAAGTACCTACAATATCTATTTTATCCCCAATTTGGTACTCTTCTGCTAAATACCCCAAATTAAAACCGATTACATCAACATAAAAATGATTATCCTGTAAGGTCATTTTAATATGCTTTCCTTCCGACAAACTACGTACCGAATGAATTTTTAAATTTCGATACAAAAATAGTGGCATTTTATTTGCCTCTCCAAATGGTTCTAATAAACTTAGTTCATGGACTGCCTTTATCGTTATATCTTGAAGTAATATTTCCTCATCAATTTGAATTACTGGTATTATATCACAAATATTGCTATTTCGGGCATATTTTTCGAATTCTTCTTTAAAATTCTCAAAATTTTCTTTTTTCAAACTAACACCCACTGCCATAGCATGTCCACCATATTTTTCTAAATAAGTACTGCATTTCATTAGTGCCTCATGTAAGTCAAACCCTGGAATGCTTCTTCCGAGAACCTTTTCCCATTTCCTCTTCAAAACAAATTAAAACACTTGGTTTAAAATACAACTCTGTAATCTTAGAGGCAACAATCCCAATCACACCATGATGCCAATTTTCTTTTCCCAATACCAATACTTGCTTTTCTTCTGTTTGTTCTTCTACTTGCTGTACTGCTTGCTCAAAAATAGCTTTTTCCGTTTCTTGTCTTTCTCTATTATACTCATTTAATCGTTCTGCAATTTCCTTTGCTTCATTCTTATCTTCCGTTAAAAATAATTGTAATGCCTCTTGCTCTTTTCCCATTCTGCCACAAGCATTAATGCGAGGAGCTATCCCAAAAGAAATGGTATTAGAATCTATCTTTTGATAACCAGACACTTCTAATAATGTCCTTAATCCTATATTTTTTGTCACTTCCACTAATCGTAATCCCAATTTTGCAATCACTCTATTTTCATCCACTAATGGAACAATATCCGAAATAGTACCAACACACACAATATCTAGATATTTCAAAAACTCTTTTTCTTCTAATTCTAACCTTTGAGAAATTGCTTGAATTAACTTAAAAGCAACCCCCACTCCAGCCAATTGATTAAATGGATACTGATTATCTTTACGTTTACTATCCACTACCGCAAGAGCATTTGGCAATGCCTCACCTGGTTCATGATGGTCTGTTACAATGGTTTCCATTCCTAAAGAATTCGCATATTCAATCTCTTCTATCGCTGAAATACCACAATCCACCGTAATCATTAAAGTATTACCAGCCTCCACAATTTTCTTAATTGCTTCCTTATTTAATCCATACCCTTCCCTTAATCGATTCGGAATATATTCAGAAACAACCGCTCCTCTTTCTAACAAAAACTTTTTTAACACAGTAATACTAGTAATTCCATCCACATCATAATCACCATAAATAACCATTTTTTCTTTTGACTCTAACGCCTTAACAATTCTATCCACTGCAACCGCCATATCTGGCATCAAAAATGGATTATGAAAATCATGTCTCGTAGGCCTCAAAAACAACTCAACATCTTCTTTTCTCATAACATTCTTATTAACTAATATCTTAGCAAGTAACTTACTAATTTGATACTCTTGCGCTACTTTATTTACCTTCTCCATATCTACCGAAAGGCATTCCCACTTCTTGTTCATAAACTCCTCTTCTCTTATCTAAACAATTTTCTCTATTTTATACTATTTTTCTCCATTTTAAAAGACCTTTTTGTAAATTTTAGGGACGGGTCTTAAATTTTTAGACCCGTCCCTAAAATTTAGATTTTTAGAACTCCGCCGATGGTGCGGTTCATGGCTTCGTCGGTGTGGTTGGATAGAATGGAGGCTCCTCCTGCTAGTACTACGATGTCTCCTTCTTGTACATAGCCTCTTTTTTTGGCTTCTTCGATTCCTTCTGAGATAATATCGTTTGGTGCGTGTTTTTCTTTTATTAGGATTGGTGTTGTGTTCCATGCTAGAGCTAATTGGCGATAGGTTTGTTCGTTATTGGTTAACGCATAGATTGGACATGCTGGTAGGAAGCTTGCAATTGTTCTTGGTGTGTTTCCTGTTTCGGTATAGGCAAAGATTGCTTTTGCTTTCATTTCCATTGCGGTTGATGTTACACTATGACTTAAGTTAAATTCATAATTTAATTCTGTTAAGTCGTGTTCTCTTCTAGTAAATCTTTTCCAATATTTAATATAGTCCTCTACTGCGGTTGCTATTTGGTTCATGGTTTCTACACATTTGATAGGATATTTTCCCATAGCACTTTCTCCGGATAGCATAATGGCACCTGTTACATCAAAAATAGCATTTGCTACGTCACTTACTTCTGCTCTGGTTGGATTTGGATTTTCAGTCATGGTATCTAACATTTGAGTTGCAGTAATTACCATTTTTCCTGCATTGTTACATTTTTGGATAAATCTTTTTTGCATGATTGGTACTTCATAAAATGGGATTTCAACTCCTAAGTCTCCACGTGCTACCATAACACCATCACTATATTCGATGATTTCATCTAAGTTATCGATTCCTTCTTGATTTTCTATTTTAGAAATGATTTTTATTTTTTCTCCACCATTTTCATCTAATACGCTTCGAATGGCTTTTACATCTTCTGCATTTCTGACAAATGAGGCAGCTACGAAATCAAATTGTTCTTTGCAACCATCTTTTAAGTCTTGTATATCTTTTTCTTTTAAGGATGGTAGATTTACATGGGTTCCTGGTAAGTTGATACTTTTTCTGTTGCCTAATAGGCCTCCGTTTGTTACTTTACATACTACATCTTTGCCTTTTATTTCCATTACTTCTAGTTGAATTTTTCCATCGTCAATTAATATTGTGGTTCCTATTTTGATGTCTTTATATAGTTCTTTATACGTAATACTAACTCTTTCTTTGTTTCCCACAATATCATCATGAACTAAAGTAAAAATGTCATGTGCCTTTAGTTCTACTGGCATTTGTTCTAATTTTCCTGTTCTTATTTCTGGTCCTTGGGTGTCTAATAATAGTGCTACTGGCATATTTAGTTCTTTTCTTGCTTGTTTTACATTGTCTATATATACTTTTTGATCTTCATAATTGCCGTGTGAAAAGTTAATTCTAGCCACATTCATTCCTGCTAACATTAATTGTTTTAACGTTTCCACTTCTTTGGTTGCAGGTCCTATCGTACATACAATTTTGGTTTTTCTCATCTCTTTATTTCCTCCTATTTTTTTCTTATTATATTCAATCACATAAATTATATCATTATTTTTTTTTAGCTTCAATAGATATTATTCAATAAATTCCAGAATTCGTTGCTTTTTTATGTAAAGTATGATATAATTTGTGTTAGTATTTTAACTTAATAACCTATTTTTATGATTATAAGGAGGTAATTTAACATGACAGCTCACGAACTTTGGCAAAATGCTAGTAAAATACGAGATGAATATCGGGATAAGTACCGTGTCACATTAGCCGACAATTGCTGTGAAGTCTTTACTCAGATGCTTGCAGCTACATTTAATAATGAGGATAAAAAAGATGAACTACCTGAAGTATTTTCTCTTCATTACGTTTGTTTTTCTACTGCTGAACTCGAACTCTTAATGCAACGCCTCGGTTTAACGATTCAAGTTGAACTTACCTTTAACTGTTATGCAAGAGGTAATTGCTTTAAATGTACTCAAGTCTGAAAAGGAGATTGTATGACGATGAATGCATATCAACTGTATGAGAACATGGCAAAGGTAAGAAATCAATATAAAGCATCTTTTTCCAAATTCTATTTTGAGCATTGCAATGATATTTTTCTTCAAATGCTTGCTATTACCTTTAAGAACGAACGAAAAAAAGACGAACTTCCTGAGGTGTTTCATATTACTACTAATCTTCTTTCCCGAGATATTAAAACTATTATGGAAGATATTGGACTAACCGTATCCGTTGAACGCCTTTTTTTTGGTAGACTTATTGGAAGTGAAGCTACTTATCGAATCACTCAAATTTAGAAGAAGGCCATGTTTTAGGTATTACTCAAATCAACTGGAAAAGTAAACCATCTTTTGACTATAAGGAGGTAGACCAAATGAATGTAAAAGAACTTTATACAAATGCAGCCAAAATAAGAGATGAATGCTTAGATTCTTTCCAAACTACATTGGCGGACCGTTACAATGATGTTTTTGTTCAAATGATTACTCTTGCTTTCCGAAATGAGTTGCATAGAGATGAGCTTCCTGAGGTTTTTCCCATTTATGATGTTACTTTCTCTCGTGATAGTATCGAAGCTTTGATGAAGCGTCTTGGATTATCTGTAAAGGTACAACTTACCTATAATACTTATGCTAAAGGGAATTCATTCCAAATTACTCAAATCAAAAACGGAGATAAGCTACTTTCTTAGCAATTCCTTTTTATAGAGTAGTTTGGTAATCCCTATCTTTCATAGTATTGCATAAAATAAAGCGCAAGGAAAGTATCCTTGCGCTTTTTCTATTTTATAATCTACTTTACAATCCATTTTATTAAATTCAAATTTTCTGAATCTAACAACATTTCATGTTTTGGCATAACACGGAAAGTATAGCCATATTCTCCACCTGTACTTAGTTCTATTTTTGCTTTAAAGGTATATTTTTTATTTTCTTCATCACATTCTACTAATTCCATTGGAATAACTGCAATTTTCTCTACCACTCCATTTTCTTTTATTTTTCCATAATAAACTTGTGCTTCTATATTTTCTGGCATGATATTAGGAAGTATTACTTGACAAGCTACTTCAATGTTGTTTCCTGCATCAATTGCAATATTATTCAAATTATTTTGCTCTGTGATAATAATATCGTTCCAGTTACGATACAAATCTTGTTTCCAAGCATTATAACTTGCTACTTCTTCTAAACTTTCATAATGGTTATGATATAAACAAGCAAGTGGCATATATAAATTATTTGTATAGTCAACTAGCATTCTTGCTGTACTATATTTTCCTCCTGTTGATTGAATAGAGTTTTTCATGTATGCTATCCATTTTTCTGAAATTCCCTTTTCGTCTTTTTCATAATAAGCTGGTATTACCTTGTTTTCTAATGTTTGATAAATGCTTTCACTATCCGCATTATCTTGAATTTCATAATTCTCATATTCACTATTAGTTCCAATTGCCCAACCATTTCTTTGGTTGTAGCCTTCTGCCCACCAACCATCTAAAATACTGAAATTTACAACTCCATTTACTGATGCTTTTTGACCACTTGTTCCCGATGCTTCCATTGGACGTCTTGGGGTATTAAGCCATACATCTACACCACTAACTAGATAACGTGATAAATCCATATTGTAATTTTCTAGTAAGAATATTTTTCCCTTAAATTGTGGCTTCATTGAAATTTCATGAATGTATTTGATTAAGTCTTGTCCTTCTTTATCTGCTGGATGTGCCTTTCCTGCAATTAAAATTTGTACTGGTCTATCGCTATTATTTACAATTTGGGTAATTCTTTCTAAATCACGGAATAGCAAAGTTGCTCTTTTATAGGTAGCAAATCTTCTTGCGAAACCAATGGTTAACGCATTGGCATCTAATTTCGAAGTAATTTCGTTAATCTCTTCATAACGATATCCACTTCTTTTTAGTCTTGTCCAAATGTTTTCTTTTACTTTCTCCATTAGTTTTTGTTTTCTTGCCATATGTTCTTCCCATAATTTTTCATTTGGGATGCTTTCAACCTTTTCCCAAGTTGCATCTTCATAAATGTAGTCTTGCCAATATGGCATTAAATATTGGTTATATAATTCTTTTAAATTTGGTGCAAGCCATGAGCAAGTATGAATTCCATTGGTTACATGAGTAATTGGAGATTCATCTGCTGCTATTTCTGGCCATACATCATTAAATAGTTCTCTTGATACTGCTCCATGAAGTTTGCTTACTCCATTTTTCTTCCCTGCTACTTTTAATGCTAATATTCCCATATTAAATCCTGCATTTGGTTTTGGCTCTGGTTCCATTCCCATTTTGAAGAATTCTTCTTTTGAAATACCTAATCTATCCCAATATCCATCAAAATAACGTTCTACTAAGTCTAATGGAAAAATATCATTTCCTGCTGGTACTGGTGTATGAGTCGTAAATACCGTTCTCGAAGAAACAATATCTCTTGCCATTTCAAAGGAAACTTGTTTTTCCTTCATAACATTTTTGATTAATTCTATAATTAAGAAAGAAGAATGTCCTTCGTTCATATGATATATCGTTGGATTTAACCCTAGTGCTTTTAATAGATTTACTCCTGCCATTCCAAGAACAATTTCTTGTTGGATACGCATTTCTTGGTCTCCACCATAAAGGGTGGTAGTAATGTTTCGATATTCTTCATGGTTTTCTTCAATATCCGAATCCATCAAATATAAATTTACTCTTCCTACTTCAATTTGCCATACTTTTAAGTATAATCTTCTTTTTGGTAATTTAACAAATAAAATTAAATCTTTTCCATCTACATCTTTCACTGGTTTGATTGGTAAAGAGTGAATATCAATTTTTCTATATTCGGTTTCTTGGTCCCCATATCCATTTATTTTTTGATGGAAATAACCATTTTTATATAATAAACCAACAGCAACTAATGGAATTCCTAAATCACTTGCTGATTTTAAGTGGTCACCTGATAAAATTCCAAGACCTCCAGAATAAATGGATAAGATTTGGTCTAATCCATATTCTGCTGAAAAATACGCAATTAAATCTGTTCTATTCTCTGGATAATGTTTAGAAAACCATGTGGATTTGCTGGTTAAATAACTTTCAAAATTTTCTACTACTTTGTCATACTCTTTTAAGAAGTTGACATTGTTCGTCGCTTCTTCTAATTTTTCTTGGGACACTAAAGTTAAAAATTTAACAGGATTTTTCTCTACTTGTTCCCATAAATCTCGATCTATTTGTTTGAATAGTCTTAGATATTCGGTATTCCAAGACCACCATAAATTATTGGTAATTTTACTTAATTTTTCAATTCTCTTTGGTAATTGTGGATTGACGGTTATTTTATTAAACACGTACATTTTTTGTTTTCCTCCTTTGTTCTTTTTCTTAATTTTTGCTTTTGTTTTTCACCTTTTATTATCTATTAACTTATTCGATTTGTCAAATCTTTTTTCTGATTTTATAAAATTTCTTTTTTACTATATTCTTCTGGTTTTAGTCCCACATTTTCTCTCATATAATCTAGTAACAATACTATTCCTAAAATGGCAATACATCCTATTATGACAGTCGCATAGTTAATTGGAATTATGTCTAAAATACCAGAAGCACCTAATATTAAAGCAGAGGCAATTGCATTTTCACACAAGTTATTAGCAGTTGCAATTTTAATTCTTTTTTCACTGGTGGTAAAGTTATTAAAATATTGTTTGATTAATACATAATAAGGACCTTTCATAATATATTGAACAACAAATAATAATAGTACACAGGAAATCGTTATTTTATCTCCTAATCTGCAGAACAGAATTCCACCTAACATAAGGCAAGAAACAGCAGTAGGAATAGATAAAAATGCTAATGTTTTATTGCGATATTTCTTATGAATTCTTCCTTGATTTTTGGCCGAAATTCCAGAGATAATGCCTAATACTGCAAAGATAATACCAAAGTATTGTTCTGGCATTCCTACTTCAATTAATACTGTATTTCTTAAATTTTGTAATATTTTTATTAATGCTACAAAAATAGCGTTGAATAGTAGTAAACTTCTGAGTCTTTTTGAATTCATGATATTTTTAAATCCCATTTTTATATTTCTTATCTCTTCTTTTACTTTCATCTTTCGCTTTTCTTGATGAATCTCTTCAAATTTAATTGAGATAAAAAACGTAATTAATAAAATGACAAAACACAATGCCATTGGAAGATAGGCGTTAACAACAAATAAAAATCCAGATAATACTGCTGAAATTGCATCGATATAGTAATATCTTGAATTTGCTTTTCCATCAATTTTAGCAAATTTAATTCCTCTTTTTTCTCCATGCTCTAGTGAATCATATAGCATATCACTTTCGCAAGTTCCTTTTATAATATAAGAAAATGCACATAAAATTTGAGAAATTAATAACATTTCAAAGTTTAAAGCAAACATAATAATTAAAATATGAATCGCTAATACAAAATTAGCAATGATAATGCTTTTCCTTTTTCCTATTTTTTGAATTAATAAGGTGCAAGGAATTTGCATTAAAAATTTAAAAAAGATATAAAAGGCATCAAATTGTAATACCTGAGCTGGTGTAATTCCCTTTTCTATTGTTAAAAATAAATAACTGATTGCATAATAAAATAATAAATCCCATGCGAAAATACGATAGATAGGATAAATTTTGATATTATTTTTCTTCTTTCTTTCCAATTCTTTTTCTTCTCTTGAAAGCTCTCTTACTTCTTCTAAGGTTGCTTCTTTTTCCATTGTATCTCTCCTATTTTTTTCTTACTTCTTTCGTATTATAACAAAACTACTTTTTTTGTGCAAGATTTTTTTGATGATATTCATGCTCATTTCATAACATTTTTTATAAAAATAATGCACTTATCTTAAATACCTGATAAAATGTAATTGTGGTTCTATAATAAATGTTGGGGTAGTTAAAAACTTCTTCAACATTTTTTTTGTAAAAATAATGCACTTATCTTAAATACCTGATAAAATG
>CASCUT010000027.1 GCA_949155365.1 uncultured Clostridia bacterium
ACACTCTTTTTTAGAGCTCGGTTTCCCTTTACATACACTAGAATTTAGAGAACCATAATAAGTACATATACACTTATTTTTTGTTACATACATTATTCTTTGTATCTAACATACATCTTTTTTTATAGCTCACATACACTCTTTTTTAGAGCTCGGTTTCCCTTTACATACACTAGAATTTAGAGAACCCTATTTCACCTCTTGATATATTTCATTTAATCTTTTTTAGTTTCTACTCTTACTAAAGTCGTAATCGTTTCAACGTGTGCTTAAAAGTTTTATTCTGTATATCTATAAAATCTTCTGATAAAAATATACAATTACTTATAACGATTCACATCCATAAACTCTTCAATGCATTTTATAAAACTTTTCTTTTTATATATCTTAAAGCAAATAGCAAATCTAATTCTTAATAATGCTTGATATTGTTCATCGATTGGAGTATAGTCCCTGCCATATGCGTTGTTGATACGATAAAAAAATAATATAGATGTCATAGATTCTAATTCATTGATTTCTTTAGTATACTTTTATTCCATTTTATCAATGAGTTTTTGAGTAGAATTATGGTAATGTTTGAAAGTTTATTTGGTATATATTATAGAATCAAAGGCAAACAAAAATTACTCAAATAACTATATCTTTATATTTTCTAAATTTAGTAATTCATATTCTTCCAAAAAAATTTTACTTTGAATTATATTTCTTATTAACAAAATTACAGCTTTCTTGGATAAATTTTCCAACTCTATATTATTTTTCTGAATATAGTTTTCTACTTTAGATATTATAGTTGGCAAAATTCCTCTATCTGACATAAGTTTAAATACTGCATTCTTTTTTGTATCACATTTTAAAAACACTAATAATCTAACGTAATAAGAGTTATAAAACTGTATTTTTTCATTTTCATCAAATAATAAATCATGTTGAATAAATTCATTTAATATAGTTGAACAATAAAATAAGTTATACGGAATATACTCATAACCTGTTCTCATAATCTCTACAATATATTGATTTTTTTCTTCAATTGTTTCAAAAGAATCTAAAGCATTTTTTATATTTTTTAAGGTGCATAATTGTTTTAATTTAAAATCTATTCCGTTGTTGTTGCTTCTTAATAATTCAGCTAATACTATTGGCACATAATATTTAGATGCTGGCTGATATTTATATTTAGTGTTACCAACAAAATTTTTATAAATATAATCCAGCACTAAATTCTTATTCAGTCTCTTATAATCTTTAGTTAATAAATCTGAATGAATTTTCTTTTTAAATTCTATTTTAAAATCATTATATATGGATAAAAGAGCCAACAAATCTTCCCCTTTTGAGAAATAAAACTTGAATTCTTCATACCAATCATCAAAATTAATGTTAACTCTATTTAACTCTTCAATAATTTTATCTTTGTATACATTTGAGTCTACACTTTTCAACCCTATATCAAATTCTTCTTCTGCAGTACTAGGATTACTTCCTATATATAATTCTAATGCCTTTTTATCATACAAATCGTTATATCCTTCACCAAAATTAAATATACTGCCAACTATTTCTCTATTTAATCTACCGGCCCTACCACATAAATTAAAAAACTGAAATGGAGTTAATTCCTCATTATTATACTTAGTTCCATATATTACTATATTTTTTGCAGATGTATTGACACCTTCTAATAAAGCCGACGTCGTCAATAATCCTTTTTGAACTCCATCATTAAATTTTTTCATAGTATATAAGTTGATATATGCTGGGAAAGACGAATGATAAATGGATATTCCTTTCTTCATAAGTTTAGGTAGCATCCAAAAAGATGGGAAGTAATCTTCCATCCATTTAATAAAAGAATCATTATAAACATCTGGCAAATCTAAATCTAAAATCTTTTTGATTTCTTGATAAATTTTTGACTTAGAGTTTATAAATCCAATGGTATTTTCTCTCTTTTTAATGTTTTCCACAAAACAATCGGTAGGATTCAAATGAAAAAGCTTTTCTCCTTCATATATTTTAAAACTTACAGGAGAATAATCCGTTTGAATCAAATTATATTTTTGGGCCTCATCTCCAACAAGTTTTTTAATAAACGGTCCTATCAAAATACTCTTAGTTGCTTTGGAAAGAATTTTTTTATAACTATAGTAAATTGATAAAAACCTTGTCCCAGAATGCTTCTTATCAAGATTGTATGCCTCATCTACTATTAAAAGATCAACCACATAATCAAAATCAAAAACATTTTTACCATCAGAAATCATAATTAATATATTATTATTATTTTCTTTGTCAATTTCTTCAAAATCATTAATAACATTATATTCTTCACCAAAATATTTCTTAAAATTATTAGTGACTTCATTACAAAGTGACTTTGTATGAACAATATATATTATTAAATGTAATTTTTGTTTTAGTCTTTTTATGTATTCCAATACTAAAAAACTTTTACCAAAACTTGTCGGCGCAGATATTACAAAATTCCCTACTTGTGAAATTTTTTGTAAAATGTCAAGTTGTACAGGCATTAAAACTGCATCAGGATCCAAATGAGATTTACCAATGATTTTCATGATTTTATGTTCCATATTATCGGCACAAATGTAAAATGTATGCAATTCGGCCGCTAATTTATCACAAAAATCAACATTATATTTGAGTTTTTCATCTTCAACTAATCTTTCTAATAATGAATCTCTCATTTCTTTATATCCTCGCATAATTCTTTTAATGCTTCAAAGCAGCACTTCACTAATTCATCTTTACTTAATATAGGAACACTTACTATTATGACTTCTACATTATCTGAAAAATCAAATTCTTCCAAATTGTTCAATTCATCTTGCAATGTCACTTCCTCTATCTTATTTCCAATCACAAAACCTACAACATAAATTTTTTTTGCAATATGATAAATGTCTTGCTTAGTCTTTATATTCTTTTTCAATAAATATTCTCTAACTTCGTTTGGTAGCATTTTAAATTTAGCATACCATTCTTCGACTTCCTTATCAAGTTTATTATGATTAATAATTTGATCTAAATCCTTATAAACACGAGTTAATGCTGACTTAATATTTTTAAACATTTTACTTTCAGCAAAAACAAATTCATCTAAATCAATGTTAATACAAGGTACATCGATACCAGTGGGTGATAAATTTCCCCATTCTATATATAATTTAGACATTATTTTATTATAACCTAATTCTAACAAAATGTTAAATAGTAAAATTTCACCAAAATATCCACCCGCTATTTGCTGATATAGTTTTGTTTTATTTTCTTTAACTTCTAAATCACTAAATTCAAAATATTCTTTCAATTCTACTTCAGATAAAGCCTCAAATTTTTCTTTTATTTTTGATTCAATATCATATAAATATTTATTCATTATAGATAAAACTTCAATTTTCTCATCTTTAGGAAGTTCCTCAAATGAATTTTCTAAAATTCTTCCATATGTAGTATTAACATAAGGAAAAGTTTTAAAATTTATAAACTTTTTCACAAAAGAATTTAAATTATCTTTATCATTTAAAACAGAAATTAATCGAATTGTAGTTTTTCCACTACTTATCCATTTTTTTATAAGAAAAGAATTATTGCTCAAATCCATATAAAACTCACCAACTTACATATTTGTCTATAATAATTATACAACATAATGCAATAAAAATCGACTATTATTTTGTCAAAGAGAATATTGAGAAAATTACACTTGTTTTATATAAAAAATCACTCTTAACTTTACCAAATAACAATTTTGTCTACAATCTCCCTTTGTTCAGTCGAAGTTCTTCTAAGATAAATGCGTGTTGTTTCAATACTATCATGTCCCATTAAATCTGCTAATAATGCTATATCATTATACTTCTCTAAAAAATTTTTTGCAAATCTATGTCTAAATGAATGTGGATATACAACTACAGGATCTAATCCATATTTTCTTGCCAATTTTTTCAATTGCAAAGAAATTCCTCTTGTTGTTATTTTTTTCCCAAACCTATTCAGAAATAGAAATCCTGTTGTTCTTTTGATTTTTTCAAAATATGCCATAGTTTCATTTCTAAGTTTTTTAGGAATATATAATCTTCTAATTTTTCCCCCTTTAGAATATATATCATAATATCCTATCTGGACATGCTCAATTTTCAATTGTATCAACTCACTTACGCGAGCACCAGTTGCTGCTAAATATCTCACCACAAAATACCATTCCATATTTTCATCCTTTTTAAGTTGATTCTTAAAATACCTGTAATCTGCATCACTAATAACATTTTCAAGAAAAGTTTTTTGTTGCAATTTTATTGCACTTAATTTCAAATTCCTTTTCTTGATGAACTCTAAATACTTGTTAAGAGCCTGAATTCTTAAATTAACCGTTTTAGGTTTATATTTCTCCAATAAATACCCTTTAAAAGCTAAAAGATTCTTCTTTGTTATTTCTTCGTGCATTGAATAAAACATACTAATTGTTTTCTCATACGCTGAAATTGTATTTACAGATAAATTCTGTACTTTTAAATATTTAATAAATTTTTCTACCATAATTCTTTTCCTCCTATTCTTTATGGTAGATATATTTTATCGCAAATATTGTCGTTGGTATAATTGCTATTATGAGAAAATAGGCAATAACATTAAAAATATTAGTGATGAAATTCCTTTTGAGATACCTAAAAATTGGATATGGATTAGATTGAATGAAATAGGTTCATTTCGAAAAGGTCCGTTTGGAAGTTCATTAACAAAAGATATGTTTGTATCAGAAAATACGATGGGAAGAAAGAAAGTTTATGAGCAAAAGAATGCTATTCAAAAAGATTATTCTTTAGGAAATTACTATATTTCTAAAGAAAAATTTAAATCCATGCAAAGCTTCATTGCTGAACCAGGTGATATAATTGTAAGTTGTGCTGGGACTATTGGTGAAATATATGTGTTGCCAAACTTTTCAGAAATTGGAATTATTAATCAAGCTTTAATGAGAATAAAGCTATATATAAAATGTATTGAACAATATTTCATCTTATATTTTGATTCGGTTTTAAAAAAAGAAGCAAATGAAAAAGGAAAAGGAACAGGCATGAAAAATATTCCCCCATTTAATGTTTTAAAAAATATGCTCCTTCCTTTGCCACCAGAAAAAGAAATAGGAAGAATTGTAAATCAGTTAAACATCGTTGTTCCTATTATTGATGATATTTCGTCTAAGTGTAGTGATTTAAAAAAGAATATAGAGAAAACTAAATATAAAATTTTAGATTATTATTTCGGTGAAAATAGTTGTTATAAGTCTTATTATCAACACGAAAAAGATGAATTGCAAAACATCTGCAAGAAAATAACTAAAGGTAGCACACCTACTACATATGGTTTTGATTTCCTAGATAATGGAATTTCATTTATAAAAGTTGAGAATGTAAAAAATCATCATATTGATAATGAAAGCATTACCTGTTACATATCAGACGACGCAAATGAGTTTCAAAAACGTTCTCAGTTAAAAGAAAATGATGTGCTTTTTTCTATTGCAGGAACAATAGGTAGAACATGCATTGTCACAAAAGAAAATTTACCAGCAAATACCAACCAAGCCTTTGCCATTATTTCCGAATACGAAAAGATAAAACCTAAATATTTATTATATTTTTTAGAATATTCTAAGTTATCCATTGATTCTCATGGTGGAGGAATGATGAATGCTACATTAGGTGGATTAAAAACATTAAATATTTGGTATCCAATTAGTAAAAATATTCAAGAAAAAATAATTTACAAAATAGAGAATAGTTTTGAATTGCTAAATACTATCATTTCTTAATAGTCTTATTATGAGAATTGTGCTTTAAATGAACACTTAAAAATAGTTATGGGACAATCTCCTAAGAACGTTTCAGATTTTTTTCATACTAATAGTTCATTTGAATTTCATCAAGGCAAATTAATGTTTACTGACACAGAAATAGGAATATCCAATAAATATGCTATTAATCCAAGCAAAATAACTAATGGATCATCTATTCTATTGTGTGTTAGAGCACCAGTTGGAGCTATTAATTATTGTTTTAGAAAAATCGCTATAGGAAGAGGATTATGTTCTATAGAGCCCAAAGATAAAATAGATTTAGATTATCTATACTATTGGTTAAAATACTCGAAAAAATATTTTTTAGATAATTCTACAGGATCAACATTTTCAGCTATTACTATTGGCACAATTAAGAATGCTCCATTTAAATATTGTCCACTAAATACTCAAATTAATATCAAAAATAAGATTAAGGAAGCATTTAAGTTTCTTGATATAGTAAAAGAGCAAATCATATAGACTTGCTCATAGAATCTAAGATAGTAAAGGAATCAGTTATAACTTTTACTATCTTTTTTTGTTCATTAATAGTATGTATTTTTAATTTTAAAGGAGCATATTCAGATATCCAAAAACGTTTATGAGTGTCTGGAATGACGTTTATTCTTTGTAACTTGTAGAATAAATAATCGATATCAAATTTGTCTTTATCTGAACAATGAAGAATCTTTATTGCAGAAGATTTCACTTTAAAATTGAAATCTATCAATCTAGAAGCTGTTGTAAAATCATCAAATATAATAACTTTCGAGTCTTTTACATCATATACACCTTCTGTTTCATTAGTATATCCTAATATAAAAGATTTTCCTGGAGTTAGTACTGGAGTTTCATAAGCATCACTATAATTAGTACTATTAACTATAAAAGGTCTTGGTTGTTCATATGGTAATAATTCATCCAAATTATATTCCTTCTCATAATAAGACTTATAACAACTATTTTCGCCAAAAAAATGTTCTAATATTTTTTGTTTAGTCTGGTTAACTATGTCTTCTAGAGATATAATTTCTTTATCAAGGTTTGATAATAACGCTTTGCTATCTTTTATTATTGAAAGAATTTTCCTTATTTCATTTTTAGGTGGGATAGGAATAAATATATTTCCCAAAGTCTCAATTGAAAGTTTTGGCTGAGCAACTTGATGCGCTTTGTAATTCATAGCATCGATAGCATATTTAGAGGTTAGAACAGTTAAAACCCATTCTTTATTGACGATAAGATTAGTTAACTTATCAGCATTTTCTGTCAAATTCATGCCATCAAAATTATCTGGCACATTACCACATCTACCTATTGTTCCAGCCACAGTAACATATAGATCTTCTTTAGATACTGTGTAATTTTTAATCAAGTTAAAAATACTATCTGAAATATACACAAGATTATCTTCACTTATAGTTTCATCCTTCATGTCTGTTACACGTATATAAATATGGTCAGTTTTTTCTTTTTGAAAAGTCATTCCTTTAGGAATTCTTTTGCCACCTTTTATTTCACATATTGCTTTAATTTTTTGCCATGACCATGTACTTGGTATTTCAAAAGGAATTTCATCACTAATATTTTTAATATTACTGCCTATTTTCTCATAATAGCAATTATCACTACCTTTGTATATATATGATTCGTTTTTATCTCGTTTGATTTTACCTTCTTTAATTAACTTTTCTTTTTCTGCTCTAATCTTATCAATTAGAACTGAAGCAGGTTCATCATCAGGGTCTTGAGGTACTAGTTTTCCTCTTATTGCTAAATCCAAAATTTTTTGTTTTAGTTTTTCTATTTCCATTATTCTTAAACCTCACTAATAAGTACTTCTAATTCTTTAACAGCATCAGAAATACTTTGAGACTTTTGCTTAATCATGGCAAACAATTCCTTTAAAGATAAATCTTCTGAACCATCATCTTCTTGCATCCATTTTAAATCCAATTTATAATCATTTGATTTAATTTCTTGAAGGTTATACTCACGCCATCTTCCGTTTGGATGGTTTTCATCATATGTTGGTTTTCTATTCAAGATATTATCAGGATTATAGCAAGTAACAAAATCAGACAAATCATTTTCAGTCATTGGATTTTGTTTTAAAGTAAAATGTACATTAGTTCTAAAATCATAAACCCATACACTTTTCGTTTGCCATTCATTAGATGGTCTCTTATTGTCAAAAAAAATAACATTAGCTTTAACGCCTGGTTTATAAAAAATACCTGTTGGCAATCTTAGAATTGTATGTAGGTTAGTCTTTTCAAGAAGATTTCTTCTAGCTACATCACCTGCGCCATCTTCAAATAGAACATTATCTGGCACTACAATTGCAGCTTTACCATCAACTTTTAAAGATGACCAAATGTGTTGAACAAAGTTAAGTTGCTTATTTGAAGTTGTTGTCCAGAAATCACTTCTATTATATACTAAATCCTCACTTTCTTCTTCCCCCTCTTCATTGGTAAAAGTCAATGAGGACTTTCTCCCAAAGGGAGGATTTGCTAAAACATAATCATAAGATACAGATGGCTTGTTTAATAATGAATCAGTTCTCGTAATTGGGACATTATCACTATTTATATCACCTATACCATGTAAAAATAAATTCATCAAGCACAATCTATATGTATCTTGAACAATCTCTACACCATAGAAAGTCTCTTCTTTTAAAAATTTTTTTTGTTCCCTATCCAATTTGTAATTTTCCGAATTGGAAATAAAATCATAAGCTGATAATAAAAAACCTCCTGTCCCACAAGCAGGATCGCAAATGGTTTTATTTGGCAATGGTTTAACACACTTCACCATTGTGTTAATTAATGCTCTTGGTGTAAAGTATTGTCCTGCACCACTCTTTGTATCTTCGGCATATTCTTTCAATAATTCTTCATAAATAGCACCTTTAACATCAGCAGCCATTGAAACCCAATCCTCAGAATCAACCATAGCAATTACTTTTTTTAATAGTGCAGGTTTTTTAATTTTACTATCTGCACCACCGAATATTTCTTGTAAAATGCCTTCTTTTTTTCCTAATGTATTTAATATGTATTTATAATGAGTATCTAAAGGCTCACCTGACAAAGCTTTTAATGTATTCCATGTACAATCTTCTGGAATTGTTAAAGGTCTATTATAAGGTGGTTTCGTATATTCATCAATCATTTTTAAAAATATTAAATACGTAATTTGCTCAAGATAAGCACCACTTCCAATTCCTTCATCTCTCAAAGGATTAGCTAAAGCTTTTACCTTTTTTCCTATTGTTGCAACGCTTATATCCGCCATAAATACCCTCCTATATTACTAATTCTACATTCAATTCATTAAGTAAATTTATATAGTCTTTATTAAATAATTTATAATATTTACCTAATCCGCCTAAATTATCAAAAGGTGCATAATCAAAATCTTCTATTTCAATAGATAATGAAGAAACAATATGGTCTCTTATCTTTTGAAGCCATAAAGTTTGTTCTTCATTAAATACATATCCTTGGCTACTATTACGTTTGAACATCCAGTCTTTGAAATTCAAATGCACTCTAGTAGCAAAAGAATTTAACGTATCAATTTGTCCTAATTCGTATTTGATTATTGAAATAATATCAATTAATTGATTTACTTCAGATTTGTGAACTTTCAAACTATCTTTTATGTAATAACAATTCCACATTCTCTTAACTGTAAAGTTGTGCGGTGGTCTACACATTATTTCGTATAATTCCTCAATCATTTTCTTGGTAAGGTGTTTATTTTTATATTGTTGATTATAAATAATAGATAGTGCTTCTATTTCAGTTTTATTTTCTTCAATAAAACTTCTAAACGTTTTGATTGTAGATTCCACATTTTCTTCACGAGTTTCACTCCAACCACTAAAATCAATCGTATCAATATTTATATCATCAATAATTTGCTCATGTGTTTGCTTTACCTTTAAAAGATAATTTCTTAGTTGAGAATTATTTAATGGATCTACAGCAGCATTAATTAAATCCTTTTGGATTTCGTCTACATCTTCTTTTGTTACTTCATCTTTATTTTTAATTTGCTTAGTTCTATAATCTAAATAGTCTAAATCAAATGCATTTAAAATGTTAGTGACAATACCTTTTAATTCCTTACCATTTGATAAGTTTTTGATTTCTTCCTTTTCTTTAGAAGTAAGTATTATTTCTAAACGATTTAATCTGCTTGCCACTGTAGTCAAAGTATCTTCATCTCTTTCTCCTAAAGCAACCTTAGTCAACAAGTCTTTTAAAGAAATGGTAGGTTTCCTATCTAGTGTTCTGCCTTCTGCTTTAGGAGACTTAGTGACACCAACAGCATCAAATAATATAAATCTATCTTTATTAGTCTTTGCAGAGGGAGAAACTTTGTGAAATTCATCTAATGAAATTGTTCGAGTCCCTCGCCCTTTCATTTGTTCATAATAATTTTTACTCTTCACATCACGCATAAAAAGTAAACATTCAATAGCTTTCACATCCGTTCCAGTAGCAATCATATCTACAGTAACAGCTATTCTAAATTTATATCCTGTTCTAAACTCTTTAATCTTATCGTTAGGAGATAAATCATTATCATTTTCTTTTTTATATGTTATTTTTCTGCAAAAATCATTACTTTCATTAAATTCTTCTCTAACGATTTTTATTATATCATCTGCATGACTATCACTCTTAGCAAAAATCAATGTTTTGGGAAATTCTTGTCGTTCTGGAAAAATCTCTGTTTCTACAACACGTTTAAATTCCCTAATAATATGTCTAATTTGACTTGGATTGACAACGTCTTTATCTAGCTTATTAGCTTCATACACAATATCTTCATCAATTGATTCCCATCTCTGTTTTCTAGTAAGTCTTTGGCGTTTTCTAATAACTCTGTTAGTCTTTGCTTCAATTTGGGCACCAGATTTTGTAATTTTAGTTTCGATGATATATTCATCTTCATCAACATTAACGCCATCAATAATTGCCTGTTCACGTGAATATTCGCTTACCACATTTTCATTAAAATATGCAAAAGTTCTTGAATCAGGGGTGGCAGTCAATCCAATTTGAAACGCATCAAAATAGTCTAGAACTTGCTTCCATAAATTATAGATAGATCTATGGCACTCATCAATAACTATAAAATCAAAAAATTCAATTGGATACTTAGAATTATAAGCAACTTCTTTAGGAGTATATGCTTGTTCATTTGTAATAGGCTCTTCCTCTAATGATTCATCCAAATCTTCACCTTTTAAAATTGAATACATTCTTTGGATTGTGCTAATACAAACATTAGATGATTCAGCTATATAAGAAGATTTTAACCGTTGAACGTTATATAATTCTACAAATCTTAAATTGCTATCACTGGGCTTATACGAAGTAAATTCAGCTTCAGCTTGTTCACCCAGATTCTTTGTATCAACCAAGAACAAAATTCTTTTGGCTTTACAATACTTTAATAATCTATAAATGGCAGTTATTGCAGTATATGTCTTACCTGAGCCTGTTGCCATTTGAATTAATGCTCTTGGCTTTCCATTAGAAAAAGAAATTTCCAAATTATTGATAGCATCAATTTGACACTTTCTAAATCCATACTCGTTTAACTTAGGGAAAACTTTAAGACGATTTCTAAGAGTGTCATCTTCATTTAACAACCGCTCTAACTCTTCTGGCTTATGAAAAGAAAAGATTTCTCTAGATCTAAACTTTATATCATTATAATCTGTAAAATGAGTTATTACACCAGTTGATTCATAGACAAATCTAATATCGATAGGTCTCGAAAAAAATTTAAATTGACTACTCACATATCTTCTTGTCTGAACTTCAACCTCAGTTCTTAATTTTTCTCCTTTATTAATTTCTTTAGCTTCTATAATCCCAACAGGTTGTTGATTAATAAAAATCAAGTAATCAACTTCTCCAGTATTAGTAGGATACTCTCGAACAATAACTCCTTTAGCAGCAGTCAAATCCAATTCCTTAAAATCCTGTACGACATACCCGACTTCTATTAATTGTTTATCAATCTCTATTCTCGCTTTTTCTTCAGGAGACATCACAAACACCCCAATTCTTTACTTCATATAATTTATAATTATCAGAATATAAATATTAAGTTGATTATATCATTTTTTTTAGAAAAAATAAACAAATGAGACACTTTATTATCGAAATTTAAAGAATTTTAGTCAATAACCTTGTATTCTCTTAAGGCATCTTCTATTGCTTGTACCTTTTCTAGTGGTGGATGAGATCTTGGATGCTTGAGTTGTTCTACTGCGTTAGGTGCATCATACATACGAATTCCATGATTTCTTTTTACTTCTGCTATATAAGCTGTATGGACTTTGAAACCGTATTTATTTTGGATGTATTCTTGAATCATTTTGTAAGTGACTTTTCTTGGTTTGATTACTGAAACTGGGGTTGGTTCTTCTTCGAGTTCAAATTCCATTTCTAAGGTTTCCTTAGATGGTATTGGAAAATTGAATTCGATAGTTTTTATAGACCAGTTTTCTCTCATATGAATTCTTTTGATAAGAAGCATAAGCAATGTTTTTTGTTCTTCTGGTGTAGCACTATCAAAGATGCTTTCAAAGTTCTTTAGAAGGTTTAATAGATTATCAAAGGAATAGGTGTTGATTTTTGCTCCGTTGATTTTAAGGGTTATATCTTTGATTTTGTTTTCTAGGTCTACGATAATATCATAGAAGGAATAGAGTCTTTTTCCATATCTTCTATAACTCTTTGTCTATGAGGAGTATCTAGAGGTAGATAATCAATCTTTTTTTCAAGATTTTCTTTTGTGGCAAGAATTTCATTTAATTTGCTTTCGTAATTCTTTTTTTCATTTTCTAAGTTTGTTGTATCTTGTTTTACTTTCAGCTTATCTTTTAGTCTTTCTACAAAGTCTTCGTTTGTAATCAGATTTTTTACGATTTGTATGACAATAGAATCTGTCTTTTCTTTACGTATGGTCTTGTTGAAGTCACATACTACTCCTCTTTGTCTATTTCTATTTAGACACTGATAGTTAAAGTGTTCAAAGTATTCTCCATAGATGTTGGTATGAGAGTTTTTTGAGCATACATTGGTCCTCCGCATTTTGGGCAACGCATAAGACCTGATAATAGATGTGTTCTTACATATCCTATCCTAGATTCCTGTAGGATACCTCTTTCTTGTCGTTTGATCCTTGTCTTATTCCAAATTTCTTCTGAGATAATAGCTTCCATTTCTCTTTCCAGTTTATCCTTTAACCAATCAAAGCTCACAATATTTCCGTCATAATCATCTATGGTTAAATCAATATGTGTGCATTGAGCATCAAATTGAGCAGACATGGTTAGTAAAAATAAATACCAATTTTCTTTTCCATTATGTCTTTCAAAGTTTCTACAGCCTTCTCCTTTCATTTCTAAAGAATTTGTATGCATTCCTCTAGAGTTGAGTGGTCCACATATTTTCAAGGTAATTCCCTCTTCTAACTCATAGACATATCTATAGTTCCCTTTTCCAAACTCTTTTTCATAAATGCTTTCTTGGGGTATTTTAAAAATTCGGGAGAATGTTTCTACTATTTCATCCACTACCTCTAGTTCCTTTTCATCATCTATAGAATAGAACTCAAAGGTACAGGTGAAATAATCAATTAGGACTTCCTTTCCTGTTTTTATTTCTATCATTTCAATTTTCCTTTCATTTGTTTTTTACGCTACAACGGGGCTATTAGTAAATTGCCCCGTTGCCTTTACATCTCATTCATGAGAGAATAGAATGCTATAGCAGGTGCTGGCATCCGCCTTGGCACCTTAGCTAAAAACGCATTCTTAAATTCTCATTTGAATTGTTGGTTTTATGTCTTAAGAGGACAAAAAAAGCTATAGAATTTTTGTTTCCATAGCTAATCAGTGTATGAGTAAAATAGTAAATTATTTTTACTCATACTATTTTAATGTTACTAAAAAGAATTTAGTGACTTATTTTATGTATATTATTAAAGATAGATCTTATGAGATAAACTATAACCTTTGGTTAGAATTTATCTCATTAAATTTATTTCTAGCAATATAAATAATGTATTCAATTTTATCTCTATAGCTCATTAAATTTAGCTATGTTTTAGTCTGAGAACAAGGGAGGAGTTTCCTCCCATATTCTCATTATTATAATTTTATAATTTCTCTTACCAGTGGTAAGAATTTTCTATAATTGATGTAAAAAAATTATTTTCTAACATTTTAGAATTTCAGTCTCGCTTACTTCACACATTCATCTTGATCAGTGATCAAGATGTTTTGATTCTTTAGTGACAAAAGTACTCATACAATTCTTGAAAGGTAAGATATTATCGTTCACTCTCGTCCGCTCTCGTCCGCTCTCGTTCACTCTCGTTTGTTTTCTCACAAAGAACATATTTACTACTAGAACCTATACCTACATTTTTAATAATTTGTTTTTTAACTAAATCATTAATGATTTCTATAGCTCTAGTTTTCTTTACGTTTAATATATCTTCAACAGTACTTCTTCTAATAAATTTATATTGCTTAATATAATCCATAATAGTTTGTTCCTGTTCTGATAAAGATGAATCTACTGTAATGGTGATTGACTTAGAACCTAACATTTGTAAAGCATTATGATTATATTTAAATGTGATTGTAATGAAGTTGTCTGTTATTTCAAAATCTTCTTTTGTTAAAACCTTCATAATTCTTCGCATTCCACGTCCTAAATGCTCACCTAAATCCAAATCACTCATCACTCGCATCAATTCTCTATTTCTAGGAAGAGATTTAGCCTTAAAGAATTCTTCTCTTGTTAAACCTTGTGGTAACCCACCATAAGAGTATAATTCAAATCTATCATCGTGGATAATAATATATGGCTCACTTCCAACTGAATAATCATTATGACAAAATAGATTGATAATGGCTTCTCTTAAAGCAGAGGAATCCACTAAATTCAACTGATCTCTTTCAGCTTTACCTGTGATTTTTATAGCAGTGGTATTCTCTACCTTTAACTTTTCTAAGACAGTATTAATTGCTTTAATGAGACAACATTTCCCATAGTCATTTCTTTCAACAAAATCATCATTATGATATTTAGCTACACGAATTGAGATACTATTATTATCAGCTAATAAATATGCCAAGTAATTAAATTTATGGTCTTCTGTGTATAAATCTAAAGAATCTAAAAAATAATCACTTGTTACTTCTTCATAACCTTTTTCCTGATAATATATTTTAAGCTGTGAAAAAGTTAAATTTTGTTTTGGAGATACCATATTCGATAAAGTGTTTTTGACCTTTTTAGAATAGAGCTTATCTATTTCATTTTGGTCAAGTGGAGAAGCTTGCGTTCCAATTCTAATATAACATCCTTTAGGAGACATACCATACTTTTTAATATAATATGGCTTTTCAATTCCACTTGCAACTTCAATTTCAATATAATGTAAATCATTGTAAGTTAAAATATTAACATCAAATAATCCTATGATAGAGGGCAGTATATTGGTTTTTAAACGATCAATAATTTTTAGTGCCAAATTATCATAATCATTAACTCCTATGATGTTCCCCTTCTTTTCTACTCCAATATAAATAACACCTGAATGACTATTTAAAAAAGCTACAACTTCTTTTTCTAAATCATCGACTATAGTACCTTTTAATTCAACTGATTCAGTTTCTTCATATTTCATAAGCTTTCCTCTTTCGTTTGTCAATTTAAAACACAATATTTCTTATGTGAAAATTATATCATTTTTCTTTTAGAAAATCATTACTTATTTAGATATTTATACATAATAGTAAGTAAGCTTTCTCTTAATAGAACACCATTATTTTTAATATCATTGGAGAGTTTTTCATATTCTTCTTCAATGAATATTGTTAGATTTGCCTCGAGCTCTTCTCCTTTAAGATAGGCGTTAGAAAAATCACTGAATAGTTCCATATATCTTAATAGTGCATCTTTTCCGTTTTCAAATACCTCTATCCAGGCATCACCATCTTGGAAAGAATCATTGACACCAAAGTATTCATAAGGTTTATTTTCAGGGAATAGATGTCCTTTATAAATGAAGTCATCCTCAAAGGAATCAATAATAAATACTTTCAATTCTGGATTATCTGCATGAATATCCATCATAAATTTAAAATGCTTGTTCGCAGGATTATACTCATTGGTTTTATTCACTTGAAAATAAATAAAACATAATGCATCGTATGCAGCCTTTTTCTTGGCTTCTTTCTTTGATTTGGACGTTCCTATAAAAGCAGTGATGTAATTATTAATCTTACATGTGACTCTCCAATATGGCTCTTTATTTGTGCTGAAACAGGCATCATCAGTATAAGTGATTTCTCCGATATAGCCTTTTTGATTTAATTCTTGTAAGCAATTAATAGAGTTTTCTATATTAAAGTTCATTTTAGGGAAAACTTTGATATCATACCAACCATAATGTTCTAGGGTTTTGATTAAATCTAAAGCGGCATTTTGTTCAGCTTTTTTAATATTTTTGCCGTATCCTGTACCTGTCCAATCTCTACCTTCTTTTGGAAGAAAGTCTAAGGTAATTGTATAAACAGCTTTAAAGTTGGTTTCAGTTTCTTGAATTTGCTTATCAAGAATGTATTTATTCTTATCAGCAAATTCAAGAATTTGACTCACATAATTTTTCTCAACATTGATGGTTTCGAATTCAATATTAAGCATATTGTAAATTATTTTTTGGATTCTTGAAATGTCTTTTTCAGAATCAATCCAAATAGCACCTACTAAAGATTCAAATAGGTCCTCTTTTACACTTTCGTTCTCATTAACCTTTTGATTGATATCTCCCTTGCTCATAATCAAATACTTTGCAATACCTAAAGCATCAACACACTTTGATAGCATTGACTTATCTGTCCAATGAGAATTGAATTCAGATAACTTTCCTTCTTTATATAATACATGTAGTCCTGTATTATCCATTACTTTTGTAAAATGATCCAACTGTCCACATACTACTAAATAGTTAAGTACAGAGTCTCCAAAGTACTCTAATTGCTCATTAGATTGTACATCTAGTCCTTTCACTCTTTGTTCCTTCGCATAGGATTCTCTAGTAAAGGCTTGAACTAAAAGAGCCTTATTATTAAACTCATATCCTAGCTTCTTTTCAATTAAATCGATTATTTCTTCTGTCATTTTTGTCCTCCTTGATTTTGATTTATTTTTTTATCAAGGCAAAATAAAAACCTATAAGTACACTACTATCACATATAGTATGATTTCTATAGGCTTACAAATTTTATATATAAATTTATTTATTAATTCATAGTTTAACATATCACTTGTCAACTTGAGTTATAGGTTAAAATATTAATCAATATACAAACTATAAATAAATCTTGTGCCTTGACATTTATATTTATACACAAAATAAATTGATTTGCAAGCGATTCTTTTAAGTTTAGTTTAATCTTTATAGATATCTCTCAAAAACATTGAAACAACACTCTCATTTCTAAATGACAGGTTTTATGGTAGTGCTCATCCATAGGCCCATCTAATCTTAAAATAATATGTTCCCCTAAAAGATACTGATAATGATAATTATTTTGAGCATATGGTTGTTGTAAGATTTCAAAGGGCTTAACATTCAGATATTGAGATATAAGCTTTAGCATATCATGCACATTAAAAAAGGTTAGTTCATCAAAATAACTATCTAATGGCAATGTTGCTGAAAAATAATCTATTTTTACTTCCATAGTATTTCTTCCTCCTCCTTTTTGAAGAGAACTTTTATTCTTCACTTATACTGGAAAAATAGAAGTTTTGTGAAGTATAAAAAAGTGAAAATTTTTACCTCTTCACCCAACTAGACATAAATATGGTATTTCGCACCCTATAAAATTAAAAAAAGTCCAATAAAGTGATATTTCTTCACCTTACTGGACAGTTTTTTAATATAAACGCAAGTATATAAAAAAACATTTAATATTTTATTC
Organism: uncultured Clostridia bacterium; assembly: GCA_949155365.1. GTDB lineage: Bacteria > Bacillota > Clostridia > TANB77 > CAG-508 > UMGS1663. Next base: position 17,910 of record CASCUT010000027.1, read on the forward strand.
TTCTAATCCATTTAATTCCCTATATAAATTTTTTGCATGAGAATCCGTCATACTACTAATAAAATCTATAACCATTAAAAATCTCAAATACAGGTTATAATTTTCGTTTAATCCTTTGGATTTCAAATAATCGTTTTTAAAATCTTTAGATATTAAAGAAACGAGTCTTAAATCTGTTTTACTTAATTTTTCATCTGTATCCCAATAAATAACTGCATAAACAAATTGTTGTAATAAATTTTCTAATATCGTTTTTCCTGCTATTTCTAGTTTTAAAACAGATTTATTATTAAAAGCAAATTCAACTGCTGCCTGTTTTAACATTTTCAACGTTTGTTCATGAACTGTACCAGAAAATAAATCATCCTCAAATTCCCCCTTCATTATACTTGAAATGTTTTTAGTGAACGAAAATGATGTTGTGTACATTAATCGCCATTTCATTTCCAATATCCATTCATGAAACATAGCAAATTCGCTATCTAAATTTTGCCCAAATATTTTTTCTATTAAATCAACAATTTTTGTGTAATAAGCATTTCCATCATATTTTTTTAAAAAATCAACAATTTCTGTGTAATAAGCATTTCCATCATATTTTTTTAAAAAATCAATAAATTCCTGAATGGTAAATAACTTTTTCTTAAAAGCGTCTTCTAAATCAGAAGTGGCATAAGCAATATCATCAGCTGCCTCTAATAAGAATGCCAACGGGTGCCTAACATATTTGCCATCCAAATAAGTTCCAACTTCTTCTGCTATTCTTCTCATGGCGTTCCGTTCGGCAAAAAAATATCCCAATTTATGTAAAGCAATATTATTAGATTTAGAATCCATTTCAATGGAAGATACAGGATATTTTATTAAGGTTGATATAATTGAATAGCTTAAATTCAAATTCTTGCCATTATCATTATGATATACTTTAGTTAATAATCTAAATGTTTGTGCATTCCCATTGAAATTCAACAAATCTAAAATAAATTGGCCATCAAAAATATCTTTTATTAGTTTTCCTTTAAAAGTGAATTTGTTTGAATTCAGCTCTTTCTTAAACCACTCTTTGATTACGATTTCTCCAAAATGCCCAAAAGGTGGATTACCAAGATCATGTAATAGTCCTGCACATTCTAATATTTGAGGAGCATAAGCGATTGCCTTGCAATATTCCGATTGATTTATCATAATGCCCAATTGTTTTCCAATAGCAGAAACCTCCATTGAATGTGTTAATCTTGTTCGGATAAAATCATTCTTATCCAAGGGAAACACTTGTGTTTTATCTTGCAATCTTCTAACAATTGAACTGGAAGATATTGCCATAGCATCTTTAACAAATGTATTTATTTTGTAATCCACAATTCCTATTTGAGAATGTTCTTTTTTCTGTATTAATTTTTTTGTTGATTGAATTTGGTCAATATTCATAATTTATCCCCGATTTTAATTTTTTGTATCAAAAACAAAGTAGAAAACGTTTTCTTTGAGTAAATTTAAATTTTATCTATTGACAAATTTAAATTATTCATTATTATAAAAGCACAATAATTAAGTATGGATATTATAATTTTAATGATATAACTCTTTTCAAGGTTGGTAAAAAATTATCTATAAATCTAAAGGATATTCTTCCCTTTATTTTTATAAACTAATTCTCTTACTCAACCTTGAAGAAGTTATATCATTTTTTAATTTATTTGGATATATTCTTCTGTTGTTAAGGTAAAGGACGTGACGCCACTTAGTGTCAAGTGTAAGTAGTTGCGATTACCTAGTACTTCTTCTAGTGTGCTAGTAGCACCATAGCCATGTGTCTTATCCACATTTGTCTTAGTAGGTGTGGTGCTGATGGCTGGAAGTGTATTCCCTTTTAGTTTTAAGACTAAGTTGCCATTGACATTTTCTTTGGTGTAAGAAATATTGTTACCATTTTTGTCCGTTAGTGTTATACCTGTCGCATAAGGAACGCCAAGATCTAGACGAATATCTTTACTGTTTGTTGTTTTTAAGAATAAGTAAATATTTGTATCATTAGTATTAACCGTTGCCTTTTGGGTAGTTGACATTGTCTCATAGGAAACAGGTTCGCAAGTGAGGTAAGCAGATTGATTGCTAATTTGATTTAATATACCATTTATAACTATGTCATATGCTTTATAATTACGAATCTGTAGAAATTGATCAGGATTCAGATTTGTGTTTAATTTTCTATTCAAGTATGACAAGGTACTTTCTGTAAACTTAGAAGAATATAGTTGTATGAATTTTCCTTTATCATAATAAGCAGTATTGTGCCCTGTGTCGAATTCAATATATGATTTATATAATGCATAAGAAATAGTCTCACCCACTAAACCTGCGATATAGTCGTTATTATAAGACTTTTCTCCTATAATTTCTTTGCTAATAAATTGAAAAATTATTTCTTTATAGTTAGTTAGATAGTCATATAGTGGTTGAATGTTATTAATCTCTTCAACATAGTTTATAGTTGAGATATTTTTAATTTCACTAAAAGATGTAATATTTTTAGAAATTATATAAGCAAGGTATTTTTTTAATTCATTTTTAGCAGTCCCATTTTCAAAATAATCTGCCCAATTCCACTTGTCACGCTTTTTGTTAATGTTGTATGAAAATACGTATGTGTTACTAATTCCAATTTGTTTTTCCTCATACTCCCAAGTTGGCGTTCCGTAGATAGCTCCTTTTAAGGTTAGGATGCCTTCGTGGTCGTAACTATTTTCGACATGGTCAATAGTAGATTGATTTTGCGCTTCAAAGGTTGCTTGTAAAGCTGTTTCGCTAGTGAATACTCCTGCCGTGTTTGCACTACAAATAGCTGCGTATTTTGTACCATTAAGAGTAATATAGTGAGTATGTAAAGTTTCATCATAGATTACTCTTTCGCCATTTCGCATCATGATGTATCCTAAGCGTTCTTCTTCTACATCTTTATTGTTGTATACAGTATATTTTGGTTGGCTTGATAGCGGTTCGCTCATTGCGTTGATTGACTTGTATGTAGTAAAAGCTGAGTCGTTATGAAGATTGTCAGTAATGGTATGTGTTTTGTTCTCATTGGTGTTGCCATACACGTACTCTAATCTACTAATAATTTCTTGAGCAAGCATATCTAGTTGTCTATCGACTAGATCTGTAAAGTTTTGCTTATCTCCTTTTTCATCTAGCACCACGTCACTCTTTCCGCCTACAATCATAGTTGGTTGTAGTAGGTCAATACTTTTCCATTCATAAACAGGAGATACCATTGGTATCTTTTCTTGTTTTTTATAAGAACAAATAGAACAGTTTTTTTCTTTTAATACTTCTTTTGTAGTGGTCGCTGGTTCTACTTCTTGCCAGTCACCAAAAGAATGATTAGATTCTTCTGTTTTTGCTCCACAGGAACACTCTTTCCAATGCTTTGTATCATTCTTACTCCAAATGGTAGAGTAGGTGTGTGCTGTATGTTGTTCCTGTGGAGTTTTTTTTTTTCTCCACAAGATACAAAAGTAACTAATGATATTATCAATAAACTAAATATGTCTACTATCTTTTTCATTTCTTCTCCTTTATCTATAAGGATATCCGTTTTCGTCAAAACTCCATCCATTTTTTAAATAGTTTTTCAAAAAAGATTTTAATTCATTTGCTGAATAACCTGAAACATTTTTATCTAATGTTTCATTGCAATTTCCTGCTCCTTTGACATTTTGACCAGTATAAGCACAATTTAAAATAGAACCGCTATCTGCTCGTCCTGCAATGGATCCACTATGACAATCATTTCCTTTTCCTGACTTTGTTGTTGATTGTAAATCATTATATATTTCAAAACAATAATTAATTTTACTTGTTCCGCTCATATATCCTGCAATGGACCCTACTCTTGTATTTTGTTTGGAATTTTCTCCTCCCGAAGTCTCACCTTTTATTAAATTGAAATCCTTATAATTTCCTTTAACTACACACATCTCAATTATAGAATCATTGAGCAATTCTCCAGTTATCCCACCTATATTGGTGTGTGCATCACCATTTTTTTCTCCCATATGTGCTTTCCCTTGAATATCAGTATTATAAACATAGCAATTAGAAATTTTCCCACTATACATAACTCCTGCAATACCACCAATCTGTACCTTGACCTCATCACCTCGTTTTTTTACATCACGATAGTGTTCTCCCATTAAAGATGAGTCAATTACTGAGATATTTTGAATAGTTCCTTCATCATTCAAACCGCAAACAGCACCTATGTTCAAATTAATTTCGCCATCTTTGTGTTTTACTATATTTATGTTTAATTCATCAAATACAAGGTTTTCAATTTTGCCCTTATTCGTTTCACAAAAACCAAATTTAGTAAATCTTGAATCTCCAGATGTTAACGAATATGTAAAATTTGAAATTGTATATCCTTGTCCATCTAGATGTCCTGTAAATGTTGTAAGAGGCGTCCAAGTAGATCCAAACATATCAATATCATTAATCAAAACATAACAAGCATTTAAATTTTTGTTTATATTTATTAAATGCTCTGGGGTACTTATCTTATATGGATTAGCTGGTGTCCCTTTTCCACCAGCAAAATTTTCTATATCTCCTGTTGGAGAAAATTGATCTAATTTACTATTGATAGACTTTTTGTAGTATTCTATAAAGCTCGCTTCCATCATTTGAGATAAATCTGAATATTTTTCAGGCAATATTTTCCACAAAGGAATTAAGCCATCTGAAGCAAAATTTATAAAAACAGGTGTTAAAGTATTGTTATCAAGAGAAGATAACCATCCCTGTGAGCCTTCATAAAACTGTTTTATATCTGTACAAGTAAAAGATTTTCCTCCAAGCACTTCTGCAAATAATGCTGTTTCTATTTCTTCTTTAGATATTTTAAGTTCTGCTGAAATTTTATTTACAATATCTATATTTCCACCAACCAAACCTGAAATTCCAGCACCAATACAAACTTCAAGTGTAGTTCTATTACTAAAATTTATATTATTATTGTTAGAAACAACAGAATAATACAGATTGCTTTTCCCACCATATACAACAGAGGCAATTAAATGAGTACCATATAAATCAAAAAAATTTGTAAAATCCTTTGTTTTTTCCAAATTATCAAGAGCTTTTAAGAAACTTTCTGAAAAACAATCATCAAATCTTCCTTGCTCATTATAATTTTCTATATAATATATATCCTTTTCTGAAGTTATACTATATATATAAAAATACTGATTACTATAGTTTTTATAATCAAATGAAGTTTCTTGAGAAAATGCACTATAAAAATTAGCAAAAATACCATGCACTCCTCCTTGTATTCCAGATTCAATAGAATTTGAAATATTAAAGCTATTATAAATTTCATTCATTGAATAATAGGAGGTTATACTCGTCTCTGTAACATTGAGACTTGGCGCCTTTAACATCTTTAAAGTTTTCTCAGAATCTAATATGGAAACACCTTGCTTTAAATCTTTATAATTAGAAGCAGTAATTAAATTAATTGATTTGCCTAATGCCCTATTTTGGTTATGTATTTGATTCATTTCTTCATAGCCACATATAGAGCATTTATGCTTTTCGATTCCATCCTCTATTTCAGTTGTATCTTTTATAGTTTCCCACAATCCAAAAACATGAGACTCTTCTTCTTTTTTCATACCACATGAAAAACATTCTCTCCAATGCGTTTTTCCATTATTTAAATAATTAGTTGAAAAAGAATGTAAGTGATTAAGTGGTATTTTATTAATTATTTCTTTTTTTATATACCCACATATCTCACAAATTTTTTCACGTAACCCATTGTCATCCGTAGTGGCTGTAGTAACTACAACCCAATCACCAAAGGAATGATCTTTTTCTTCAATTTTTTCACCGCATGAGCACTGTTTCCAATGACAAAATTCATCCTTTGTATACTCTTTCGTGAAAGAATGAACATGTATTGCAGAAATTGTTTCTTTTTCAACATAATCGCATACAGTGCATTTTCTTTCCTTCTTTCCACTATTTGTTGTAGTAGGTTTAACTACTTCCATCCATTCACCAAACTTATGTTTTTCCTCTTCAACTTTTTTTCCACATGAACATGCTTTCCAATGACTAATCTCATTATTAGAAAATTCTACTGTATAGTCATGATTATGTTCTGATTTGTTTTGGTCTTTACATCCAGTAATACAAAATAAGAATAATAAACTAATAATTCCAATAATAATTTTTTTCATATTTTTTATCTCCTCTTCTCAGTCTAAATAATGTGTACTTTTACTGACCTTTAATAAATGTGACTATATTCGTGTCTTTATTGACAA
>CASCUT010000028.1 GCA_949155365.1 uncultured Clostridia bacterium
AAATAAAAAGAAAAATCAGATTTTGAATTTTTAAAAATAGTTTTGTAAGTGAAAGGGATGATTTTTTTGAGGAATAAGAACATTACAGTAGTAATAGATGGTCAAGCAGGAAGTTGTGGAAAAGGTAAAATTTGTGGCTATTTATCTAAAAATGATACTTTTGCAATATCGACGAATAATTGGTCTAGTAATGCTGGACATACTTATATAGAAGACAATGGCGATAAACTAATAGTGAGTCATTTACCAATCGCAATGTTAAATCCAAATTGTAAATTAGTATTAAATGCTGGAAGTATTATAACTCCTGAGATTCTATTTGAAGAAATAAGAAAATATAGAAATTTAATAGGAAACAGAAAAATATATATTCACCCAAGAGCAATGATTATTTTAGAAAAGCATCGTGAAGAGGAAAAAAGCATCATAAAAAGTGGCTCAACATTTAAAGGCTGTGGAGCTGCACAAGCGGAAAAAATAATAAGAAAACCAGGAATTATTTTGGCAAAAGATTACTTTAAAAATTGCCCAAAAGATTTGAAGAATAGGATTGAAATAATAGATACCGCCAAAATGATAAATGAGTGTAATGAAAATATTTTAATAGAAGGTGCGCAAGGACAAGATTTAGATATTAACTATGGACTAGACTATCCTAATGTTACAAGCAGAATGTGTAGTGCAAGCCAACTAATGGCAGATGCGGGAGTAAGTCCTTTTAAAGTAAAAGATATCTATATGATTATAAGACCATATCCAATCCGAATCAGCAACAAAACGAATATAGGAGAAGATATTTATAGTGGAGATTATGCAGGAAGCAATGAAATCACATGGAATGAAGTGAAAAATAGATGTGGGTGCAATTATAATTTGGAAGAATATACTACCGTAACTAAAAAAGTAAGACGTGTCTTTGAAATGAATTGGGATAGACTAAAATATAATGTAATGATAAATAAGCCAACGCAAATTGTTTTAAATTTTGCTCAATATATAGATTGGAAAGCATATCAATGCCAAAGTTATGATAGATTGCCAAAGAAAGTGAAGGATTTTATAAAAGAAATTGAAAAAGTAACGAATACACCAGTTACTTTAATTGGTACTGGAGAGAGAAATTGTGATATTATAGATGTAAGAAAAGAAAAAATGACTAGAGAAAATGGAATACAAATAGAAGACAATACTAATTAAATTATAGTATTGTTTTTTATTACTTAAAAAAGGGATAACTATTTTACACTTAGATATGAGATATAAAATAGTTATGTCAAAAATAGTAGAAATATGACAAACGATTTTTCTTGTAATAGAAGGAAATAAATGGTAAAATGAGAAAAGATTATTTCAAATATTTTGTATCTTTAAAAATCCAATAAAAGTAAACAAATTTAAATAAAAGGAGGAAATTTATGGAGAAAAGTTTAAAATTAGTAGAGGGAGAAATTGTACCTATTTATGAAAATGCAAAAGGGAAAAAATTAATTAATGCAAGAGAACTACATAATATATTAGAAAATAAAAGGAAGTTTAGTGACTGGATAAAGCAGAGGATAGAACAATATGATTTTATAGAAAATCAAGAATTTTGGAGTTTTTCACAAATTTGTGAAAAACCTATGGGAGGGAGACCAAGCAAGGAATATTATTTAAGTATAGATATGGCGAAGGAATTATGTATGGTAGAAAATAATAGTATAGGAAAAAGGTTAAGAAAATATTTTATAGAAGTAGAAAAAAGATACCGAGATATTGTAGAAACACCGCAGAATGTATTTGATGTAATGCGTTTGGCACTAAACCAAATAGAAGAAAATGAAAAAAGAATTAGGTCAGTAGAAAATTTATCACAACAAGCAAAACAAATAGGAGAAGAAATAAAAAATATAAAAAAGAAAATTGACGTTATCATTCAAAAAGATTACTGCTTAACTTCAGACATAGCAGAGCAATTACATATTTATTCAGAAAATAATTTACCTCACAGTAATTTTATAGAAGCAATTGCAAGAACATTAGGAATGAAAATATCTTACAAGCATTATTATGAAGATGAAGAAATAGCAATTGTACCAGATATCTCAAAAGGAAATCAATATTATCAAATATATTACAAACCAGCAGCAGTTAGCAGAATAACAAAATGGTTTGAAGACAATAGAAAAGAAGCAGAATACAAAATCATTTATGAAAGAAATACGAAAAATGGAAAGAAAGGAGAAGTAAAAGAAAAAGGATTCAAAATAGAAAATATTTGCTATAAAATAAAAGGATGAAAAATGACAAAATATGAGGTTTTACTTGAAACTTTTAAAAACAAGTAATATAATAATAAAGTACTTACAAAAGACATAGAATTACAAAAAGAAGCTTTGAAAGGAGAAATAGAAATGATTTATTCAAAAGAAGTAGAAGAAATGTGCAAAGTTGCAAAAGGAGTAGACCATGGACCAGCACCAATTCCAGAAGAGGGAAAATGGGTAAAAGCAAAAGAAATTAAAGATATTTCAGGTTTAACACATGGTATTGGATGGTGTGCGCCACAACAAGGAGCATGTAAATTAACCTTAAATGTGAAAGAAGGAGTTATCCAAGAAGCTTTAGTAGAAACCATTGGATGTTCTGGAATGACACATTCAGCAGCAATGGCAGGAGAAATATTAGTAGGAAAAACAATTTTAGAAGCATTAAATACAGACTTAGTATGTGATGCAATCAACACAGCAATGAGAGAATTATTCTTACAAATTGTATATGGTAGAACACAATCTGCATTCTCAGAAGGTGGTCTTCCAATTGGAGCAGGAATGGAAGACTTAGGAAAAGGGCATAGAAGTCAAACAGGTACCATTTATTCAACCTTAGAAAAAGGACCAAGATACCTAGAACTAGCAGAAGGATATATTGTAGAAATCGGTTTAGATAAAGATGACCAAATCATTGGTTACAAATACGTAAATCTAGGAAAAATGATGGATAACATCAAAGCTGGAATCGCACCAGAAGAAGCAATTGAAAAAGCTTCTGGAACATATGGAAGATTTGATGAAGCAGTAAAGAAAATAGATCCTAGAAAAGAGTAAAAAGTATAGAAGTCAGAAGACAGAAGACAGAAGTTAGAATGCAAGGCATTTCTTTGAAGAAGTTACTTGAGTTTCAGACCTCTGGCCTCAGACCTCTGACCTCCAAAGCAAAACTTAAATATACAAACAAACTAAAACAATGAAAAAATAGAAAATAGTAGGAGGTAAGAAAAATGGCACTATTTGAAAGTTATGAAAGAAGAATAGAACAAATAAAACCAGTCATGGAAAAATACGGAATCAAAGATTTCGATGACGCATTAAATATCTGTAAAGAAAAAGGATTTAATCCATATGAAATTACAAGAGGAGTACAAACAATTTGCTTTGAAAACGCATGTTGGGCATATACTTTAGGAGCAGCGATTGCCATCAAAAAAGGATGCACAAAAGCAGCTGATGCAGCAAAAGCAATTGGAGAAGGATTACAAGCATTTTGTATACCAGGTTCAGTAGCAGACGATAGAAAAGTAGGATTAGGACATGGAAACTTAGCATCTATGCTATTATCAGAAGAAACAAAATGTTTTGCTTTCCTAGCAGGACATGAAAGTTTTGCAGCAGCAGAAGGAGCAATTGGAATTGCAAAATCGGCAAACAAAGTAAGAAAAGAACCACTAAGAGTTATCTTAAATGGATTAGGAAAAGACGCAGCACAAGTCATTTCTAGAATCAATGGATTTACTTATGTAAAAACAGACTTTGATTTCTTTACAGGAAAAGTAAACATTGTAGAAGAAATTGCATATTCCGATGGAGAAAGAAGCAAAGTAAGATGTTATGGAGCAAATGACGTAAGAGAAGGTGTTGCCATCATGCACATGGAAGGAGTAGACGTTTCTATCACAGGAAACTCAACTAACCCAACCAGATTCCAACATCCAGTAGCAGGAACTTACAAAAAAGAATGTATCGAACAAGGTAAAAAATACTTCTCAGTAGCATCTGGAGGAGGAACAGGAAGAACCCTTCACCCAGATAACATGGCAGCAGGACCAGCATCTTATGGAATGACAGACACCATGGGAAGAATGCACTCAGACGCACAATTTGCAGGAAGCTCATCCGTACCAGCACACGTAGAAATGATGGGACTAATCGGAATGGGTAACAACCCAATGGTAGGAGCAACCGTAGCAGTAGCCGTAGCCTGCGAAGAAGCAATGAAATAACAACAAATTTTCGAGAGATTTTTGGGACGCACCAAAAAATCTCTCTTTTTTTTGGATTTCTGGTGGATTTCTGGGACGTGAGGATTTCTGGGACGTACCAAAAAATCTCTTTTTTAAGCAGATTTTTTGGTACGTCCCAGAAATCCTCACGTCCCAGAAATCCACCAGAAATTCTTAGAAATCTCCTGTCTCAAAAATTTAGTAAATCAATTGTAAAAAATGTAAACTTGTGATACTATAATGAAGAAGAATAATAAAAGAAAGTGGGAAAAAGGAATGAAAAAGGTAGTGCTAGTGACAGGAAGTAGCAAAGGCATAGGAAAAGCAACTGCAATTGAATTTGCTAAGAAAAATTATGATGTAGTAATTAATTATGTAACAGACAAAGAGAATGTAGAGAAATTAGCTTGTTTTATAGAAAAAGAATATTCAGTAGCAACTTTAGTCATAAAAGCAGATGTATCAAAAGAAGAAGAAGTTCAAGCCATGGTAAAATAGGTGCTTCACCAATTTGAGAAGATAGATGTGTTAGTAAATAATGCAGGAATTGCTATTGATAAGGAGTTTGAAGATAGAACAGTAGAAGACTGGAAAAGGACACTGGAAGTAAATACAATTGGTACTTTTTTAGTTTCGAAATATGTGAGTCAGTCTATGCTGGAAAGGAAAGAAGGAAAAATCATTAATGTGTCTTCTACCAATGGAATAAATACTTTTTATCCAACGAGTATTGACTATGATGCATCAAAATCAGCAATTATTAATTTAACCTATAATTTAGCAATACAATTTGCACCATATATTAATGTAAATGCAGTAGCACCACGGATGGGTGAATACAGATATGAATCGAGAATTACCACAGGAATTTATTGAAGAAGAAACCAAAAAAATATATATAAAAAGATTTGCAGAGCCAGAGGAAATAGCTAAAGTAATTCTATTTTTAGCATCAGATGAAGCAAGTTATATAAATGGAACAGTAATAAAGGTAGATGGAGGAATGTAAAATAATGTATAAAGCAGTATTTATTGATATTGATGGAACTTTGCGAGATGACAAACAAAACATTTCAGAAAAGACAAAAGAAATGATAAAGAGAGTAACACAAGAGGGAATTCTTGTAATCTTGTGTTCTGGAAGACCAAGAAAATATACTGAAGAACTTAGTAGAGAGTGTTTTGCAAGTAAGTATATTATTACTTCTGGTGGTAGTAGTGTCTATGACTATGAAAAAGATGAGGTACTATATTTGAATCGAATGAACAAACAAGCCTGTATAAAGCTATACTACATAGCAGAAAAAGCAAAGGTAAGATTTATTATGAATGTAGGAGAAAATAGAGTAGTTAATCAGTTAAAATATTTTGATGGAACAGAGTTAGAACTAAAAACAGATATTGAAACATTTGTAAGAGAAAATGAAGTTCTTCAATGTGTCATATCCGATTCGGATTTTAATAAAATTAAAGCAATAAAAGGAGAAATTGAAAAAGTAGAAGGGGTAGAGATTAAAAATCAAAGTAAAAATTTAATGACTGAAACAAAAATGGAAAGAAAAGATGGATATTGCGATGTAGCAAATCGAGAAACATCAAAAGGAAATGGAATAGAAAAACTTTGTCAAATCTTACAAATTGATGTTAAAGATACCATTGGAATAGGAGATGATTTTAATGATATTGCGATGTTTCAAACAGTAGGATATGCCGTAGTAATGGGAAATGCCAATGACAAGGTGAAACAGTATGCAGATGAAGTAACAAAATCCAATGAAGAAGAAGGAGTAGCGGTATTTCTAGAAAAATTATTAAAACAAATAAAGGAGAAAAAAGATGAAATTAACAGAACAAATCCAAAATTATAAACCATATAATGAGCAAGAGGAAAAAGATAAACAAACCATATTAAAATATATTGATACATTTGAAGATGTATTAACAAGAAACAATGAATTTGGTCATTTTACAGCATCTTCATGGGTGGTTAATAAAGAAAGAACAAAAGTATTAATGATTTATCATAATATTTACCAATCCTGGGCATGGACAGGTGGACATGCAGATGGAGAGAATGACTTATTAAATGTAGCAATTCGTGAATTAAAAGAAGAAACAGGAATAGAAAACGTAACAGTACTAAATCCAGATATTTATTCACTCGAAATCATTTGTGTTAACGGACATGTAAAAAGAGGAAAATATGTATCTTCTCATGTTCATTTAAATTGTACCTATTTATTAGAAGTAGACGAAAAAGAAGCATTAAAAATAAAAGAAGATGAAAATAGTGGGCTATGAGACACAGTATATAGAAGATCCAAATATGGAAAAGTGTATGCAAAATTGATAGAAAAATTAAAGTAAAGGAGCTTAGAGAAGAGAGGAAAAAAATCACATCTCTAAAATATAGGACAGTAAAAAAGAAGTGTAAAAAAGCTTAAACATACACTTCTTTTATTTGAATTTTAAAATGCGAACAAAAATTTGAAAAAATATCAAAAAAACGGTTGACAAACAGAAGAAAAAAAGATAAAATAAGTCCAACAAAACGAACAAGAGTTTCAAGAACAAAAATTTCATATTTTATAAAGGAGTGGATTTAGATGAGTTTATTTTTAACAAAAAGCAATGTAATAACCTATACGGTAAATAAGGCGGTAACTAGTAATTTATATATATCCGTACAAAATGGAGAAGTCGTAATTAACGCTCCTTGGTATACAACCAATGCACAAATTCAAAGAGTAGTAGAAGAGAAAAAACAATGGATTTTAAATAAAATAAAAGAATATGAAATAGCATGCGAAAAGAAAAAGGCTTATACCAAACTTCAAACAATAACAGTATTAGGAAAACAATATGACTTAGTAGTAGCTTATAAAGGAAGAAAAGCACCCACTTTAAATTTCGAAAGCAATCAAATTCAAGTCATGCTACCAAATCTATTTAAAAAAATGGAAAATACAGAAATTGTGACAATATTGATGAATAAAATGTATGAAAAAATAGCAGAACAAGAAATAGAAAGAGCAATGGAGAAAACTAGAATTTTAATGGATATGGCACCAGAGGATTATGAAATAAAAAGAATGCATACAACACTAGCAAAATGCACAGAAAAAACAATAACAATTAATCCAAATATTGCAATGTATGATAGAGAAACGATTGACTACATCATACTACATCAATTTTGTCATTTAAAATATAAAAATCATACAAAATCTTTCTATAACATGGTAAAAAACTACATGCCAAACTATGAACAAAAAGCAAAAGAATTAAACGGAATGACTTATTAAATGGTAAGAGCATTCGAAAAGCATCCCAAGTAAGAAAAGAGAACAAGAACCATCTTATTTCCGGCAAAATAAAAAGGATAGGAATAACAGATGGAAAATGAAAAAACAGATAAAATAAATGAATTGACTCAACACAAAAGAAGAGGAAGTCGACAAAATGTCGACTTCCTCTCTTGAAAAAAAAGGAAAAATGTAATAAAATAAAGCAAATGTCAAAAAGGAGAAAAGAAACGTGCAAAAAGTAGATATTAAAGAAGAATTACAATATATAGAAAAAGTAAAAGAAATCAATCAAAATCGAACATTACAATATTATATTTTAACAATGGGATGTCAATTAAATGAAAATGATTCTGAAAAACTATCTGGTATGTTAGAAAAAATGAATTACCAAAAAACAGAAGAAATGAAAGAGGCAGACTTAGTCCTATTTAATACCTGTTGTGTAAGAGAAAATGCAGAGGAAAAACTATTTGGAAAAGTAGGAGAAGTAAAAAAACAAAAAGAAGAAAAAGGAACCATTATTGCCATTGGTGGTTGCATGATGCAAGAAGAGCACATCGTAAAAAAACTAAAACAAAGTTATCCATATGTTGATATTATCTTTGGAACTCATACATTGCATAAATTACCAAAAGATTTATACAAGGCCTTAGAAGAAAATAAAAAAATACGAGATATTATCGATATCGATGGAGAAATTATTGAAGGGCTTCCTATCTCTAGAAATGACCATAAAAAAGCTTCTGTTACCATTATGAATGGCTGTAACAATTTTTGTAGTTACTGTATTGTTCCTTATGTAAGAGGAAGAGAAAGAAGTAGAGAGCCAAAAGATATTTTAAATGAAATAAAAGGCCTTGCGAAAGAAGGCTATAAAGAAATTACATTGCTTGGACAAAATGTAAATTCCTATTTAAGAGTAGAACGCGAAAAGAAAATAGAATTTGAAGAATATGAAGGAGTTAATTCATTTGCCACTTTATTAAGAGCAGTAAACAACATAGAAGGAATTGAAAGAATTCGTTTTATATCACCACATCCAAAGGATTTTACAGAGGATGTAATAGAGGCCATTCGTGACTGTAACAAAGTATGCAAATTAATTCACTTGCCACTACAATCAGGAAGTTCACAAGTGTTAAAAATCATGAACCGTAAATATACAAAAGAGCAATATTTAAATTTAGTAGAAAGAATGAAAAAAACAATTCCAAACGTGGTATTTACAACCGA
The DNA here is from genome assembly GCA_949155365.1 of uncultured Clostridia bacterium. GTDB lineage: Bacteria > Bacillota > Clostridia > TANB77 > CAG-508 > UMGS1663. Next base: position 8,800 of record CASCUT010000028.1, read on the forward strand.
TATTATTGTAGGTTTCCCAGGAGAGACAGAAGAAGATTTCGAAGATACATTAGAAGTAGTAAAACAAGTCAAATTTGAACAAGTTTTCATGTTTATTTATTCCAGAAGAGTGGGAACGCCAGGGGATAGAATGGAAAATCAAATACCAGAAGAAATGAAACACAAACGTTTTAATCGACTAAAAGAGTTAGTAGAAAATCAAATTGCAGAAAACAATCAAACATATCTTGGAACGATACAAAAAGTAATCGTAGAAGGAACAAGCAAGAACAATGAAAAAATGTTAACGGGAAGAACAGATTCCAATAAAGTAGTAATCTTTGAAGGAAAAGAAGAATTAATTGGAACAATGGTACAAATTAAAATTGTTTCTGAACACATGTGGTATCTAAAAGGAAAAATAGAGAAAGGATGTTAAAGATGGCAAAAGAGAATCCTAAGCCAATGGAAGGAGAAAAAAATGTAACAGAGGTATCTTTAAAAGAACAGTTAGAGAGTTATCTTTTACCAGAAATGGACCTTGTGATAAATAGTTTAGAGAATAAAAAAGAGATGATATTTACAATTATTCCAGAATTAAAAGCAGAAGAAGGATTTGAACACAAACATCCTCATCATGCATATGATGTGTGGAAACATACACTTGTAGCAATGGAAAGAAGTAAGCCAGATTTGCAAGTCAGATTAGCATTATTATTACATGATATTGGAAAGCCATATTGTTATCAAGAAGAAGGAAATATGAGACATTTTCGTGGACATCCTAAAAAATCAGAGGAAATGACAAAAGTAATTTTAACAAGACTAGGATATTCACCAAAAGAAATAGCCGATATTTGTTATTTGGTAGAAAACCATGATACCATAATTAATATTAACAAAGTAGAGGAACACAATAGAGCCTTAATTGAAAAGCAATTACATATGCAGTACTGTGATGCTTATGCACATCATCCAGACCATATTGAAAAAAGAATTAAAAAATTAAATCAAATAAAGAAAAGATTAGAAGAAAGAGTAGAAGAAGGCAGATAAGAAAGTAGAAATTCTAATATCCAATCTTCAGCTTTTAACTTCCAAAAGGAGAAAAAAAGAAATGGCAGAAAAAGCAGAATATTCACCTATGATGCAAGAATACTTAAAAACAAAAGACGAATATGAAGATTGTATCTTATTTTATCGTTTAGGGGACTTTTATGAAATGTTTTTTGAAGATGCAATCAAAGTATCAAAAGAGTTAGAACTAACCTTAACAGGAAAGTTGTGTGGACAAGAAGAAAGAGCGCCAATGTGCCGGAGTTCCTTTTCATGCAGCAGATACCTATATTGCAAGACTAATTGAAAAAGGGTATAAAGTTGCTATCTGTGAACAACTAGAAGACCCAAAACAAGCCAAAGGAATTGTAAAAAGAGGGGTTATTCGTGTCGTAACACCAGGAACTGTAATTGAAAGTAATTTATTAGATGAAAAGAAAAATAATTATATTATGGCAATTTACAAAAATGGAACTTATTTTGGTGTTAGTGTATGTGACATTTCAACAGGAGATTTTCGAACAACACAAATTACGGAAACCAATAATTTTCCTAAATTATTAGACGAAATTTCAAGATACAACCCAGCAGAAATTATTGTTAATCCATTTATGTATGATTCACAAGAAGAAATTGCAACCATCAAAGAACGTTTTGAAGTTTACATTTCAAGAGTAAAAGAAGAAGCATTCCAAAAAGAAGAAACCACTTTAACTCAAAAGTATACTTTCTTAGATGACCATGGACAACCAATCGAAGATATTACAGAAAAACGCATGGCAATATATTCAATTCATGGATTATTAGAATATTTAGTAGAAACACAAAAAACGAAATTAGATCATATCAATAAAATCATTCTATACCATACTACCAAATATATGGCATTAGACATTAGTGCAAGAAGAAACTTAGAAATTACAGAGAAAATGCGAGATAAATCAAAAAAAGGAACGCTATTATGGGTTCTTGATAAAACATGCACTTCTATGGGAGGAAGATTACTACGAAGATGGTTAAATGACCCATTAATTGATGTATATGAAATTAACAAAAGACTAGAAGCGGTAAAAGAACTAAAGCAAGACATTATGCTACGTGGAGAAACCATAACAGCATTAAAAAAAGTATATGACATGGAACGCCTAGCAGGAAGAATTGCTTATGGAAATGCCACTGGTAGAGATATGATTTCCTTAAAAAACTCAGTAAAGCAATTACCAGAAGTAAAGAAAGTATTAACTAACACCAAAGCTGATTTTTTACAAGAATTGTATCAAGAACTAGATGAACTAACAGATATCTATGAACTAATTGAAGAAGCAATCGTAGATGAACCACCAATGTCAATCAAAGAAGGTGGATTAATCAAATTAGGATATAATGAAGAAATCGACCATTTAAAACAAGCAACGACACAAGGAAAAACATGGCTAGTAGAATTAGAAGCAAAAGAAAGAGAGCAAACACGGAATAAAAGGACTAAAAGTAGGATTTAACCGTGTCTTTGGATACTATCTAGAAGTAACAAAATCCAATATAGGATTAGTACCAGATAGGTACATTCGTAAACAAACATTAACAAATGGGGAACGATATATTACAGAAGAGTTGAAAAACTTAGAGAATCAAATTCTAGGAGCAGAAGAAAGAGTTATTAACTTAGAGTACAATGCATTTGTCGAAATTAGAGAAGAAATTGAAGGGAAAATAAAACGAATTCAAAAATCGGCAGAAGTTATTGCTACCTTAGATGTATTATGTTCTTTTGCAGTAGTTGCCGAAGATATGAACTATGTAGAACCAATCGTAGACAATAATGGAGAAATTGATATTAAAGATGGACGTCATCCAGTCATAGAAAAAATGTTACCATCAGGAAGTTTTGTGCAAAATGACACCTATCTAAACCAAGAAGCAGATCGACTTGCGATTATCACAGGACCAAACATGGCAGGTAAATCAACCTATATGAGACAAGTTGCACTTATTACCTTAATGGCACAAGTAGGCTCTTTTGTACCAGCAAGTTATGCGAAAATTGGCGTAGTGGACAAAATCTTTACCAGAGTAGGTGCATCCGATGACCTAAGTATGGGGCAAAGTACATTCATGGTGGAAATGATGGAAGTAGCAACCATTTTAAAAAATGCTACATCCAATAGTTTAGTTATTTTAGATGAAATAGGAAGAGGAACCTCAACTTATGATGGATTATCCATTGCGTGGGCAGTAGCAGAATACATTGCAGATAAAGAAAAAAGTGGAGCAAAAACCTTATTTGCCACTCATTATCATGAATTAACAGAATTAGAAGATAAACTAGAAGGCATCAAAAACTATTCTATTGCAGTAAAAGAAAAAGGAGAAGATATTATCTTCTTAAGAAAAATTGTAAGTGGTGGAACAGATGAAAGCTATGGAGTACATGTAGCACGTTTAGCGGGAGTACCAAAAGAAGTAACCAAAAGAGCAAACGAAATATTACGTTCATTAGAAAGAAAGAATATTTTAAATGGAAAAGAACTAGAAAAACAAAGCAAAAAGCAAGTAGAAGGGCAATTAGATATGGGAAATTATAAGCTTGCAGAGCTGGCACAAGAAATTGACAAAATTGATTTAAATCAATTAACACCAATTGATGCTTTAAATACACTTGTTAAAATAAAAGAAAAAATGTCATAAAACACAAATAACAGCTAAAATTTAGCTGTTATTGTGTTATTTATACATATGTTTATGATTTCACTTCCTTAGCTATGTTTAGCAAATCATCAGGTGTTTTAGTATTGTCTTTAGAATAAAAGCTACTTAAGTAACTACCAATGAAGCCGGCATAGTAAGAATCTTCTTTGGCTATTTGTCCAAGTGTAAGAGAATCATCCAAGTAAAAGTACTTATCTCTTAATGAACTATAGGCGGGAGTAATGGGAGCTAAGGTATGTGCATCTAATACGACCTGCAAATAGGCACAAATATCAAGAGGATAAGAACTAAATTGGTATTTTACATATAGAGAAGTAGGATATTCGTCATTCTCTATATCATCATATAATAACTGAATATATCGACAATGGATAAGTCTACAATCTGGTTCATCACTTAATATATGATTAAGTGCATCATCTTCTGTGTTACTGCTAATATGATACAAAGTAGCACCCAATACATAAAAGTCTTTGTCAAAGATAATAGTATCCTCATTTAAAAAGTTAAAATGACAAAATTCTTTGCGATATAACTGATATGCCTTATGAGTATTGGTATCAAACTTTAATCGTGCAATTTGCCATTTGTTCCGCATGATACGGCTGAATACCAAAAACTCATCATCCGATATTTGCTCAATTCCAATAATATCTCCATATAGGGCATAAGCATCAAAATTTTTTTTGTTCACAATCTGATAGCCACTATCCCGACTACCTTTAATACTCCATTGATTTTTATCATAAGAAATTTCATAAAGTCTACTCATAAAGCATGCTCCTCCTTTTAATAATAATGATTATTGTTAAAGTTACAAAATAAATTTAACATATAATAACATGAATAGGCTAAAAATACAAGAAAATGTCGAAAAGTTTTTTAAAAAGTTACATAAAGTAAATTGACTTTTTCATTAGAAAAGGATAAAATAAGAAAAAATGAAAGGAGAGAGAAAATGCAATTTACAAGGCAAGTAAGAGAAAGAATAGACAGTTTATTAGAAAAAGTATTTTAATCTTGCAAGAATTTCCTCATATAGGGGCTAAATAGGAAAAAGATAGCACTAGATTTAAAATCTATAAAAATTTTTTAATCTTTTACGAAATCCAAGAAAAGGAAAAACAAATTATCATATTAAGAATGATTCATAAGAACATCAATATACCATATTGAGTGTTATTTAACATGGAAAGGAATCAAAATGGAATTATATAAAGTAGATACAACGTATTGTAACTATTTACATTACTATGAACCAAAGATACCATACATAGAAGACGAAAAAGAAAACAGACCATTTATAGGAGTGATATTAAATGTAAATGGAAAAAACTTTTTTGCACCATTAACTTCACCAAAGAAAAAGCATCTTATCATGAAAGACATGCAAGACTTCTTAAAAATAGACCAAGGAAGATTAGGAGGTATCAACCTGAATAACATGATACCAATTCCAAAATCCTACTTAGAAAAAATAGAAATTAATACATTAAAAGACCCAAAATATAAAACTATGCTAAAAAAGCAAATGAAATGGATAAATCAAAATGAGCTAAGAATACACAACCGAGCAAGAAATCTATACTATTTAATCTCAAATGGTCATACCACAAAAGAACTATTAAGACGTTGCTGTGATTTTCGATTACTAGAAAGAAAATGTGATGATTTCATGCGTGAATATGAAGTGAAAGAAGAAGAAGTGTTATATTGTTATTTTTATGCTTAAACTATTTATTTTTTTTCACCTTTTGTATATAATAACAAAAAAGCTAAATTTTAGGGACGGGTCTAAAAATTTAAAATCTAAAAAAATTAAGATAATTAATATAGAATAAGTAATATACAATTTTTAAATTTTTAGCCCCGTCCCTAAAATTTAAAAATTGCGTAGGAGGAAAAGATGAAGCTAGAAGAAGCAAAGAAACAGGTGGAAGAGTTAAGAGAAAAATTAGAATATTATGCACAAAAATATTATGATGAAGATAAACCTGAAATTTCAGATTATGAATATGATAGGTTGATGAATAAGTTAAAAGCACTAGAAAAAGAGTTTCCTGAGTTAATTACAAAAGATTCTTTGACGCAAAAAGTAGGAGGACATGTTAAAGAAGGTTTTAAAGAAGTTGTTCACGAAGTTCCTTTACAAAGTTTGCAGGATGTATTTTCCTTTATGGAATTGCAAGAATTTGATGAAAGAATGAAAAAACAAGCAAAAGAAGAAAAAGAAACAGTACAATATGTAGTAGAAACTAAAATTGATGGGCTATCCATGGCATTGGAATATGTAGATGGTGTTTTTGTGAGAGGAGCAACGAGAGGAAATGGCTTAATCGGCGAAGATGTAACAGATAACTTAAGAACCATAAAAAGCATCCCAAAAGTATTAACGAAACCAGAAACCATTACGGTTCGTGGAGAAGTATTTATTGGAACAAAGGAATTTGAAAAATTAAATGAAGAACAAGAAGTATTAGGAAAGCCATTGTTTGCCAATGCTAGAAATGCAGCGGCAGGTTCTATTAGGCAATTAAACTCCAAAATTACAGAAGAAAGACCGCTAGATATTTTTATCTTCAATGTTCAAAAATGGGACAAAAATCCATTTCACTCTCATTATGAACAATTAAATTATTTGGAAGAACTAGGGTTTCAAGTAAATCCTGTTCGCATTCTTTGCAATAGCCAGCAAGAGGTAGAAAAGGCAATTCAAAAAATAGGAGATACTAGAGAAAACTTAAGTTTTGGAATTGATGGCGCTGTTGTAAAGATAAATTCACTAAGTTTTCGCGAAAAACTAGGAACAACTGCGAAAACACCAAGGTGGGCAATTGCTTACAAATATCCACCAGAGGCAAAAGAAACTATTTTAAAAGATATTGTGTGTCAAGTGGGAAGAACGGGTGTTATTACACCAATGGCGATATTAGAGCCAGTAAAAGTAGCAGGTTCTACTATTTCGAAAACAACATTACACAATGAAGACTTTATTAAAGAAAAAGACCTAAAAATAGGAGATACTGTAGTAATTCAAAAACAGGGAGATGTCATTCCAGAAGTCATTAAAGTAATAACAGAAAAAAGAACAGGAAAAGAAAGACCATTTTCTATGCCAACCACATGTCCAGTATGTGGTTCACCAGCAGTAAGAGAAGAAGGAGAATCGGCAACACGTTGTATTGGAATTGAATGTCCAGCACAGTTACTAAGAAGTATGGTTCATTTTGTTTCAAAAGAAGGAATGGATATTGATGGTCTAGGGTTAAAAATAGTAGAACAATTAATAGAAAAAGGGTTTCTAAAAAATATTGCAGATATCTATTCCTTAACAACAGAAGATATTGCATCTTTAAAAAAGAATGGAAATAAATTTGCTGAAAATTTGATGAATGCAATTGAAAAAAGTAAAACACAAGATTTGTTCCATCTAATTACTGCTTTAGGAATAAGGCAAGTAGGAACAAAAGCGGCAAAAGTATTAGCTAAAAAATATAAAACAATTGAAAATTTAAAAAATGCAACACTAGAAAGTTTAGCAGAGACAGAAGATGTAGGAGAAATCACAGCTGGAAGTATTCTAGAATTTTTTAAGCAAGAACAAACGCAAGATATATTAGAAAAATTAAAACAAGCTAATGTAAATATGGAAATTATACAAGAAGAGGGGATTGACAATCGTTTTGAAGGAAAAACATTTGTTATAACAGGTACTCTTGAAAAATATACTAGAACAGAAGTAAGTAACTTAATTGAAAAACACGGAGGAAAAGTATCTTCTTCTGTTTCTAAAAAAACGAATTATGTATTAGCAGGAGAAGAAGCAGGCTCTAAATTAGTAAAGGCACAAGAGTTAGGAATTACGATTTTAACGGAAGTGGAATTTGAACAATTAGTATTACAATAATAAGGAAATATTAGAAACTACTAAAAAGGAAAAAATAGTAAATAAGTGTTGCAACACTTTAAAGGATATGCTACAATGAAACGATAAAAAACAAAGGAGGATGTGTTTCTTAAACATAAACAAAAAATGGAAAAGATAGAATTATTAAAAAAAATAGAAAAAATAATAACAGAGCCTTTACCAAACGAAATAACAAAAATTGTTAATGGAATTTATTGTGACTACAACACTGCCTATCGAAGCTTATTATCAAAAGTAGAACAAGCAATTGGAAATGATGAAAAGTTAATGATAGAATTAAACCATATAGCAAGTTATATGAAAAAAGATTTCGAGGAAGAAAAAGCCATTTCAGAGGAAATAGAACAAATGAGTTATTCCATCCGAATAGAAAGAATGGTAGATAAAGTAATCGCTAGTATTCAAAATATCTTAAAAGAAGAACAAATGAAAAAGGATAAACCAATATTAGCACCAATTCTAGACGTAGAAGAAGAGGAAGCTCCTGAAAAACAAACACAAGAACAAATAAAAAAAGCTACACAAGTTACCGTAGAAGATGGCAAATGTGCAAAAGAAATTGTAGAAAGTATGTTATCAGAAATTAATTCTTCTCAAAAAACACTTTTAGTAAAACTTTCCATAATTGAAAAAAGGTTGCAAGATAAAGAATGGATACAACATAGTCAAAAAAAGTTTAAAGAAGAAATAGAAATGATAAATAGGGAAGCAAAAACAAAGGCAATTCCTCAAATAGAACAAATATTAAATGGGCAAAGTCAAATCATGACGAATCAAATATTAGACTTATATCAACAATATCAAACAGAAGGAAAACCATTAACAGAAAGAGAGAAATTTGCCAATATGTTACATGTAGAGGTAAATCCACAAGAAGCAATAAAAAAAGTAGAAGAGGAAGAAAAAAGAGAGAAGCAACGAGAAAATATGCCAAATCAGGAACTTCCAGGAAATGTTATTGAATAATAGGAGGAGCCAATGGATAAATCATATACATTTGAAAAATTTGAAGAAGAATTAGAACAAGGATATGAGTTATATTATACTTATGTTCGAAATCGTTATTTACTATTTAAAACATCCGAAAATTGTTATACACAAAAACTATTGACAATACAGGAGAAAAATCCCCATCCTATCATGGAAATGTTAACAAAAAAGAGAATTTTTGAAATGTTTCCATTCATGGAACAAATTGAATATAAAGTACGAGAAGAATCATAAAAGATAAAGTGGAAGATGGTTTCTTTCAAAAAATAGCATCCTTCTTTGTAAAAAAAGAGTTAAGAAAAGAGGCGAGTAAATGATTACTCGCCTCTCGGTAGTGTTCACGGCTACACAAATGCGTTTAAACAGTCTTAAACACGTCGTCGACTCTTGCCTGCCAATTCTGGGGACTGCTTGCCATAATTTCTTTCGTCAGTTCCTGAATCTCTTTGACATTTTCCAGAGCTTTATCCGCTCTTGCCTGCCAATTCTGCGGGCTATTTTCCAAGATCTCTTTAACCAGATCCAGTACATCATCGACTCTTGCCTGCCAATTCTGTGAACTTTTCTCCATAATTTTTTCCACCAACTCTGCCTGTTCGTTGGATAAGTCTTTCATTTCTGTCATTATGAAGTCTCCCTTCTTGAAAAAAAAATTATATGTTCGAATAACTATATTATATCATATTATGTTACATAAAACAAGAGTTATTAGAAATTTTAATAGTATTAAATTTTCTAATAAAGTTTTGAGTAAATAGAGAAACATATTAGTATAAGTTTTTTTAATATTAAAAAACAGGGAATGCAATAAAAAGTTAAGCAGAAATAAGATACTAACTTTATATATTTTATACAGTCTTATAAAACTTTTTTAGTAGAAAACACAAAACAAGAGTTTATGTTTTGGAATATTAAAATAAGTTTACAAAATACTTTTTTGATTTACTATTTTTTGATTTGTTTTCGTATACTTTTTTTTAAAATAGTGATATAATTTAAGTGTTAAATAGTGATTTATGAAATGTGTTCTCAATATGGTTCACAAGCAGGAATGACTAATGAAGAAATGAAAGAATATGGTACAAAATTGTCTCTACTTTAAAAAGATAGAAATGTACTTGTACAGAGGAATAGGATAGTGGGGATAATCCTAATTGTACTTGTGAAAATTCAAAATGTCATTAGAGAGAAAAAATAGCTAAATTACAATTATGAAGGAAGAAATATTATGGGAAAGAAAAAAGATTTGAAAAAACTTATGCTCAAGGAAAATTAAATGGAATGGAAATTTGGGTAGATAAAGAAACAGGTGTAAACTATATATTCTGTTTTAATGGTTATTCTGGAGGAATGACAGTTTTATTGGATAGTGAAGGAAAACCAGTTATTACTAAGTAGATAGTTCAAATTAAAATTGAAATATCTAGAATATGTTTAGTACATTTATATACTCTTGAAGGAGCAATTAGTGACACCGAATATAATCAGTTATAAGAACAAACCTAAAAGAATTTGAAAGCGTTTACAGACCAATGGAAAGACGAATAAATTATAATTGGGAAGGAGAAAAAATATATGGCAAGAGTGCTAAAAAGTAAAGAATTAGTAAATACAAGATTAGCGACTAATTACGGTGGTTGGATGTATTGTAATAAATGTAATGAAAATATAGGCTATTTATGTTATTCAACTTATGATAAGTTAGAATTAAAATATGAATGTAATTGTGGAAGTCAAGGTAGTGCGTTATTAGAGTTTGAAGATAGTAAAATAGGTCAAAAATGTAATGAGGAATTGATTATTATAAAAAATAGATTTTGCTGTCCGAAAGATAATGAGCCTCTAATTACAATATTAGATAAAAAAGTGGCTAATTATAAAATGAAAATTACCTGTAAATCATGTGAGAGCATTTATGAAAGATAAAATAGAAATTACCACGGTAGAGAGGATAAAAAATGATTCGCATTAAATTTATAAAAAAAGAAAATAGAGCAGTGGCTTATGATAATGAGATTGAAATTGGGCAATGTGAATTTAAAGAATTAGAGAATACATGGAATATAATTCATACTGTAGTAGACAGTAGATATCAAGGAAAAGGAATTGCAAAAACATTAGTAAAATGTATTATTGAAAATTCAGAAAAAGGCAATAAAAATCTTATTGCAGAATGTTCTTATGCCAAAAAGGTATTAGAAAAACAATCAGAATAGTTTAAACACTCCAAATCAATCAAAAAATTTGGAGTATTTAATGGACTATTTAGGATTGATATGATATAATAATTAGGTAATTAGTTTTATAGGATACTGTTCGACTTAAAGTTAAGGAGGATAAAACATGGATTATCAAAAAATGTGGGAAAATTTAAAACAGCAGATTGCGAGAGATGTGACCTACCACAGAATGGGCGCGATGCAAACAATGGAAGAAGCAGTTTATGGTGAAGCAATAAACAAAGGAATATTAGCAATTATGGCACGAATGGAAGAAGAAGAAGGAAAGAAAGAGTAATACATAAAGAAATAGAGCATTGTGTTTGAGAAAACATCTTGAACACAATGTTTTTTTATTTGACTTACTTAAGAATCTATTTATTAGAAAACTCCACCATCTAGTAGATGGTGGAGTTTATGTTTTTGATAAAGTTTGAGCGAAAAAAGTGCAATTTTACTTTTCTTCGTGCTACTTAGTTGCTTGTCCAAATAGTTGTAGATTTTGTTCCATAGCCAACTCTTACTCTAACTTTAGATTTCCAGATTGTCATGGAAGTTAACAGTGGATAACCAAAAACCTTGGAAATATCAATTTTGTCTCCAGCTGTTGCAAGAGCATTACAAGGCTGATATTCTACTGACAAAATGCAACATCCCCATGCCATTACATCCTCCATAATTTCGTTAGCAAGGGTTTCCTGAAAAATAAGTAAGTCTTCATCCGAATAGGATTTAAGAACTGCTTCTTCTGGAATCGCCTGCAATAAAAAATCTGGTGCAGGAGAATAAGGTGCATTGGTTTTGAGAAGAGAAATAGCATTTGTCCACCAATTGACAGCAACTTTCACATATTCAGGATAATCTCTAAAATGGGTAGTGCCACGTTTGGGTGGATTAATATCAAACTTTTCTTTACAAATTGCACGGAATTCTTCTGCAAAATCCGTAATGGCAATTGTATCGATTATTTGAGGGAAATTGACAGCTTGATTTTGTATCTTCTTAGGAATAAACGAAAGTTGATACCGAAGCTCTCCTTTTTTTGCTATTTTTCTCCAACGCTGTTCTTCACCAATATCTGCAACAGCCCTTGCTAAATATTCAGCCAATTCAAGAGGGGTAAGGGTGTCTGGGATAATCTCTGACATATAATCTGCAAATAGATAAGCTCTTTCGGACATGCCTTCACACAATTTTCTGCTTTGGGATAATTTTTCTTTTACATTGCTCATTACATTTGATGCCATAATAAAATCTCCTCTTTTACAAAATAATATAAATGTGCTTTGTAGCAAAAAAAATTTACATAAATATATTATAGTATATTTACATCAAATTGTCAAAAAAATACAAAAAGAACCCCTATTTATTAAACTTTTTTGTCTAATAATGGGGGGTGACCTCAAATTCTCTTAGTAAGCAAAGAATTTTTAAAGACACTGTTAAAAGAGAGGGAAAGATATTTAAAGAATCTCTTAATTTGATGGATAAACAGAGTATCAAATATTCTTCACCCCCAATAGTATTTCCCTTAATGATATTGGTTAGAATTTTAAGCAAATAGACAATAAAAAAAACACATTTGTACTTGACAATTAATGTGTTTTATAGCATGGAGCGGACGTTGTAGTTATCTACAACTTTTCTCTCTTGACGATTGATACAAATATCAATCAATTTATTAAAGTATATCATATTTTCAATAAATTGCAGTAGTGAATAAAAATATTATTTACAAAAATTTGTTTTGTTCGCTTGTATTTTTATGAAAAGCCATACTTTTATAGATTATATAAAATAAAAAACCTAGCTATACAAAGAATATAGCTAGGCTGTTATCAATTAATAATCAAGGAGTATATCTTAGTAATTTAACTTTAACATGCTCCGCGATCATTTGCTAAATCCTGAGATGCAACTATTCTTTTATGAATAGATCCATCTGGTGAAATGTAGATACTATCAAAATGCATTTGTTCATAATTAAGTAATTGAAATTGTGATTGTTTAATTGGAGTCTTCAGATTGCATGTTAGATTTAAGATTGTTTTTATACCAAATCTTTTTTCAAGAGATTTAGGTTCTAAATAGCATCCTTCTTGTAAGGTGTCATTTTGATGAACATCATCGCAATAAGGTTCTAACAATTTTTGCAAATCAATAAAGTTTGGATCCTCTGAATCATCTGTTGACATTTCAGAAAACTTTACAGAAGTAAAACCTAATTTCTTCATCTGAAAAGCAAATTCTTCCATTTTGTCAAATGAATCAATTCCTTTTTTGTTGACAACACAATTAACTCTTAACTTAAGTTTTGGATTCAACTTGTGAAATTCTTTTATTTTATCCAGCTCTGGAGTTACACCAACTATTTGATTATTTACTTCTTTATTCCCCATAACAGAGACAATAACTTTATCTAACTTAGTTATAACTGGTAATAAACAATCTAAATTATAACCATTCGTATTAACAGTAATTTTTCTCTTATATGGTGCAATTCCATTAATAATTTTAATTAAATCCTCTGGAAACAATGTTGATTCTCCACCTAACAAGAGAACATCAGGATATTCCTCTAATGAAATCGTACTTTCGATAATTTTGTTTACTTCTGTGTTAGAAGGAGTATTATATCTTCCAACACAAAAAAAACATTTACCATTACAGGCTGTTGTTGTTTGAATACATAATCTTGGTCCCATTGCTCCCATACAATAATTATTTTTACTCCTTAATGTAATTGACATTATAATCTCCTCCATTTAGCACTTTATTCTCAAATGATTCATATACCCAACTATCGGTTACCGAGCAATCTGCTTGAATAACATTCATATAATCATGTTGATATTCAATATCTGGTATTCCAAAGCTTTTGGCTTTAAATATATTATTAAATGGACAACATAATTTAATATAAACTTTAATTCCCAAATATTCTGATAACTCTGGTAGTTCAAAAAAACATCCTCTTAATGTAGCATTTTTTTGATGGATTCCAAAGTTTATTAATAAATCTTGTAAATCAATAAAATCGGTATCTTCATTTGATGTAACTAATTCCATTAATTTAATTGCTGAAAATCCTAATTCTTTGGCTTTCTTAGCATAAGACTTTATCTCTTGCAAATTAGAAACGGTCTTAGTTGTTACAACCACTGCCGAAATAATTTCAACATCTCCTTTATTTTTATTCAAGTCTATTAACTCTTCTTCATTAACATATACACCTGTTGAATTTTTACTGTAGTCAAAAGAATGAATACTTAATGTTACTGTGTCCAAATATGGTATGCACTCTTTAATTATTTTTAAATTAGAAGCATTACTTATTATGCCAATATCTTTTTTATATGGTCTGATACCTTTTAATACTTTAACTAAGTCTGGATATAAAGTTGGTTCTCCTCCTAAAATATCAACTTTTGAAAACTCTGTCATTGCATTAGCAGTTTCAATAAATTTTTGAGCATCTGCTGATTTCTTAAATGGTGTTCCAGAAGCAATGCAAAACTCACACTTTCCATTACAACCATTTAATAATTTAATGTTTAATAAATTATAACTACTTCCACAAATACTATTTTTGGATGGCTTTAATATTAATTTCTGTTTACTACTCATAATTTATTTCTCCTTTTTTCTAGAATTTGATTTTGCATAATGTCTTTTAGTTGACTTTTAGGAAACTTAGTTATATCTACAGCAAAATTTACAAATAGCAGTACAACGGCTTGTAATATTAATATATTGCTGTGTTTTTAGATTCCGTACTACAATAAACAATCCTCCCTTCTATAAAATTTTCAATGTACTATCTACAATTTATTGATAATATTTATAATGTAATAAATAATATGTGGTATTATACCATATATTATGTAGATTAGCAATGATAATTTACAATTTTTATGTTATTAAATAAATATAAAACAATTTTATTTCTTTCATTTTGTTCCATTTCCATTACTTTAGCATTGTAAACATTACAAGTTTATATTTGACAAAATTTATAAGAGTAGTTCTATATTCTTCATCTATTTCTTTTAACATAATATCAAATCTTTCATACATTTCAGTTTTATTATATAAAATATTTGTCCAATCACTTTTAGTTAAACATATTCCTAATCTTAATTTATCTTTTATATTCATATCTTTAATTATATTTATTACGTTTTTAACTTATCT
>CASCUT010000029.1 GCA_949155365.1 uncultured Clostridia bacterium
TACAAAAAAAATGTTGAAGCAGTTTTTAACTACCCCAACATTTATTATAGAACCATAAAATAAACGAAAAAAAATCGACTAATAAAGTCGATTTTTTTTCGTCTATTTCCTTTAAACAACTTGTATTCACTTTGGTATTCGAATGTATTTCTTTTTTACCATTTTTATGCTATACTACTATTATGAAAAAGGAAGGATGATATACGATGCAAAAAATATTAGGATATATGAGAAAAGCAATTAGAGCTTACGATATGATTCAAAATGGAGATAAAATAGCAGTATGCTTATCTGGTGGAAAAGATTCCATCACTATGTTAAAAGGACTAAAAATGCTTCAAACTTATTTTGATAAAGACTTCGAGATAGTAGCTGTTAGTGTTAATCCTGGTTTTGAATTTTTTAATTGTGAGTTTTTACAAAAAACTTGTGCTGAAATCGATGTTCCTCTTATTATTGAACATAGTGATATTAAACAAATTGTATTTGACATTCGTGAAGAAAAAAGACCCTGTTCCTTATGTGCTAATATTCGTAGAGGAATTTTAAATTCTGTTGCCATTCGTGAAGGTTGTAATAAAATTGCTCTTGGTCACAACGAAGACGATGCTCTTGAAACATTGCTTATGAATTTATTTTTAACAGGTGCTTTTTCTACCTTTGCTCCTACCTCTTATATGGACCGTTCTAAAATTACAGTTATTCGACCTTTAATTTATACTCCTGAAAAAGAAATTAAAAAATTTGTAAAAAGAGAACATATTGAGGTAATGAATAAAGCTTGTCCTATGGATGGTGTTTCTAAAAGAGAATATATGAAACATTTACTTTCTACATTAAATTCTGATATTCCTATGTGCCGTGCTAATTTACTTGGTGTTATTAAAAGAAATAAAATAAATGGCTGGCATGAATAAAATAGTAAAATCCATTAAATTTATGCTCAATGATTCATAAATTCCTATGGTATCTATCAAAAAGATTTCAATTTTTTAATCAATTGAAATCTTTTTGGATTATATTTCTTTTTCTAATTCTTTTAATCTCTGTTCCGCGTTTTCTAATGAATTCCCTTTTACTCCTATATAATATTTTATTTTTGGTTCTGTTCCAGAAGGACGTACTGCAATCCAAGCTTCTTCTGTCAATTCGTAATATAAAACATTTGATTTTGGTAATTGTAATTTTTCTATTTTCTTTGTTTCACAGTCATAGCTTGTTTGTTCTTGATAATCTCTTATTCTTTTTACTTCGTAAGAACCAATTTTTTTTGGTGGATTACTTCTTAATTCTATTAAGGTTTGTTTTATTTTTTCTGCTCCATCTATGCCTTCTAAAGTAACTTGTTTAATGCCTTCTTTATAATATCCATAAGTTTCATAGATACGTAACATTTGCTCCCATAAAGAAAGTCCTTTTTCTTTATAATATGCCGTTGCTTCGCATAATAACATTACTGCTACTACAGCATCTTTATCTCTTGCATGTGTTCCTGCTAAACATCCATAACTTTCCTCATAGCCAAATAGAAAATGATACTCTTTGGTTTTCTCAAATTCTTTTATCTTTTCCCCAATATATTTGAATCCAGTTAATACTTCAAATAAAGTGATATGATATTGTTCACACATTGGTTTTACCATAGTAGAAGATACAATACTTTTAATAACCGCTTCTCTTTCTTCTAATGTATTTTTTTCTTTTTTCTGTGATAGAATATATTCTAAAATCAGTAATGCTGACATATTTCCCGTAAGTGGAATATAGTCTTCTTTATGTTTTACAAATACCCCTAACCTATCACTATCTGGGTCTGTTGCAAGAACAATTTCTGCCTTTACTTTTTTTGCTAATTCCAATGCTAGTGTAAATGCTTTTTTATCTTCTGGATTTGGATATGCTACTGTTGGAAAGTTTCCATCTGGCTCTTCTTGCTCTTTTACAATGTGTACATTCTTAAATCCAATATCTTTTAATACTTTTTGAACTGGTCTATTTCCTGTCCCATGTAACGGGGTATACACAATACTTAAATCTGCTTGCTTTTGAATAACCTCTGGATTTAACTGTTGTTTTTTTACTTCTTCTAGATAGCTTTTTTCTACTTCTTCTCCAATTAAATGATAATATCCTTTTTGAAGAGCTTCTTCTTTGGTTATTTTTTGTATTTCTTCATAGCTTTCAATCTTTTTTACTTCTTCCATAATTTCTTTATCTACTGGAAATGTAATTTGTGCACCATCGTCTCCATATACTTTATAGCCATTATATTGCGGTGGATTATGACTTGCGGTAATCATAATTCCTGCTATTGCTTTTAACTTTCTTACTGCAAATGATAATTCTGGCACTGGTGCAATCATTTCAAATCGATAAGTTTTGATTCCGTTCGCATTTAATACTAATGCTACTATTTCACTAAATTCTTCCGAATGGTTTCTAGAGTCATACGCAATGACAACTCCTTTTTCTTCCTCTTTTTTCTTTTTAATGTAATTGGCTAATCCTTGTGTTGCTTTTCCTACGGTGTATTCATTCATACGATTACATCCTGCTCCCATAACTCCTCTTAAACCAGCTGTTCCAAATTCTAATTCTTGATAAAAGCGATCTTCTATTTCTTTTTGATTATTTTCTATTTGTTTTAATTCTTCTTTTGTCTTTTGATCAAAAAATGGATTTTCACACCATTTTTTGTATTCTTCTTGATAAGACATTTCTTACCTCCTAGTTTATTTTATAAAAATTATTGTATAAATTTCTTGCTGTTTCTGGGCTATCTTTTCCTTCTGCATTTTTAATCGGAGCAAACTCCTCTTCTCTTTTTACTCTTAATATTGCCATGTCTTGTAATTGTTCAAATGCATCAAAGATAAAAGATTCAAATTTATAAGCATTTGGACTTTCTGGCTTTACGGTTTGTCCATCTTCTTTTAAATATTCTATTTTTTTATAAGCAGTGTGATAAGGAAGTTTATCTTTGCTAATTTCCTCTATTGCTTGAATATGAAATAAATTGCAATTAATATGCGATTCTCCATATGCTAAATTTCCTTTTTCATCTTTCATTTCCGCCATTTCTTTTGGTATCTCTGTGTATTCTATTACACTTGGCTTTTCTTGTTTTTTACAAAATACCCCTACTTTTTCTTCTGGATAAGCCTTTATCATACTTTTTCCACCAGCTAATACCTTTTTTTCTTCACATACTCCAATAAAAATAGGGTCTACCATTTTTACTAGAATATTATCTACTGGCCCAATAAAAGCCCATTTTATTCCTTTTTGTTTCATATCTTCTATGACACCATTTTTTCGCATAGAAACAAAGATTCCACCATGCCCATCCGCAGCTTCATTAATATTTCCTTCTTTGTCTAATAATAATTTTCCTTGCTCATTTAATACTGGTAGTTCTCCTTGTTTGAAAAAATGTATTTTTTCTTTTGGATATCCAAAATACCCTTTTTCTTCAAAAAAGCGAATGGTTTCTTCATTATTTTGTTTACTTGTCATGATATACCATGGAACGTAAACTTGATATTTTTGATAGGCTTCTTTTAAATTATCACATAATATCTCAAAAATTGTTTTATGATTTCCTATTCCTGTATCAAATGTTCCTTTTGGTCCAGGATGACCAAGTCTTGTTCCGTTGTCCACCTGCCATTGTAACAACTGCATAGTTTCCCTTTTTTATTACCTCTTCTCCCTTTTGTTCATATTGTTGTCTTTCTTGGTTTTCCAGTGCGTCTTTTTCAATATAAGAAATGGGATTTATTTTGGTCTCCAACTTTTCTTCTTTTTGAATTGCTTTTTGATATAGTCCATTTAATTGAGCAAAATTAATATCCAAAATAGAATCTAATAATTCTTCCTTTTGGTGTAACATTGGATATTGCAATAATTGCTCTTGTTTTTGTTCTACTAATATCTCTTTTACTTTTTCTAATTTTTCTTCCATATTTTTTTCCTCCTATATGGTTTCTTTATCATATCCTATTATTCCCTTTTCGTCAAATTTTATGGGAAATTGGAAATAGAATTTAGAATTTCCATATTATATGATATCGCCATAAAAAAATAAAGCATACTAATTCTCTAGTAATGCTTTATTTTTTAATTCTATTCTAATCCAACAACTGCCTTTGTTTCTGGCGCATAATTTTTTTGGTAATCTTGAAATATTTCGGTAATTTCCTTTTCACCAGAGGTGTTTAAAATTTTATCATGTTCATCTAATATGGAGGAAATTTCTCCCTCTAGTGCTAGTGCTTCATAGCAATTGATAATTTTTACATTTTGACGAATGTGATGTGTTTTCCAATATTGTTCTAATCTTTTATTTTTTGCTTCTATAAATTCTTTTGTTCCATTAATAATAATAATTTCTTCTTTTTCATCTGCTACATGACGGAATACATTTTCTCCTTTTCCTGCTTGTTCCCAATTTAGATTTACCATTTTATCTTTATTTTTTAGATTTAATTTTTCTACTAATGTTATTACATTTTCTTTTATGCTCTTTTCTAGGATTGTGGCTATTTTTGCCTGTTCATTAATCTTCCTATTTAGGTAAGGAAGTAACATTGTGACTAAGTGCCAGTCACTTACATAAAAACTACATAATTTGGTTATTTTATTTTCTTGAACATTCATGCTCAAAGCCTCCTCTTTCGTTTTCTGATATGGTAAATTTTACCATTTATTTTGAAATATGTCAATATTATTACAAATAAAGTTTTCCCTATTTTTCGACATTTTCAAGGTTTTATACGGTCTTTTTACTAAAACTTTTTTCCAAATATGTATAGATTTCTTTTTATTGTAAATACTTAAATTAGAAGAACAAATTTTACATTTTTGGAGGTTTTAATATGAAAACTTTACTATCTATTCTATGCAGTAAAAAGGTAAAAAATTCCTTAATTTTATTATTTTTATTATTTTTATATGTCTCTATCTCTGCTTTTTCTTACGTAAATGCGGTTTCTAAAGATTTAGAAGAAAGTGTATTTCGTCTTCATGTTATTGCCAATAGTGATTCAGAAGAAGATCAGGCTTTAAAATATAAAGTAAGAGATGCTTTAATTGAATATATGAATACCTTATGTCGTGATGTATCCAATAAAGAAGAGGCAATTGAGCTTGCTAGGCTTCATTTAGCGGAGTTTCAAGATATTGCAGAAAAGACTATACATGAAAATGGATTCTCTTATCCTGTCGCTATCGAAATTGGGAATTTTTCGTTTCCTACCAAAGACTATGGAGATATTAGTTTTCCTGCTGGTTATTATGATGCCTTACGTGTTAAAATTGGGGAAGCTTGTGGACAAAACTGGTGGTGTGTCATGTTCCCTCCTCTATGCTTTGTTAATGTAACTTCTGGTATTGTTCCTGAAGAATCCAAAGAGCAAATAAAACAAGAGTTAAATGAAGAAGAATATTCCCTTGTTACTAAAGAAGAGAGTTCTGAAATTAAGTTTAAATTTGGCCTAATTGAATGGTTTATGAATAATGACTTATTAACTGCAAAAAAATAGTTGTAAATTCCAAAAATTTGTGATATAAATAGAATGTTAAAAAATAGAATATCGTCATGCTATTCTATTTTTTTATGGTAAAAAAAATAGATAAAAATAGAGTTACCTTCATCTTCTTATTTGTATTATTCTTGTTTTATTTTGAATGGTAACCATTAGAAAACTTTAGGGGGTAATTTTCTTGGATAAATTAGTCATTCGTGGTGGCACACGTTTAAAAGGAGAAGTAACAATTAGTGGAGCAAAAAATGCAGCAGTCGCTTTACTTCCTGCTACTTTGCTAGTAGATGGTATTTCTACTATTACCAATGTGCCAAATATTAGTGATGTAAAAATTATATGTACCATATTAGAAAAATTAGGAGCCAATATTACTTGGCATACACCAAATACCATTACGGTTGATACTACTCATATTCATTCTACCACAGCACCATTAGATATGACGAGTAAATTTCGTGCCTCTTATTATTTAATTGGTTCTTTGCTAGGTAGATGTAAAGAAGCCGTGGTTGGATTACCTGGTGGTTGCAATTTAGGAGCAAGACCAATTGACCAACATATTAAAGGATTTGAAGCATTAGGTGCAAATGTAGAAGTTTCGCAAGGAAAAATTTCAGCAAGTGCTAAAAAATTAGTAGGTACTTCAATTTATTTAGATATTGTTTCTGTTGGTGCTACCATTAATATTATGCTAGCTAGCGTTTTAGCAGAAGGTACTACGATTATTGAAAATCCTGCAAAAGAACCTCATATTGTAGATGTTGCTAATTTTCTAAATACTATGGGTGCTGATATTCGTGGTGCTGGAACAGATATCATTAAAATCAATGGTGTTTCAAAACTTAAAGGAAATGCTACTTACTCTGTTGTTCCAGACCAAATAGAAGCTGGTACTTTTATGCTTTCTGCTGTTGCTACCAAAGGGGATTTAATCATAAAAAATTGCATTCCAGAACATTTAGATTGTTTAACTGCAAAGATTATAGAAATGGGCGCTAATGTAGAGGCCAATGGTGATGCCATCCATGTTTGGACAAGCCAAAGACCAAATAAGACAAATTTAAAAACACAGCCATATCCTGGTTTTCCAACTGATTTGCAACCACAAATGGGAGTTTGTTTGGCAATAGCAAATGGAACTAGTATTATTAATGAGGGAATTTGGGAATCTCGTTTTCAATATACGGCTGAGTTAAATAAAATGGGGGCTCAAATTACCAATCAAGGAAAATCTGCTATTTTTGAAGGAGTCGATACCTTATATGGAGCTCCTGTAGAAGCTACTGACTTACGTGCTGGTGCTGCTTTAATTATTGCAGGCATTGCAGCAAAAGGAGAAACTTCTTTAACTAATTTAATTCATATTGACCGTGGCTATGAAAATATAGAAGAGAAGTTTCGAAAAATAGGAGCTAATATTCAAAGAGTAACAGAAGAGTTTTAAAAGCAAAGGAAGAATCACATGTTTCAATTTTGTAGTTTATATAGTGGTAGTAGCGGAAATTGTTCTTTTGTTCAAACCGATACTACTAAAATTTTAATTGATGCGGGAGAAAGTGCAAAAAAAATAGGAGAAGCGTTATCTTCTATTGGAGTAGAACCTACTTCTATTAACGCTATTTTAATTACCCATGAACATTCAGACCATGTAAAAGGATTAGGAATTTTCTCAAAGAAATTCAATGTTCCTGTTTATGCAAATAACGAAACTTGGTCTGCTATGTCAAAACAAAAAGAAAAAATGGAAAGTACTAATATTCGTACTTTTACTTTTGATAAATTTAAGATTGGTGATATTGAAGTAAACCCTTTTTCGATTCCTCACGATGCTGCCAATCCTTGTGGTTTTAATCTTTATCATGAAAATAAGAAAATGAGTATTGCTACTGATATTGGTCATATGAGTAAAGATATTATAGGACATTTAACAAATAGTTCTTTTCTTTTATTAGAAGCAAATTATGAACCTGAAATTTTAAAATGTTCCTCATATCCTTATTTGTTAAAAGAACGAATTAAGGGACCAAATGGACATCTTTCTAATTCTGACGCTGGAAAAACGATTTCTTATTTAATGGATTATGGCCTTCAAAATGTAATGCTTGGTCATTTAAGTAAGGAAAACAATTTTCCGGAACTGGCTTACAAAACGGTAGTAGAAGAATTAATGGAACACCAAAAAATGGAACATTCCTTACATTTATCTGTTGCAAAACGATACGAAGTTAGTCCTATGATTGATGTTTGTTAGAAGGAGAATTTATGTTACATATTGATATTGTTTGTGTAGGAAAGGTACGTGAGACTTACTTAAAAGAAGCCGTTGCTGAGTATACAAAACGTCTTTCTAAGTATTGTGTTTTATCTATTGTTGAACTTCCTGATGAAAAATTACCCAATAAATTAAACGATAGTTTGGCTCTTGAAGTAAAGCAAAAAGAAAGTAAGGCTATTTTATCTCACATAAAAAAAGATAGTTATGTCATTGCTTTGGATTTAAAGGGAAAACAATACTCTTCTGAAGAATTTGCTCGGTAAAATTCAAACTTTGTCTCATATTAGTAGCCATATTACGTTTTTAATTGGTGGTACATTAGGAATGACAACAGAATTATTAGCAAATACGAAAGAATTAATTTGTTTTTCTAAGATGACATTTCCTCATCCTTTAATTCGTGTATTTTTGTTAGAACAGTTATTTAGAGGGTTTAAAATTGCAAATGGTGAGAATTATCATCATTAATTTATATTGTGGTATTGTAGAGGGATTTTGAAAAAAAGAAAGTATTTTTTAATAGGGGCTTATTCTATTTTATTTTACGACATCCTAGTTTTATTTGATATGGGGGGCATCAAAATTTTAAACTGGTGGATACTTTTTTATTTTATCCCTCTACAAAAATAATAACAAATTGGGAATATAGAATCTAAGAACTAGATTCTTTTTTTTGAATTTAAAGATTCAAGATAGATTTTTTAATAGTATTTATTGCATAATTTTCTTTTGTATTTTTCTAGAACAAAGAATAATTTGCAACTTTCGTATCAAACGATATAATAATAAAAAAGATATTATTTTAATAAACATGATTAGATACTTCCTTGAATAAATTCTGTATACATAATACATCGTTTTTTGTTCTTTGTCAAGAAAAACTTTACGACAAAAATCCCCAAATTGCTACAGAAATCAGCATTCCAGCCAAATCTCCTAGTAATGCTGCTGTTAATACAAATTTTGTTTTTTTAATTCCTACACAGCTTGTATAAATCGCAATTGTATAAAAAGTAGTTTCCGTAGAACCCATAATAGTGGATGCAATTAATCCGATTTTAGAATCTACTCCAAATTTTGTCATGATATCTGTTGCTACTGCTGTAGAAGCACTTCCAGATATTGGTCTTACCATCGCAAGTGGCATAATTTCACTTGGAATATGAAATACATTCGTAAGTGGAGAAATAAATTGTATTAAAAAATCTAATACCCCAGAACTTCTTAAAGCACCTATTGCCATAAATATTCCAAGTAAAGTAGGAAATAATTTTACTACTATTTCCATCCCTTCTTTTGCACCGTCTACAAATGTGTCATAGACTTTATTTTTTTCTAATAAACCATAAATAATAATTATGGCTATCACAATTGGTATTGCACTTGATGAGATATAATTAATGAAATTCATTTTCCCCTCTTTTCTTTTTCATTGGAATCGTTTTTTTACGATCTATGGCAATGAAAATTTTAGTGGCTATCACAGCTGTTATCATTGCTACTATAGTAGCCCCCCATACAGGAAATATAATTTGGGTAGGATTTTCTGAATGTAATGATGCTCGAATTGCAATCACTGTAGTTGGTATTAATTGCATGGATGCTGTATTAATTACAATAAACATTGCCATAGAATGAGATATGGTATCTTTTTTAGGATTTTCCTTTTGTAATGTCTTCATTGCTTTTAGACCTAATGGTGTCGCTGCATTTCCCAATCCTAATAGATTTGCAATCATATTCATTGAAATTTCTTCTTTTGCCTTCTCATTCTCTTTACTTTCTGGAAATAAGAAATGAACAATTGGCCTTAATAATTTTGTTAATTTTTGTACAAAACTGGTTTCTTGTGCTATCTTCATAATTCCATTCCATAAACAAATCGTTCCTAAAAATGTAATGGATAATTGAACTGCACTTCCTGCTGACTCAAAGATAGATTGATTTACTGCTTCTACATTTCCTTGACATATTCCATATATAAATGAAATTAAGATAAAAGCTGGCCATAAAATATTTAGCATTTTTCCCCCTTTCTGAAAGCTCTATATCGCCCGCTTCTAAGGTAATAACTAATTTGCCTTCTTCGATACATGATTCTTTTTTATTAACTCATAAAATAATATTTACTTGTTTGTTTTTTTATGTTACAATATTGATAAATTACAAATATTGCCTTTTTTCTTTTAAATTTTATTCTAATTATAATTGGTTTATTCCTAAAAAGTTTTAAGATATAATTTACAATAACTGGTATATTTTTTCAAAAATATTGATACTTTTTATTGCGTTTTATCTTTTTTTGTGGTATTATAGTTATAGAATTTTTTGTCGAAAAATGGCGAATAAAAGGAGGAAATAGAATGAAATCAACTGGAATTATAAGAAAAGTAGACGAATTAGGAAGAGTTGTTATTCCTATTGAGTTGAGAAATCAATTTCAAATTAAAGAAAAAGATCCTATCGAGATTTTTGTAGATGGTTCTTCTATTGTATTAAAAAAATACGAAAAATCTTGCCTTTTCTGTGGTAACACAAAGAAGTTAGCTAACTATAAAGATAAACTTATTTGCAATAAGTGTTTAAAACAAATTAGAGCAATGGATGAGGAAGAATAAAATAAAAAAACTTCAACTTTTTTGTGTTGAAGTTTTTTATTTTTTCATTTTGCAATTTTATCTATGGTGATAAGATTCTTTTCTATCTGGGATAATGAATGACATTCTTTTATATAAATAATTGATAAATTTCATTTTTACTTACCCCTTTATCTTTTGCTATTTTCTTTATAATTTCATTTTTAGTAAGGTTTTGTTTTTCATAATATTGATAAAGTTCTTCTATTGTCATCTCTTTTATTGCTTTTTCTTCTTCGGTTTCTTGTTGTAATTTATTTCCTTCTATTAGAATAATATGTTCTCCTCTTGGCTCTGGATAACTTTCTAAGATTTGACTTATGGTTCCTCTTAAAAATTCTTCATGAATTTTGGTTAATTCTCTTGCTATTACTATTTGTCTATCTTCTAATAGGTGTTCTAAATCTTTTAGTGTTGTTTTTAATTTATGTGGTGCTTCATATAGAATACTCGTTTTATTTTCTCTTCTTATTTTTTCTAATTCTTCTTTTCTTAGTTTCTTGTTTAACGATAAAAAACCATAAAAACTAAATTCTTTGGTCTCTAAACCTGAGGTAATTAAAGCATTAATCAAAGCACAAGCACCAGGGATTGGAATTATTTTAATTTGTTCTTTGATTGCTTCTTTTACAATTACTTCTCCTGGGTCTGATATTACAGGGGTTCCCGCATCAGAAACTAGTGCAATATTTTTCCCTTCTTTTAATTTTTGAATTAATCCTTCTACTTTTACTTCTTCATTATGTCTGTGATAACTAATTAAAGGTTTACTAATTTCATAATGATTTAATAATTTTAACGTTTGTCTTGTATCTTCTGCTATGATTAAATCTACCTCTTTTAGGATACGAATAGCACGAAACGTAATATCTTCTAAATTACCAATCGGTGTCGCTACTAAATATAAAATTCCACTCATCTTCTCTCTTTCCCCTCTTCCTAAACCTCGTCCCAAATTGTCCCTTTTTCCCAATTAGGGACTGTCCCTAATTGTCCCATCTAGTTTTTATGATATATTTGTAATATTTCTTCTGTATATTCTCCTTGTTTATTATAAATAAATAATGGTTTTTCTACCGTTAAAAATTCTTTCGCATTTTTTACCGCTTTGATTAATACAAGCTTTGGTTCTTGCTCTATATTGGAATATATAAATCTCATTCTTTTTGGTTCTAATTTATTCTTTTTTAAAGTATATATTATTTCTGCTAATCTTTCTGGTCTATGAATCATATAAAAACTTCCTTTATCTTTTAATAAATCAAAGCTAATTTTAATGAAATCTTCTAAACTAGCAGTCACTTCATGTCTTGCAATATATTTATTTTCTTTTTCATTTGTTTTTCCTGTATCTAATTTTTTATACGGTGGATTTGTTACAATTGCATCCATTGAATTTTTTTCAAATATATTTTTTAAATCTTTTATATTTTTATTGATAATTTCTACTTTTTCTTGTAATTGATTTAATTCTACACTTCTTTTTGCCATGTTTGCTACTTCTTCTTGAATTTCGATTCCATATATCTTTTTCAAATTTGTTTTCGCCGTTAGTAGAATACTAAGAATTCCTGTCCCTGTTCCTAAATCTAATACTTGACTATTATTTCTAATTTCTTTGGCAAAATCAGATAATAATACAGCATCTATTCCAAAACAAAATCCACCTTCTTTTTGAATTATTTTTAATCCTTTAAATTCTAAATCATCGATTCTTTCTTTTTCTTTTAATTCCATTTTTCTCGTTCCTTTTTTCTTTCATAAAAATATACCATATAAACTTCAAAAAATCAATTGTACTTCTAATTTTTTGAACTTATATGGTACTTTTCATAATATTTTATACCAAAGTAGAAAAGAATCCTCATTTAAAAACTTTCCAACGATTTTACAAATATTGTTACATCCTTTTTCGTATATTCTCTTGTATTTAATCTACATCTTAATCTCAATTCTCCTGTTATTTTATCAACACCCTCTATAATGACTTCTCCCTTTTCCTTCCCTAATGTTATTTCATAATCATCCGTCATTCCTATCTTTTCTTCTATTTCAATGTCATCAAAAATTCCTTTGTCTAGCAATTTATTCAAAGCTTCTTCTATTTGTCCTTCTTCTCCTCTTACTATTTTGTCTGAATTATAATCAACTAAAGCCATCTCTACTTTTTCTCTTAAAGATGCTTCCTGATAATCTCCCTTCCCTTTTTTTGCTTTTGTGATAATTCCATTTTCTCCTAGTAATAGATTGATACTAATTCCTGCTAAAATGATTAGTACAATAATGGTTATTACAAGTGCTATTAATGTTATTCCTCTTTCTTTTTTCATTTTTCTTTCGTCCTTTTCTTTTTTTATTTTATTATATCCTTTCGTAAATTACTATTACAATAAATTGATAATATTTAGCATTGAACAAATCTACATAACAAATTATTTGATTATTTAAAGCTATTTTCTATTTGTATCAATTCTATATTTTGCTTTTTTCACAATGGTACTAATTTTATTTTTTCCTGAGGTAATCTTAATGTTCTTGTAAATATGAAATGTTAAATTACTAATAAAACAAAAAAGTTAAATAAGAATACTTGTTTTTCTTACTTAAACTTCTTCCTGTTTTTTCGTTTTTTTAAGACAAAATCTCCATTTCTATGTCAAAAATCTCCGTCCCTATGTCTAACTATCTCTAATCTTTTTCTTCCTTTTTTCTTTCACAAAAATATACCATATAAATTCTAAAAAGATCAGTTGTACTTCTGATTTTTTGAATTTATATGGTATGTATTGCTCCTATATAGATAGCTTAACTGCTCCATCATTTTATTTATGTTACTACATCTTTAAATTTTATTTCTTCTTTATATATAGAATCTTTTCAAACATTTAGAAACTAAATAATTCATGGGACTAACACTACACGGAAACCAATGTATTTAATGGCTTGACCTGGATCCACGGCAAACGCAAAGCTACCTGCTTTCGCACCAATCTCGTAATTACCGACCACGCCTGAATACTAGGAGATTTGACAAGTAACCAGAGAGGTCTTGATGCCAACTAGTTGAATTTGAACCAGTTATCGAAGTTTCGTATACACCATCACCTTTTATTTTTTTACTTTCATTATAGCTACTTGTATAAGTATTATAATATTTATCATTAACTATCGTAAAATCATAATTGCTACCATTTGACAAACTGCTATCTAATACTCCTGCTACATATTCCCATGATGTTCCATTCATATCATAAATTCCATAAATGTTTCCTGTTGTACTTTGTATTTCGTTAGATATATAATTTCCTCCTCCTGTTGTATAATTGGATTTATTCATTCCTATTTCTGTTCCATTTCTTCCATATTTACTTTCTGCTAAATATGCTATTGCTCCCCATTCTGTATTTTTCATCATATGGCTATCACTTGTTAAGCTATATGTGTCCTTTACTCCTTGACATGCAGTAAAAATGTCACCTACCTTAATACTTCTTAAGGAATTTACATTTGGTATAATTCGAACTTGCTCTTTACTTCCACTGCTTTCGAATTTTCCTACCCATATTCCGAGCTTTGTTCCCATCAAATTCAAATGCTGGATGTGGTATATAATCTGTATATTTGCTATTTTGTACTTTTCCTATTACATTCGTAGGTTGTGAGTTATTTAACAATTTTTCTGTTCCGTTTTCTACCTTTACCATTCCCTCAATATTACTATAACCTACTATTCCATCTAGACTTCCAGTTTCTCTATATGCATTAGCTTGATCTAGTGTATTAAAATATGTTATTTTATAGGCATATCTCGGTATCCATACAAAATAGGCATTACTATCGTTACTTCTTGCATTTGCCCAATAGCTTGTTCTTCCATCTGTATTTCCTGTTTGTGCTACATAATTGTACCAACTAGTATCTGTCACTGGATTAGTTACTATTTCTTCTTCCTTGGTTGTTTCATTATATTTTATTGGTATTAATCCACCTAAATATTCTGCTGGTGAAAGTGGTGTTTCCCT
This sequence comes from uncultured Clostridia bacterium, assembly GCA_949155365.1. GTDB lineage: Bacteria > Bacillota > Clostridia > TANB77 > CAG-508 > UMGS1663. Next base: position 14,480 of record CASCUT010000029.1, read on the forward strand.
TGTAGTATTATCTGTGTTTAGCCATACGATATCGATTACTCCATTTGCTTTACTAAACATTGCACTTTCTTCTATAATTGGCATAGATAGTGTTATTTCTTCTATCTTTTTGGCTGTTCTTGTTTTTCCCTCTTTTGTTCCTGTAACAATTATAGTATATTTTCCCTTTTTATTTATCATATAACTTGCTTGTCCTGTTATTCCTGAAATAACATTTGTTTCTTTTATTAGATTTTCTCCACTGTTATTCTTTATTTCTATTGTATAATTTTCTCCAAATTCTCCTATATTGGTTATATTGATGGTAATTGCTTTTTGCTCTAAATTTTCCTCTTCGATTGGATCTATTTTAGTTCCATTTGCTTTTGTTATATAGACTTCAAATGTTGGTCTTACTCCTCCTATTTTTACTGTTTCTATAATACTTAAGTCATCTTCTTTTATTGTAATTTCATATCCGTCTACTTCTACTGTGATTGTTTCATTATTGTTATTAGTCACTTCATCTAATTTACCTTTTTCTTTCTGCTCATTTAAGTACTCTTCTAATGTTTTTATTTCTGTATATTTTTCTGCCATATAATCCGCTAACATTAAGCTTATTTTTTCTATTGCACTTTTTTCTTTCGTCTCTTCTCCTGCATACTTTGCTTTACTAATTATTCCATTTTGTCCGTAGTATTAAATTTATTGTTACTCCTGCTAAAATTATTAGTACAATAATGGTTATTACTAATGCTATTAAAGTAATTCCATCCTTTTTTTGTTTCATCTTTTTCTCCCCCATCTTTTGTTTTTAACTTAAAATACGTTATTTTAGTTTTATTTTAACTTACTACGCGTTAAAAGTCAATAACGTAAAATAAATTATTTTATACTTATTTTGAGGTGATGTATATCGTGTATAATAGGATTCGAGAGTTACGTGAAGATCATGATTTAACGCAAACTCAAATTGCTAGCATTCTAAACATGTCACAAACAGGATATTCTCAATATGAAATTGGAAAAAATGATATTCCTACTAGAATATTAATTATACTTTCTGAGTATTATGATACTTCTGTTGATTATTTATTGGGAATTACGGATGAAATGAAACCTTATCCTAAACGAAAAAAGTAAGTTATTTTGATTAACTTAATTTAAGATAGAATTTATATAAATTCTGTCTTTTCTTTTTTATTTTTATCTCTTATTTTATTTTTTTGCATATATTATATTAATTCATTTTTTAATAGGAAGGTGTTTTTATGAAAATAAATGGATATCAAAAAAATAAATATTATTATAACAAATGTCATAATAATATTTATTCCAAAAATAATCTTAATTGTTGTCCAAAGCGAAAATCTCCTTTTGATTCTTTATTAGAAGTAGAAAATTTTTTGTGCCAATTGAAAAAAGTTTCTAAATGCCTTAATTTATATAAATTTTTTAAATAATTTGTTAGAATTCTCTATCAAATACTTGATTAAATTTTATTTTTCCATCTTTAAATTCTTTGTTTTCTTCTCCTTTTATTAAAATTTTAATTCCATTTATTTCTGTTAATTCTGTTACTGTTTTGACAATGGATTGTAATGTTATTTTTTCTTGTTCTTCTCCTCCTGGATGATTTAGAATAAATTCTTCTGAAAAGTCTAAGATAAGATTTTCTCCTTGTTTTTCTATTTTGTTAATTTTGGTTCCTTCTGGAATTGTTTTTTGTAAATTTTCATTTTTTGGTCCTTCTATTAATAAATTCATTATTTTTTGATATGGTTCTTTAATTAATTCTTTTACATCTATTAATCTTGCTTCTGGTATTAATCCTGTTTCACTTTTAAAATATAATGATATCATGGTTTGCCTCATTTGCTCTTCTGAAATTTCTTCTTGTGGCGTATATTCTATTATTTCTTCCTCTTCCCCTTTATTTTTTAAGTAAAAATAAACTCCTCCTATAATAGCAACTATTAAAATAATACTAATTACTACTATTATCACTCTTTTTGTGTCTAACATTTTCCTTTCTCCTCCTTTTTCTTTTTACATTTTTATGTTAGACAAGTTATTTTTAGAACTATCTTTTTCTATTTTTGTTTTTGACTGTTTTAAGCTTTCTTTTTTCTCTTATATTTTTTTGTGTTTCATTTTAGATTACATTTTTTCGACAATATATGACATATCTTTTTATCCATTGTTCTTGATTTTTTCAATATTCTTTATCCTTTTTCCATATTATACCATTGTGAATTTATTGTAAACTATTTGACAAAATGCTTGTTTCCATATAAAATATAGTTGATTTTTATATACTTTTAGCCTTTTCTATTTGGTTAAAAGAAAGGAGATTACAAAAATGAAAAATTTATTACACATTGGACTTGATGTTGGCTCTACTACAGTAAAAATAGTTGTAATGGATGAGGACTTGAATATTATCCATCGAAATTACGAAAGACATTTTTCTGATACCAAAAATACAATTTGTAAAGTGTTAGAAGACTTAACAAATCTTTATACCAACTGCGATTTTACTGTTGCTCTTACTGGCTCTGGTGCTATGTCTGCTTCTACTTTTTTAGATTTACCTTTTATCCAAGAAGTAGTTGCTTGTAAACGAGCGGTAGAGAAGTATATCCCTAAAACCGATGTTGTAATTGAATTAGGTGGCGAAGACGCTAAAATTATTTATTTTGATAAATCGATTGAACAACGCATGAATGGTACTTGTGCTGGTGGAACTGGCGCTTTTATTGACCAAATGGCTTCTTTATTAAATACAGATACTGCTGGACTTAATGAACTTGCCAAACATTATGAGATGATTTATCCAATTGCTTCTCGTTGTGGTGTTTTTGCCAAAACTGATGTCCAACCATTATTAAATGAAGGAGCTAAAAAAGAAGATATTGCTGTGTCTATTTTCCAAGCAGTTGTCAATCAAACAATCAGTGGACTTGCACAAGGTAGACCTATTCGTGGCACTGTTGCTTTTCTAGGCGGTCCTTTAAATTATCTATCTGAACTTAGAAATCGTTTTATCGAAACTCTTCATTTAGATGAAGAACATATTCTTGTTCCAGAAGAAGCTCACTTATTAGTAGCAAAAGGAGCTGCGCTTGATTCAATACATAGTCATTCTATTTCAAATGAGAAGTTAAGAAGTAAGATAGAAGTATTAAAAAATTCACATGATACCACTACTAACCCTTTAACTCCTCTATTTAAAACAAATATTGAATATGAAGAATTTAAGCAAAGACATGAAAAAGATAAAGTAAAAAGAGGAAGTCTTGAACATTTTAAAGGTGACGTTTTTGTTGGAATTGACGCTGGTTCTACAACCACCAAATTAGTCGTAATTGACCGTGAAGGAACTCTTTTATACTCTTTATATGGAAGTAATGAAGGAAATCCTTTGCAAAGTGTAATCAAAATGTTAAAAGAGTTATATCATGTTCTTCCTAAAGAAGCTACCATTCGTTATAGTGGTGTTACTGGCTATGGAGAAAATTTGATTCAAACTGCCTTACAAGTAGACTTAAATGAAATTGAAACCATTGCTCATTATACTGCTGCCAAAGAATTTATGCCAAAGGTTACCAGTATTGTTGATATTGGTGGACAAGATATGAAATACATTAAAATGAAAAATGGCGCAATTGATAATATCATGCTAAATGAAGCTTGTTCTTCTGGTTGTGGTTCTTTTATTGAAACATTTGCCAAAAGCCTAAATCTTTCGATTGAAGAATTTGTAGAAAGTGCAATTGAAGCAAGAAAACCTGTTGATTTAGGCTCTCGCTGTACTGTATTTATGAATTCTAAAATTAAACAAGCACAAAAAGAAGGATACAGCGTTGGAGATATCTCTTCTGGTCTTTCTTATTCTGTTATTAAAAATGCCATTCAAAAGGTAATGAAAGTTCGCGATGTGAAAACATTAGGTGCTCATATTGTCGTACAAGGTGGAACGTTTTATAATGATGCTGTTCTTCGTGCTTTTGAATTAATTGTAGGTAGAAATGTAGTTAGACCTGACATTGCTGGCTTAATGGGAGCTTATGGAGTAGCGTTACTTTCGAAAGAACAATATGAAGCAAATCTTGATATGGAATATCATTCTACTCTTTTAGGATTAGAAGAATTAGATACATTAGAAATTACTACTTCTCATATTCGTTGTAATGGATGTGAAAATCATTGCTTACTTACCATCAATAAGTTTAACAATGGTGCAAAACATATCTCTGGTAATCGTTGTGAAAAAGGTGCTGGTAATCTTTCTACTTCTAAAAATTTACCAAATGTCATGAAATATAAATATGAAAGATTATTTGGCTATGAACCTTTATCAGCAGAGAAAGCCACACGTGGAACAATTGGTATCCCTAGAGTTTTAAATATGTATGAAGATTATCCATTCTGGTTTACTTTTCTTACTAATCTAGGATTTCGTGTTGTTTTATCAGAAAAGAGTAATCGAAAAACTTATGAAAAGGGAATGGAATCCATGCCATCCGAATCGGTTTGTTTCCCTGCTAAACTTTCTCATGGTCATATTGTAGGTTTATTAAAACAAGGAATTCATACTATTTTTTACCCTTGTGTTCCTTATTCTAGAAAAGAATATAAAAAAGCCGACAATCATTATAACTGTCCTATTGTTATTTCTTATTCTGAAGTATTAAAAAATAATATAGAGGAATTAAAAGGAAAAGAAATTACATTTTTAAATCCATTTCTTCCTTTTGAAGCAAAGGCTTTAGCAGAAACAATATTAGAATTACCAGAATTTGAACAATACCATTTTACCAAAAAAGAACTATTAGAAGCAGCTAAGAAAGCAGAACTTGAATACCAACATTATAAAGATGATATTCATCAAAAAGGGGAAGAAACACTTCACTATATGGAAGAACATCAATTACATGGAATTGTATTAGCTGGTCGTCCTTATCATACTGACCCTGAAATTAACCACGGAATTGATACACTAATTACTTCTCTAGGACTATGCGTATTAACAGAAGATAGTGTTTCTCATTTAACAGAAGCGAAACGTCCTTTAAGAGTAGTTGACCAATGGGTTTATCATGCTAGATTATATAGCTCTGCCGACTTTGTTGGAAAACAGGATAATTTAGAACTAATTCAATTAAATTCGTTTGGTTGTGGTGTTGATGCTGTTACAACAGATCAAGTAGAAGAAATTTTATCTAGTTATGGTAAAATGTATACTTTAATTAAAATTGATGAAATTAACAATTTAGGTGCTGTTCGCATTCGTATTCGTTCTCTTCTTGCTAGTATGAAAAAACGTGAAACATTGGCATTTGAAAGAGAAGCAGGAAATTATGAATGTAATAAAGTTATTTTTACAAAACAAATGAAGAAGGATTATACTATTTTAATTCCTCAAATGGCACCTATCCACTTTGAACTATTGGAATCTGCTGTTAAAGCTTCTGGCTACCATGTAGAATTATTAAGAGATTGTACAAACCATACGGTTGAAACTGGTTTAAAATATGTCAATAATGACGCTTGTTATCCTTCTATTTTAACCACTGGTCAAATGATTGAGGCTCTTCAATCTGGGAAATATGATTTAGACAAAACTGCGTTAATTATGTCTCAAACCGGTGGTGGTTGTAGAGCAACAAATTACATTGGATTTATTCGTAAAGCATTAAAAGATGCTGGTTTTGAAAAAGTTCCTGTGATTTCTTTTAATGTTGTTGGTATGGAAAAAATGGCAGGATTTAAAATTACACTTCCTCTTGTAGAGCGATTATTAAAAATGGTAGTTTATGCTGATTTATTACAAAAAATGCTAACCAAAAATAGAGCCTATGAAATCAAAAAAGGTGAAACAGAAGCCTTATTCCAAGTTTGGATGGAAAAATGTAAAACATTAATTGAAAAGTCTACCATGAAACAATTTAAACAAAGTATTTATGATATGGTTGAAGATTTTGAAAAAATTGAACTAGATACTTCTATTGTAAAACCAAAAGTAGGAATTGTAGGCGAAGTATTAATTAAGTATCATCCTTTTGGAAATAATTTTGTTGCTAATAAATTAGAAGAAGAAGGAGCCGAAGTAATTCTTCCAGATTTTATGGGATTTGTTAAATTTATTGCTACTCATAAAATTACCTTTCATCAATTAATTAAAACTGGTAAAATGAAAGCAAAAATATTTGAAACAGCAATTAAATTAATTGATATTTTAGAAAAGGATGAACGATTGGCTTTAGCAAATTCGAAAAAAGGCTACTTACAACCTTGTGATATTTGGCATTTAGAAGAACAAGTGAAAGATGTATTATCCATTGGAAATCAAACTGGTGAAGGATGGTTCTTAACTGCTGAAATGATTGAGTATATGGAACATGGTATCACCAATATTGTTTGTGTGCAACCTTTCGCTTGTCTTCCAAACCACGTAGTAGGAAAAGGTGTTATTAAAACAATTCGAACTAAATATCCGGAAGCGAATATTTCTCCTATTGATTATGACCCTGGTGCTAGTGAAGCAAATCAAACAAATCGTATTAAATTATTAATGACGGTTGCAAAAGACAATTTAGAAAATAATAATAAATTAAAAAAAGCAATTGAAATTGAAAATTTAGTAAAGGGAGAAAAATTAATAAAATAGAAATGAAAAATAGAGAACTTTAACGTTTTCTATTTTTTTATTTAATAATATAAAATTTATTATTTTATATTCGATTTTTTTAATTTATGTTATAATATTTTTAGAAATAAAAGGGAGGTTACTATGGAAGTTTTAGATCACAAATGTCCAACCTGTAGGGCAAAGTTACCTTTTAATCCCAAAACACAAAAATGGGATTGTGAATATTGTGGAAATTCTTATACTTTAGAGCAATTAACTAATTTTGAAGAACATGAAAAAGAAAAAGAATCCGAATTACATGTAAATCCAGAATTAGACCTTTATGAATGTCCTGATTGTGGCGCTAATATTATAGCAGATAAAAATACAACTGCTACTTTTTGTGTTTATTGTGGAAATACTAGTATCTTAAAAAACCGATTAATTGGTGAATTTAAACCTGCTAAAATAATTCCTTTTAAAACGACAAAAGAGGAAGCTATTTCTGCTTTTAAAGAATTTAAAAAAGGTAAATTATTTGCACCTGACAATTTTAATAAAGAAGAAAATATTCAAAAAATAACTGGTGTTTATATTCCTTTTTGGTTATATAATTGTTCGACTAATTCTGATTTAGATTTTAATGCAGAGCGATGTTCTAGATGGAGAAGTGGTAATTATCATTATACCAAAACAGATTACTATTCTATTAAACGTTGTGGAAAAATTAATTTTAATAAAGTACCTGTCGATGGTGCTACTAAATTTGATGATAATACAATGGATTCCATAGAACCTTTTGACTACACTGATTTAACGGATTTTAATCTTTCTTATTTATCTGGATTTTTATCTGAAAAATATGATGTTTCTGTAGATACTGCATCTATAAGAGCAAAAGAAAGAATTCAAAATTCGATTATCCAAGAATTAAAATCTACAATTAATGGATACCATTCTGTTTCTCTTTGTCATTCCAATTTTGATGTGAATGTAGACACAACAGAATATGTTTTACTTCCTGTATGGATGTTAAATATTAAATATCAAGAAAATTTGTATTTATTTGCCATGAATGGACAAACAGGCAAAATAATAGGAGATATTCCTGTCGATAATAAAAAATTTTTTACAAAGTGGATAAAGATTTTTTTAGAATACTTTTTACTAATTTCTATTATTCTATTTATCCTTATGCTTATTTTTTAGGAGGAAACTATAATGAAAATTAAAAAAATATGTATCTTGTTAGGTTTGGTTATTTTTCTTTTCCTACCTATGAACTCTTTTGCTTCTGTCACTACCTATCCTAGAACAAGCAATAACCTTCAAATACGTTCTAGTATTTCGGTTACTAATAAAGTAAAACAAGCTGTTCTTGCTACTCCTAAAGTAGATGCTTCTGAAAAAGTATATGACTTTGCTAATCTTTTTACCGATTCGCAAGAAGCTTCTCTTTATTCCCTTATTTCAGATTTTATTACTACTTATTCTATGGATATGGTAATTGTAACAATTAATTCTAATAATAAATCTTCTGCTATGAATTATGCCGATGATTTTTACGACTATAATGATTTTGGTAAAGGTACTACTTATGATGGTTTATTATTTTTAATTGATATGGATACAAGAGAAATGTGGATTTCTACTACTGGGCAGGCTATCTTAATGTATAATGATAATAGAATTAATTCTATATTAGATAGCAGTTATTCTTATATCAAATCACAGAAATACTTTGAATGTGCAAAAGCTTTTATTAATAAATCTTCTTCTTTTGCTCAACAAGGAATTCCTAATAATAATAAAAATTATGAAATTGATAATAACGGAAATTACAGGAAAAAATCTGCTGATTCAGAACAAGATTTTCCATTCTTCCCTCTCTTATTTTTTTCCTTCTTCCTTTCTTTTATTTTATCAACATTTACTGTTTTTATAGCACGTTCTAAACACAAAACAATAAAAAAAGCCACACAAGCTAAAAATTATATTATTAGAAATTCTATTACTATTACAAAAAAAGAAGACCGTTTTATTAATTCTCATACTACAAAGGTATATGATCCACCTTCTAGTAGTAGTGGTGGTGGTTCTTCTACTCATTCTTCTAGCAGTGGTTCTTCTCATGGTGGCGGAGGTAGACGCTTTTAAATATAAGAACACTAAATGATATTAAAATCATTTAGTGTTCTTTATAGAATTATTTTTATCTAGTTATTTTATTTAATTACTTTTATTTAGTTACTTTATTTAATTACTTCATTCAATTATTCATTTAATTATTTCATTTAATTATTCATTTAATTATTTCATTTAATTATTCATTTAATTATTTCATTTAATTA
>CASCUT010000030.1 GCA_949155365.1 uncultured Clostridia bacterium
AATTATTCATTTAATTATTCATTTAATTATTCATTTAATTATTCATTTAATTATTCATTTAATTATTTATTTAATTATTTATTTAATTATTTATTTAATTATTTATTTAATTATCCTATCTACCTGTTTGAGTTAATTTTTTAATTTCATTTATTTTTCCTTTTGTCTCGATATATCCTAATTCATATAAATATTTCATTTTTGATTTGTCTAATAATGAAATATCCTTTGTTTTTATTTTTATTAAATAATCAGCTCCATCTAATTCATAATTTGATAATTCATGGCATAATAGTTCAATGGAACCTGTTATACTATCAAATATATTTATTTTTTCTTTTTTTTCTATCTCATTTTGAAAAACAATCGATATTACTTTATCTACTCCATTTTCTTTTAACTCTTTCCATGGAACATTTTCTCTAATTCCACCATCAATTAAATATTCCTGTTTAAACGGCATTGGTTCAAAAACACCTGGATAACTACAACTTGCTCGTACTGCCTTTCCTATATTAATATTATCTTCATAAACGATTTTGTCTGAATAACTACTTCTATTTTTTATCGAAGTAAAAATCATTATTTTTCCATTACATAAATTAACACTTGGAATTAATAATTTTTTAGTAATTTGATTAATATTATCAATATTTTTTTTCTTACATTCTTGATTAATTAATTTTTCTATTTTTTTCCCACTATTTAATCCTGTAATTATTAATTTTCTTTTTATTAAAGTTCCATATATTAATTTTAAAATATTTTTCCATTCTATATAATTTATTTTTTTATTATATTTTTTAAATATTTCATAAATTTCATCTGCCGAATAACCAATGGCATATAATGTTGCAACAATACTTCCTGAGGAAGTTCCTGCTATATAATCAAATTTAATATTTTCTTCTTCTAACGCTTTTAATGCTCCTACATGACAAATCCCTTTAATTCCTCCACCAGCAAAACAAATTCCTACTTTCATAAAATCACCCTAATTGATTTTATGAATTGTTTTTTTATTTATTCTTTTTTCTATCGATGTTTCATTTTATTCTTTATTTAATAAAATGAAACAAAAAAATAATATAAAGTATGTTATTACTTTATATTATTCTGGCGGAAGCTGAGGGATTTGAACCCTCGCGGCCCTTGCGAACCCTAACAGTTTAGCAAACTGTCCCCTTCAACCACTTGGGTAAGCCTCCATTTATTTTCTATGAAATTCTCTTTAAAAAAAAGATGGCGCAGAGGGTGGGATTCGAACCCACGGTACGCTACAAACGCACGCCAATTTTCAAGACTGGTGCCATAAACCAACTCGACCACCTCTGCACTTTTGTTACGAAACATCGTAACGTATATATAGTAACACATAAAAATGCTTTTTGTCAATACTAACAGCAAAAAAATTATATTATGTTCCTCATTTTTAAATTATCTATTCCTTCTTATTATCTTTTCTCTTCCTCTTGATTGATTGCTTTTTGGATTGCTTCTTTTTCTTCTTCTGATAAAGTATGGATAGAAGTTCCTTTTTCTACTGCTTTTGCATATATATTTGACATTTCTCTAGAGTATATTCCATTTAATACTACTCCATTATTGTTTTCATCTAATATTGCCAATGCAAAACTCAAATTACTTCCTGTGTCCTGAAATGCATTATATCTTACCATTCCGACTTTCTGTATACATTTTTCCATCTTTTTATCTATTTGTACACTATAATTTGCTAATTCTTGTTGTTCTTTTTCTACTTTTTCTACAGATGTCATATAATGTTTTAGCATTTCTTCTATATTATTTCCATTTCCTAGTCTTTTCATGAATTCTTTATAACTTTTTCTTAATTTTGATAATTTTATTGTTGTATTAAGATATAATAAAAATAAAACAAAAATGGTAATTATCATTCCAATTAAAAATGTATCTGTGTTTATTAAATCTAATATCATTTCCACTTAAAAATCCTTCTTCCTATTCTTTATTAATTAACTCTAAAATTCTCTCTAAGTCCTCGTTTGAAGAGTATTTAATAATAATTTTTCCGCTTTTTACACCCGCATCTAATTTTACTTTTGTTCCGAAAAAACCTTGAAAACGATCTTCAATATCACGATAAATTGCTTCATATTTTTTTCTATCTTCTTTTGCATTTTTCTTTACATTTTTTGCATTTTTTAAATTTCTTTCAATATCTCTTACTGTTTGCCCTGTTTCAATAATCTTTAATGCCATTTTATATTGTATTTCTGGGTCTTCATAACCAAGTAATGAACGGCAGTGTCCTTCTGTTAGTTTTCCCTCTAATGCTAAATTTATTACTCTTTCATCCAAATTTAAAATGCGTAGACAATTGGTAACTGTACTTCTATTCATTCCCATAATATCTGCTAATTCTTGTTGCTTTAAACCATATTCATCAATTAATTGTTTAAATCCTTTTGCTTTTTCAATTGGATTTAAATCTTCTCTTTGAATATTTTCAATTAATGCTATTTCTTTTGACTTTCTTTCATCATCACTGCGGATAATACATGGAATTTCCGTAAGCCCTGCTTTTTTAGAAGCTCTCCATCTTCTTTCCCCTGCTACAATTTCATAATATCCATCTTTTTTGCTTACAATAATAGGTTGAATTATTCCATATATTTTGATAGATTCTGCTAATTCTTCAATGGCTTCCATATCAAAATTTCTTCTTGGTTGATTTCGATTTGGCTCGATATCCATTACTTTTATTTTTTCAATTCTTTCTCCTTCTTTTCTTTCTTCTGTTATATTTTCAATGACCGTTTTATCACTAAATAAGGCATCTAGGCCTTTTCCTAATCCAGTATTTTTTGCCATCTTTATTTTCTCCTTTCTATTTCATATGTCTTGCTTTTTGCTCTTCTTCATTCTTTTTTAGAAATTCTTTTACGAATTTATCATAGGATTTTGCCCCTTTCGATTTTGGGTCATACACTGAAATTGGCATTCCATAACTTGGTGCTTCACTTAGTCTTACATTTCTAGGAATAACCGTTTTATATACTTTATTTTCAAAGTATTTATTTACTTCTTTGACTACTTGATTCGATAGGTTTGTCCTAATGTCAAACATAGTAAGTAATGCTCCTTCGATTTCAAGGTCTTTATTCAAATGTTTTTTTACTAAATTAATGGTATTTAATAATTGTCCTAATCCTTCTAATGCATAATACTCACATTGTACAGGAATCAGCACACTATCTGATGCAGTAAAAGCATTTAAGGTAATTAATCCTAAAGAAGGTGGACAATCGATAATAATATAATCGTATTTGTCTTTTTGATTATCTATTTTTTCTTTTAATCGATGTTCTCTTGACATCATAGCAACAAGCTCTACTTCTGCCCCAGCTAAGTTAATATTCGATGGACATACCTCTAAGTTTTTTACCATTGTTTGTTGGACAGTATTTTCAATCTCTACATCGTTAATAATTACATCATATACTGAAAAATTAACATTTTTATCGATTCCTAACCCACTAGTTGCATTTCCTTGTGGGTCTGTATCTATCATTAACACTTTCTTCCCTTTTTTTGCTAAAACTGTACTTAAATTAACTGCTGTTGTTGTTTTTCCTACGCCACCTTTTTGGTTTGCGATTGATATTACTTTTCCCACTAAAATTACCTCCATCTATTTTTTTTGAACACTTTAATCATATAAAAAGATAGGAAAAAAGTCAATAAATATGACAATATTTATTGACTTTTTTCTATTGTTTTTCTTCTAATATAATGCTCTTTTAGATTGGCTCTTTCGATGGAGTTCCTGGCTTTCTTGGATATTTAGAAGGCGTTTGTTTTATCTTTTCTAGAAGGATAATATGACGCTTCATATCACTTTCTGGAAGTGTGATTTCTTCTATTTGTTTTATTTCTCCTCCCAATAAGGTTACTGCCTTTTCCGCTTGTTTTATTTCTTCTATATTAGACCCCTTCATACAAACGCACTTTCCTCCTATTTTTACAAGTGGTAACAGATATTCTGCCAATACATTAAGGGGTGCTACTGCTCTAGAAGTTGCAATATCATATTGTTCTCTTTCTTTTTTATTTTTTGCAAATTCCTCTACTCTTGCATGAACTGCTCTTATATTATTTAATTGTAAGACCTGAATTACCTCTTGTAAAAAATGAACTCTCTTATTTAACGAATCTAATAATGTAATTTTTACTTCTTGTTTTACAATAGCAAGAGGAATTCCTGGAAAGCCAGCTCCTGTTCCTACATCAATCAGCGTTTCGCCTTCTTTTATTTTGTTTGCCATTGTTAAAGAATCTATAAAATGCTTTAATATAATTTCTTTTGGATCTGTAATAGCCGTTAAGTTCATTTTCTCATTCCATTCTAATAACAAATTCATATATTGATAAAATTTTTCTATCTGCTTTTCTTCTAAAAAAATATCAATCTGTTTTGCTTTTCTTTTTAATTCTTCTGAAAACACTATAAACTCCATTTTATTCTCCTTTATCTTCTTTTCGAAAAGTTTCTAAATATATTAATAATACGGAGATATCCGCTGGAGATACCCCTGAAATACGAGAAGCTTGTCCTACTGAATTTGGTTTTACTTTATTTAATTTTTGTCTAGCCTCTAAACGTAATCCTTTTATTTGTTCATAATCTATTTCTTTTGGTAATAATCTTTGTTCTAACTTTTTAAATTTTTCTACTTGCTCTGCTTGTAATTTGATATATCCTTCATATTTTAATTCAATTCCAACTTCTTTTATTACCTGTTCTTCTAATTCTGGTCTTGCTTCATCTATCTCTGCTAAACTATCATAAGTTAACTCTGTTCTTTTTACCAAATCAGCTAAGCTTACACCTGTGCTGATTTCAGAAGAATGATATTCTCTTAAAAAGGAATTTACTTTCTCTGTTGGTCTTATAATTTGCTTTCTTACTCTCTCTATTTCTATCGCAATCTGCTCTTTTTTCTTTCGAAATCTTTGATATCTTTCTTCTGAGATTAATCCTACTTGATATCCTATCTCTAATAATCTTAAATCTGCATTATCTTGTCTTAATAAAAGTCGATATTCTGCACGAGATGTCATCATTCGGTATGGTTCATTCGTTCCTTTTGTTACAATATCATCAATCAAAACACCAATATATGCTTGTGTTCTATCTAAAATAATTGGTTCTTTTCCCTTCAATTTTAAGCTACTATTAATACCCGCCATTAATCCTTGGCATGCTGCCTCTTCATAACCAGAAGTTCCATTCGTTTGTCCTGCAAAAAATAAATTTTCTATCTTTTTATATTCTAATGACAATTTTAAATCTGCTGGATTAATACAATCATATTCAATCGCATAAGCTGGTCTTGTAAATTCTGCTTTTTCTAATCCAGGAATAGTGCGATACATTGCAATCTGCACATCTTCTGGAAGAGAAGAACTCATTCCTTGAATATACATTTCATTTGTATTTCTTCCTACTGGCTCTACAAAAATTTGATGTCTCTCTTTATCTGCAAAACGAACTACTTTATCTTCAATGGAAGGGCAATAACGAGGTCCTGTCCCTGTAATTTCCCCTCCATATAAAGGAGAACGATGCAAATTTTGTCTTATTATTTCATGTGTTTTTTCATTTGTATAAGTCAAATAGCATGGTAATTGCTCTACATTTGGGTCAATTTTATCTTCAAAAGAAAAAGCTTCTGGATTCTTATCTCCTTCTTGTATCTCCATTTTTGAAAAATCAATACTATTTTTATTAATTCTGGCTGGTGTTCCTGTCTTAAAACGTACTAACTCTACCCCTTCTCTCTTTAAAGCTTCTGAAAACTTGTTAGCTGGAAACACACCATCTGGTCCACTTTCAAAAGAAGTTTCACCAATATAAATCTTTCCTTTCAAATAGGTTCCTGTCGCTACAATAATTGCCTTTACTTCATAAATCGCTCCAATATTTGTTTCAATTGACTTCACTTTCCCATTTTCTACCGTAAAATCTACAATCTCTGCTTGTTTGATAAATAAATTTTCTTGCTTCTCTAAAGTGTGTTTCATCTCGGCTTGGTATGCTTTTCTATCTGCTTGTGCCCTTAACGAATACACAGCTGGTCCTTTTGAAGTGTTCAACATTCGCAACTGAGTGAACGTTTTATCAATGTTTTTCCCCATTTCACCCCCAAGGCAATCAATTTCTCTTACCAAATGACCTTTCGAACTTCCTCCAATATGTGGATTACAAGGCATATTAGCAACAGCTTCCAAACTAATCGAAAACAATAATGTTTTCATTCCCATCCTAGCCGATGCAAGTGCTGCTTCACATCCCGCATGTCCTGCACCAATTACTGCAATATCATATTTCCCCGCATTATACTTCATCTCTTACTCCTCCAAAGAAGATTTCTGGGACGCACGAAAAAATCTTCTCTTATATTTTTATTCAAGAAGATTTTTTCGTACGTCCCAAAAATCTTCTTTGTTTTTTATGAAACTTAAATTTTTGTTCTATCTATCTTTTTGACAATCTTTTTCTTATTTTTCTCTTATTGATTGTCTCTTTTTAGATTTTATTTGTCTTTTTGTGTATGTTTTATTTTTATTTAAATGTTCGCTTTTTTCTTTTGTTTCTCCTGTGCCTCTAAGGTTTCTTTTATTATTTTTTTGTATTAATAGGTTAATTTTTAATTTTATTATTAATTTATAAGTTTATTTTACTATTTATTTTCTTTTTTTATTTCATCTTTTTTGTTTTTCTTATTTTTTATCATTTTATCTTAATTTTTTCCTATTTCTTTTCATATTCAAAAATAAGACATTTTTATGTTTCATATTATAAACTTGTCGTTTTTCATTTAAAAACCTCTTATTTTTGATTTTGAGACGTCTTTTTATTGTTTTATTTTCCTAAACAAAATTTAGAAAAAATTTCGTTGATAATATCTTCTGCTACATTTTCTCCTGTTATTTTTCCTAATTCTTCTAATGTTTGTTTGATGGAAATAGAAATAATATCTATTGGTAAATTTTGTTCTACCGCTCTTTTTGCTTCTTCTATATTTTGAATGGCAAGTTCGATTTGATTTTTATGTCTAATATTTGTAATAATTGTTTCTTGTCCTGTTTCTAATCCTTTTATTTGAAACATTTCTTCTATTTCTTGATATAATTCTTCTATTCCATTACCTTCTTTGGCTGATATTTTAATCATTTTTTTATTACATTTTTGTAATTCTTCTTTATTTTCTAATTTTGCTTCTCCTATATCGATTTTATTTAGTAGTATAATCGCATTTTTATCTTTAATTAATTGAATAATTTCTAAATCTTCCTGACTCAATTCTTTTGTATTATCTAAAATTGCTAAAATTAGTTCTGCTTCTTCTGCTAATGTTAATGCTTTTTTTACTCCTATTTCCTCAATTGCATCTGAAGTCTTTCGAATTCCTGCTGTATCAATTATTTTTAAAGGAATTCCTTTTATTGTAACAAATTCTTCAATCGTATCTCTTGTCGTTCCTTCTATTTCGCTTACAATCGCTCTTTCTTCTTTTAAAATTCGATTTAGTAAAGAAGATTTTCCTGCGTTTGGACGACCAATAATCGCTGTTCTAATTCCTTCTTTTAAAATTTTTCCACTTCGGAAACTATCTTTTAAATCTTCTAATTTTTTCTTTGTTCCTACTAAAATAGATATGGCCTTTTGATTGGTTACTTCTTCAATATCATATTCTGGATAATCAATAGAAGCTTCAACATCTGCCATCATGTCTAATAAATCATGTCTAATTTCTTGTATTTTTTTTGATAGATCTCCTTCTAATTGATTGATTGATGCTTTCGCTTCTTTTTCGGTTTTACTATTAATTAAATCCATTATCGACTCTGCCTGTGATAAATCAATTCTTCCATTTAAAAAAGCACGTTTTGTAAATTCCCCTGGTTCTGCTAGCATAGCACCATTTTGTAGACACTGTTCTAAAATTTGCTTTTCTACTACCATTCCTCCATGGCTATTAATCTCACACATATCTTCTTTGGTGTAGCTTTTTGGATTTTTAAAAAAAGACACCAATACTTCATCTATTTTCTCCCCTGTTTTTGGGTCTATAATAAATCCATATTGAATGGTATACCCCTTTATTTTTTCTATATTAATTTCTTCGTTTTTATGATTTCGAAATATTTTTTTCAAAATAGGAAATGTTTCTTTTCCACTCATACGGATAATTCCAATCCCGCCATTTCCTATAGCCGTAGAGATTGCTGTTATTGTTTCCATATTTTCCTCCTTCTAAATATTAATAATCGAAAGGCCACAATTTTTAAAATTAAAATTTATGACCTTTCGATTATTTACTCCTCTTTCTCTTTTTTATTGTCTTCGCACCATATTTTTTTATCGCTATTTTTCCATATCTCTGGTTTCACAAAGCATGGAATGAAAAATGCTAATAAACAGATCGCATCTTTCGTTACCACCATTCCTACAATAACTGCTACTGCTATCGCAAACCAAATAAGTGCATAAGCAAAAAAGATATTTTTCTTCATATCATTTCCTCCTACTTAGATGTTGTTTTCTCCTTCTGTAAAAGCAAGGAAATATTAATAAAGTAACTAGATTGTATTTTATCATGTTTTACATAAAATTTCAACTTTTTTATAAAATTATATAAAAAAGTCAAAGTAAAACTCAGTATAAAAGCATCTTCATGCTTTTTTTACTAAAATCTTCACTTTGACTTCCGATTTTTTATTTATTTTTTATTTTTGCAATCACAATTCTTCTGTTATCGCCTTCTCCTATGCTGTAAGTTTCTACTCTTGTATGTTCCTGTAATTTACTATGAATAATTTTTCTTTCATAAGCAGACATTGGTTCTAATGTTACTGATTTTCCTGTTTTTAATACAGTTCTTGATACTTTTTCTGCTAATTCCTCTAATATTTTTACTCTTTTTGCACGATATTTTTCAATATCAAGTAATAGTTTAATTTTCTCGTTTGCATGACGATTTGCAATTGTTGATAAAATTGTTTGCATTGCATTTAGAGATTCTCCACGATATCCAATTAGTAATCCTGCTGACTCTCCTTTGATATCTACTAAAATACTATATTCTTCTATTGTTATAGTATATTGTAAGCTTTCATCTATTTGTGGTAGCCATGTTTTTAAAAATGCCTCTACTCTATCTTTTGCTTTTTCAATATCTTCTATATTGTGAGCATATTCTCTTTTTGGCTTTTCTTCTCTTTTTTCTATGCTTCTATCACTTGTTTTATCTTCTTTTACTGTTAATTCTACTTTTACCACTCTAGGAGTTAAAATACTAAAAAAACTTTTTTTGTTTTCATTTTCTAATACTTTAATTTCTACTTTATCTTTTGATACTTTTAATTCTTTTAGTCCGTTATCAATTGCTTCTTGTGTTGTTTTTCCTTCGGAAATAATAGATTTAAGCATTTTCTTCTTCCTCCTTAGCCCCGATAAATTGATTAATAATTAATCTTTCTACAATCATTAAAATATTACTTACTAGCCAATATAAAGCAAGTCCTAATGGTGCAATTGCGGCAATTGAAATGGACATAATTGGCATCATATATAACATCGAATTATTCATTTGTTGCATACTGTCTAACATATCGTCCTGAGAACTTTCTTTCCCATTTTCATCTATTACAATTTCTTTTTTCTTCATTGCTTTTTTCTGTGCACTTGTTGTTATTTTAATAGAAACAAAAGAAGTAATAACATATAATACTGGAATAACATACACTTTCCAGTCCCCTAAATTTTGTGTTGGAACTTTGCTTAGATCTAATCCTAAAAATTGCATATTAATTCGCATATCTTCTAATGTTTTCTTTTTTTGTTCTAACTCTTCCCTATTCTCTACTTCTTGCTGTGCTAATTGTGTATTGATGTCTTCATATTCTGTTTCTATTTTAGAAATAATTTCTATTTCTGGGTAGGTTGTTTTTTGTCCATTGTTTGCTTCTGTAATTTGTGTTTTATAGTCATCAATTACTTGTTTGTCTATTTTTTTCATATAAGTAAGTGGTTGACTTACCATCCAGAATACAGAAAGGATAATTAATAATTGTAAAATGGCACTAAAACAACCACTAAAAGGATTTAATTTTTCTGTTTTATATAATTCGATGGTTTCTTGATTTAATTTTTCAGGATTGTTTTTATATTTATGTTGAATTTCCTTCATTTTTTCTTGCATTTTAGCTGATTTTTTCATTGTTTTTTGTTGTTTTATTGTAATTGGTATTAAAATCAATCTTAATAAAACAGAAAAAATAATGATGGCAATTCCATAACTATGAATCATTTCATAGAAAAAATTTAATAGGTAGCCAAAAATTTCAGATAAAAATCCCATATAAATTCCTCATCTTTCTTTTTATTTTAGAGGATCATAACCACCTTTCGAAAATGGATTACATTTTATAATTCGCTTACTTCCTAATAGAATCCCCTTCCCTAAACCATATTTTTCAATTGCCTGTTTGGTATATTCGGAACAAGTTGGATAATATTTGCATTCAATTCCACGAAAATGAAGCATGGGAGAAATATAATTTTGATAAAATAAAATACATTGAATTCCTATTTTCCTCATTTTATGATTCCTGCCTTTTGAAATACTTGTCTCATATCCGCTTGTACTTCTTGACATTTCCTGTCTTTTACCTGGTTTTTATTCCATAAAAAAACCAAATTATACCCTTGTTCTAATTCTTTTTTTTGTAAACGATAACTTTCTCTTATTAAACGCTTTAACCTATTTCGCTTAGTCGCTTTCCCTATTTTTTTACCAATGGCAATTCCAATCACATTTTTTTGTTTTTTGTTTTTTGTACAATAAACTGTAATATACTTACCACGATAAAATTTTCCTCTATCTAATACATTTTTAAATTCGTAATTTTTTTTTAAGGTATCGATTTTTCTCATTTTATTTCTCCTTCAACAAAAGGATACCATAATCAATAAGTAAAATCACAAAAAAGACCACATTTTTTTAATGATTGTGGCCTTCCCCTATTTAAGCACTTATTTTTTTTCTTCCTTTTGCACGTCTTGCTTTTAATACATTTCTTCCTGCTCTAGTTTTCATTCTTTTCATAAAACCATGCTCTTTTTGTTCTTGTCTTTTTTTAGGTTGGAATGTTCTTTTCATTTTTTTAGCACCTCCTGTATTTATTTAAACCGTAAACGGATTTTTCTTAATTTAATAAGCCTTATAATTTTATATTAAATTCTTTCTTATGTCAATACTTTCCTTTAAATTTAATTATTTTTTTTATTTATCTTGACTATTTTTACTTATTTTTGATATGATAGGAAAACAATAGGGATAAAAGAAGTTTTGGAGGGATTTTTTAAAAATGCAAGAAAGAGAATTAGAAGAACTTCTTACAAAAGCAAAAGAACTTTTAAAAGAAGAAACCAGTCCTATTTCTTATGATACTTGGCTTAAAAACTTAGAGATTCAAAGTATGGAGAATGGTAATGTTGTATTACTAACATCCACTGCTTTTAGTCGTGATACCGTTGAAGCTCGTTATCATGATTTATTAGTTAGTACTTTTAATTATCTAACAAATAAGGAATGTAGTGTTTCTATACTTTCAAAAGAAGAATTAAAAAATAGTCTAATAAATGGACAAGCAAATGGACTATCCAATCCTACCATCGGTTATTCGAACCCTACTTTAAATCCAAAGTATACCTTTGATAGTTTTGTTGTAGGAAATAATAACCGTTTTGCGCATGCAGCAGCATTAGCAGTGGCAGAAGCTCCTGCTACCTCATATAATCCTCTATTTATCTACGGAGGAGTAGGTTTGGGGAAAACACACTTAATGCATGCCATTGGAAATGAAATTTTAAGAAATAACAAAAATGCGAATATTTTATATGTTACTTCTGAAAAATTTACCAACCAATTAATTAATGCCATTAAAGATAATAAAAATGAACAATTTCGTTCTAAATACCGTAATATAGATGTCCTTTTAATTGATGACATCCAATTTATTGCGGGAAAAGAAAGAGTACAAGAGGAATTTTTCCATACCTTTAATACTCTTCACGAAAGTGGAAAACAAGTTATTATTTCTAGCGATAGGCCTCCAAAGGATATTAATCTATTAGAAGATAGATTAAAATCAAGGTTTGAGTGGGGTCTTATTGCTGATATTTCAAATGCAGACTATGAAACCCGTCTGGCTATTTTAAGAAAAAAATCACAACTAGATAATATTATTATTGATGATGATATTTTAGCAAACATTGCGAATCGTATTGATACTAATATTAGAGAATTAGAAGGTGCTTTAAATAAATTAATTGCAAGAGCATCTCTTATTAATAGTCCTATTACAATGGAAATGGCAGAATGGGCCATTAACGAAATTGTTTCTGCAAAAGATAAAGTGATTTCTTCTCAATTTATACAAGAAACGGTAGCAAAATACTTTAATATTGATGTAAAAGATATTGCTGGTGCGAAAAGATCCAATGATATTGTATTTCCAAGACAAATTGCGATGTATTTGTGTCGAACAGTGCCACAGTTATCTCTTCCACAAATCGGAAAAGATTTTGGAAATAGAGACCATACGACCGTAATGCATGCTTGCAATAAAATTGATAAAGAAATAAAAGAAAATAAAAATACCAAATTGATTGTGGAAAGTGTGAAAAACATTTTACTAGCAGACCAATAATTGGTAGGACAAGCAAAAGAAAAGATTTTTAAAAAAAGTGTTTGGAAAAATGATTGTTTGGGAAATGAATTCGTAGTTCTTCTTACGGAACAGCTTACTTCACTTTCCACAGCCCAATGTGAATTCTGTGTAGATAAGCTGTTAATAACTCACTTTTTCACATCTAAATTTTTTAATTGTTTATAACTTTCGTATTTATCCACGATGTTATCAACACAAAAAACCTAAGGGAAATAAACAATACACATACTTTTCCACACAATCCACAGGACCTATTACTACTACTACTAAAATTATTTAATTATTTATAAAGGAGTTTGATGCAAAATGAAAATCGTTTGCGAAAAGGATAAAATCCTGAAAGCACTTAATTCCGTAACAAAAGCGGTAGCTTCAAAAACAACAATGCCTATTTTAGAAGGTATTTTAATTCAAACAAATGATAAAGAAGTAAAATTAACAACCTATGATTTAGAAATAGGAATTGAATATATTATAGATGCTGATGTAAAAGAGCAAGGAGCAACCGTAGTAAATGCAATCATGTTTAGTGAAATTATTAGAAAATTACCAGATACAGAAATTCATATTTCTTTAAATGAACAAAATTTATTAGTAATTGAATGTGAAGGTTCTTTATATAAACTTGCAACTATGAACCCAGAAGAATTTCCAGAACTTCCACAAATAACAGTAGAAAATTCAATTGAAATTGAACAAAATGCATTAAAAGAAATGATAAGAAAAACAATATTTGCAGTAAGTACAGAAGAAAATAGACCAATTTTTACAGGATGTTTATTTGAAATAAAAAACAATAAATTAAATGTTGTTGCTGTAGATGGATTTCGTTTAGCTTGGAAATCAAAATTCTTACAAAATAGTAGTAATGATTTTACAGCTGTTATTCCAGGAAGAACATTAAATGAAGTAAATAAGATTATTTTAGATTCGTTTGATACCATTAAAATAGGAGTAGCAAAAAATCAAGCATTATTTGAAATGGAAAATTGTAAATTAGTAACTAGATTATTAGATGGAGAATTTTTAAATTATGCGAGTGTTATTCCAGAAAATTGGGAAACAAGAGTAAGAGTAAATAAAAGCAATCTTCAAAACTGTTTTGAAAGAGTTAGCTTAATTTCTGCATCTAGTATTGAAAAAGAAAAGAAATATCCAGTAAAGGTTTCCATTGATATTGGAAAAGTAACCATTTCTTGTACAAACCAAACAGGAGATGCAAAAGAAGAAATGTATGTTGCAACAGAAGGTCAAAACTTAGAAGCAGGATTTAATCCAAAATATTTCTTAGATGCATTAAGAGCAATTGATGATGAAGAAATCTATTTGAATTTAGGAACCAGTATTTCTCCATGTATTATAAGACCAGTAGATGAAGGAGATTATACTTATATGATTTTACCAATTCGTTTGAAAGATTAAAAAATAGGGAGGAGGAAAGAGAGAAGTAAAAAAGAAAGAAGGGGAAAAATAATCCACAAATAAAGAACAAAATGTGGATAACATGCTACGGCTTCTCATCTTTTCACTCGTAACGTATGAATATTACAAAAATAAAATTAATTCATTTTAGAAATTATGAAGAACAAGAAATTACATTACATCCCAATTTAAATATTTTTCATGGTCATAATGCACAAGGAAAAACAAATATCATAGAAGCTATTTTTCTTTGCGCTATTGGAAAATCATTTCGAACGAATAAAGAGAAAGAATTGATTCAATTTGGACAAGAAGGAACATCGGTTTTTATTGAATATGAAAAAAGTGATAGAACAGGTTCCGTTAAAGTAGAACTTAATACAAAGAAAACGATTTTAGTAAATGGAATTAAAATAAAGAAATTAAGTGAATTATTAGGAAATTTAAACATTGTTATTTTTACTCCAGATGATATTCAAATTTTGAAAGAAGGACCTCAAAAAAGAAGAAGATTTTTAGATGTCATGATAGGACAATTAAGACCAAACTATGTACATTATTTAAATTTATATAATCAAACAATAGAACAAAGAAATAATTACTTAAAACAAATTAAACTAGAAAATAAGCCAGAACAATTTTTAGAGATATGGGATGAAAAATTAGCAGAATATGGAGAAAAAATATTTTTATATCGTAATGAGTTTATTGAGAAAATCAAACAAAAAATAAATTCGATTCATCAAACAATTACAGAACAAGCAGAAGAATTAAAATTAGAATATGAATCAAATTGTGCAAATAAACAAGAATATTTGGCTTTATTGAAAGAAAGAAGAAAACTAGATATTATAAAAGGATTTACAACAAAAGGTATACATCGAGATGATTTTATGATATATATTAATGGGGATCTTGTGAATGTATATGGTTCACAAGGACAAAATAGGACAGCAGTGTTATCCCTAAAAATAGCAGAAATGCAAGTGATTTATGATGAAATAGGGGAATATCCAATTCTTTTATTAGATGATTTTATGTCTGAATTAGATGAAAAAAGAAGGAGAAATTTCCTCGAGCGTATCGAAAACACACAAGTAATTATTACATGTACAGATAAGATTGAAAATTTAAATCGTGATACGAAATTATTTCAAGTAAAAAAAGGACAAGCAAAATCAGAAGGATAAAGTTTTTTCATTTGTAATGCCAATAAAACTAATTTCTATATTAAGTGATACACACGATTCTAGGATTTAGTAAAGAGAGGAACGAAAATAATGTATGTTCATATTGGAAAAGAATTAATTATTCCATCAAAGGAGATTATTACGATATTAGATTTAGAAAAAATGCTAAAGAATAGAACATTAGAAGAAATTTTGAAAGAATTGAAAATAGAAAATGAAATAATTAATATAGCCAAAGGAAATAATAAATCTTTAATTTTAGTAAAAAAAGAGGAAAAAACAAAAGGATACATTTCTAATATTTCCTCCACAACACTTGCTAGAAGAATGCAAAAAGAAAACCTATAATCCACAACAAAAGAACAAGTTGTGGAAAAAGAAAAGCAAAAGGTAAAAAAATTGATTCTAAGCAAGAGGATAAAAAAGAAAAGGAAAGGAGAAATATGTTAATTTTAAAAATTAACATATGCTAAAAAAAATGGAAAAGTTTGAACATGAATATAATGCAGAACAAATACAAGTTCTAGATGGATTAGAACATGTTAGAAAAAGACCAGGTATGTATATTGGAAGTGTTTCTGTAAGAGGGTTACACCACTTGGTTTATGAAATTGTAGATAACTGTGTGGATGAAGCATTAGCAGGTTATTGTAATGAAATTAATATCGAAATACTACCAGATAATATTATTAGTGTAGAAGATAATGGTAGGGGAATTCCAGTAGATATTCACCAAAAAACAAAAATATCAGCAGCAGAAACGGTGTATACACAATTAAATGCAGGTGGAAAATTTGGTGGAGATAGTGGATATAAAGTATCTGGAGGTCTTCATGGAGTAGGTGCATCTGTTGTAAATGCTTTGTCTACTTGGTGTGAGGTAACCATTCAAAGAGATGGTGGAATCTACCAAATGAAATTTGAAAAAGGAAAGACAGTTAAGCCATTAACCAAAATAGGAGACTCTAAAAAAACAGGAACAAAAGTTAAATTTTTAGCAGATAATACTATTTTTGAAACATTAAATTATGATTATACAACATTAGAGAATAGATTCCGTGAAATGGCATTTTTAACAAAAGGTTTAAAAATTACAATAGAAGACAAAAGAGAAGAAACGCCAAAAAAAGCAGAATTTTGTTTTGAAGGTGGGTTAATATCATTTGTTGAATATTTAGGAAAAAATAAAGAAAAATTACATAAAGATCCAATTTATATAGAAAAAACAGATGGAGATGTTCCAGTAGAAATTTCCTTCCAATACACGACAGCATATTCTGAAAATATTTATACTTTTGTTAATAATATTAATACAATCGAGGGTGGAACGCATTTAGAAGGTTTTAAAAGAGCATTAACCAAAACATTTAATGATTATGCAAGATCTCATAATTTATTAAAAGAAAAAGATTCTAATTTACAAGGAGAAGACATTAGAGAAGGAATTACCGCTGTTGTTTCTGTAAAAGTAAAAGAACCTCAATTTGAAGGACAAACAAAAACAAAATTAGGAAATAGTAATGTAACAGGAATTGTTCAAAGTATGGTAAATGAAGCATTAGGAAACTTTTTAGAAGAAAATCCATCTGTTGCAAAAGCTATTTTGGAAAAATGTATTAGTGCTTCTCGTGCAAGGGAAGCAGCAAGAAAAGCAAGGGAATTAGTAAGAAGAAAAAATGCATTGGAAAGTACAACATTACCAGGAAAATTAGCAGATTGTAGTAGCAAAAATCCTGCAGAATGTGAAGTATATATCGTCGAAGGAGATTCCGCAGGAGGAAGTGCAAAACAAGGAAGAGATAGAAGATTCCAAGCAATTTTACCTCTATGGGGTAAAATGTTAAATGTAGAAAAAGCAAGAGCGGATAAAATATATGGAAATGATAAATTGAATCCTGTAATCTTAGCCGTTGGAGCAGGAATTGGTTCTGATTTTGACGTTTCTAAAATTCGCTATGGAAAAGTTATTATCATGGCCGATGCCGATGTGGATGGAGCTCACATTAGAACATTATTATTAACCTTCTTTTTCCGTTATATGAGACCATTAATTGAAAATGGAAATGTATTTTTGGCACAACCACCATTATACAAATTATCAAAAAAAGGAATGGAAGACATTTATTGTTATACAGACGAAGATTTAGATAAAGCATATAAAGAGTTAGCAGAAAAAGGTATTAAAAGAGAGCAATTAGGTCTTCAAAGATATAAAGGTTTAGGAGAAATGAACCCAGAACAGTTATGGGAAACAACGATGGACCCAGCAAATCGTATTTTAGTAAAAGTAACGATGGAAGATGCTATGAAAGCAGACGAAATATTTACGATTTTAATGGGAGATGAAATTGAACCAAGAAGAGAATTTATTGAGAAGAATGCAAAGTATGTTAAAAATCTTGATGTATAATTGACGGCAAAAACAATAACTGCTATAATAGGTAAAGTAACTTATTAATAAATTTCAGCTATGTATAGCAGAAAGGGATAATATGGCTTATGTAAGATTGGGAACCACAACAAAACATAATATTGTAGAATTTTTGGTTTTTAGTAGCGAGAAGGAACAATGTGGTACCATTTATTATGCAAAAGGGACAGGTAAACTTTCTTATTCAGTAGAATGTGAAACAATTGGTGAAATACCAAGCAGTATTACAAAACAACAAGATAAGCTTGAAAGAATAGCCAGAACAGCATTAAATTTATAAAAATTTAATGATTGAACTAGAAAATGAAAAAGATATTTCTACTTCAATGTAAATTAAATGCACGTAATAGACCAAATCTATTACGTGCATTTATCGTATAAAGCTAATATTAACTTTCAGCTCAAACTATGATTCCTAACTGTTTCACCTAATATACATTACTATATAAATAAGCAATAAGCCAAAAGTCATAATCACCTGCTCGACTATAAATACACACATAGTAACCATATTCATCCTCGTGGGACTAGTAACAACCACTATTATATATAAATATAATCTTAACTCCAATATATTACCTATTTTTTAACCATACATCAAATACAAAATATAATATGAAAAAAATATCATGTAAAAGTATAGCTTACAAACAAATAATATACTCTTCAACGCCGACACTTTATAACCCAAGGATTACTTAAGCCATAAAACATCTTTGCTCGAATAATAAAAAGCTCTTTATAAAACCTCGTATTACTCTTCGTTAGGCTAATATTAACCTTATGATAGTAGTATGTACAAATTAAAAATAAATATACAAAAATATAAAAATTTTATAATATTTTAATATCAACAAAATCATAATATATGATACAATTAAATTAAAAAAAATCATAATGGATGGATAGGAGAAAATATAATGAAATTAGAGTGTAAACAACTAATTAATGTAGAAGAAAATATTTTAAATATAACGACGAGATGGATGTATGATTGGTGGGGAAAAAGAGATAAATATACATTTGAAGAAGTAAAATGTTTTATGAAACATAGTATGCAAAAAGATAAACTTCCACAAACTTATGGTTTATTTTTAGATGATACAATTATTGGAATGTATCAATTTGCTTATGAAGATTTAAGTATTAGACCCGACATTTATCCATGGCTAGCTAATGTTTACATTGATAAAGAATACAGAGGAAAAGGTTATGGTAAAAAATTACTTGAAAATGTAGAAAAAACAGCACAAGAAAATATAGCATTTGAAGAAATATTTTTATATACAAAACATATTGGTTTATACGAAAAATTTGGTTGGAAGTTTGTTTCTGATTTTGATACTTATAGTAAAGAACCAAGAATGCAAAGATTATATAAATTAACTTTAAAATAAGGAATTATTTTATTAATTAAATAGGAATAAGAAAGAAATTGAAAAATATTTCTTTTTTTGTTTTTGGAGAGTAATAAAATATTTTTTCTATAATAAAATATAATAATTAATTTTAAATTAAAAAAATAATAAAAAAGGAGAAATTTTTTGAATAAAAAAATAGTAAAAACAAATCAAAGTTACACTTATGATATTTTAAAAAACGATTTATTATTTTTAAATTATGAATTTCCTTTTTTTAAAATAAATGAAATTGGGAAAAGTACATTAGGAGAGAAAATAATTTATATTAAATTAGGGGAAGGAAATAAAAAATTATTTATTAATGGAGCTCATCATGCAAATGAGTGGATGACGAGTTTGATTACCATGATGTTTATTGAAACTTATTTAACATTACATCAAAAAAAAGAAATATACAAAGGATATGACATAGAAGAATTATGGAAAAATGTAAGTCTATTTATTGTACCTATGGTAAATCCAGATGGAGTTAATTTATGTTTAAAAGAGAAAAAAATATTAAATGATAATTTATATAAAAATATTTGGGAAAAAAGTAATTTAGAAAATTGGAAGGCTAATATTAGAGGAGTAGATTTAAATTTAAATTATCCAGCAGGATGGGAACAAGCAGTAAAAAATAAAGCAAAAAAAGGAATCATAGCACCAGGGGCAAGAGACTATTCAGGGCCAAATGCAGTATCTGAAATCGAAACAAAAAATATGATAAATTTCACAACATTATTCCAATTTGATATGACAATATCATTGCATTCACAAGGACAGGAAATTTATTGGAATTATTTAAATTATAAAATAGAAAAAGCATATGAAATTGGAAAAAAGTTGGCAAAGGTAAGTGGATATCAATTAACAGAGCCAACTTACTATTCTTCTTTTGCAGGCTATAAAGACTGGTATATAGAAAACTTTAAAAAACCAGGATATACAATAGAAATAGGAAAAGGAGAAGAAGGAAAATCTTTACCATTAGAAAAAGCAAAAGAAATTTATGAAGAAATGGAAGAATTATTTTTAATAGCAATACAAGAGTGTAAAACAATTTGAAATTAAATAAATAATAAAATTAGGATGTATTGAAAAAATATTAAAAATAAAAAAGAAGAAAATTTAAAATATATAATATTTTATTAAAAAGTATCATAAAAATTTTAATATAGAAAATACGAAATAAATAAAATAACAAAACAGATTAAAAAATATATAATATTATTAAAAATATAGGATAGAAGCTTCATATTGAAGTTTCTATTTTTATTAAATAATATAAATAAAAATAATGGATACTTAATAATCAATGATAATGATTTTAGTTTTAAATGATAAAAACGAAAAATAAATTACATAGAAACTTACAATAGTATTTATCTAAAATGTAACAAAAAAATAAAAATTAAAAGGAATAAAATATTGATAAACTTACAATTATCAATGCTTTGTCGAAAATTGTCTTACGATTTTTCTTGACAAATAATAAAAAACTATGTAAACTAAAAATAATAAAAAAGAAAGGATAAAAAATGAAACAACAAAAAATAAAATCAGTACAAGAATGGTTACCATTTGAAACTATTTTAGAAAATGGAATTATAAAATTAAAAAATAATTCTTATATTAAAATAATAGAAATTATACCAATTAATTTTAATTTAAAATCAGAATTAG
>CASCUT010000031.1 GCA_949155365.1 uncultured Clostridia bacterium
TATAAATCAAGAACAACTAGATGATTATATTACAAGACTTCTTTTTCAAAATCAAAGAAAGGAAATTATAAAATTGGAGCAGTAATTAGCAATCAAAAATAAAAAAATTAGAGGAAAAATTTAAGTTAAATACAATTTTTGTATCCCCATATATTTCCTAACAAGCACTGAATTTTTCCTCCCTAGTCAAAATTCGTATTTTGGGACTAAGTCCCAAGCCCTTTACAAGAATGACAGTTTTTTACTAGATTTTTAAATGTATATATGGTATATTATAATAGATAATTAATCATACACAATAATTAATGAAATGAGGAGGATAACAATGGAAAAGTATGGATTCTTTAATGCATTTAAAGATTTATTTAAATACTCGAAAGAAAATAAAAAACAATATATAATTGGAACAATATTTATGGTTATATTTGTAATTACATCAATGATATTTACAACAATGTATTCAAAATTAATAGCGAATATAATGAGTTTAAATTTAGACAAAGCTGTAAAATTAGTAATAATATGTGGAATATTAAGGATATTTTCAATAACTTTTTGCCATAATCAATATAGAAGAATAGTTATTAGTGTAGGAGAAAAAATCTCAGCTAATATTCAGAAAAAAATATATTCTAAAGTTCTAAATTTATCAATGACTTCATTAGAAAATATGCAATCAGGAAAAATTTTTACAACTATAAAAGCAGCAGATAGTGGAATGATGAGTACAATAAGCTCTCTATTACAAGAAAGTGCCTATGTAGCAACTTCCGTTGTAATGTTATTTATAATATTTTTTATAGATTGGAAAATTGGATTAGGTGTAACTATAATTTCTACATTGAGTCTATTATTATTTAAAATTCAATTAGAGAAATCTAAAAAATATTTACGAGAGGAATTTAACTATGCTGATAATTATTCTACAATGTTAAACGAAACCACAAAAGGAATAAGAGAAATTAAAGCATTAAGTCTAAAAGAAAAATGTTTTTGGATATTCCAAAAGGATATAGATGATTTAAAAGATGCAAGAACTACAAGAAGACTATTAGGAAAAAATGTAAATACAGCAAAATGGACTATTAGAATTATAGGAGATGCAATAATATTAATATATATAATAGAAAGTTTAAGGAGTTCACTATTAGATATAGAGACAGCAATGTTACTTATTACATATATGACTAATATAATAGATGATGTGTTTCACAGAATTATAGAACATGACTTTGGAATTTCTGAGTTTACAGCTAATATGAAAAGAATTAAATCATTGTTAGAAGATGACAGACTAGAAAAAGAAAGATTTGGAAAAGAAAATTATGCTAATATAGTTGGAAAAATACAATTTGAAAATGTTAGTTTTAAATATCAGACATCTAATAACCATATCATAGAAGATATTAATTTTACTATACAACCCAATACTAAAAATGCAATAGTTGGACAAAGTGGGGCAGGAAAAAGTACAATATTTAAATTATTATTAAAAGAATATGATAATTATAGTGGAATTATAAAGTTTGATGGAAGAAACATAAAAGATTTTAATGAGAAAAGCTTTAGAAATTCTATATCAGTGGTAAATCAAGAACCAGTACTGTTTAATATGAGTATAAAAGAAAACTTATTAATGGTAAATGAAAAAGCTACTGAAGAAAATATAATAAATGCTTGTAAGTTAGCAAGTATAGATGAGTTTATTAATACATTACCTAATAAATATGATGAAATAGTAAATGAAAATAATAACAACATTTCAGTTGGTCAAAAACAAAGAATTGCAATAGCAAGAGCAATATTAAGAGATACACCAATTATCTTATTTGATGAGGCATTAGATAATCATAGCAAAAATAAAATAGAAGAAACAATAAATAAACTATCTAAAACAAAAACTATAATTATTATTGCTCATTCATTAGAAATTGTACAAGATTTTGATAATATAATAATGATAGATGATGGGAAAATTGTAGAACAAGGGAAGCATGATGAATTGATAAATAATCATGGAAAATATTTTGAATTAGCAAATGTATAATAAAAATACTATTAAATTAATAATTTTTATGTTATGCTAATTTTAACAGTTGATGAGTCAATTATTTTTTTGAGCAAATTGTAGGAGGAACACTATTAAAAATAGGCGATTTTTTCGTAAATAACCTCATAAAACGCTCCAACGACGTATCTGTTCAAACTAAATTGAACAGAATTGATACAGAAATCAATCAGAAAATAAAATCTGGTTGATTTTTTTGTTTATGAAAAAATCTTCCAACTGAAAGGAGGATTATTTTTATGGTTAAGATAATTAAACAAGAACTAGAGTATAATCAAATGCAAACTAGAAATGATAGAAAAATACATAATTATTTCACAAAAGTATGTGAATCTCAAAATGATATTGCGTGTGAAATCATAATAGAACTTGGAGATATGGACTTTTGGAACGATAAAGATGAAAGATATAGATTTAAAATGGTTGATGTATATAATGAACAAATAAAAGACTTAATGAAAATTGTACCAGATTTTAAAATAGCAAATGCAACAATACATTTTGATGAAACATCTCCTCATTTGCATATTGTAGGTGTTCCAGTTTCATATGATTGTAAAAGAGGAATGAAAAACAAGTAGTAAAATCAAAGTTATTTACTAAAACCACATTAACTCAAATGCAAGATAAAATGAGAAATGCTTGTATAAAGTCTTTTAATAAGTTCTATGATATGAATTGTAAGCTAAAAGAAAAGCAAAAAGGCAGAACTCAAGATATAAATGTTAAAGATATGGGCAATTATAGAGAAATCAAGAAACAACTAGCCAAAAAAGAACAAAAACTTGAAAAAGCAAATACACAAACTAAAAAACTGGATAATTCTAGTAAATATATAACCGAATTATTAGACAATCTAAAACCTACTTTGATGAATAAAAATAATATGGTTATTTCAAACGAGGATGTCCAGAAAATCAAAAATTATACAAATGATGTAAAAGATATTACAAAAACTGTTAGAAGTGTAAATGACTTAAATATAGCAATTAAAGATTTTGAGCATTCTGCTTTTGAAATAGAAAAAGAGAATCGTTCACTTAAATATGAAATAGAACTAAAAGATAATGAAATTGGAAATTTGAAAAAAGAACTTTCTACTAAAGATAAAATTATTGGCAAGTTACAAGCTGAAAAAGAAAAGATAAAACAAGAATTACAAAAATTCAAAAGTTTTTGGCGTAGTCTAATGAAACATTTGCAAAATAGAATTGAATTTGACAAAGATGAGCATTATAAATATGTTAGTGATGATTTATATAAAAATGGTATTTTTGATGATAATGACAATTATGAGTAATAATTAGAATTTTAAACCTATAAAACGAGAGAAGAGGATAAAAATCGATAACAAACAATTGCTATTTATGTAAAAGTGTGATAAGATATAAATTGATTTTTATTCCGATGCACAAAATAAGATTTTAAATGTGCAACAAGCCCAATAAGAAAGGAGTATTGCCATGAAACAAATTTACCATTTTGTATTAACAGGAGGACCTTGTGCAGGAAAAACAACTGCAATTGGTAAAATTGAAATGGAACTAGTATAACGGGGGTATATGGTATTAATTGTACCAGAGACATCAACAGAGTTAATTAGTAATGGAATAAAGCCATTTGGAAATTGTTTGAAAATCATGGACTTTCAAAGGGTGATATTAGAAAAACAATTAAATAAAGAAAAACTATATCGGAAAGTAGCAGGAATGTTAGAACAGGAAAAAATTGTTATCGTTTATGATAGAGGTATTATGGATAACAAAAGCTATATTGAGAAAGGACAGTTTAAAACATTATTAAAAGAATACGGTTTAAATGAAATGGAAGCAAGAGAAAGGTATGATGCAGTATTTCATTTAGTTACTTCTGCAGATGGGGCGGAAGAATTCTATACCTTATCCAATAATACCGCTAGAACAGAAACACCAGAAGAAGCAAGAGCTTTAGACAAAAAAACATTAGCAAACTGGCTGGGTCATCCACATTTAAGAGTAATTGACAATAGTACTGATTTTGAGGAAAAGATGAACCGCTTAATGTCTGAAATATATTCTGCAATGGGAGATCCAATACCGATAGAGATTGAACGGAAATATTTAATTGAAATGCCAAACATAGAAGAAATATCCAGGATTACTCCAATTACTACCATTGATATTGTTCAACACTATTTGATAGAAGAAGAGCCAGAGGTAGAAAGAAGAATTAGACAAAGAGGAATTGATGGCAATTATCTATATTATTTAACAGAAAAGAAGAAGATCAATATGGTAAAAAGATTAGAGAAGGGAAGAAGAATTTCCCAAGAGGAATATTTGCACTTACTTATGAAGTTAGATACCTCTTTAAAGCAGATTATCAAAAAGAGAATATGCTTTGTCTATGAACGGCAATATTTTGAATTAGACATCTATGAATTTTCAAAAGATAAGGCGATTCTTGAAATTGAATTAACAGAGGAAAATAAAGAAGTGAAAATTCCTGAATTTATTCATGTCATAAAAGAGGTGACAGAGGATAAAAAGTACAAGAACCATGAATTGGCACGCAGTTACGAATTGTAATGCAATAGAAGAAAATGAAATAGTAAGAAAACCCCTTTTCGGCTATACGAAAAGGGGTTTTTGAAAGCTTACGAAATAGTACTTCGTAAGTTTTTTTATTGAGAAATAAAGAGAAAAAGTTTAGTAGAGAAAATAATGTCGAAAACTTTTTTAAAATCGTCAAAACTTCCTATAATTTGCTATTGGAAAAAAATGGAAAGTTAAGTATAATAGAAAAAACAAAAGAAGAGAAGGGAGAAGAAAAAATGAAGGTAGAGTATAAACAAAAGGACAAGCTTCTTTTACTAGAAATAACAGAAGAAATTGATCACCATGCGGTAGAAATAATAAGGAGGAAAGCCGATTATGAAATTACGCGATATATGCCAAGAAAAGTTGTATTTGATTTTCGTCATGTTACTTTTATGGATAGTGCGGGAATAGGAATGGTATTGGGAAGATATAAAATGATGAAAATGCTAGGAGGTACTGTTGAAATGACCAATGTTTCACCCATGCTAAAAAAGATTTTTGAAATGAGTGGAATTACTAGGATATGTCCTATCTCAAGTACATTAGAGGATGTGTCTTAGAAAAATGACAACAAGAAAAGATAAGAACAAAATAAAACATACCAATATCTTTTTGAAATATTGGTAAGAGAGGAAATCGAAATGAAAAGTATTTATGAAAATGAAATGAAATTAGAGTTTATTAGTAAATCTAATAATGAGGCTTTTGCCAGAATTAGTGTGGCGGCTTTTACTGCACAATTAGACCCAACGATAGAAGAATTAGCAGATATTAAAACAGCAGTTTCAGAAGCGGTAACCAATTGTATTATCCATGGGTATGAAGATACAGAAGGAATTGTAAAAATTGTTTGTAAAATAGTAGGAAATTCTATCATCATTGAAATATCAGATACAGGAAAAGGAATGGAAAGTGTAGAAGAAGCAAGGAAACCACTGTATACTTCAAAACCGAATTTAGAACGTTCTGGAATGGGATTTACGATTATGGAAAGTTTCATGGATGAAATTAAAATAGAGTCTATTTTAGGATTAGGAACTAAGGTTACAATGAAAAAATTAATAAAAAAAGAAGAAGTATCCGACCAAGACATTACAGAAATGTTAAGTCAAATAGGAAATTCAATGTTACAAGAATAAAAATACAAAAGAGGAGAGTCATCTATGGTATATGAAAATAAGATAAAGGATATTGTGGATGCCCAAAATGGAAACCAAGAAATGATGACAAAATTAGTAGAAGAAAATAATGGACTTATTTGGAGTATTGTAAAAAGATTTAAGGATAGAGGATATGAATTAGAAGATTTGTATCAAATAGGAAGTATCGGTTTTATTAAATCAATTCAACGATTTGATACTTCTTTTGATGTGAAATTATCTACTTATGCAGTACCGTATATTTTAGGAGAAATTAAAAGATTTATTCGTGATGACGGAAGCATTAAGGTGAGTCGTAGTATTAAAGAATTAGCAATGAAAATTAGAGAAATTCAAAATCGATATTCGAAAGAAAAAGGGGAAGAAATAAGCATCATGCAGATTGCAAAAGAATTAAAAGTTTCCAAAGAGGAAGTGGCAGTTGCTTTAGATTCTTTAAGGCCAACGGTTTCTATTTATGAAGATAGTTATCGTAATGAAGAAGGAGGAATTTCTTTTTTAGATACAATAAGTACAGGGGTGGATGAAGCAGAACAATTATCCAATAAATTAGCAATTAAACAAATGATAGGAAATTTAGAGCAAAGGGAAAAAGAAATTATTCTATTACGTTATTACAAAAATAAAACACAAATGGAGGTAGCAAAAATATTAGGAATTAGTCAAGTACAAGTTTCTAGAATTGAAAAGAAGATATTAAATGCCATGAAATTGAAATTGGCAATGTAAAAGAGGAGGAATGGCAATATGAAAAGAATTTTATGTTATATTTTTCTATTTGTAATACTTTGTTTTGCGATTCCTACCTTTTTTACAAAACAGAGTGAAAAGCAAGTAATATCAGAGGTAAATCAAATAGTAGAAGAAAGCAAACAAGAAGAAAAGGAAAAATATGATTATAAGCAATATAATACCATAAAATTATGGCATGAAAAAACAGGTAGTGTAGAAGAAATAGGGTTTGATGAATATTTATATGGGGTTGTATCAGCAGAAATGCCAGCTAGCTTTGAGAAAGAAGCATTAAAAGCACAGGCGGTAGTAGCAAGAACTTATACTTTATATAAAACAATTCACAATAATGGAAAGCATGAAGGTGCTCATATATGCGATGCTTCTACTTGTTGTCAGGCATGGATTTCAAAAGAAGATAGATTGGCAAAATGGGAGGAAAGTTCACGTCAGAGTAATTGGGAGAAGATTGTAGAAGCGGTAGAAGCAACGAAAGGAGAAATTGTTACCTATCAAGGAGAACCCATTAATGCTTTTTTTCATTCTAATAGTGGAGGCAAGACAGAGACAACAATTAATGTGTGGGGAGGAAACAGTTATCCATATTTGCAGTCAGTAGCAACAGCAGGAGAAGAGGGATATAGTCAGTATGCTTCAGAGGTAAAACTTAGCAAACAAATGCTAGTAGATAAGGTAAAAGAAAAACATCCAGAGTTTGTAATCGATTTTGCACAAGAGAATTGCATCCAGATTTTAGAGTATACAGATGGAAATAGAGTGAAGACAATTCGTATAGGAAATTTAGAACTTTCAGGAGTAGAAGTCAGGACACTCCTTGGGTTAAAATCGGCCAATTTTAAGGTGCAAATAGAAGAGGAAAATGTTAAATTCGAGGTGGTAGGATATGGACATGGTGTTGGAATGAGCCAGACGGGGGCAGATAGTATGGCAAAACAGGGAAGTAGTTATAGAGAAATTATTCAGCATTTTTATACAGGAGTAGAGATTGAAAAGGTATAGAGAAAGGTAGTTTATCTATTGGGAGTAGCTAGAACTGTTTTCAAGAATTGGAAATTTTTTGGTATAAATTTTGAGGAAAGGGAAAGAATGTAACTAAAGAAAAAGTGAAGGAGGAAGATAAACAATGAGACGAAATAGAAGAAGACCGTTTGATGAGGAAAAAGAAACAAAAAAGATGGTGATAATTTCACTTTCTGTTTTAGTGATTGCAGTTTTGGCTTTTGTGATTACCTTTATGGTGTATAGTAACTTTTTAAAGAAGGGAGAACAGATTGCTGGATTTAAAGGTTCATCGATTACGGATTTAGGGAAAACAAATCAAGAAAATTCATATCAAGAAGCGAGTTCTAGTTTAGGAAAAACCATTAATGAGATACAAGAGCAAGGCACAAATGAGCTAAGCAATAGTAGTACAAATGTGGAGAAGATAGCAATTAATACTTCTAATATAGAAAAGCAAAATACGAATATTATAAAAGAAGAGAAAACAAATCAAGTAGTAAACACGAATACGACAAAAGCAGAAGAAAAAGAGAAAAAGGAAGAGAAACTGCCAGATCCTACATTTGTAAAACCTGTAGAGGGAGAAGTAGTTGTAAATTTTGCAAAAGATACATTAGTGTATTCTAATACATTACAAGAATGGATAACACATCATGGGGTTGATATGAAAGCAGATAAAACAACAGTAGTAAAAGCTTCAGCAGAAGGAAGTGTAAAATCGATAAAAAATGATCCACGTTATGGAATTACTGTTGTAGTAGAACATGCAAATGGATTCAGTAGTGTATATGCTAATTTATTAACAGCAGAGTTTGTAAAAGAAGGAGAGACAGTAAAACAAGGACAAACTATTGGTACAGTAGGAAATACTGCTACATTTGAAATTGCAGATGAATCACATTTACATTTTGAAATGCTCAAAGATAATGAATATATCGATCCAATGTTATATATCAAATAAAAAAATAGACATCATATATCAAAATATGATGTCTATTTTGCGATGAAAAATAATAATTAACTTGATTTTTTATAAGGTCTTATTTCATCGGTTACTTCTAAAATATAATCACAAGAGGTATGGTAAAAATTGGCTAATATTTTAAGACAATGAATAGGAATTGGTCTTTTACCAGTTTCATATAAACTATATTGTTGTCTTGTGATATGTAACAAGTCAGCAATGGCTAATTGCTTAATATCAGCATCTTCTCTTAATTCTTTTAAACGTTTTAAATACATAAAACATATCTCCTTTTCTTATTTCCTCTTTATTGTAGCATGCATGTAAAAGAATGCGTGCAAATGCATTTGAATAAGTGCAAAAAATGTCGTAAAAAATCAAATACGATAATGATATGGCATAGGAAGTCATTTGAGTTCAAGTGAACATGTCCTCTTTATTAAAGGAGTAAAATAGGAGACTTGTATAACCGCTTTTTTTATCGAAAAAAGATTCTTTAAAATAGTCATCTATTAGGGATTGAAAAAGAGAGTGAAATAATATAAAATTAAGGAAAAAAGTAGAAAGAGGAGTTTTTAAGATGGCAAATGTAACATGGACCAGAGAACAAAAACAGGCAATCGAAGAAAAAGGAAGTAATTTGTTAATTGCTGCTGGTGCACGGAAGTGGAAAAACAGCGGTATTAGTAGAACGCATTATCCATAAAATAATGGAGGAAAAGATGGATATTGATCGAATGTTAGTTGTTACTTTTACCAATGCAGCAGCAAGTGAAATGAGAGAAAGAATACTAGAGGCAATTTATAGAAAAATAGAAGAAAATCCAGACGATAACCATTTACAAAAACAAATTGTATTATTAAATAAAGCAAGTATTTGCACGATTCACTCCTTTTGTTTAGAGGTAATTCGTAACTACTTTTATGAATTAGAAATATCGGCGAATTTTCAAATTGGAGATAGTAGTGAAATGGAATTATTAAAACAAGAAACATTAGAAGAACTTTTTGAGGAAAAGTATATTCAAAAAGAGGAAGACTTTCTGATGTTAATAGACACATATGCTACTTATCGAGGAGATGAAACATTAAAAGAATTAATATTAAAAATAGATAATCAAATTCAAAGTAGTCCATTTCCAAAAGAATGGCTACAAGAAAAAGTAAATATGTTTCATTTACAGGGAAAGTTAAATCAAGATTTTTCTAAAACAATATGGGGAAAATTGATTCTACAAGAATTACAAGAAGAGATAATGGAAAATCGCTTAAAATTAGAAAAGATATCTCAAAATTTACGAAAATATCCCGAACTAGAAAAATATAGACTTACCATTTTACAGGACAAAGAGCAATTAGAAAAAATAGAGAATACCATAAAGCAAAAAGAAAATGCTTGGGATAAAACATATCAACTGGTAAGAGAATTAACATTTGAAAAATGGCCAATTGATAGAAAAGTAACAACAGAATATAAAAATGAAGCAAAAGAAATGCGTGATAAAATAAAAAAATCAATCAATAGTGTATTAGAAAAAACGATGCTTTATCCATCCAAAGAAGCAAATGAGACAATGAATGAGGTATATCCAATCTTAAAAAAAATAGAAAAAATGGTATTAGAATTTGAAGAAAAATTTGCGAATAAAAAGAGAGAAAAAAATCGCATTGATTTTCATGACATTGAACATTTTGCTCTGCAGTTATTAATTCAAAAAGACGAAGAAGGACAAGTTATACCAAGCAATATAGCAAAACAACTACAAGAAAAATATGATGAAATCGCAATTGATGAATACCAAGATAGTAACTTAGTACAAGAATACATTTTAAATAGTGTTTCGAAACAAAATAATATTTTTATGGTAGGTGATATTAAACAAAGTATTTACCGTTTCCGTGAAGCAAAACCAGAGTTGTTTTTAGAAAAATATAGAAACTATGAGGAAGTATCAGAAATACCAACAAAAGGAAATGGTAGAAAAATAAAATTATTTAAGAATTTTCGTAGTAGAGAAGAGGTACTAAATTTGACGAACTGGTTTTTTCAACAAATTATGAGCGAAAAACTAGGAGATGTTGAATATGATGAAGAAGAATATTTAAACTTAGGGGCGAGTTATCAAGAAGAGGAAAATCGATTACCAGAATTACATATTTTAGATTTGGCAAAAGAAGAACGTGAAATAGAGAGTCAAGAAGATGGAATAGAAGAACAAGAAACAGAAATCATAGAAAAAAATGTAGAAGAAGCTAAAATGGTAGTAAGGCTGATTCAAGAATTGTTTGACAAAAATGTTATGGTATATGACAAAAAACAAGGAAGAAGAAAAATAGAATATAAAGATATTGCGATATTACTTCGCAGTACAGCAAACATAGCACCAATTTATGAGAAAGAGTTAACGGCAAATCATCTTCCAGTGTTTTGCGATACTTCTTCAGAGTATCTAGAAACTACAGAAATTCAAACAATAGTAGCATTGCTTAAAATAATAGATAATCCAATGCAAGATATACCACTAGTGCAGGTACTTCGCTCAACAATTGGAAATTTTACAGATAATGACTTAGTAGAGATTCGATTAAGTGATGCAAAAGGCTATTTCTATGAAGCAATGTTAAAGAAAAGAATAACTGCAACAGAAGAACTAAGAAGAAAAATAGATAGATTTTTAACGCAAATACAAAGCTGGAGAGAAGAAGAAAAAGAGTTACCACTAAATGAATTAATTTGGAAGATTTATATGGATACCAATTACTATCATTATGTAGGTTTATTGAACAATGGAAATGTAAAACAAGCAAATTTGAAGATGTTATTTGAACGAGCAAAACAATATGAAACAGCAAGCTTTAAGGGGCTATATCACTTTATTCATTTTGTAGATAGATTACGCCAAAAAAACAATGATTTATCTTCTGCAAAGATTGTAGGGGAAAATGATAATGTTATTCGTATTATGAGTATTCATAAAAGTAAAGGATTAGAATTTCCAGTTGTATTTGTATGTAATACAGGTAAACAATTTAATAAACAAGATTTAAATGAAAGTATTCTAATTCATCAAGAATTAGGATTTGGCCCAAACTATAAAAACCGAAGCTTGGCGATTGAATATCCTACATTAGCAAAAGAAGCCATAAAATTACAACTAGAGAAAGAACTAATATCAGAAGAAATGCGTGTGTTATATGTAGCACTAACAAGAGCAAAAGAAAAACTGATTATAACAGGAAGTAGCAAAGATTGGGATAAATCTTGTAAAGAAAAACAAGAAATGCTTTCTTTATATGCGAAAAAAGAGCAAGAAAAATTAGAAGAAAGACTAGTAAAAAAGTATCATTCTTACTTAGATTGGTTTACTTTATTACTACAGCAAAAAGAAAAACAAAATAATATTATAGTGCAGGTACATAAAAAACAAGAAAAAGAAAAGCAAGAAGAAATCGTACGAGAAACAAAAGAGGAAAAAGAGGCAATAGAAAAAGAAAAGATAGAGAAAATAAAACAGGAATTAGAATGGAAATATCCTTATCAAATATCTTCTCAAATTCCAACAAAAACATCGGTTAGTAAATTAAAAGAAAAGAGGCAAGAAGAAACAAGACAAATCGAATGGCAAGAATTAAGGCAAAATAAACAAGAATATCATTTACAAGAACCAGAATTTGCTAAAAAGAAGCAAGAAAAAATATCAAGTGCTAGAAAAGGTACGTTAATTCATTTATGCATCCAAAAGTTAGATGAAAAGAAGGAATATAGCAAAGAAGACCTAAAAAAATTAGTAAAAAGTTTAGTTCAGAAAGAAATTGTATTAGAAGAAGAAGCGAAAGAAATTCCTATTTCGGTATTAGAGAGCTATCAACAATCGAATTTGTGGAAAGAATTAAAAACAGCAAAAGAAATTCATAAAGAAGAGCCTTTTTATTTACAAATACCAGCCAATCGAATGAGAAAAGAATATCCGTCTGAGGATAAGATATTAGTACAAGGAATAATGGATTTATACTATATTAATCAAAAAAATGAATTAGTATTAGTGGATTATAAAACAGATTATATAGAAAAAGAGCAAGAAAGTAAATTAATTGAGAAATATCAGGAACAACTAGAATTGTATCAAGAAGCACTAGAAAAGGCATTAAACCGAAAAGTGGATAAGGTAATTATTTATTCTACTTGGTTAGGAGAGATAGAAAAATAAAAAGAAAACAAGATACCAATAAGGTATCTTGTTTTCTTTGACCGCTAACACTGAGCGGTTTTCGCATTCGGTCGCAATCCGGGCGACCATATTTTCTTTGACCGCTAACACTGAGCGGTTTTCGCATTCGGTCGCAATCTAGGCGACCATATTTTCTTTGACCGCACTTCCTACGGTTATTACAAGTTTTGACTCTATAGAGTCTTTTCGCATTTGGCTGCAATTCCAGCTGCCATTTCGCATTTGACTGCCATACTGGGCAGATGCATCACATTTTTGGTGCGAGTATGTTTTGTGCAAAAGACGGTTATACCCGCCAAATCCCATCTTTTATGGCACTTCAGTTACTGAAATCCACTCGGAAACATCCGTAATATCGTCATAGGATTTTTCTCCTCTCCTTGCTACGCACGCTGCGCTAGCTAATAGATCAGGTTAATTTTTTTGATGTAACTTAATTCGGACTTGCTCGAATATTATACCGAATATTGATCATTTTGTGCCCTCCCGGCTTTTGGTGTTTTTGGGTATTTGCGCACCTCTCATGGAACTGATTCCCCGGCTTAGGTGCTTAGCAAATAAAATGATTTTCAATGGATATTATCTAGCTTCGCTAGAGAAATCCACTCGGAAACATCCGTAATATCGTCATAGGATTTTTCTCCTCTCCTTGCTACGCACGCTGCGCTAGCTAATAGATCAGGTTAATTTTTTTGATGTAACTTAATTCGGACTTGCTCGAATATTATACCGAATATTGATCATTTTGTGCCCTCCCGGCTTTTGGTGTTTTTGGGTATTTGCGCACCTCTCATGGAACTGATTCCCCGGCTTAGGTGCTTAGCAAATAAAATGATTTTCAATGGATATTATCTAGCTTCGCTAGAGAAATCCACTCGGAAACATCCGTAATATTGTCATAGGATTTTTCTCCTCTCTCTCCGGCACTGCCGCCAGAATCAGATGCTGCTGATCAGATTGTTGGAATTAGGATTTGTGTGTAATGTGATACTGAAGCTTTTCGTCATAATGTGTACCTCCTTATGGTGTTTTTTGAAAAGCGATTGCCCCAACATTCATGTTGTACGGCAAAATCGTGATACCAAGTGCTCTTGAGTCACTCGATAATGTTAGTATACCATAATGATTTACATAAGTCAACACTTTTTTAGAAAAAAATTTAAAAAAATGAAAAGAATGGAAAGAAATACTTGAAAAGGAATATACTTTGGTATAAAATAGCAATGTTAAAACAATAATAAGAGTAGAGAAAAATTGAAACTATCTACCAAAAGGAGGAAAAGAAAAATGAGTGTAAAAATAGGAATTAATGGTTTTGGAAGAATAGGAAATTTAGCATTCCAAGCAGCATTAAAGAAAAGTGAAGTAGAGGTTGTAGCAATTAATGATCCATTTATTACAGCAGACTATATGGCA
Organism: uncultured Clostridia bacterium; assembly: GCA_949155365.1. Lineage (GTDB taxonomy): Bacteria > Bacillota > Clostridia > TANB77 > CAG-508 > UMGS1663. The sequence continues at coordinate 14,172 of CASCUT010000031.1, forward strand.
TATATGGTAAAATATGATACCGTACATGGAAGATTTGAAGGAGAAGTAGTAGCAAAAGAAGATAGCTTAGTAGTAAATGGAAAAGAAATTAAAGTATATAATGAAATGGATCCAAGCAACATTCCTTGGGGAAATGCTGGAGTAGACTATGTATTAGAATGTTCTGGAGTATTTACAACATTAGAAAAAGCAGAAGCACACTTAAAAGGAGGAGCAAAAAAAGTAATTATTAGTGCACCATCAAAAGATGCTCCAATGTTTGTTATGGGAGTTAACAATACTTCTTATGACCCAAGTATGAACATTGTATCAAATGCTTCTTGTACTACAAACTGTTTAGCACCTTTAGCAAAAGTAATTAATGATAATTTTGGAATTGTAGATGGGCTAATGACAACTGTTCACTCTACAACAGCAACACAAAAAACAGTAGATGGAGCTTCTAAAAAAGACTGGAGAGGTGGACGTGCAGCAAGTGCTAACATTATCCCATCTTCTACAGGAGCTGCAAAAGCAGTTGGAAAAGTTATTCCAGAATTAAATGGAAAATTAACAGGTATGGCATTCAGAGTACCAACCGTTGATGTATCTGTTGTAGACTTAACTTGTAATTTAGCAAAACCTACTACCATGGAAGAAATTTGCAAAGTAATGAAACAAGCATCTGAAAATGAAATGAAAGGTATCATCGAATATACCGAAGATGCTGTCGTATCTTCTGATTTTATCGGAGATAGCCATACTTCTATCTTTGACGCAACAGCAGGAATTCAATTAACCGATACTTTTGTAAAATTAGTATCTTGGTATGATAATGAATGGGGTTATTCAAACAAATTAGTAGACCTTGCTATCTATATTGCTTCTAGAAGCTAGAACAAAAAACAAAAAAATAAGCAATTTCTTCGATAAAGTGGGCGGCGGTTAGTCGCCCCTTCGGAGAAATTAGAAAAAAGTAAGTAGCAGAAAACGACAGATGGCGGATTAAAGTTAGATATAAGAAACTTTAAAACAATAAGTTTTTCATATGTAATTTTAAATAAAAATAGGAGGTATTTATGAATAAGAAAACCATAAAAGATATCGATTTAAAAGGAAAAAAAGTATTTGTGAGATGTGATTTTAACGTACCACTAGATGAACAAGGAAACATCACAGATAATAGAAGAATTGTAGGAGCATTACCTACTATCCAATATTTACTAGAACAGAGCTGTAAAATCATTCTTTCTTCTCATTTAGGAAGACCAAAAGGAGAATTCAAAAAAGAATTTTCATTAGAGCCAGTGGCAAAAGAATTATCAAGACTATTAGGAAAAGAAGTTAAATTAGCAGAAGATGTAATAGGAGAGTCAGCAAAGAATTTAACTACGAATATGCAAGAAGGAGAAATTGTTCTTCTAGAAAATGTTCGCTTCGATAGCAGAGAAGAAAAAAATGACGAAAGTTTATCCAAAGAATTTGCAAGTATGGCAGAAGTATTTGTTAACGATGCTTTTGGAACCGCTCATAGAGCACATTGTTCTACAACAGGAATTGCAGATTATTTACCAGCCGTTTCAGGATTTTTAATTGAAAAAGAATTAAATTTCTTAGGAAGCAGTTTAGAGAATCCAAAAAGACCATTTGTTGCTATTTTAGGAGGAAAGAAAGTATCTGATAAAATAGGAGTAATTGATAGTTTATTAGAAAAAGTAGATACCTTAATAATTGGTGGAGGAATGGCATATACTTTCTTCAAATCCATGGGATATGGGGTTGGAAAATCAATTTGCGAAGAAGACAAATTAGACTTAGCCAAAGACTTAATGAAAAAAGCCAAAGAAAAAAATGTAAAATTGGTATTACCAGTAGATAATGTAGTAGCAGATGAATTTAGCCCAGAGGCCAATACGAAAGTTATCGATTCAGATGAAATTCCAGAAAATTGGGAAGGGTTAGATATTGGACCAAAAACAGCAGAATTATTTGCGAAAGAATTAAAAGATGCAAAAACAGTAATATGGAATGGGCCAGTTGGATTATTTGAATACGAAAAATTTGCAAATGGAACAAAAAAAGTGGCAGAAACATTAGCAAGCTTAGGAGATTGCATTACCATTATTGGAGGAGGCGATTCTGCAGCAGCGATAGAAAAATTAGGATTATCTGATAAAATGACTCATATTTCAACTGGTGGTGGAGCATCCTTGGAATTCTTAGAAGGAAAAAAATTACCAGGAATTGAATGTTTATTAGATAACTAGGAAAAAGCAGAAAGGATGTTGAATAAAAATGGAACAAGCAAAAAATGCACAAAATGATACCTTAGAGTTTGTATCTACGATTATTACAGACAAACAAGGAAGACCATTATTATTAAAAAGACTAGATACATTAAAATTAGACCCAGGAAAATATGACATGTGTTCAGGTCATATGAAAAAGGGAGAATGCCCAATGCAGTCGATGTATCGTGAACTAAGAGAAGAAGTGGGAATGATGCATTATGATATGTTACAAGTAAACAAATTAGGAGATATTGCAACACCACATCCAATGTTTCAGAATACAATATGTCATATGTACCATATTATTACCAATTTGACGGAAAAGCAAATCAATGAAAATATTGAGAAGACACCAGATAGAGAAATGGAATATGGAAGATTTTTAAATGACATAGATGAGCTAAGAATACTACAAAGAGATACGACATCATTTAGGACACCATACACGAAAGAAATGGAGCACATCTATCAACTAGTAGAAGAAAGAGTAGAAGATAGAAAGGAATGGAAAGAAAGAGAATGCGAAGAAAAGTAATAGCAGGAAACTGGAAAATGAATATGCTTCCAAATGAAGCAATGAATTTTATTAATGCATTAGCAGAAAGGCAAGGACAAGAGAAAACTTGTGAAGTAATTTTGTGCGTGCCATATACAGATTTGTTTTATAGCTTATTAACAGCTCAAAATACACCAATCAAAATAGGAGCACAAAACATGCATTGGGAAGAAAGAGGGGCTTATACAGGAGAAATTGCACCAGAAATGCTACAATGCATTAATGTTCAATATGTTATTATAGGACATTCCGAAAGAAGACAGTATTTTGCCGAAACCGATGAAACGGTAAATAAAAAGGTAAAAGCAGCATTAGCACATGAATTAACACCAATTCTTTGTGTAGGGGAAACATTAAAACAAAAAGAAGTTGGCTTAGCAGAAGAAGTAATTACAAAACAAGTAGAACTTGCTTTAGGAGGATTAATAGCTAAACAAGTAGAGGAAGTAATCATTGCTTATGAGCCAATTTGGGCAATTGGAACAGGAAAAGTAGCGACAAAAGAAGATGCAAATGATGCCATTAAGCAAATTAGAAACAAAATAGCAGACTTATATGGCGAAGAAACCGCACAAAATGTAACCATATTATATGGAGGAAGCGTAAATGGTAAAAATGCAAAAGAATTATTTTCTACTTCTGATATTGATGGTGCATTAGTAGGTGGTGCTAGCTTAAAAGTAGGAGAATTTGAAGAAATTATAAAAAGCATATAGAAAGTAGTGAAAAAATGGGTGAAAAAGAAAGAGCATTTCGAGAAAAAATGGCAAGAATCGCTAGAATTACTAGAATTCAAAATCTAGAAGAAATGAAGGAAATACAAACAAAAGAAAAAGAGGAATTTGAAATTTTACCAGCAATTTGTAAAGTAAAAAAGAACATAGAAAATTTTAGAACAAAGCCAATGGAAGAAACACAGGAAAGGTAAAAGACAAATAATAGAAATAAAATGAAATAAATAAGAAATGGAAGTTTAGAAGGTAAACTAATTTCTAGGGAGAGGTAAAACAAAATGAAAAATAAATTAACAATGCTAATGATATTAGATGGATTTGGAGAAAATGAAAATGACAAAGCAAATGCTGTAAAATTAGCAAATACACCAAATATCGATAAATTAATGAAAACATGTCCAACCACAGAGGTATACACAAGTGGATTAAATGTAGGGCTTCCAGATGGTCAAATGGGAAATTCTGAAGTTGGTCATACTAATATTGGAGCGGGAAGAATTGTATACCAAGAGTTAACAAGAATTACAAAATCCATCGAAGATGGTGATTTCTTTAGTAATCCAGAACTAACCAAAGCAATTGAAAATTGTAAAAGATACAATTCAAAATTACACGTAATGGGCTTATTATCAGATGGAGGAGTTCACAGCCATATTCGTCATTTATATGCTATATTAGAACTTGCAAAAAGAAAAGATTTTGAAGATGTATATGTTCATTGCTTTATGGATGGAAGAGATACACCGCCTGCTTCTGGAGAAACATACATTGCAGAATTAGAAGAAAAAATGAAAGAAAAGGGAGTTGGAAAGATAGCAACAATCTCTGGAAGATTTTATGCAATGGATCGTGATAAAAGATGGCAAAGAGTAGAAAAAGCATACCAAGCTTTAGTAAATGGTGTAGGAGAAAAAGCTACTTCTAGTATTTCTGCAATAGAAAGTTCTTATCAAAAAGAAGTATTTGATGAATTTATTGAACCAACTGTCATTATGAATGGTGAAAATCTAGTAGCAACGATTGGAGAACATGATTCTGTTATTTTCTTTAACTTTAGACCAGATAGAGCAAGAGAAATTACTAGAACATTAGTAGATAACGAATTTAACGAATTTGAAACAAAGAAAGATTTAGACTTATATTATGTATGTATGACAAGTTATGATGAAACAATGCCAAATGTACAAATTGCATTCCGAAAAGAAGAACTAAAAAATACATTTGGAGAATATATTTCTTCTAAAGGATTAACACAATTAAGAATTGCAGAAACAGAGAAATATGCACATGTTACTTTCTTCTTTAATGGAGGAGAAGAAAAGCAATACAAAGGAGAAGAACGAATTTTAGTACCATCTCCAAAAGTAGAAACTTATGATTTAAAACCAGAGATGAGTGCATATGAAGTAACGGAAAAAGTATTAGAAGCCATTCAATCTCAAACCTATGACAGCATTATATTAAATTATGCAAACCCAGATATGGTAGGGCATACAGGAAGTTTAGAAGCAGCAATCAAGGCAATTGAAACAGTAGATGAATGCGTAGGAAAAGTAGTAGAAGCAGTAGAAAGACAAAATGGTGTATTACTAATTACGGCAGACCACGGAAATGCAGAGCAAATGGTAGATTATAAAACAGGAGAGCCACACACTGCTCATACAACGAATCCAGTACCGCTTATGTTAATAGGAATGGAAAATGCAAAATTAAAACAAGGAAAACTTGCCGACTTAGCACCAACAATGCTAGATATTATGGGACTTGAAAAACCAGAAGAGATGACAGGCGAAAGTTTGATTATAAAATAAATAGAAATGGAAAATGGAGGTATCTATTAGATACCTCCATTAGTGTGCGCCACACCAGTTTGTCTTTTGAGGTAGAAAGTACATCTACCAATTACAAAATTCCGAATTTTAGTCGGCATTGTAATTCTCCGTTCCTATTCAAAACAATTAACAATAAATAGATTTCATCATATTTACATAAAATTGTCAATAAAAAAAGAAATTAATATTGAAATTTTTAATTATCAGTAATATAATAAAACAAAAATAGATTAGAATAAGGGGAAAAGTATGCTTAATACAGCAAAATTAAGAACATTATATTCCAAAATTCAAAATCAACTGTTTAATCTAATTCCAGAAAAATGGGATAGAATTTATTTATATGCTTCCATGAGTGAAAATAGAAATCACTTAGAAACAGGAGAAATGTTTTTCTATTATTTTCCAAAAGGATTGCTAAAGAAAAATCCTGTAAATGTATATGAGGTTCCAAACAAGTTTAATGTAGATGAGAGTGCTTATATGGAACTAGTAGATAAGTTATATCAAACCATTAAATTATTAAAAGTAGAATTTGAAAGAGCAGAAGAAAGAATATGGACTAATTTAACAATTTCCATTGAAAACTTAAAATTTCATGTAGAATATGATTATGAAGATTTAGCATCTTCTCGCTATTCTAGTTATGATAGACATATCATATGGAAATACAAATATTTAGATGCTTCAATCGAAAGACTGCAAAAACGTGATAGAGAAATGCTAGAACGATACTTACTAGAAGAAAGCTTCCAAGATAAAGATATCAAAGAGTATTCAGAAGGAGTTTATAAAAATAACATACATAATGTCATTGATTACAATAAAGAAGAACGAACAGAGCAAGACTTTATAGAAGAAAAAGAAGAAGAAAGATTAGACAAGTATGAGTTATACAAGAGAAAGAAAGAAGAACAAAAACGAAAAGAAGTGGGAATTAAGATAGAGGAAAATCAAAGAGCTGGAAGCAAACACTCCCTATGGAAAACATATAATTACTGGG
>CASCUT010000032.1 GCA_949155365.1 uncultured Clostridia bacterium
GTATTTTTCTTATAAAGGCATACAAAGGAAGGATGTTGAAAATGGCCAAAAGAGGAAGAAAAAAACAGCCAAAAGTAAGTATTGATGTAGCAGTTGTTAGTATGCTATTAATCAGTGTATTACTTGCGGTTTTCATTTATACAAAATCAGGTTTTTTAGGAGAACATTTAAGTCCCGCTTTAGGAGGCATTATGGGAGTAATCAAATATATTATTCCCATTGGCAGTTTTGCAATTGCCATTTATTTAGCTTATGACAAAAAAGATTATCTTGTAACAAAGTTAATACAATATGTTATTTTTCTAATCTGTATTGCCATTATGCTAAGTGTATTTCAAATCTCAGCGGGGAATATTAGTATTACCAAAGACATGAAAGAGGCAACAGAGCAAGCATACTATTTAGGAGAAAGAGACATTGGAGGAGGAGTTATAGGAACGGTTCTTGCCATTCCATTAATTAACTTCTTAGGAACATTAGGAACAATTGTATTATCCATTGGAATTGCTATTATCATTTTCATATTCATGTTTTCGATTAAACCAACTGAAATTATATATCACATCGTAGATTATTTTGTAGACCGAAGAGAAGAAAAGAAAGCCGTTCGTGAAGAAGAGAGAAAACAAAATCGTAAAGTGTCAGTAGCAAAAACAATAGAGGAAATAAGACCAAAAAGAGAAACACTAAGAGAACGCAGAAGTCGAGAAAAAGAAGAAGCAAGAAGACATGCAATGGAAATCGATGAAAATCAGCTAAGCATTAATTTAAGTGGCTTAGAAGAAGAAACAAAAACGCCAAAATTAAAGAAATATAATCATGGAAAAGATGACTTGAATGCACTTGGCATGGAGCAAGTGCAAGAGCCAGTTACATCTCCAAATGAATTAGGAAATTTATTCAAACAAGAAGTCGAAATCAAAGAAGAAAAAGTAAAAGAAGTATTAAATTTAGAACATACAATGACAGTAGAAGAGGAAGCAGAAAATTATGAATTTCCACCAATTGAAATGTTAAGTGAAGGAAGTAAAGTAGCATTAAAAGGTGGAAAAAGAGCAGTAACCGATACTGCATCAAAGTTACAAAAAACGTTATATAGTTTTGGGGTTTCTGCGAAAGTAGAAAATGTATCAGTAGGACCAGCAATTACTAGATATGAATTAAGACCAGCAGAGGGAGTACGTGTTAGTAAAATTGCGAACCTAGCAGATGATATTGCCCTTAACCTAGCAGCAGAGACCATTCGTATTGAAGCACCAATTCCAGGAAAACATGCAGTAGGAATTGAAGTACCAAATGCAGAAAATGAAGTAGTTCATTTAAGAGATATTATTGATAGTAATGAATTTGAAAGTCATAAATCAAAATTAGCATTTGCTTTAGGAAAAGACGTAGCAGGACAAGCCGTGGTGGCAGATATTGCGAAAATGCCACACGTTATGATAGCAGGAGCCACTGGTTCCGGAAAGAGTGTGTGTATTAATACCTTAATATCCAGTATTATTTATAAAGCAAAACCAAGTGAAGTAAAGCTAGTGATGGTAGATCCAAAAGTAGTAGAATTATCGGTATACAATGAAATACCACATTTATTAATTCCCGTTGTAACAGATCCAAGAAAAGCAGCAGGAGCATTAGCATGGGCAGTACAAGAAATGGAAAATCGATATGCAACTTTTGCCCAAAAAGGAGTAAGAGATTTAAAAGGATATAATGAAGCAGTAGAAAAAGCAGACGGTATTGGAAAATTACCACACATTGTTATTATCATTGACGAGCTTGCAGACTTAATGATGGTAGCCAAAAAAGATGTAGAAGATGCCATTTGTCGTTTAGCACAAAAAGCAAGAGCAGCAGGAATGCACCTAGTAATTGCGACCCAAAGACCATCTGTAGATGTAATCACAGGATTAATCAAAGCGAATATTCCATCTAGAATTGCCTTTGCCGTATCCTCCCAAGTAGACTCTAGAACCATCTTAGATATGGTAGGAGCAGAAAAACTACTAGGAAAAGGAGATATGCTATTTTATCCAGCAGGAGCACCAAAACCAACTAGAATTCAGGGAGCATTTATATCCGATGGAGAAGTAGAAAAAATTGTCAACTTCTTAAAAGCAAATGGGCAAGCAAATTATAATCCAGATATTATAGAAAGCATCGAAAATGCAAATAAAACAGACCGAGAGATGGCAGAACAAGCAGAAGATGATGATGACACAGATCCATTCTTAATGGACGCCATTGATGTAGTAGTAGAAACAGGACAAGCGTCGACTTCCTTTATCCAAAGAAGGTTTAAAGTAGGATATGCAAGAGCAGGAAGAATTATTGACCAAATGGAAGAAAGAGGAGTTATCTCTGGCTATCAAGGAAGTAAACCAAGAGAAGTATTAATGACAAAAGAGCGTCTAGCAGAATTAAAAATGGCAACAGCACCTACGCCAGTAACAGAAAAGAAAGAAAACAACATTGAAAAAACAGTAGAAGCAATTAAAAAAATAAGTGCCATGAATAATACAAATGAAGAATATTAGAGAGAGGATGCACAAATGTCAAAAGAAGATATTTTTTCGAAAATAAATTTAAAAGATTATAATAACATATTAGAAAATATATTAGAGCAGAAGGCTTTTTCAGAAGATGTGAAAAACCTTCTGCTTAGCATGTTATATAAGATTGAAAATGGCTATGAAGATTATGAAACAGTAAAAGTAAATGTAATAAGTAAAAAATATTTTTTAAAGAAAATTGTACAAATTATCAAAGAAGAATGCAAAGAAATCAAATTAATTAGACCATTATCCGAAGAAAGTAAAATACTAGAAGAAAGCCAAACAAATTATATTGTGGAAAAAGAAAATGGTAAAATAATAGTATATCCAAACGAGAGAATGCTACTAGAAGCCATTATCACACTAAATCAAAAAGAAATACCAATAGAAGAAGACTATCACTTATTTTCTACAAGTTTAGAAACAATTTTGCAAAAAGGGCAAAGAATGAACTTAGTAGAAGTCATTCGCGATTTTAATGGTTGGTCTTGGGATATTACCACCAGTCAAATAGAAAATAAAAATATCAATATACTATATCAAAACTTATTAATCTTACTAGGAAACTCTTTTTTACAAACATGGATAACAGGAGAAGAAAAACAAAACGAAGACGAAATTGACTTACCAAACAATGAAATATTAAGAAGCAAATATAATGAAAATTTTGGAATGACAAAAGAAGAAATGCAAGAAGAAAACAAAATTGATTATTTACAAAAAGCACAAGAAATACTAATTGAAAAATATGGAAAAGAAAAAGCAGAAAAATTTTTAATACAATTTATAAAAACAGCATTAGCCATTGGAAGTAATGAAAGCAAAAAGCAAAAAGAAATCATACTAGAAAGGCAAAAAGAAATAGGGCAAAAGCTAGAAGAAATGCAAGACAACAAAACATACTTAGAAAACCTATCAAAAGCAAAAAAGCAAATAACAAAGCAAATAAAACAAATAGATACCTTACTAAATGATGAAAAACTGTTAAAAGAAGAATACGAAACAAGAAATAGCAAACTACCAAATAAAAAGAAAATTTTTAGTGTTAGTCATTTACGAATCATGTTAGAAAAACAAAGAGAAAAGCACTTAAAAGAAATAAAAGAAAATAACAAACAAATGGAGCCGAAAGAATTTGTAAAAACCAAAAAAGAATTAGAACAAAAAAAAGAATTCTATGAAGAAATAGGGGTTCAAAAAGGAAAAAGAACAAACGAAAATAAACTAGTAGAAAACTTACAACGTCAATTTTTAGAATGTTTCTTACAAAAAATAGAAAAAGCAGAAACAAAAGCACAAATTCGGAAGTATAATATATGAACTAAGATACTATGAACAACTACCATATCAAGAAACAAGCATAAAAGAAATAGAACAAATAGAAACAAGCATAGAGCAAGCAGAAAAACAAATAATACAAACAGCATGCAAAGAAAAAGTACTAACAACTTTCAGCAAAGAAAAAACACTAAACAAAAAAATACTACAGAACCAATTCCAAAGTAAAATCATAAACTTAAACAATACAATCTATCTCTTAAAATACCACAAAGGTATCTTAAAAATAGAAATATATGATACCAACATAAAAGAAGAAACAGAAGAACTACAAATCACAGAAAAAGTAGAACTACAAGTCAAACTAAACAAAAAAATAAAACTATGGGAATAGTGTCTCTTTGGGGACGTTTCCGAAAGAGACATTGAAGGGAAAAACTTAAACAGTGCAACAGTTTTATTTCTTTTGGAAAATGGAAAAAAGATAGGAGTTTTTGATAAAGGATTAGAAAAAGAAAGCAAGAAAGGAAAGATGAATATGAAAATTACGTTTTTAGGAGCAACGAAAACGGTTACGGGGTCTAACTTTTTAGTAGAAGCATCTGGTAAGAAATTTTTAGTAGATTGTGGAATGTACCAAGGAAGAGCACAAGATGAATGGGAAAATTCAGCATCATTTGCCTTTGATGTAAATGAGATTGATTTTATGCTATTAACCCATGCACATATTGATCATTCTGGAAGAATTCCAAAATTATATAAAGATGGATTCCGAAGTAAAATCTATGCAACAAAAGCAACTTGTGATTTGTGCTCAATTATGCTACCAGATAGTGGACATATTCAAGAAATGGAAATTGAATGGAAGAACAGGAAAAGGATACGCAAAGGGCTTGACCCAGAACCACCTTTGTATACAGCGGAAGAAGCTTTGAAATCGTTAGAAGTATTTGTACCAGTCAAATACGATGAAATTATTGATATTGATGAACATATTCATGTAAGATTTAATGATGCGGGTCATATGTTAGGTTCTAGTATTATTGAAGTTTGGGCAGAAGAAAATGGCAAAATAATGAAAACAGTATTTACAGGAGACTTAGGAAATAACGATATTCCACTTTTATCTTCTCCAACGATGATTGAAGATGCGGACTATGTAGTTATGGAATCTACTTATGGTGGAAGATTACACAATAAAAATGAAGAAAAAGCAGAGATGTTTTTAAATATAGTATCAGAGACTCTTGATAAAGGGGGAACCGTTGTTATTCCATCGTTTGCAGTAGGAAGAACACAAGAAATTTTATATGAACTAAATGAATTAAAAGATACGATAAAAGATGAGGAATTTAGAAAAAAATATGAGACGATAATGAAAGTACCAGTGTATGTCGATAGTCCACTTGCCATTTCTGCAACTGAAATATTTAGACAAAATATGGACTTATTTGATGATGAAACACAAGAGTTAATCCAAAATGGGGATAATCCATTAGAGTTTGCTGGATTACAATTTACTCAAACAGCAGAAGAATCAAAAGCTTTAAATGAAAAAAATGAATCTTCGATTATCATTTCTGCAAGTGGAATGTGTGAAGTAGGAAGAATCAAACATCACTTAAAACATAATCTATGGAATCCCAATAGTACGATTTTATTTGTAGGATACCAAGCACCAGGAACATTAGGACAAAAAATAGTAGATGGAGCAAAAACAGTAAAAATATTTGGAGAAGAAATAGCAGTAAATGCTAGAATCGAATACATAGAAGGATACTCTGGACATGCGGACCAAGAGTGGCTATTAAACTTTATTTATTCTTTCATAAGAAAGCCAAAAACCATCTTCTTAGTTCATGGAGAGCCAGAAGGACAAATTGTGTTAAAACAAAAAATCCAAGGAACGACAGAAATACCAGTTATCATACCAGAATATGGGGAAGAATATGAACTAAACGAAGAAGTAGAAAGACTAGGAAGAATCAAAGGAAGCAAAGAACGTGAAAGAAAATATATCCGCTTAGAAGTACTAGGACGTATTCAAACATTAAAAGAAGAATTAGAAGATATGTCAACAATCGTACGAGAAGAAATGCTAATTGAAGACGCAAAAGATGAAGACATCGAAAAATTAAATGAAAGAATCAAAGAATTAGAAAAGCAAATCGTCGAAATTATAAAAGACTAACAATTAGGGACAGTCCCCAATTGTCCCATTTGGCCAATTTGGGACAGGGGAATGTGGGAATAAGAGAAGAATGTTATAGGATGTGAGTAAGAAAATGGAAAAAGGAGAAGTTATAAAATATTGTTTAACGCTATCGAATGTCTATGAAGATTATCCATTTCCAGATGATAGATTTTCTGTTACTATGAAGCATAAAGAAAATAATAAATGGTTTGCACTAATTATGAGGGTAAAGGGACAATTGTATCTTAATGTAAAAACAAATCCAGAATATTCCGATTTATTAAGGAATACTTATTCTTACATTATTCCTGCTTACCATATGAATAAAGAGCATTGGAATACGATTATTTTGAGTGAAAAAGTAGATGAAAATATGGTAAAGGAATTAATTAAACAAAGTTATGAATCGACTAAAAAATAAATTATAAAAAATGATAAGATATGATTTAGAGTAAAAAAAGAGTAGTGCGAACAATGTGAAGTGCTCTATTCTTTTTTTGATAGATTGATAAACATAATGTGAAGAAATTGTAAATTTTTTCAAGTAGATATAGCATTATTAAGAAAAATGTGATATACAAAAAGGGGGGCTTTATCGATATAACTATATCGGTATAAAATACTAAGAAGAAAAGAGGAAAAAAGATGCCCCGATGTACAAGAAAATTTGGAAACAAAAGAATAAACCATGTTATAATGCGTGGTGTTAACAAACAAATGATATTCTTAGATAAACAAGATAAAGAAAAAATGCTTAAGGAAATAAAGAATACAAAGGAAAAATATGCTTATGAATTGTATGCATATGTGATAATGCCAAATCATGTGCATATGTTAATTTATGACAGGGAGTGTAATCTATCACTTATTATGAATAGTTTGCAAACAAGATATGTTAGCTATTTCAACAAAAAATACGAAAGAGTTGGACATTTATTTCAAGACAGATATTTTAATAAAGCTATAGAGGATGAAGATTATTTAAAAAATACCATTAAATATATTCATAAAAATCCAGAAAAAGCGTTCCTGTGTAAAACAGAAGAGTATCAATGGAGTAGTTATCATGAATATGTTCAAAAAGAGCAGTCAATAGTAGATATTACCATGTTTTTGGAGATGTTAGAGAGTGATAGAAAAATAGCATTAAAGAAATTTGAAGAGTATCATAAACAAAATGAAGAAAATAAGTTTTCAGATAGCATAGAATATGAGTTGCAAACCAAATTAACAGATGAGCAATTAGTAGAAGCATTAACAAAAAGATTGGAGATAGATAATATCCAAAAGATACAACAATATAATAACAGGATAATAGCAGAATTATTAAAAGAAGTAACTAAGATACCATATATATCGATTAACCAATTATCAAGAGTAACAGGAATTAATCGAAAAGTATTAGCAAATATAAAAAAGAACAATAATTTTCCCAATTAGGGACAGTCCCCAATTGGGAAAATGGGACAATTGGGGACTGTCCCTAATTGGGAAGGAGAGAAAATGGCGAAGGCTAAAACAATATTTGTGTGTAATGGTTGTGGGTATGAGTCGGCGAAGTGGCTTGGTAAGTGCCCTGCTTGTAATGAGTGGAATAGTTTTTATGAGGAAAAGTTGGTGAAGGATAAGGATGGGGCTTTTCTTTCGGATAAGAAGACGAAAAGTAGTAAGCCAACGGTGTTAAATAGTGTGGAAGGAAAAGAAGCTAGTCGAATTTCAACTGGTGTTTTGGAACTAGATAGAGTTCTTGGCGGTGGCATGGTGAAGGGCTCTTTGGTGTTACTAGGGGGAGAACCTGGGATTGGAAAGTCTACTTTGATTCTTCAGATTTGTGATAAGATGAAGGGTGAAGGGAAGGTTTTGTATGTCTCTGGGGAAGAGTCGGCAGAACAAATTAAGATTCGTGCAGATCGTTTGAAAATTCAAAATGAAGATATTTTGTTTTTGGGAGAGACAGATATTGATTTGATTGCAGAGGCAATTCAAGAAGTACAGCCTAAGCTTGTGATTATTGACTCTATTCAAACGATGTATAGTGATGAAATTACGTCGGCAGCAGGAACGGTAAGTCAGGTTCGAGAGATTACAGCTAGAGTAATGAAGATATGCAAACAGCAAAATATTACGACGATTATTATTGGGCATGTTACCAAAGAAGGTAATATTGCAGGACCAAGAGTGTTGGAACATATGGTAGATACTGTTCTATATTTAGAGGGAGAGCGTTATTTTTCTTATCGTATTTTAAGAGGAGTAAAAAATCGTTTTGGCTCTACTAATGAAGTGGGAATGTTTGAAATGCAAAGTGAAGGGATGATGGAAATTAGTAATCCTTCTTCTATCTTGATTTCAGAAAGAGAAGACAATCCTTCTCGGAAGCATTATTGTAGCTAGTATGGAAGGGACAAGACCACTTTTGATTGAACTACAAGCATTAACGGCTCCTACTGCATTTGGACTGCCAAGAAGAACGGCAAATGGAATTGATTATAATCGATTGACAGTTTTAATGGCTGTTTTGGAGAAAAGAGCGAATTTGAATTTGGCGTCACAAGATGTGTATTTGAATGTGGTAAGTGGAATTCGTATTTCAGAACCAGCAATAGACTTGGGGATTATCCTTGCTGTTGCTTCTAGTTTCAAAAATATCAGTATACCAAAAGATGTAGTAGCGATTGGCGAAGTTGGCTTGACAGGAGAAGTAAGAGCTGTAAACTTAATAGAAAAAAGATTAAAAGAAGCGGAGAAATTAGGGTTTAAAAAATGTATTATTCCAGAAAATAACAAAAAACTATTGAAAGATAATTATAAATTAGATATAATAGGCGTTAGAAATGTGACAGAAGCATTAAAAATAATAACAAAAGCTTGAAATAAGCATAAAAACTGAAAAAAAGAAGCAAATGTCTCTTTAGGAAACGTTCCAAAAGAGACATGAGACACAGAAGGAGTGGAGAAAGTGGCTACATATAGGGATGAGGCAATTGCAGAGGTGTTAAGACTGATAGCACCAGGGACTCCTATCCGTGATGGATTGGAAAATATTTTGAAGGCTAAAACAGGTGCTTTAATTGTAATTGGAGATAGTAAAGAGGTTTTAGATATTGTAGATGGTGGATTTCGACTAGAAGTAGATTATACGCCATCCCGTTTATATGAATTGGCGAAAATGGATGGAGCGATTATTTTAAGTTCTGATTTTAAAAAGATTTTGTATGCGAATACACAATTGATACCATCTTCTACAATTCCTACTGCAGAGACAGGAACGAGACATAGAACAGCGGAGCGTACAGCAAAACAGACTGGTGAAATCGTGATTAGTATTTCTCAAAGAAGAAATATTATTACGGTATTTAAAGGATATTCTCGTTATGTATTGGAAGATACAGCCAAGGTTATTAGCAAAGCGAATCAGGCACTTCAAACAGTTGAAAAATATAAGAAGGTTTTTGATAGTAAACTTAGCTTGTTAAATGAGTATGAGTTTAATGATATTGTTACTTTGGAAAATGTGATTACGGCAATTCAAAGAGCGGAAATGGTAATGAAAATGGTGGATGAAGTACAAAAGTCAATTTACGAACTAGGTGCAGAAGGCCGATTACTAGAGATGCAATTAGAAGAGTTAGTTGGTGGCATGGAAAAAGAAGAATTGCTAATTATTAAAGATTATACTGCACCAGGAAAGAGAAAGAATTTAGAAAAGGTATTAAAAGAAATTGAAAGCTTAAATCATGAAGATTTAATGAAACCACAGATTATAGCACGTTTACTTGGTTATGAGGATTTTGATAATTATGATGAAGTAGCAGTATACACAAGAGGCTACCGAGTACTGAATAAAATACCAAGAATGCCAACGAATATTGTAGATAATTTGGTAAAATCCTTTAAATCATTCCAACATATTTTAGCAGCAGATATTCCAGATTTAGATGATGTAGAAGGAATTGGAGAAGTAAGGGCAAGGACGATTAAACAATCGTTAAGGAGAATGCAAGAACAATTTGTGTTTGATAATTTAATATTGTAAAGAAAGTAGGAGAAAAGTATGAAAAAAGGATTAATTATTAAGATAATTATGATAATTGCTATTTTGTTAATAATAGCAGGAATAGGATATGTAGCTTATGGAGTTTTTCAAAAAGTAACAAGAAAAGTAGAAAATCCAATTGCTACGATTGAAATACAAGATTATGGAACAATTAAAATGGAATTGTATCCAGACCAAGCACCAAATACGGTAACAAATTTTATTGCATTAGCTAATAGAGGTTTTTACAATGGATTAACATTTCATAGAACAATTCCAGGATTTATGATTCAAGGAGGAGACAAAAATGGAAATGGAACAGGAACTCCTACTTTAGATGATTTAAAAGGAAATGGAGATACCAATCCATATGCTATTAAAGGTGAGATGTTAGCCAATAATTTTACCAAAAATAAAATAAAAATGGAAAAAGGCGTAATTGCAATGGCTCGTTCTGATTATAGTAGCATTAGTAGCACTTTAACAGAGGAGAGCTATAACTCAGCAGGTTCTCAATTCTTTATTATGCATGCAGATACTACTTATCTAAATGGACTTTATACTGGTTTTGGTAAAGTAATAGAGGGAATGGAAGTAGTAGATAAAATAGCAAATCTAGAAGTAACTTATAGAAGTTCAGAACTAGCAGAAGGACAGGAAGCACCAAAGGATGAAAATGGAGGAGACTTGACAGCAGATATGCCACTTAATAGACCAGTAATAACAAGTATTCATGTAGAAACGCATGGCGTAGATTATGGCGAGCCAGAAACAATGGAACCATTTAACTATTACAATTATTTAATGAAATATTATAATTTGGGACAATAAAACAAAAGAAGGTAGAGAGATGTTAGAGTCATTCTGCCTCCTTTTCACATATAAATAGAAGAAAGGAAGAAAAGTATGGAAACAAATCAAAAAAGAAAAGATTATATTAGTTGGGATGAATATTTTATGGCTGTTGCAAAATTATCTAGTATGAGAAGTAAGGATCCATCTACGCAAGTAGGAGCATGCATTGTAAGTAAGGATAATCGAATTTTATCCATTGGTTATAATGGTGCGCCAAATGGATTTTCAGATGAACGTTTTCCTTGGGGAAGAAAGGGCGAAAATTTAGATACAAAATATCCATATGTATGTCATGGAGAAATGAATGCAGTTTTAAATTATAGGGGAAGTAAAAAAGACTTGGAAAATTCTAAAATATATGTAGATTTATTTCCTTGTAATGAATGTGCAAAAATTATTATTCAATCTGGTATTAAAGAAGTGATTTATTTGTCTGATAAATATGCTAATTCGGAAAACAATGTTGCTTCTCGAAAGTTGTTTGATGAATGTGGTGTAAGTTATAAAAAAATGGAACTAAAAGAACCAAGAGATATTAAAATAGAATTAAAATAAAAAGAAAGATCCTACTTTAGTAGGGTCTTTCTTTTTTATTTTAATTCTACTACCGTAACTCCCATTTCTCCTTCACCGAAAGTACCAAGGCGGAAGTTTTTTACATGAGGATGTCTACGAAGAAAAGTATGAATTCCTTCTCTTAATTTGCCAGTTCCTTTTCCGTGCACAATACGAATAGGAGTTAGTTTGGCAAGATAACAGTCATCCAAATATTTGTCAAGGATAAAACAAGCTTCTTCAATGGTTTGACCAAGAACGTTAATTTCAGGAGTTACTTCTTTTGATTTAAAGGAACTACTAGAAGGAGTATGAAAAACAGGAGAAGCCTTTTTCTGCTTCTTTTCTATAATTTCTTGAATATCAGTTAGTTTAACAGATAATTTAGCATTTGCTATTTGAACTTGCAATTGATTTGGTTTTCCAGATAAAGAGGTAATGGTAGCGATTTCTGGAAAACGTGATAATTTTATTTGCATGCCAATTGCTAAATCTTCTTTTTTCCAATTTTCACTTTGACTTTCCACATTTTGTTTAGAAAGAGTGAATTGTTCTAAAGAAGAATTCAGTTGCTGGCGAAGTGTATTTGCTTTTTTTAAGTTTCCTTTTTGAAAATGCTTCTTTACAAAAGTGGCAATTTCATTATCAGACCAATTTTCTAAATCCATTTCTTCTAATTCTTTTAAATCACGATATAAAGAGTCTAAATGCTTAATGGTATCATTGGCTTCTTCTTTTGCGGAAAGAAGGATGCGTTTAGCTTCAGCTTTTGATTTTTCTACCACATTCTTTTTATTTTCAACTTGAGAATTTTTTTCTTGCTCTAAACTCTTTCGCAATTGTTCAATTTGATTTTTGTTCTTTCTTATCTCTTCTTTTTCATTTTCAATCATAATCTTGTCATCATAAATATTTTTAAGTAATTCCTCGATACTAATATCGTCCTCTTTTAAAAGACTCTTGGCACGATTTAAAATAGAGTCAGAAAGTCCTAGTTTTTGGCTAATGGCAAAAGCATTACTTTTGCCGGGAATACCAATCAATAGTTGATAAGTTGGTTTTAGGTTCTCTAAATCGAAGGCAGAGCTTGCATTTTCAAAGCCATCAGTAACTAATGCATAGTTTTTGATTTCTGTATAATGAGTAGTAGTTAAAGTGGTAGCACCTAATTGATGAAAATATTCTAAAATACTAATGGCAAGATTAGCACCTTCTATAGGGTCAGTTCCAGAACCTAATTCATCAATCAAAATAAGACTATTAGAAGTAGCATGTTGAATAATGGAAATAATATTTGTCATATGAGCAGAAAAAGTACTTAGGGATTCTTGAATACTTTGCTCATCACCAATATCTGCAAATACGGAATCAAAAATATAAATACTACTTCCTTCCTTCACAGGAATGAATAAGCCACTACAAACCATCAAAGTAAGTAGACCTGTTGTTTTTAGGGCAACAGTCTTTCCGCCTGTATTAGGACCTGTAATAATTAAAGAAGAATAAGTTTCTCCTATTTTAATATCGATGGGAACGACTTTCTCTTTCTCAATGAAAGGATGACGTGCTTGTTTAAAATCAATGATTTTATCTTTATTTAAGCTAGGACAAATAGCCATCATATCTTTTGCAAGAGAAGCTTTAGCAAAAATAAAATCGAATTGACCAATCAAAAAAACGTCTCTTTCTAATTCGGAATAATAAGTGGCAACTTTATTAGAAATCTCTTGCAAAATGCGTTCAATTTCCGTATTTTCTTCTACTTTCAATGCCTGTATTTTATTATTTAATTCAAAAACCTGCATTGGTTCAATAAAAACAGTGGAGCCACTAGCAGACATATCATGGATAAAACCTTTTATAGTAGAACGAAATTCTTCCTTAATAGGAATAACATATCGATCATTTCGAATCGTTACAATTGGTTCCATGATAGCCTTTGAATAGCTAGGGGAATGCAAGATACGAGATAAAGTCTCTTTTATTTCTAACTCTAATTTTTTTCGATTCTTACGAAGGGAAGATAGTTTAGAAGAAGCACTATCAGCAATGGTATTTTCATCTAAGACAGTAGAAAAAATCATTTTTTCTATTTCTAAGTTAGTATATAAATCAGAAAATAAAGGGTCTAACAAAGTAAAGTCACTTAAGTCAAAGTTTTCATCTTGATAAAAATAGTGTTTCAATTCTCTGGCAAGCTTAAAAATAGTAGCAATCTCTAACAAATAAATAGGAGACAAAGCAAGATTACTTTCTAACTTTTTTAGACTCATTGAAATATCAGCAATTTCAATAATAGGAATAGCCCCTTTTCTTACCATTAAATAAGTTGCTTCCGTAGTTTCTTCTAGATATTTTTCTACCTCTTCTTGAATAAAACTAGGTTTTAAATTTATTGCAAAATCTTTACCAATATAGGTATGACAAAATAGAGCAAGTCTTTCCAATATTTTGTTGTATTCTAATTTTTCTAAATCATGTAAGTTCATAGTAAAACCTTTCTTTTTATGTGTTAAAATTTTTTACATTATACCATAAAAAACAGTGATACACAAGGGCAGACAAGAGGGAAAGAAAAGGAAAGAGATGGGGACGGAGATTTTGTCTATAGGGTTTGAGCCTTTAAAAAAAAATAGAAAAGCGATAACTATCTGTTTTTTGGTTATGATTGATGGTCTAAAAAGAAAATGTAGATTTTTTTGTACGTCCCAAAAGTCTCCAAAAGTCTCCGCACCAAAAATTTCTATAGATTATGTTGATAATTGTGTGACAAAAAATAATTATGATATTGCAAAAGAAATAGTAGGAAGATAAAATAGAAAATAAAGAAAGAGAGGTAAAAGAAAAATGAAAGAAAAAGGGATTACATTAGTAGCATTAGTAGTAATGATTATCGTTTTAATAATCTTAGCAGGAGTAAGCATAAACTTGGTATTAGGAACAGAAGGAATTATAACTACAGCAAAAAGAGCAAAGGAAAATATAGAATATGCACAAATAGAAGAACAAAGAAAGTTAAATGAATTATACATACAGATAGAAGAAAATGATGTGGAGGTAGGAGGAGAAATAGAAAAATTGAATGATTTTAAGAAAGCAATAGCAGACTATATAGAGGAAGCAGGAGGGATAAAACCAGATTATATGGCAGATACATTAACATTTGGAGAAAAAATAAAAGGAATAGTAAAAGAAGTAACAAAAGATGCAACAGCAAAAGCAGAGGATATAAAGGAGGGGAAATTTGCATGGGTGAATGGTGAAAAAGTGGAAGGAAGTTATGTTGGGACTACTTCCTACTGCATTCCAGAATTAAGGGCATATGGAAATATTGCTACAGGTTCAGCAGATGCATTTGTTGAAATAACATTACCAATTTCAGGTTACAAAAAAATTTCAATAGATAGTATATCATTAGCAACGATGAATGATTCTAGAGTAGCTTTTACCATCTATTTAGATAATATACAAAAATATACGACTACCACAAAGAATGTGAATAATATATCAATCGATATTGCAGGTCATAGTACATTGAAAATTAAACTAGGTAGTTGGTGCACACAGACTTCAGTGATTAAAAATATAGTCATAGAATAAAGACATGGGGACGGAGATTTTGTCTATAGGGTTTTGGGAATTTTATAAAGAATAATAAAGTGATAATTATCTGTTTTTGGTTATGATTTATGATCTGAAAAGAAAATGTGGATTTTTTTGTACGTCCCAAAAATCTCGTCCCAAAAATCTTCCTAAAAATGTCTTGGTGGGGAAAAATGAGATGAATTTGATAAAAAAGCAAAAAATCCATTGACTTTTACGGAAATCCGTAGTATACTAAATAGGCATGTAAACAAAGCGATGAAGTAGAATGTGGCTACATCTTTACAAGCCGTAAGGATGGAGGGAACTTCTATGGAGTATGTCATGGCTTAGACCAGGCGGTAAGTTTTATTGAAAATAAAAGCACTTATCCCAAGATTTTTCATGCAATCATTGGGTTTTATATTGGGAATAAAAGAAACACCAGGGTGCGTTTAAAACTTCCAGCCAACAATTTTATAATTTTAATTTTTAAGGAGGGAAATTGAAAATGGCAACATCAAACAAAGTAGGAAGTGAGAAAATGAGAATCAGATTAAAAGCTTATGATGCTCAACTATTAGAAAAGTCTGCTGAACAAATAGTAGAAACTGCTAAAAGAACAGGATCAAAAGTTTCAGGACCTATTCCATTACCAACACAAAAAGAAATCGTTACAATCTTACGTTCTCCACACAAACATAAAGATTCAAGAGAACAATTTGAAATGAGAACACATAAAAGATTAATTGATATTCTTTATCCAACACAAAAAACAGTTGATAGTTTAATGAAAATTGATTTACCAGCTGGTGTTGATATCGAAATTAAGTTATAAGTTAGCTTTCGACCGACCAACGGAAGGTCAAAAGGTTACTTATAACTTATACAACCGACCAAAGGGAGGTTGTGATCCTTAGAAAAAGGAACTAAAAAAGCAAACTCGAACTTACTTACTACCCGAGTATAAATAAAGAAAGTAAACAAACAACAAAACCAAGCTAGTGAGAAGAAAAATCATTAGCCAATAGTTAGGAGGAAATTTAAAAATGAGAAAAGCAATCATTGGAAAGAAAATTGGAATGACTCAAATTTTTGATGAAACAGGAAAAGTTGTTCCAGTTACTGTTATTGAAGCTGGACCATGTGTAGTAGCTCAAGTAAAAACAGTAGAAACAGATGGATACGATGCGATCCAATTAGGATTTGGAGAAGTAAAAGAAAACAAAGTAAATAGACCAGTAAAAGGACATTATGCAAAAGCAAGTCTTACTCCAAAAAAACATTTAAGAGAATTTAGAGTAGATGAAATCGAAAGTTACAAAGTAGGAGATGAAGTAAAAGCAGATACTTTTGTAGCAGGAGATAAAATCGACGTACAAGGAACATCAAAAGGAAAAGGATTCCAGGGTGTTATCAAACGTCATGGACAAAGTAGAGGACCAATGGGACATGGTTCTATGTACCACAGAAGACCAGGTTCAATGGGACCAACTTCAACTCCAGGTAGAGTATTTAAAGGTAAGAAATTACCAGGACATATGGGAGTTCAAACCATTACGATTCAAAATCTAGATGTTGTAAGAGTAGACATGGACAAAAATGTAATTTTAGTAAAAGGTAGTGTACCAGGAGTAAAAGGTGCTATCTTAAAAATAAAAACAAGTGTAAAAGCATAAGAAGGGAGGAGAATTTAGATGCCTAAAGTAGACGTATATAGTATAGAAGGAAAGAAAGTAAAAGAAATCGAATTAAACGAAGCTGTTTTTGGAATTGAACCAAATGAAGCAGTAGTACATAGCGTATTAGTAAACTTTTTAGCAAATCAAAGACAAGGTACACAAAGTACAAAAACAAGATCTGAAGTTCGTGGTGGTGGAAGAAAACCATGGAGACAAAAAGGAACAGGTAGAGCAAGACAAGGTTCTATTAGAGCACCACAATGGATTAAAGGTGGTATTGCCTTAGGACCAAAACCACGTTCATACTACTACACAGTAAATAAGAAAGAAAAGAGATTGGCAATCAAATCAATGCTTAGCTCAAAAGTATTAGAAAATGAATTAGTAGTAGTTGATTCATTAGAAATGAAAGAAATTAAAACCAAAGAAATGGTGAAAGTATTAAACAACTTAAAAGTAGAAGGTAAAACATTAATGTTATTACCAGAAAAGAACGAAAATGTTCAAAAATCTGCAAGAAACATTGAAGGAGTTAAAACTACATTAGTAAATACCATTAACGTATATGATTTATTGAAATACAAAAACTTAGTAGTTACTCTAGACACTGTTAAAAAATTAGAGGAGGTGTATGCATAATGAGACCAGAAGATATTATTATTGCACCTGTTATAACAGAAAAAAGTAATGATGAAATGCAAAGCGGAAAATACACATTTGAAGTAAATAAAAAAGCAACAAAGGTTGATATTGCAAACGCAGTAGAAAAACTATTTGAAGTAAAAGTAGTAAACGTTAACACAATGACAGTAAAAGGAAAAACAAAAAGAGTGGGAAGATATGAAGGAAAAACATCTGACTGGAAAAAAGCAATTGTAACCATTGATACTAATCCAGAAGAAAAAACATATCTTGCAAAAGGTGGAAAAGCTACTAAAATGACAAAAAAATACAAAGATTCAATTGATGAATTTATGGGAGCATAGGAATATGGTGGATTATACCACGATAAATCTATATAAAATACCAAATCAAGGAGTCTTCAAAGACTGAAATTCTGAATGGTATAAAAAGGAAGAGATATCAGAAGGAATAAAAATTGATCCCGAATCTCCTATCCGCAGAATAGGAAAAGTAAAAAATTGGGACGAAAAAAGATAAGAAGTATCGAGAAATAACTCGGAAAACAAAGAATATCTGTAAGTAGAGCAGGAAAAAATCTACTAAATAAAATAAAAAGGAGAGAAAAATAAAATGGCAATGAAACATTTTAGACCAACTACTCCATCACTAAGAAACATGACAGTTTCAACATTTGACGAAATCACAAAGAAAACACCTGAGAAATCTTTACTAGCAAAGAAAAAAGAAAAAGCAGGAAGAAACTCTTATGGTAGAATTACAGTTCGTCATCAAGGTGGAGGAAACAGACAAAAATACAGAATTATTGATTTTAAAAGAAACAAAGATGATATGGTAGCAACTGTAGTAGGTATCGAATACGATCCAAACAGAAGTGCTAACATCGCATTAATCAAATACGAAGATGGAACTATTTCATACATCTTAGCACCAGTAGGATTAACAGATGGTGACAAAGTAGTATCTGGACAAAAAGTAGATATTAAACCAGGTAACTGTATGCCAATCGAATCCATTCCAGTAGGAACTATGATTCATAACATCGAATTAAATCCAGGTCAAGGTGGAAAAATGGTAAGAGCAGCAGGTCAAGATGCTCAATTAATGGCAAAAGAAGGAAAATATGCTCACGTAAGACTTCCATCTGGAGAAATGAGATTAGTATTAACAAAATGTAGAGCAACTATTGGAACAGTAGGAAATACAGACCATGAAAACGTAAAAATAGGAAAAGCAGGAAGAACAAGACATATGGGTATTCGTCCAACTGTTAGAGGTTCTGTTATGAACCCAGTAGATCACCCTCATGGTGGTGGTGAAGGTAGAGCTCCAGTAGGACACGCAGGTCCAATGACACCTTGGGGTAAACCAGCTCTAGGATACAAGACTAGAAAGAAAAATAAAAAATCAAATAAAATGATTGTTAAGAGAAGAAAATAGAGTTAACCGTTTGAACAAAAAACAGTTACGGATAACTTTGTCAACTGAATGAAAGGAAGCTAGCTTTCTTACCCAAAAGTTGATTTCCTAAAAATGAAAAGGTTAATTATTCTAGATAAAAGGAAAAGAAGATTAACATCCTTATAAAAATCTGAAAAAGGAGGCAAATAAAAAATGTCAAGATCAAGCAAAAAGACTCCATATGTTGCTCCAGAATTATTAAAAAGAGTGGAAGCAATGAATGAAACAGGAGCTAAAGAAGTGTTAAAAACATGGTCAAGAGCTTCTACTATCTACCCTCAAATGGTAGGACACACAATCGCTGTTCACGATGGTAGAAAACACGTACCTGTTTATATTACAGAAGAAATGATAGGTCATAAATTAGGAGAATTCGCTCCAACAAGAACTTTCAAAGGTCATGCAGGAGAGAAAACAACTAAAAAATAAAAATAGAAGTTAGAAGTTAGAAGTTAGAAATATAAGGTAACATTTCCAAGAAAATACCATATGATTCAACTTCCAACCTCCAACATCCAATCAAACAAGGAGGAGAATAACGTGGAAAAAGAAGAAATGCAAGAAGTTATTATTCCAGAAGCAGCAGCAACCCTTAAATATGCTAGAATTTCAAGCAGAAAAGTAAAAATCGTAATCGATTTAATTCGTGGAAAAAGTGTAGATGAAGCATTAGCAATCGTAAAATTTACACCAAAAGCAGCGTCTGAAATAATAGAAAAATTATTAAAATCAGCTATCGCAAATGCTGAAA
>CASCUT010000033.1 GCA_949155365.1 uncultured Clostridia bacterium
AGTTTATAAGAAGGGGAAGATAAGTTTCCGAGATGGCTTCAAATAACCATTGTTCTTCTAAATAGTTTTCACTTTCTGGGTGATGAATAAAGGGTAAGTGTGCATGTAGTACAAAACTTACATAACCTTTTGGTTTAATCATAATAAAGTTCTCCTTTGTAAAAAAATAATTGTGAACTAATCATAGAACGAAAGGGAAAAGTTCACAATTTCTATTAATAACATAAGTTTCTTATTGAAAGCTAGAAGATGGATTGCCAGAAGAAGGATTTTTTAAATCAAGTTGATTAAAATGAATAGATTCTTCTGGATATAGTGCTTGATAAAATTCTTGAATAGAATGAACTTTACCAATTTTACTAAGAAAACTTAAGTTTGCAATACTTTTTTGTGTAGTTTGATTTGTTTTTACATTTCTAAAATAGACAAAATGTGATAATTCGTCAAATAAGATATGGTCATTTGGTGATTCAATACAATTAGAAGCCGTAATATACATATAATTGTTAGAAAGTTGTACATATTCATTAATAGGGCGTCTACCTAATTCAATTTGATAATCACATTTACTATCTGAAATACTTAAATACCAACTATTAGCAAAATCATTAATATCCACTTCAAAATGATAATGTTTTGTTTTATTATAAACAATTAAAACTGGTTTGGTATTGTGGAAGAAATACTCACCATATTGCTTTATATATTGATTTTTATCTTCGTCAGAAATATCCCAATAAACAAATAAGGTTGTTGGTGTTTGAGCCAAAATTTTTACAACAGTTTGATTATAACGATATGGCAAATCATAATACTCTAATACTTCTACTTTTTTCTTTGCTGTTGATTTACGTTTTCGAGTTGTACTAGTAGAGGATTTCTTAGTAGTTGCTTTCTTGGCAGTTTTCGTTTTTTCCACTTTCGAAGTACTAGCTTTTGAACTACTTTTTTTAGTAGTTGTTTTCGAAGTACTAGCTTTTGTAGTATTCGTTTTTTTCTTCGTCGAGTTAGCTGTGCTTTTACTAGAAGAAGTTTTTTCTATTTTTGAATTTTCTGTTTCCTTTTTAGAAACCTTTTTCTTATTAGAAGAATTCGAGTTTTTAGTTACCGATTTTTTACTGTTAAGTTCTATATTATCAATTTTTTCTGTTACTTCTTCTATTTTTTCTTTTGCTTTTCTTGGCATTTTTTCCTCCTTAGTAAAATCACAATTTTTCTTCTTTTATATACTATATCAAAACAAAAATAAATTCAATAGAAAAATCAAAAATATAGAATAAAAAAGTAAAATATTTTATCAAAAAATGTTTACAATTGTCAAAAACTTGTATAGAATAGAGAAAAGATAAAAACAAAAGAAAATTTAAAAGAAGAAAGGGGCTTAAAATAAAAGCGATGAAAATATTAATGCTAACCTGGGAGTACCCACCAAGAATTGTAGGAGGAATTGCAAGAGTAGTGCACGACTTATCAAAACGTCTAATTAAAGATGGACATGATGTAACCGTTGTTACCTACCGAGATGGTGATACTCCATATTTTGAAAATGATAAGGGAGTAAAGGTATATCGTGTCGATAACTATATGATAAGACCAAATAATTTCATTGACTGGATTATGCAGTTAAACTTTAATATGGTAGCAAAAGCCTCAGAAATCATAGGAAAAGAAGGAAAATTTGATGTTATTCATGCACATGATTGGTTAGTAGCAAGTAGTGCTAAAACCTTAAAACATGCATATGATATTCCAATGGTAGCAACCATTCATGCAACAGAAGCAGGAAGAAATAGTGGAATACATGACGATACACAACGTTACATTAACGATACAGAATGGATGCTTACTTACGAAGCAACAGAAGTAATTGTCAATAGTAATTTTATGAAAGGACACATCCAAGGATTATTCGGACTTCCATTTGACAAAATCAATGTTATCCCAAATGGAATCAATATCACAAACTTTAATGGAATTGACCGAGACTATGAATTTAGAAGAAAATATGCATCAGACAATGAAAAAATTATTCTATATATGGGAAGACTTGTCTATGAAAAAGGAATTAATCATTTAATTTCTGCAATGCCAAAAATATTAGAAAACTATCATGATAGCAAATTAATCATTGCAGGAAAAGGTGGCATGTTAGACGAACTAAAAGCGCAAGCAGAAGCAATGGGAATAGGACACAAAGTATACTTTACAGGATACCTAAATGCAAAAGAAGTACAAAAAATGTATAAATGTGCAGACATTGCAGTATTTCCAAGTACTTACGAGCCATTCGGAATAGTAGCGCTAGAAGCAATGCTAGCAGGAGTTCCAACCGTAGTATCGGATGTAGGAGGACTAAACGAAATCATAGAACATGGTGTAACGGGAATGAAATCCTATGCAGGAAATGCAAACTCCATTGCCGACTCCATCCTACACTTACTATATGACCACCAATTAGCCACAACAGTAGCTAAAAATGCAAAAGCCAAAGTAAAAGAACTATACAATTGGAACAAAATAGCACAAGACACCCACTTTGCTTACCAAAAAGCAATCTGTCAAACCATGGCAGAACGACAAGCAAACCAAATTGCCCAAGAAAATGCCGAAAAAGCAAAAAAAGCAAAAAATAACGACACCGAAATCACAAACCTACTAGCCTTCAAAAAGAAACACGCCTATGCGTAAGGTGTCCATTGTCCATTTGTTTGTCTATTGGAAACGTTTCCTTTTGGGTAATCTGTCCCTAATGGACAGATTATCTAAAAGCGTCCCCAATGGACAAACAATGAACAGTGGATAAGAGAGCTAGAAGAGATAGAATAGAAAAAAATGGCCAAAAGGGACAGATTACCCAAAAGGAAACGTCCCCAATGAACAATGGAGGAAGAGAGTATGAATGTATATGATACTGCTAATCGATTAGCTAGAGAGATAAGAGCTTCTGAAGAATATGTAAAATATAAAGAAGCAAAACAAAAATTAGATTCGATGCAAGAACTAAAGCAAAAGGTAGATGAATTTGAAAAAATGCGTTATGAAGTACAAGTATTGGCGATGCAAGGAAAACAAGTGGAAGAAGAGAAAAATAAAAAATTGCAAGAGATGTATACTATTCTAATTCAAAATAAAGAGATTAAACAGTATTTTGATTTGGAAGTGAAATTTAATGTGATGCTTGCTGATGTAAATAAGATTATAGCAGAATCTGTACAAGATGTACTATAATGTCGAAAAAGGTCGTAAATGATAGAAATATCGTTTACGACCTTTTATGAATTTTAGTGAATTTTAGGGACGGGCCTAAAAATTTAAAATTTAAAGGAGGAAAGAAAAATGGAATATATTGTTTTTATAATTGGAATTATGGTAATTATGCTGATAGGATTTTATATTTTTGATATTCAAATAAAGGAAATGAAGAAGGCAGGCAAAAATGCAAAATTAGATGAAATTACTTCTAGGTTTCCAGAGAATAAAGAAATTTGTGAAGCGATTTTAGAAAGGTTGGATAATAGAAAGGTAAAAATAAAAGAGAATGAAGATAAGGAAAATAAGACAAGTTTGTATCTTGTTATTTCAGATACTATTTTTATTGCGAATATAAAAGAAAGTTATACTAGGATTCAAACCATTGCACATGAGTGCTTACATTCTGTCCAAAGCAAAAGATTATTATTGTTTAATTTTGTGTATTCGAATGTTTATTTTCTCTATTTCTTAATAAGTATGATACTAACAATTTTAGGAGTCTTTAAAGAGATAAAATTGCAACTAGTAATCTTATGTATTTTAAGCTTTCTGTATTATGTTGTAAGGTCTTATCTGGAAACAGATGCAATGATAAAAGCCCAATATTTAGCGAAAGATTATATGTTGGAATACATACAAAAAAATCCTGTTTGTACAAAAGAAGAGGTAGAAAGGATAACAGAGGAATATGACAGAATTAATAAACTAGGAATTCCAGCAACGAATTATATTTTGATGGTAAACTGCATGATAAAACTATTATTATATAGTATGATTAGTATCTTGAAATTTTAATTTGAATGGAAATAATGATGTCATTCAATGCAAAGGAAAAAAATTAGGGGAAACAATTGAAAGTTATGGAAACTTATGGTATAATAGAAAATGCATGTAACTAAAATATACCTTGCTAGGTAAACAAAACTAGTGGAGGTATATAGTACCTCCGCTAAACATTTTAAAGGAGGAACTTTTATGAGTAAAAAAAGAAGTTTGTGCATGTTTTTGGCGGTTTGTTTAAGCATTCTTATGCTTTGCCCAATTACGGTACTAGCAGTAGGAACTGAAATTCCAAGTGCTACCACCCAGTTCTATGTGAACGATTTTGCAGACATTATTGATGAGGAATCCGAGAAAGAAATGCAAGAAACAGCCGAAGCTTTGGCAGAGGAAAGTGATGGAATTCAGGTTGTGGTAACAACAGTGCAAACAGTTGGTGATGCCAATCCGGCAGAGTATACCGTAGATATGTATAATGAATACGGGATTGGAAAAAACAATATGGGAGTGCTTATCCTGTTATCGGTTGAAACAAGAGATATTCAGATACGGCTTGGCGATAACATGACCAAATACCTGAGTGACAGAAAAGCAGGGGAGATAAGAGATGTAGGAATTCCTTACTTCCAGAAAGATCAATTTGGAAAAGGCCTTTACGAAATGCAGAAAGCTACCATTAAGCATATTACAGGTAAAGTAAAAAGTACCGAGGGTGAGGTAGCAGTAAAAGTTACAGATCTAGAGGATATTTCCAGAGAGAGCGCGGTTGGAAAAATATTTGCTGTTATTGCTGTTATAGCAGGTGGGGTACTTTCCTTTTTTGGAGTTAATGCTTATTTGGAAAAGAGGAAGGAAAGGAAAGCGAAGGAAGAAAGGGAGAGAATTGAAAACTCTGATTTGGTTAAGAAGAAAAACCAGACAATAGAAAACCTTCGAGCACAGCTGGAAAATGAGAAGCAGAAAGCAGATATGGCAATTACTGAGAGAAACAAAAAGATTTCTTCTCTTACTGGTGATTTGAAGTCTACAGAGAGCAAATTAAATATGCTGAAACACAGAAATGAGAGAGCCATTATGGCATATCCGGATTTGGAAGAAAAGGTAGACGCTATTTTGGCAAAAGAGAAAGAAGAAGCGGATAAAAAGCGAGCTCTCGAGGTAGAAAAAAACATTAGTAATGTATTACAGTTGGAGTGTACACGGCAAAACCGGTATCAATTTGAAAGTGCTTGTGACGCTTTTGAAAGCTTGTCATCAGAACAGCAGAAATATGTTCCTGCCAATCTTGTGAAAAAGGTAAGAGATCTCTTCGAAGAAAGCGTAAAGCTTCAAAGGAAATTTGAGGAAGAAGAAAGAATTCGCAAGAACAAAGCCAAAGCAGAAGAAGTTCAGAAGGTGATACTGACAGCACTTGCTTGTACAGTGACAAGACATTCTCTTTCTCAGCTAAAGGATGCATGCCGTGCTTACGAGAATTTAACAAACGAGCAGAAGAAGTATGTAACTGCGGATATTAGATTGTTAGAGGAGAGACGAAGAAAGGCAAAGAGACTTCAGGATGAATATGAAGAAGAAGAGCGTCGTCGCAGAAGAGAGGAAGAGGAACGCCGTCGTAGACGGGAAGAAGAGGAAAGGCGTCGCAGAATGATGTCATCTTCTAGCCATAGCAGTTTTGGTGGAAGCCATAGTGGTTTTGGAGGACACAGTAGCGGACATGGAGCAGGAGGCAAGTTTTAGGATAACGGAAAAAGGCAAAGCAAATGGAGGGCAAAGATATGAGAAAAACGCAGTTGATTATCATCATTAGTGTTATCTGTGGCATTTTGTTGGCTGGAATGTATTACATGAATACGGCAAACAAATTAACAAAGATGCGGAATTTAGCCAAACGGTATGAGTCGGATGTTCAGACAGAGCTTCAGACGCGGTTCGAGAAAGTTCCCAATCTTGTAGAAATTGTAATGGCATCAGCACAGCAGGAAAAAGATATCATTGCTTCTGTTACAGAAGCAAGAAAGTATTACAATAATGCTTTCTCCATTGGAGATACGGCAAAGATGCTGGAAGCAGATGCTATGTTTAAGACGGCCATTACTCGCTTTGAGGAAAAATATCCGGATATTGCAAGCATGGACATGTTTAAAGGCTTGATGGATGAATATTCTGGACTCGAACAGGCAGTTAATATTGCAAGAAGAAATTATAACGAAGTGGTAATGCAGTATAACAATATGGTAGAAGAATTACCAACTTCGATTATTGCAAACAGCAGAGGTTTCGAGCGAATTCCGGAATTTAAAGCTTCCGAAGAAGCAAATAAACCTGTTGAAATTCACATGACAAACTAGAAATTTTAGTCATAAAAAAAGGAACGCCCTAGTAGGGCGTTCCTTTTTTGTGTTCTATTGCTTTTTACTAATTTCAGCATATTTCTTTAATTTTTCGTAAGCTAGATAGTTAATGGATCCAGCAGGGAATTTTCCATTTGCATCTCGTTTTCCAGCAGGAACACCAGTTAACACTTCAATACCTTCTTCAATATTAGAAATAGCATAGATATGGAATTGTTTATTTTTTACAGCATCGATAATTTCAGTAGATAGGCTTAAGTTAGGCACATTTTGATGAGGAATCATAACACCATGAGAACCATCTAAACCTCTTGTTTTGCATACTTGGAAAAATCCTTCAATCTTATCATTTACACCACCAATTGGCTGAATTTCACCTTTTTGGTTAACGGAACCAGTAACGCTAATTGCCTGATTAATGGGAATACCAGATAGACTAGATAAAATAGCATATAATTCTGTACTAGAGGCACTATCACCATCAACGCCATTGTACAATTGTTCAAAACAAACACTAGCGGTAAGGGTTAAAGGAATATCTTGTGCAAATAATTCCCCTAAATAACCAGTTAAAATAAGGACACCTTTTGAATGAGAGGAACCAGAAAGTTCAACTTCTCGTTCAATATTAACAACACCAGTTTGTCCCATATAAGTATTCGCTGTAATTTTAACAGGTTTTCCAAAGGTATAGTCTCCAATTGTCATAACGGTAAGACCATTGATTTGGCCTACTTTAGCACCTTGTGTATCAATTAACAAAGTATTTTCTTCAATCATTTCCATATATTTCGCATCGTATTTTTTGACTCTTTCAATTCGTTCTTTTAACGCAATATCAATATATTCTGCAGTAACCAATTTCTTCTTATCCATTTTTGCCCAAGTTGCAGCTTCACCAACTATTTGGGCAATATCAGTGAAACGAGTAGATAGGGTCTCTTGTTTACCAGAAAGTTTAGAAGCATATTCTACTATTTTAGCAACGGCATCTTTACTTAAATGAGGAAGCTCTTCTTGTTCACAGAAACCATGGACAAAGCGAGCTAGTTTAATCATATTATCATTGGTTAGAGGTGCATTTTCTTCAAATTCTACTTTTACTTTAAACAATTTTCGAAAATCGCTATCTGTTGCAAGTAAAGATTGATAAATGGCATCGTTTCCAACAATGATTACTTTAACATCTAAAGGAATAGGCTCTGGTTTTAAGGAAATCATAACCATAGAAGAACGTTGGTCAACTGCATTTTCAATGGAAAGTTCTTTGATACGTAATGCCTTTTTTAATGCTTCATAGCAAATACCATTGGATAGCAAGTCTTTCGCTTGGAAAATGATATAACCACCATTTGCCATTTGTAGTAAACCAGGTTTTAACATCGTATAATCCGTTTTTAAAGAACCATAATAATTTTCGTATTCTAATTTTCCAAAAATATTGTGATAAGAATAGTTAGAGTCCATAATCACAGGAGCACCTTCTAATTGACTATTATCTACAAATAAGTTAACACGATAGTTAAGCCAAGGTTTTGGTATTTCTTGTCTTGGACTAGTAGAGGAGGCTTGCTTTTCTTCCTCTTTGGCAGTAAAGATAGCAATATTTTTAAGGATGTCTTGTTTTACATCGTTTAAGAAATGATTTACTTTTTTATTTCGTTTATATTTATTTTTAATGTAATTGATATGAGAATTAACAGTAAGAAGAGCAATATTAGCCTGCCATTCTTCTAATCTCTTATCAGAAGCACGCTCTAATTGTTTGATTTGACTAATTACTTCCATGATTTGTTGTTGTACAATAGGAGACTTCTCTTCAAATTCTTTTTTGATAGAGTCATCTAATTTATCAAATTCTTCTTCTTCGATCGTTTTTCCATCAATAATTGGCATCATATAAATTCCATTTTGTGCAGATTTTACTTGAAAGCCATGTTTTTCAGATTCATGATTTAATTGATCTAAAAGAGAAGCTCTTTTTTCTTCAAAATCTTGTCTAATTAAGGTTTTTTCTTTTTCAAAATCATCATTATTAAAAGTGCTTTTAATGTCTTTACGAATGTCTTTAATAAAAGCATTCATAATATCCTGAAATTCCTTTCCTTGTCCAGCAGGGAAAGAAACTGCAATTGGTTCATTTGGGTTGGCAAAATTATAAATATAACACCAATCTGCTGGTACTTTTTTCTTCTTTGCAATTTTGTATAAATAATTTTTGGCATACATGGTTTTTCCAACTCCACTAGGTCCTTCGAGGTATAAGTTGTATCCTTTAATATCCACATTAATACCAAATTCTAATGCTTTTATTCCACGTTCTTGTCCAATACCAGTATTAATTCCTTCTAATTCAGAAGTGTCTTCAAATTTAAAAACCTCTGGATGACAAGTTACTTTTAAATCTTGATAAGATAATTCATTTTTCTTTTTCATTTGTTTCTCCTTTTTCTTTTCTATTTTATAAATTGGTAAATGGTAATGTCATTAAAATGGCGGTATCACCATTTCGATAATAATGTTTTCTTCTGCCTACTTCTTGAAAATCGAATTGCTCATATAGGTGAATGGCAGGTAAGTTATGCTCTCTTACTTCTAGTGTCATGGTAGAACAATTTTCTTCTTTGGCAATGGTAATTAATTCGTTTAGAAGAATTCTGGCAAAGCCCTGATTACGTTTCTTTTTTTTAGTGACAATATCCATAATATTTGCTTCATCTAAAATGATTTTGATACCACCAAAGCAAACAATTTCACCTTCGTAGCGTAACACTAAATAACTAGAAGTAGTATTGACAAGTTCTCCTTTAAATATTTCAAAAGTCCAAAAATCGTCAAAATCAGTTTGCAAACAGTCTTGTATTTCTTCTAAGTCAGAAAGTTGCATGGTATGCACTTCTATTTTCGTAAAATCAATCATTATTTTTCTCCTTCTAAAGCACGTTCAGCTTGAGATTTCCTTAAATAAAGGGGAGAGATTGCATTGGAATCAGTAGAAAAATCTCCTCTTTTATAATGATAAAATCCTGCTTTTCCAATGCTAATGGAAGATTGCTTATGATGGTTATCTTCAGCAAGAGTAGCGTTTTGAAAAGATTGTGCGAGTAGAGAAAAATATTTTTTAGCACCATCTCCTACAAATAAAATAGGAGAGGAGTGGTAGGTTTCTAAAATAGAAATCATATCATTAATATTTTTAGCGCCTAATTCTTCTAGTGGTACAAAAGTATTCTCTTTCTTTTCAAAAATGCCATAATAAACATTATCATTTTTTGCATCCAAAATACTACATACGAAAGGTGGATTGTCTTGGATTGTATTATAGGCTAAGCTTTCTAAGGAACTAACAGAAGCAATTGGAATATCAGTTACATCATGAAATGCTTTTACAGTAGAAACACCAATACGAACACCAGTAAAAGAACCGGGTCCTGTGCAACATACGAAAAGGTCAAAATCAGATAAGTTAAGTTTTGCTTCTGATAAGATTTCATCGATTAATGGCATTAATTTTTGTGAATGTGTTTTTTCGTCTTCTATGTGTTTTTCTAATACTACATTGGTATCTTCTAAGATACAAACAGAACAAATATTAGAAGACGTATCTAAACTTAAAATTTTCAATGTTATTACCTCTTTTTCATTCAAAATAATCTGACTTTATTCTATCTTAAGTGATTTTATTTGTAAACCATTTTTGGAAAAGAAAAGTTTACAAATGTGTGACAAATAGATTAATTTTTTGTGACAAATATATTCTTTATCTATTCTGCTTTTGCAACAAATATAACACAAAAAAATAATAGGAATTATGTGTTGGGGTTACATTTTATTCTTTAGATATGTTTTATGGCATAATGTGAAACATAAAAGTAAAATAAGAAGAGTATACTTGAAAAATAGTGAACTCTTCTTATCTATGAAATTATAACATTTTTTCAATGGTTAATTCTCTACCATCTTCTTGTTCTTCTAACTTATGAAACGTTATTTTTGTATATCCTTTTGGTAAAATCTCCTCAATTTGTTCGCCCCATTCGATAATACAGATACCATTTTCAAAATAGTCTTCTCCACCCATGGCATAGAATTCATCGGTATCTTCTAAACGATATACATCAAAATGAAAAATAGAAATATCCTCTTTGTGATATTCATTTACAATTGTAAAAGTAGGGCTAGAAATTTCATTTTCTAGTCCAAAATAAGACAAAATTCCTTGTGTAAACTTCGTTTTACCACATCCGAAGTTCACCAGTTAATACTAAAATATCGCCTTTTTTTAAATTTTTTGCAAATTGTTTAGCAAAATGAATGGTATCTTTTTCGCTTTTTGAAATATAGTTTATCATCGTTTAAAATCTCCTATTCTTATTATACTCTTATTTTATAGCAATTTAAGAGAAATGTAAATAATTTATGATAAAGATTGATATTTTAATAACAGGAGATAAAGACTTTAAAGAAGTAAAAATAGAAAGACTAGAAATAGTAACAGCATTAGAATTTGTGGAAAAATATTAGAGGAAAACAGCGAAATTTGTTTATTAAATTAGCTGTTTTCTATTGACAAAATAAAAACAAATGTTTTATAATACTCATAGGTGTTATTTATGAAAAAACAAATATTACATGTAGATGTGAATAATGCCTTTCTATCTTGGTCTGCAGTAGAAAGGCTAAAACAAGGAGAAACAGTAGATATTAGAACAATACCAGCTATTATTGGAGGAGATGAACAGCAACGAAAAGGAGTTGTTCTTGCTAAAAGCAACATAGCCAAGCAATTTGGAATCCAAACAGGAGAACCAATTTTCTTTGCACGTAAAAAATGTCCTAATTTGCAAGTGTTTCAAGGAAACTTTCGTACCTATTATCAATATTCCGATGCTTTATATCGTCTTTTACTAGAATATACCGATAAAATAGAACGATTTTCCATTGATGAGTGTTTCTTAGACATGACAGAATATATTCCAAAGGGAAGAAACATCCAAGAGATTGCCTATGAGATTAATCGAAGAGTCAAAGAAGAATTTGGGTTTACTGTGAATATTGGAATGGCAGAAAACAAATTACTTGCTAAAATGGCATCCGATTTTGAAAAGCCAGACAAAGTACATACATTGTGGCAAGAAGAAATGGAAACCAAAATGTGGAACTTACCAGTAAGTGAGTTATTTATGGTGGGAAAAAGAAGTATGCCCAAACTTCAAAAAATGGGAATTAAAACAATTGGAGATTTAGCAAAAAGAGAAGAAAAAGAACTCATCAAAGCGTTTGGAAAATATGGCAAGATGATATGGGAATATGCCAATGGAATCGATGAATCTCCCGTTCATTATGAAGAAGAAAAGCCAAAAGGAATTGGAAATTCCATTACACTTCCATCGGATTATGCCAACATCGAAAAATTAGAAGAAGTGTTAATTGCCTTAGTAGAGCAAGTAACTTATCGTTTGCGTAAACATGAATTATTAGCAAATGTGGTAAATGTACAAATGAAAACAAATGAGTTTAAAGTATATTCTCATCAAAGAAAATTAGACTATCCAACAGATAGTACTAAAATCATACAAGAAATGGCAAAAAAATTGTTACAAGAGATTTATACCAATGTTCCTGTTCGTCTAATTGGAGTAAGAGTAGACAAATTAGTAGAAAAAGAGCAAAGACAATTGTCTCTTTTTGAAAATCAAGAAGATGAGAAACAGAAAAAAATTGATTCTGTAGTAGACAAAATTAAAGAAAAATATGGGTATGAGGCGATTACAAGAGCAGGAAAAATGAACTTAAATGAAAAAATAAAATTAAAAGAAGAAAAAAAGTAGAAAAAAGTCGAATCCGTGCATAAGATATACTAGTAGCATTTCTTTTAGGATGTTACTAGGAGGTGAAAGAATATGTTTGAAGAAACAAAATGTTGCGGAGAAAAAAAGAGAAAATGTTGTGTTGATATTATCATATTCATTTTGTCAATTCTATTTGCTTTTGTAATAGGACTTATCATAGGAGCTTTAACTGGAATTCTTGTTCTATTAGGTCTAGGTTCTTTTATTACGTTAGCAGTAGTACTAGCAATTTTGATATTAATTCGAGTTATTATGCTAATTTGTTGTAAAACAAAATGCTAATAAGTCCACTTAGAAGAAGGTAAAATATCTTCTAAGTGATACATAGCAAAACCGTAGAATAATTAGGATGAAATATTTCTATTATTTCAATGTAAAATTTTAAATAAAATTTGGATGATTACCTTTATATATGGACAAGTTAAGAAAAAAGTATTGAAAAACAAAAAAGCATACGATATAATAAAAAACGAAAAAAATAGAAAACAGAAGGAGTAAAAATATGGCAATTATTATGGATGGAAAAGCACTTGCCAAAAAGATAAGACAGCAAGTAAAAGAAGAAGTAAGTAGGTTGAAAGAAAAAGGAATTTTCCCTAAGTTAGCAGTTATTATGGTAGGAGAAGACCCTGCATCAAAAGTATATGTGAGAAATAAAAGTAAAGCTTGTAACGAAGCGGGAATTGCTTATGAAGAATTTTTGTTAGACGAAAATAGTAGTATGGAAGAATTATTAAAGGTAATCAAGGAATTAAATGAAAGAAAAGATATTCATGGTATTTTACTTCAAAGTCCAATTCCAAAGCCACTTGATATCGATACTGCATTTGAAACAATCGATTTTCGAAAAGATGTAGATGGTTTTCATCCAATTAATATAGGAAGACTAGCATTAGGTAGACAAACTTTTATTTCTTGTACACCACATGGAGTAATGAAATTATTACAAGAATATCAAATTGACTTAAAGGGAGCTAATGTCGTTATTTTGGGAAGAAGCAACATTGTAGGAAAGCCATTAGCACAATGTTTATTAAATGCAGATGCAACAGTTACAATATGCCATTCTAAAACAAAAAATGTAGGAGAAATTACCAAAAATGCAGATATTGTTATTTCTGCAATTGGAAAACCAAAATTTGTTACCAAAGACATGATAAAAGAAAATGCAGTTGTGATTGATGTTGGAATTAACCGATTAGAAACAGGTCTAGTTGGAGATGTTGATTTTGAAGAGCTTGAAAAAAAGGTATCTTATATCACACCAGTGCCGGGGGGCGTTGGGCCAATGACAATTGCAATGTTAATGCATAATGTTGTAATTGCAACAAAAAACTTAGAAGAAAAATAAAAAGAAAAGGGCTTAATTTAGAAAATTAGGCTCTTTTTGTTTGTAATAAAACAGATTATGAGTTATAAAAAGGAATTAGCAAAAAGCAAAGGAAACTTAAGTAAGAACGGAAAAAAGGAGGAAGGAACATGAATGATTTATTATATTGGATATGGTTTTCAAGAATTAAAAACCTAGGAAGTATTAGAAAACAAAAACTATTAGAAAAATATCATCATCCAAACAAAATTTGGAAATGTAATAGGGAAGAATTATTACAAATAGAAGGTATTGGTGAAGAAACTGCACAGAACATTTTATCCCATACATATAAAGAAGGATTAGAAGAAATGGCAAACAAAATGAAAAAAGAAAAAATAGAACTAATTACCATCTTTGATGAGGAATATCCAGAAACATTAAAACAATTATATGATAAGCCAATTAGTTTATATGTCAAAGGAAATAAAAAAATATTAAATGAATTTTGTTTGGCCATGATTGGCTGTAGAGAAAATTCAAGTTATGGAAAGCAAATGGCAACAGCGATTGCAAGAGGGTTAGCAAGGCAAAAAATAACTACAATAAGTGGGCTTGCAAGAGGAATTGATGGAATTTCTCATAAAGAAACATTACAAGCAGGAGGAAGAACAATTGCAGTAATAGGCAGTGGTCTTGATATTATTTATCCTTATGAAAATGAAAAACTAGCAAAAGAAATTATACAAAAAGACGGAGCGTTAGTATCAGAATATCCATTAGGAACAAAACCAGAAAGACTACATTTCCCTGCTAGAAATCGTATGATTAGTGGACTATCTTCTGGAGTTATTGTAATAGAAGCAAAAAAGAAAAGTGGTACAATGACAACAGTAGATTTTGCACTAGAACAAGGGAAAACTATCTTTGCCATCCCACGGAAATATCACAAGCCAAAATGCAGAAGGCACAAATGAATTAATCAAACAAGGAGCCAAATGTGTTACCTGTATGCAAGATATATTAGAAGAATACATAGGAGAAAATTGGTAAAAAGATCATAGAAATGCTGAATTAGCTATTTTTGGAAGAATCAGCATATATTTACATAAGTATAAAAACGTGCTATAATATAAGTAGTGTGATAGATATCAGTGAAAAGGAGTTTTTTTATGAAGTATTTTAAAAGAAAAAAATTTTCAACTAAAATTATTATTGTATTAATACTTTTAATATGTTCGCAGTATATCTTTGCAGGCTTACAGATAGGAAAAGAATTAACAGGAATATTAGTAAGTTACGCTACAAGCGGAGAGGAAGAAAAAGAGAAAACAGACCCTAATGAGGGGCAATATATAAGATTAACAGATACAGAAAAGTTACCAATAAAAAAGTCTAACGTAGGGTATTATGATTCTGTAAAAATAAACGAGGATTATAATGGAAACAAACTTTCTGTTATGATGGAAGGAGCATATTATCCATTTGATTATGGACTTTTTGCACATGCAAATGCCAATATATATTATGATATAAGTGAATATAGTGAAAAATATCACTATTTAACAACATATATTGGGATTAACCAAACAGCAGGAGGCGGTAATGGTGTTAAGGTATGGATTTATACATCAGATAATGACACATTTTATGAGTCTGGTAGTCAATATTGGACACTTCAAAATGAAGAAACAGATCTTAACAGAATAATCATTCCAAAACAAAATGCTATATTTGAAAAAGTAGATATAACAGGAGCAAAATATTTAAGAATACAAATATATGATAATGGATCTAATGCATCAGATCATGCAGTATTTATAAATCCAATGCTTATTACAGATGAATATAAAGAAGAAGAAAATTCATTTCTAGATATATCGGTATATGATAAAAGAATAAAAGAGTATGCAAATAAAGATTTAGCAGATCCTAATTACGAATTACTAGTATTGCAAAGAGAATTTCTAAACCGTATAGGTAATTATGGCTTAAAAAGATTTACAGAAGAATCACCAGAAAATCAAGAAACCATAAATTGGTTAATGAATGATGTAACAAATCTTCGTTATTATATATTAGGTGGAACTCCTACCGGAGGATACTATAATTCATTGAATGTACTTACAAGATTGCTAAAAGAGTATAAAAGCGATTTTGATGAAACAGAGGAGATATCTGAAACAGGGAAAGAAATATTAATGAAAAGATATCCTAATCAGCTTCCAACAAAAGGTGAACTTTATAAGAGAATGGCAATAACCATTTCTTTAACACACTCAGCAAAAGTTGCATTATGGATGCAACCAAGTGCTAAAGAAAATCAATCAGATGCAATAGAGCGTTATGCAATCTATAAAAAAATGTATAATGAAGGTAAATTTAAAGCAACGGACAATGCTAATATTACACCTTGGTTTGAAACATATAATATAGAAGAAATGCGTTATGTTATGAATACTGCTATTGATGATGAGTCAATATTATGGCTTAATGAGTATACACAACAGAAAATAGATGCAACACCGAATAACGTATGGGGACTTTTAACACCACACTCATATCTAGCTTATGTATGGCCAAACTATGCTAATCCAGTTTACTATGCGGAAGAAAATGTAGAATATTTTAATGAATTATTTGCTGTTGGTGATAAAGGACTATTTGATTATGATATAACACGTGGTACATCGGATTATAAATTATATAAATTATGGATGAATTTCAGAAATAAATTTGGTACAGGAGCAGTTTGTGGAGGAATATCAAAAACAGGTCATTGTATTCGTGGTGTTCATGCAATACCATCAGCAGTTATTGGACAACCAGGACATGCTGCGATAATATACTACACAAGAAATTCTAATGGACAAGGATACTGGGGAATCGATAATGATGTATCTGGTTGGACAAAATCTGAAAAAGGGGAAAGACTACTTATTGGCTGGGGAAATGATACAAGTTATGTAAAAGGTTACAATGTACCATATATTGCATTAGCTCAAGAAGCATTAAATGATTATCAAAATTTTGTAAAAGCAGAAGAATTATTAATGACAGTGGATGTGTACCAAGAGGATAAAGCAAAACAAGAACAAATATATAGAGAAGCGATAAAGGTACAGTCAATTAACTTAGATGCTTGGGCAGGACTAATAAAATTATATCTTTCAAGTGATAAGACGGAAGAAGAATATTATAATTTGGCAAAAGAAATGATGGAAGCTCTTAAATGTTTCCCATTTACAATGTATAATTTATCAGAAATAATGAAACCTAAATTTACTACGGATGCATATAAATTCAAGTTTACAATATTACAAA
Source organism: uncultured Clostridia bacterium (assembly GCA_949155365.1). GTDB lineage: Bacteria > Bacillota > Clostridia > TANB77 > CAG-508 > UMGS1663. Next base: position 16,869 of record CASCUT010000033.1, read on the forward strand.
CACGTATATTAACAGAAGGCAAAAATTATCAAGGGACAGAAGTATTACAACCTTCTTTAACTAGGTTATTGGCATCATCGTTATTAGGAACACTTGATACGAAATTAGCAGATTTCTCATTTGATGGAGTAGATGCAGAAAAAATAAAATTAGGAAGTAAATTTGATGGAAACACCGTACGTTGGGACTATAGTTTAGATGGAAAAAATACATGGAATGAAGTATTTACAGGAGAAAATGGAGGAAAACACGAAGTAAAATTATCGAAAGAACAAGTAGCAAGCATAACATCAGAAAATGATATATATGTACATATAATAGGTGTGAATTACAATGAAGAAAACCTATATAAAATAGATATACAAGAATCAGAAGGATTACCAAGCACACTTTATGACAATGATAATGAAAATAGAATGATAGCAGTCAACTTAAGTACACAATGGCGTTATACAGAAAATGATTCATGGACATCCTATAGTGAAGCATCACCAGACTTAACAGGAAATAAAACGGTACAATTAAGACAAGGTGCAACAGGAACAAGATTAGCAAGTAATGCGACAAGTTCGTATACATTTACAGAAAATAGTGATCCAGACACAAGAAAATATATACCTGTTTCACATTTAAGTATACATGCTGTATCAACAGAAGCTGTAAATAATGCTGGGGCAGCAAAAAATGCAATTGATGCAAACTATAATACAAGATATCACTCAGCATGGAATGGAACAGATACAGAACGTTATATAGCAGTAAAACTTGATAAACCAATGTATATATCAGCAGTAGAATTTGTACCAGCAGGTGGTGGAAATGGAAGAATAAATGATGGTACTATTTGGGGAAGTATGGATGGAGAAAATTGGGAAATTCTAACTAGCCGTACAGGTATCACTTATCCTGCTCAAGCAAATACAAATGAAACAGCTAAACAGTATACGCAAAGCTTTGATATAACAGAGCCAAAACAAGTGCAATATGTAAAAATAGTTGCAGATAGGACAAATGGAAACTGGTTTAGTGCAAGAGCATTCAACTTTTATGAAGATATAACTAGAAATCCTGAACCAACAGCAAGTATAGGATATAGTACTACTGAAAAAACAAATGAACCAGTAGTAGCAAGACTTGTAAATCCAAGTACTAAAATAACAATTACAAATAATGATGGAAAAGATACCTATGTATTTACTAAAAATGGAGAGTTTACATTTGAGTTTGAAGATGAAAGAGGAAATAAGGGAACAGTAACAGCAAGAGTAGATTGGATTGATAAAGATGCTCCAACAGCAGATGTATCCTATAAGTTAGGTGATGATAAGAAATTAATTGCAATTTTAGATAATATTAGTGAAGATGTGTATCTATTAGATAAAAACAATAAAAAGACAAACTATGTTGAAGTTGAAGATGGTAGAGTAGTAAGCATATCCTATTTAGATGATGAAGGTAATGTATATAAAATTGCTGAATTAGACGAAAATGCAGTTACAAAAAAGATAACATATACCAATACAACAGGAAAATTAGAAAATGTTAAATATTATATAACCTCATTAGAAAATGGAGAAATTACAGACAGATTAGCTTTTGATAATGAAGGTAATAGTATCACATTAACAGGTGAAGAATTAGAAGAACTTAAAAAATTAGAAAATATTCGATCGAATCCATTAGAATTCTACTTAGAAAAAAATGAAGAGTATGAGTTTAGACTACTTGATGTAGCAAATAATATTGCATACAAAAATATAAAAGTAGATTATATTGATAATGATACTAAAATTTTAGCAAGTGATATAACATATAGTACAACCATGTTGACCAATCAGGACGTAATAGCTACTATTAAAGCAAATATAATTGATGAAAATGGAAAAAAAGGTAGTGCTAAGATTCTGAATAATGATGGAAATGACGCATATACCTTTGAAAAAAATGGAGAGTTTACATTTGAATATATGGATAGTGAAGAAGAGGAGGAAAATCCAAGTAAAGAAGTAAAAAGTCATACAGCAAAAGTTGATTGGATTGATAAAATAGTTCCAACAGCACAAATTAGATATAGTACAAGAGAAAATGCAGAAAAAATAGTAGTAACTTTAGTAAATGAAAGTGAAGAAATTACAATTACAAATAATGGATCTAGTAGAGAATATACATTTACTGAAAATGGAGAATTTACATTTGAATTCCAAGATAGAGCAGGAAATGAAGGAAAAGCTACAGCAAAGGTTGATTGGATGAAAAAAGAAGAGCCAGCACCTACAAGAATGAAAGGGGATACCGATGGAGATGGTGAAATTACTGCTAATGACGTAGCACAAATTAAATTACATTTAATTCAAATTAGGTCATTAGAAGGAATTGACAAGACAGTAGCGGATTTAGATGATGATGGAGAAGTTACTACAAATGATTTGGCACTTGTTATGCTTATAATGTTAGGACTTAGATAATAAATTTTAAATACTTTTAATAATAATTCATTATAAATTTAATAAATTTTAATACAATTAGTTAGCACTTATCGATACCTCATTTAATGTTTTCCGAACAATTACGGCTGAATGTCAATAGTTGGGGTGGAAAACTTTGAAAGTTTTCTGCCTCAGCTTT
>CASCUT010000034.1 GCA_949155365.1 uncultured Clostridia bacterium
ATACCTCCACTACGGACTTTCACCGATTAGTTAAACGACATGCCTGTCGCACTACTAAAAATAGGATAGGAATTAAAATATTCCTATCCTATTTCCATTTTCATCAATATCAATTTGTTCTGATGCTGGTACTTTTGGTAGTCCTGGCATGGTCATCACTTTTCCTGTAAGAATTACGATGAATTCTGCACCTGTTTTTAGTTTGACTTCTTTTACATGTATTTTGAATGGTTCTTTGCATTCTAAGTTTTTACTATCATCTGAGAAAGAATATTGTGTTTTTGCAATACAAATTGGTAGTTTTTCATAGCCTAATTCTTTTATTTTTTGTATTTGTTCTTCTGCTTTTTCTTCATATTCTACCCCTTCTGCTCCATAGATGTTTTTTGCTACTTTTTCTATTTTTTCTTTGAGGGTATCTTCTAATGAATAGGTATATTGAAATGGGTGAGTAGTACTTTCTTCACATAGTTTTACTACTTTTTCTGCTAAATCGATAGCTCCTAGCCCACCTTTTCCCCAAGCTTCTACTAAACTTAGCGAAACTTGTTTTTGTTCTAAGATTTCTTTTAGCAGATTAATTTCTGCTTCTGTATCTTGATTAAATTTATTAATTGCAACTACCACAGGTAATCCAAATCTCTCTTTTATGTTTTCAATATGTTTTAATAAATTTTCGCTTCCTCTTGCTAACGCTTCTGTGTCTTCTTTTGCTAATTCTTCTTTTAACATTCCTCCATGATATTTTAATGCTTTTATTGTGCTAACAATGACCACTGCATCTGGTACTTTTCCTAATATTCTTGTCTTGATGTTTAGGAATTTTTCCGCTCCTAAGTCTGCTCCAAATCCTGCTTCTGTTACAGTATAATCTGCTAAACCTAAAGCTAATTTAGTAGCTACAATACTATTGCATCCATGGGCAATATTCGCAAATGGTCCACCATGAATGAAAGCTGGGGTGTGTTCTAAGGTTTGTACCAAATTAGGGTTAAACGCATCTTTCAATAGTACTGTCATAGCCCCCTCTGCTTTTAAATCATGTGCTGTAATAGGCTTTCCTTCTTTATTAAATCCAATGACAATGTTTCCTAATCTTCTTTTTAAATCTTTTAAATCAGAAGCTAGACAGAAAATCGCCATTACTTCAGAAGCAACCGTAATATCAAATCCGTCTTCTCTTGGCTCTATCTTCTTTTCCTTCGATAAACCTGTGTTTACCACTCTTAATTGCCTGTCATTTAAATCTACACATCGTTTCCAAGTAACCTTTTCTATCTCTAATTCATTTCCATGATAAATATGATTATCAATAATAGCAGATAACAGATTATTGGCAGAGGTAATCGCATGTAAATCTCCTGTAAAATGTAGGTTGATATCTTCCATTGGTGCTACTTGCGCATATCCTCCTCCAGTCGCCCCTCCTTTTATCCCAAACACAGGTCCTAAAGATGGTTCTCTTAAGGCTAACATTGCTTTTTTTCCGATTTTTCTCAACCCATCCGCTAATCCTATTGCCATCGTTGTTTTTCCTTCTCCTAATGGTGTTGGATTGATGGCAGTTACTAAGATTAATTTTCCTTCTTTTTGCTCTTTCTTTTGTTCTAATAATATCTTGGCTTTATACTTTCCATAAGGTTCTATATTTTCCTCTCTTATTCCTAATTCCTTTGCTATTTGTTCTATTTTTTCTAATTTTGTGTTTCTTGCAATTTCAATATCTTCCATTCTTTCACCTACTTTTTTAATTTACCTATACTATACCTTATCTTTCTATTTTTTACAAGAAAAATTACAAAAAATGCAGGGGCATTTCATAAAATATGATAAAATTGTAATAACTTATAAAGGCTTTATATACAAGAATATTTATAGCACAATATTTTTCAAGATATGAATCCGAAGTATCGAGCAATTAGAATAGCCACTACATTTATGAAATGCCTTATCCATAACTCATATACGTTCGAATAACTAAGAAATCTAAAAATTCCTATCATATAAAAAATGGAATGCCTTGTCGTAAACAAGCATCCCTTCTGTTAAAACTTTCATATCCATTCTATAAAAATTCTTTTATTTTTTACCCTCTCTTAATGTCTTTTTAACCTGCCAATAAACCAACTGTAATTCCTATAATTGCTCCTACAATAACTTGGGTTGGTGTATGTCCTAATACTTCGACTAGCTTCTCTTGAACTTGCAAATTGGTTAATCCTGGCGTTTCAATTAGTTTATTTAATAATTTTGCTTGTTTTCCTGCTGCTCTTCTTACTCCTGCTGCATCATACATAACAACAGAAGCAAATACTACTGCTAATGCAAAGATAGGTGTATTAATCCCTTGGCTTTTTCCTATCATACTAGCAAGTGAAGTTACCACTGCGGAATGAGAACTTGGCATTCCACCTGCTCCTAAAATACGCTTAAAATTAAATTTATGTGTTGTAACAATATCCCATATTACTTTAAATAGTTGTATGGAAAACCATACCGTAAATGGTACAATTAAGTATTTATATTCTGCAAAAAATTCCATTTTTTCTACCTATATAAACATTAAAATTTATATAGTTCCCCCTTTTCTTTCTTCTTTCTGTTTTATTCTTCTATTTTAAAATTTTCTTCTGTCATTTGCCCATCTTCTTTTTGTAGTAAAATGGTAATTCTCTTTTCTGCTTGTTCTATGATATCATTGCATTGTTTGGACAAAGCAATTCCTTCTTCAAATTTTAAAACGGATTCTTCTAAGGATAAATTTCCTTTTTCTAAGTCATTTGCAATGGTTTCTAATTCTTGCATTGCTTCTTCAAATTTCTTTTCTTTCATTGTCTTCCCCTTTTAATTCATTTCTTTTTTCGTAAATGTTTGATTTCCCAAATTTACTCGGTAAAATGCTAACGCTTCTGTGGTTTGGCTATTTCTTACTGCTACAATATAGTTTCCATTTTCATCCATTCCATCGATAGAAAACTGTACATTATTCTGTTCTTTCCAGTCTTTTTTTACCAGTTCTATTGCTTTCTCTTCTGCCGTTTTTGGACTTTCTTCTAATGTTTCAGACGATGTCCCTGGCTCTGCTATTTCATTGCTTGTTACTTCTCCATTTTGGATTGTATTGGTAATTTCATTTTCCATTATTTCATTTTGCTCTGTATTGGTTTCTTCTTTTTGCTCATTCTGTGTCTCGTTTAAAATTGTCATATTTTGCATGCTATTTTTCTTCTCTGTTTCATTTTTTTGGAATGCAAAAATGCCAATTACAATTAGAAGTATAACAATTAGTACGCCAACTCCAATATAAATTGATTTTTTCATCTTCTTCCTCCTTACTTTGTTTCCTTTTATAGGACTTTTGCTTGTTTTTGTCCATCTGTGAAACGAAGATTTATAGTATCTCCTGTTTTTAATTCTTTTACACTTTTTATCATTTTTTCGTCCTTACTTGCTAGTGTATATCCTCTGGCTAATGTTTTTAATGGACTTAGGGTATCTAGTTTTGTAACCCATTCTATCATATAGGTCTTCTTTTCTTTCACTTTGGTTAGGATACTATTTTCTATACGTTTTATTTGTTTGTCTAGTATCATATAATTTTCATTTATTTTCTGTAGAGGATTCGTAAAAGCTTTACTAGCCATACATTTTTCATATCGTAATCTCATTACTTCTACTTTTTTATATAATGCATGCTTCAATCGATTCTCATATCCTTTTAGTTTTAGCTGTAACTCCCCTATGTTAGGTACTGCTAATTCTGCTGCTGCCGATGGGGTTGGTGCTCTTAAATCTGATACAAAATCTGCTATGGTAAAATCTGTCTCATGTCCTACGGCAGATATAATAGGAAGGTTAGAAGCATAAATTGCTCTTGCTACAATCTCTTCATTAAAGGGCCATAAGTCTTCTAACGACCCTCCTCCTCTTGCTATAATTAACACATCTGCCAATTGTTCTTGGTTCATCTTTTCAATTGCTTTTGCTATTTTTTCACCAGCCCCTGGCCCTTGTACTGGTACAGGATATAACTTAATATACACATTTGGATTTCTTCTTGTGGATACATTGATAATATCTCGAATAACCGCTCCTGTATTAGAAGTTAAGACCCCAATACATTTTGGCATAAATGGGATTGCTTTTTTGTGTGCTTTGTCAAATAAGCCCTCTTGCTCTAATTTTGCTTTCAGTTTTTCATACTCTGCATGTAGGTCTCCGATTCCTTCTTGTTTTAATGCTTTGGCATACACTTGATAAACACCATCACGTTCAAAAACAGATACACTGCCTAATACCATTACTTTCATTCCATCTTTGGGAACAAAATTCAAATGCGGTGTATAAGTTTTAAACATGACACATTTAATAAGAGAGCTTTCATCTTTTAATGTAAAATACATATGTCCCGTGTAATGATGCTTGAAATTTGAAATCTCTCCTTTTATTAATACATTATTTAAATATTCATCCTCATTAAATTTTTCTTTTAGGTATGTGTTAAGCTCTGTAACACTAATTGGATGATAGGTCATTTTTTACTCCTCTACTCCATCTAATTTTCGTTCTTTTACAATACTTGCTAATATTCCATTTACAAATGATTTGGAAGAGTCGTCTCCATATTTTTTGGCAAGTTCTACTGCCTCGTTAATGGCTACTTTGTATGGCAATTTGGAATAAATTAATTCAAAGATTGCTACTTCTAAGATTGCTAAATCAATTTTTGAAATCCTGTCCATTGTCCATTTTTCTTTTAAATTCGTAGAAATAAGAGCCGTAATTTCTGGTTTGTTTTCTTTAATCCCTTGGTATAGGGTATTAATATAGTCTATTTCTTCCTTTTCTTGTATTGCATTTTCCTCTAAAAACAGCGTTACTTGCTCTTCTTCCATTTCTTTTTGAACTTCACTACTATAAATTAGTCTAAATGCTAGTTCTCTTGTTTGTGTTCGTTTCATCTTTTTCCCCTTTTATGTTACAATTTTATAATTTGTCAATGAATTTTTTTAATTTATCTTTCACTTCATTTTTATTCGCTTGCACATAATTTCCTACATAAATTCCCATACCTACTAATATAATTCCTATAATTAGTCGATAAAAACCTGTACATAAGATAAGAATGGCAATCAGCGCACCTAATATAGAACCTCTATATTTCATAAAAAAATCTCTGATTTCGTTCATATTTACACCTCTTTTTCTTATTGTTCTAACCCTTGCGTTTCTTGTGTATGTAACTCTTTAATGCTAATGTTTACTTCTTTTACTTCTAAATCGGATGTCTTTTTGATAGCTGTTTTTATTTTTGTTTGTAAGTTATTGGATAATTCTTTGATTACTGCATTTTCTTTTACATTTAAAGTAACATAGACAATTAAGTTTTTCTCTTCATCTAATGTAATTTTAGAAGTTACTTCTTGTGCACTATCAAATCCTTTTACTACATTATTAACTAATTCTTCTAAGGTTGTTTTTGAAATCACCAATTGACCATCTGCATTTTTTAATAGAATACCATCTTTTACTCCATTGATTTCGTTTTTATCAGAGCTAAAGAAAATACATTTAATAGCAAGCACAATACAAATAATTGATATTGCTAATACAACATTGGTGGTAATAGGATCGTTTAAGGCTAATTTAGTAATGTCATACATGGTATCTACTGGTAACCATCCAAAGATTAATAAACATAGTATAATTGAGATAATTAGCATTAGATTTGAAAAAATAAGTAACCCAATTTTATCTAACAATTTCATCGTTTTTTCCTCCATTTTTTCTTTTGCAAAGGGTGCAATGCGATTGCTATTACACCCTGCTTTTTTTATTCTTCTGTTTTATTTTCTTCTGCTTCTTCCTTGCTGTCTGTATTAACACCTTGTACGTGTACATTTACTTCTACTACATTTAGTCCTGTCATGGTTTCTACTGCTTTTTTTACTCTGTTTTGAATTTCAAATGCAACATCTGGAATTCTTACTCCATATTCTACAATAATGTTAACATCTACTTTGGTATCTTTTTCGCCAACTTCTACTTTAATTCCTTTTGCTAGGTTTTTCTTTCCACTTAATACTTCTGTAATTCCTCCAGCAAATCCTCCTGCCATTTCTGCTACACCTGGTACTTCTGATACAGCAACACCAGCAATAACAGCAACAACATCATCTGCTATTTTTATTTCGTTATTATCACTTGATAATGCGATTTCTCCACTTTCTACGATTTCTTCTTTTACTTCATTATTTTCGTTTTCCATAACAAAAACCTCCTTCAATTTCTCTTTTTGTTCTTTGTCTTTTGTATTATACAGTATACCAATATCTTTTCTTTTTTACAACAGTTTTCAAAAAAAAATTCTCTAAAATTAAGAATTGATTGCTTTTTTTATTGTAACATGTTATAATTGTTTACGTAATTTATGTTATCATTTTATTGAATAGGAGGATTGCAAATGCAACGGACTTTAAAAGAATTAGTTTTAAAAAATGGTGACTATGTATATGATGGAGATTTAACCATTGATGGAAAAGTATTAATTTCAAATGGAAGCCTTCGTGTTTCTGGTAAGTTATTTTTGAAAGGACTTTCCGAAACTGGTAACTCCCCCACGGTTATTATTAACGGTGATATTGTGGCAGATTCCTTTACCTGCCGAGCACTTAGGATTTGTTGCAGGGGTAATATTATAATTCATTCTAAACTGGATGTTTGCCATGTAATCTGCAATAGAGATATCCTAGTAGGCGATTGTTGCTATGCTTATAATGTTATCTGTCATAACTATCTCATTACTGGCAACAATGATTCTGACGATGTGACCGCAGAAGAAGATATTTATGTATTAGGATACAACTGCTCTGGAGACTTAAAGGCAAGGGAAATCTTTCTTGGCGATTTTACAAAATTTGCTCCTTATGGTCCCATTACAGTAGAAGCCCAGCATTTTGAGTGTGCTGGTCCTATACAAGGTTGCCGTACCATGAAAATTGGATAATTTTTCTTTTATCTTTATTAAAAGCCGAGTGGAAATTCCACTCGGCTTTGTTTTTACTATTTTACTCTAATATTTCTCCTGCCTGTATTTCATTTCCTCTTAGAAAATCTCCCACTGGCATTCTTTTTGCATTTTCTCCTTGAATTTCTTCTACTTCTATGATGCCTTGTTTTGCTTTAATAAATAAACCTTTTTTATCATTCGCAAATAGAATGGTACCTTCTGCTACATCCTTTAGTTTAAACAAATAATCTTCTAACTCTGGAAATAGTGCTACCAATTCTTCTTCCTCTCTCATTTTTACTTTCCACAATTTTATCTTTTTCCCATTAAAAAAGGTATAAGCTCCCATGATGGGATTTAATCCTCTTACTAAATTATGAATTTCTTTTGCTGTTTTTTCTTCCCAATTAATCTTAGCCATTTCTTTGTCTAACATTGGTGCTATCGTAAAGTCTTCTCCTTGTTTCGTTCTAACGATGGTCCCTTCTTCTATTTTCTCTAAGGTTTCAATTAGTAGTTTTCCTCCTATTTCGGAAAGCCTATTCCAAAGTTCTCCTGTTGTCTCTTCTTCTCCAATTTCTGTTTCTTCTTTTAAAAGCATATCTCCTGTATCCATTCCAATGTCCATGTACATTGTAGTAACTCCTGTTGTTTTATCTCCATTTAATACAGCCCATTGAATAGGAGCTGCTCCTCGATACTTTGGAAGTAAAGAAGCATGTACATTAATACAACCATACCTTGGAATTTCTAATATTTCCTTTGGTAAAATTTTTCCATATGCTACCACACATATTACATCTGGATTTAATTCTCGAATTGTATCGATAAATTCTATGTTTTTTCTTACTTTCTCTGGTTGATAAATTGGAATATCTTTTTCGATTGCATATTCTTTCACTGGAGACATTACCATCTTCATGCCTCTTCCTTTTGGTTTATCTGGATTTGTTACAACTCCTATGATATTGTGCTTTGACTCACACAAACATCGTAATGATTCTTGTGCAAAATCTGGAGTTCCCATAAATAAAATTTTCATTTTTGCTTCCTTTCCTCTTAGTAGCCATTCTCTTTCTTATAAATTCTCTTTCTTACTAATTTTTCATGTAATTTAAATTTTTAGACCCGTCCCTAAAATTTAGTCTTCTTTTGGCTCTACATATTCTAATGTACCTGGTATCATTTTTTCCATAAAAGTAATTCCATTTAAATGATCAATTTCATGACATAATGCTTGTGCTAATAAGTCTTTTGCATGAATTTTTACTTTTTTTCCATTTTCATCCAATGCTTCTACTGTTACTTCTTTTGGTCTTACCATTTTGGCATATTTATTAGGAAAACTTAAGCATCCTTCTTCTACTTCTTGCTCTCCTTTTTCTTTTATAATTACTGGATTTACCAATTTCATTGGTCCTTTTTCATCATATAAATCAATGACAATCATTCTCTTTAAGATACCAACTTGAACAGCTGCTAGTCCCACTCCATTATATTTATGCATTGTTTCTACCATATCTTCTAATAGTTCTCTAATTTTATCATCAATTATTTCTACTTCTCTTGACTTCTTTTTTAATATTTCGTCTCCTTCTTGTCTAATATTACGAATTGCCATATATTTTCCTCCTTTGGTATCTCTTTGGGAACGTTTCCAAAAGAGATATTACATCATATTATTGGGATTTATCTCTATCATTTGCCTTATGTCTTTTTTTGTTTCGTTTTGTTTTATTGTGTCTTGTAGCAGGTTATTTATTTGATTGTTGTATAGACATTTGATTAGGATTCGCCAGCGATATTTATTTTTGATTTTGTCGATTGGTGCTGGCACTGGACTATATAATAGAATTCCTATTTTTTCTGAAATAATCCTTTTTTTCAAATATTCGTGTGCTTTTTTTGCTTGTTTGATTACTTCTTGTTCGTTTTTTCCACTAAATCCAATTACTATTATATCGCAAAATGGTGGATATTTCAACTGTTTTCTTAGTGCTATTTCGGTTTGATAAAAGTTCTCGTAGTTTTGTTCTTTTGCTTGTTCTATCGCCAAGCTATCTGGGTTATAGGTTTGAATGATTACTCTTCCTTCTAATCTTTCTCTTCCTGCTCTTCCTGCTACTTGTGTTAAAATTTGAAAGGTTCTTTCATTGGCACGGAAATCTTCTATGTTTAGACTACTATCTGCTGCAATGACTCCTACTAGACTTACTTTAGGAAAGTGATGCCCTTTCACTACCATTTGTGTTCCAATTAAGATATCGATATTTTCTTCTTTAAATTTTGTTAATATTTCTTCATGAGAATTTTTTTTGCTAACAGTATCGACATCCATTCGAATGGTACTCATCTCTGGAAATAATTTTTGAACTTCTTGTTCTAATTTTTGTGTTCCTGTTCCAAAGTAACGAATATGGCTACTTTTACAATTTGGACATAGGGTTACTGGTTCTTCTTCATATCCACAGTAATGACATTTTAGTTTGTTTTGTTTTAAATGATACGTCATGGTAATATTACAATTTTTGCAACTAACTGTATAACCACAATCACGGCACATGATAAAGGTAGAATATCCTCTTCTATTTAAAAATAGAATTGTTTGCTCTTTTTTTTCTTTGTTTTTCTTTATTTCTTCTTGCAAACTTGTACTTAACATGGAATGATTTCCATTGGCAAGTTCTTCTCTTAAATCAATAATTTTGATTTTTGGCAAGTTTGACTCATTTGCTCTTTTGGTTAATTCTAATAATTCAATTTCTTTTTTCTGTGCTTTATAGTAACTTTTAATATCTGGTGTGGCACTTCCAAAAATGACTGGACAAGAATTTTGCTTTGCCAAGAAGCTTGCCATTTCCTTAGCATCATATTTGGGTGTCATTTCAGATTGATAAGAACCATCGTGCTCTTCATCTATAATGATAACTCCAATGTTTTTTACTGGTGCAAAAATAGCTGACCTTGCTCCTATGACAATACTAACTTTTCCTTGTACGATTCGATTCCATGCGTCATAACGTTCTCCAATGGATAACTTGCTATGTAATACCGCTATTTTTTCTTGTCCAAATCTTGCAATAAAACGGTCTACCATTTGTGGCGTTAGCGATATTTCTGGTACTAATACAATGCTAGTTTTTCCTTGTTTTTCTACTTTTTCAATGGTTTGTAAATAAATTTCTGTTTTTCCGTGAGCCAGTAACACCGAATAGTAAAAATTCAGTATGCATTTGGTCATCAATTGCTTCTTCTATTTTCTGATAGGCTTTTTCTTGTTCTTCGGTAAAGGTTAGTTTTTCACTTTTTTCTACCACTTTATGCAAAAATGGATTTCGTTCTGTCTGTTTTTCTACAATTTCAAGATACCCATTTTTCTCTAAAGTTTTTATAATTGCTCTTGAAGTATCTGTAAAAATTTCTAAATCGCTAACAGTAATTGCATCCTGTTCCATTAAGAAACGTAAGATACGAATTTGTTTATCTGATTTTATTTTTTTTGTTTCTATCTGTTCTTTTATTTCTTCTTCGTCTTTTTTTAAATACACAAAAGAATTTGTTTTTTCTTTTATTCTATTTTCTATATTTCTTGTTTTCGTGCCTGGTGGTAACATCAATTTAATTGCATCTGATAAATTGCAAAAATAATGTTTTGCAATCCACTTTGCAAGGTTTATTTTCTCTTCGTTCAAAAATGGATTTTCCTCTATTGACGAAATTGACTTTGTTTGGTATGGGGAGGTTTCTTTTATATTTACAATAAATCCTTCTTCTAATACCTTTCGGTTTCCAAAAGGAACCCAAACACGATTGCCCAATGTTATCGTTTTTTGCATTTCTTCTGGTACTTCATAGTCAAATGTGCGGTCTAAGTCTTTTGCATTCGAATTTAAAATAATTTCAGCAATCATGTTTTTCTCCTTCCCTTCTTATTCTGCATCAGTATATCAAAAATTTTACAGTATGACAAGGAAAACAAAAAAACTTGCATATTATGTTGAATTATGTTATAATAAAGGTATCTAAAAAATTTTTCGGAGGTATTCATTATGACATTAGGGACAACAGGATGGACACTCAGTGGTATCTACTTAACAACTTCTGACGCAATGTATGAAAAGTTGTTAGATGCTGTTACGACAGGCAATCTCAGCATAGATCATCTTCGCCAGATTACGGGGCACCGGTATCCCATTATTGTGGATCCCAAGAAACGGCACATTGAGTTGTGTTCATTCTAAGGAAGAGAAAAAGGAGAAGTGGCTTATAATTAGCACTTCTCCTTCCTCATTTTATTTACTTAATTCCTTTTTTGATGTTTAAAATTCTGTTTCTTTTAATTTATATTCATTTTCAATGATTGTTTGTATAATCTGTACACTCTTTTCTAAATTATTGTTTTTAATTACATAGTCATACATATCAATTCTAGATTCTTCATAATCAAATCGATTTAAACGTAAGCGAATTTCTTTTAATTTTGGTTTATCAATTCTGTTTTCTAATCTTTTCATTAATATTTCTTTTGGTACTCGTAAGAAAATAGTAATTACTTTGGTGTCTTGTTTTAGTAATTGAATTAGGTTTTCTACTCCATTTACATCAATATCTTTTACAATAATTTTTCCACTTTGAATTTTTTCATTCATTAATTTTCTGGAGGTTCCATAGTAATGCTCATGATGAACATTGTATTCATATAGTTCTTTGTTTTCAATCATCTTTTCAAATTCTTCTGTGGTAATAAAGTTGTAAGTCTCTCCTGGTACATCTCCTGGGCGTGTTGGTCTATCGGTGTAAGATGGAAGAGATTCTACATTTTCCATCCTTTTAATTAGCTCTCGTTTTATGGTATCTTTTCCTGCTCCTGATACCCCTGATAATAATACTAACATTTTCCTCTCCTTTATGAATAGAAAGGCATGATAATACTACATGCCTTTTTCTTCCTTATTTTCTTTTTCAATTTCTACTTTTCCTTCTGCTATTTCATTGGCTGCAATGGTAACTGGTGCTTCTTCTTCAACTTCTGTTAGTCGTTTACTTCCATTGGCAATTTGTCTTGCCCTTTTTGCTGTTGCAATAACTAGACCAAATCTATTTTCTCCTGTTTTTTCTAACAACTCTGCTGTTGTTGGTTTTACCATCATAATTTTCTTCCCCCTTATTCTTCTATTTCATCTTCTTTTTCTAATCTTCCTGCTACCGTTTCTGGTTGTACGGCAGATAGTATAATATGACCTGAATCCATGATAACAACCGCTCTTGTTCTTCTTCCATAGGTTGCATCTACTGCATTCCCTTTTTCTTTTGCTTCTTGTACAATTCTTTTGATTGGTGCTGATTCTGGACTTACAATCGCAATAATACGATTGGCTGATACAATATTTCCAAATCCAATATTGATTAATTGCATCTTCGTTTCCTCCTTATTCTATATTTTGCACTTGTTCTCTAATATCTTCTAATTCTGTTTTAATATTAATAACTAGATTGGTAATCTCCAAGCTTCCTGATTTAGAACCTATGGTGTTCGTTTCTCGGTTCATTTCTTGAATTAAAAAGTCTATCTTTTTTCCTACTGCTTTCTTTTCTTCTAATAAGTCTTGAAATTGAACGATATGACTCCTTAGCCTTGTAAGTTCTTCTTCTACAGAACATTTATCAGCATATAGTACTACTTCCATTGCTAATCTTGCTTGGTCTACTACATCCGTCTTTAATATTTCTTTTATTCTTTGTTCTAATTTTACTACATATTCTTCTACAAGTCTAGTAGAATATTCAGAAATCTTTTCTACTTCTTGTTTTATTTTCTCAATTCTTAGTATTAAATCCTCTTTTATTTTATTTCCTTCTTGCTCTCTCATTTGTACAAAATTAGTAATTGCTTCTTCTAATACTTCCTCTACTTCTTTTTCTATTTTTTCTTCGTCTTGTTCTGTTTCTTTTAAGGTTAGTACTTCTGGTAGTTTGGTTAGTTCTGTAATTGGAAATGTTACCTTTAAGTGATTTTCCTCTGCAATTTGATTAAATTGTTTGATATATTCTTGTACTAGTTCTTGATTGATAATCACTTGTTTTCCTTCTTGACTATAGTTCTCAAAAGAAAGGAAAATATCTACTTTTCCTCTTGCCATATTACTACTAATTTGTTTTTTAATTTTGTCTTCTAAATAACTGAAACTTCTTGGCATACGAATGGATATATCATTATATTTGTGATTGACTGATTTTATTTCAATTTGATAAATTCGATTTTCTATTTCTCGTTTGGCTCTCCCAAACCCTGTCATACTTTTCATTCTTTTATTCTCCTAATTTTACGAATATCGCTTACTTTTTTCAATGCTTTCTTTGTCATTTTATGATAAATGACAATAGATTTTCCTACATAATAAATGGCAAATAGCATTGAGATACTATTTAGGATGGAAGTAAATTTTTCTTTGTAATTTGCCCCTATTTTTATTGTCATTAATGTGCATATTGCTAGTACTAATACTTCTATTCCATAGATAGTAAGTTCTCCACTATCTTTTTTATATGCTTTTTCGAAAATTACAATGGTAAGTCCAATGGTAAGTATACTAAATACTTGTAAATCTTGTAAGAACACACTTGGTTTTAAATTGTGAAATCCTAGATTTAAAAAGATAAAGTATAACACTACTATAATAGCAATTAGAATATTCGTAAATATTTTTTTATTAATCTTCTGTTTCTTTTCTTTTGATATGGTAGTTTGCTTTTTAATTTCTTCTTCTATTCTTTCTAATTTTGTTTGATCTATTTCAATGTCTTTTTGTACCACTAATGCTTTTTTGTTTTTTTCTTTTTTCTCTTCTTTTTCTATCTCTTTTTTGGTTTCTTGTATTTCTTTTTTACTCTCTTCTTGTATCTTTTTCTTTCCTTCTTTTTTTATTTTGCTTTCTTTTTCTGTTTTGTTGCCTTCCTTTTTTACTTCATTTTCCTTCTGTGATTTGTTTTGTTTTTGAGTTTTGCTTTCTTTTTTTTCTTCTGTTTTTCCTATTGTCCCTTTTTTATTTTTCGTTTCCGTTTTTTTGTTTTGCTTTGTTTCTTCTTTTGGCTCTTCCTTTTCGATTGTTTTTTTTGAGTTTTTTTCTAGCATCTCTTCCTTTGCCAATCTATCTTCACCCTTTCTTCCTATTTTTCTAATTCATATAAAATATTGCTTACCATGGCAATTGGTGCTGTTTCTGTTCTTAGAATTCGTTTTCCTAGTGAAACTACTTTTGCTCCTTTTTCTTTTAATTCCATTACTTCTTTTTCTTCTAGTCCACCCTCTGGTCCTACTAGAATTCCTATTTTATAGGTTTCTTTTGCTTCCATTTTTTGCAATTCTTGTTTTAACGAATTTGCGGTTTCTTCTTCATAGGCAATTAAAAACACATCATAATCGCCTATTTTTTGTACTACCTCTTTTAATTTTACTTTTTGTTCAATGGTTGGAATTTTATCTCTTTTACTTTGTTTTGATGCACTAACTGCTATCTTTTGCCATCTTTCTATTTTCTTTTTGGCTTCTTTTTCTTCTAATTTTACAACACATCTTATCATATCTACTGGTATGATGCTATCAATTCCCAATTCTATTGTTTTTTGAATAATTAGTTCCATTTTATCTGCCTTTGGCAGTCCTTGGTACAGGTCAATTTTCACATTTGATTCTACCGTTGTTTGTAACTTTTCGATTACTTTTGTTACAATTTTTTCTTTTTGTATTTCTTGTATTATTACCATATAATTTTCTAAGGTATTTTGATTACAAACTTGCAATTTTTCTTCTTTTTGCATACGTAATACTGTACCTATATGATTTACATCTGGCCCTATAATCGTAATATTATCTCCTTGAATTTGATTTGATTCTACGAAAATTTTCTGCATTTTTTATTTCCTTTTCTTTTTTAGTCATTATATCATATTTTTATTTTTATGCAACTAAAAGCTTGTTTTTTAGTCTTTTTTATTATATAATCACGCTACGTTACTGGTGTTTTATTCTTTTTTTATTAAAGGAGGATATCATTATGGTAAATTATCATGCATTACAAGCCAATTTCTTTTTTGAGCGGTTTTTAGGTTTTATTGAACGATATGATGATGTTACTAATGCGAACATGATTCATAATGCTTCCAAATGGGTAAAAGCGAAAGATGTCAACTCCATCTACACTTGTTTAAAACTTTCTCTTTTTGACCCTGTGGTTTACTTCACTTATTCTGAATTTTCTAATCTAACGGAAGAAGAGCTCTTAGCTTTACTAGATTTTTCGAAAAAAGTAGTTCCTTTGATTGATGAAGAAAAAGCGTTGTGTTATGAATTGTGTGGTTATATGGGAAAGGCCTTTTGCTAATCCTTATTAATTTAAACAGATGCTTAACGGTAAACGTTGAAGCATCTGTTTTTTGTTGGTTCATTTAGAATTTTTCACCATAAAATAAGAAATATTGTACAAATACAAATAGGATACTGCATTTCTTATTACTGCTAATTCAAAACTATTTTATGTGGATTGTATTTCTGTTTTTAATCTCTTTTTAAATAAATAATTTCTTCCTTATTATCTATTTTTACAATTAATTCCGCAATTTCTATATTTTGTTCTTTACTAATAGCAAATGTTGTACTAATTATGTTTTCTTTTATGCGAATATTATCTTCGTCTATGTTATTTCTACTATAAATTTTTCCATTATTATCTTTTAAATACAAATTTGTTCCAGCTATTCTTCCTTTTTCTATATTGTCATAGCAAATTGTTATTCTAGTTGTTGTATCTGTAATAATGGCTTCTACTAACTCTATATTATTTGAATTGTCTTTACTTTCATCTATCGTATAATAAATATTTTTCCTATTATAAAATTCTTCAGATAGGTTCAGTTCTATATTCCAATTTCCAGAAAATATTTCTTTATTTTCTTTAAGATTGTAGATAGAAGTAAAAGAGAAAAATAGTTTTTTAGAATTAGGAAACCTATTAATGCCAGCTCTTATTTTATATAAGAGTTTATTGGTTCCTTCCCCTATTTCAATTATTTCATTTCCATAACCATCTGCATATTGATTAAGTGAACCATCTTTATTTTTCCAACTTATAAAATTAGTTTTTGCAAATTTTTTTATTGTTGTTATATCATAACAAAATAGGATATTTTTATTTTCATCATAAATAATTAAATCTTTTAGTTCTAAAAACTCATTATTAATTTTTTTATTATCATATTTCATATCAAATAATATATTTAAGTTATTATCGGACATAACAATATAATCAATTTTTACTCCTACACCTTTGTCATAAACATATTCCATATCTACATTTTGTATATATCCATTTTCTATTGCTGTATTCATACTTTCAGGTACATAACCAATTTTATTATTAGCTTTATACCTGTAAAAAATGTATGCCATTGAAACTGCATTTGGAGTAATCATACAAAGCAATACTATTACTATAGCATATTTTATATATCTCATCTTATTGAAAGTATTCTTTTGCATATTACTATTATCTAATGCATGCTTAATTGCACTTTCAAATGAATTCGGAATCAGTAAATCTCCTTTATAATAATTGATAATTCTATTTTCTATTTCTTCCATTTCAATCCCTTTACCTTTCATAATACTTTCCTATTTTTTCTAAACTTCTTCTTATTTTTGTTTTTACTGTGTTTTCATTCAACTTTAATAAATCTGCAATTTCTTTAATACTATACATTTCATAATATCTTTATATTTTAATGTATTAATCGCCCTTTCCATATCAATTTTCAAATTATTTTCTTCTTCATTTGATATATATCTCTGAACTTCTTCAAAAGGCACTATTTTGTATTTCGATTTATGATATAAGTAATTACATTTATTTATCAATATTTTTATAATCCATGATTTCAATTTACTTTTATCTTTTAATTGTTGGAAATTATGATATCCTGAAATAATTGTCTCTTGAATTGCTTCATTGATATCCTCTTCATTTTTCAATCTAGTTAACGCAATTCGATATAGCAATTGTTTATATTTTAATATTTCTTCAATAAATTGTTCTTTATTTTCCACTTCTTTTTCTAATTTGTTTTCCATTTCTTCTCCTCTTTTTCAATTACTATCTATATAGATATCAATTATCAAGTTAAAGTTTCATTTTTTATTTTATTATTTACTATTTTATCAATAATTTAGAAATATTGCTTTTATATTTATTGTACATTTTCATAAGATTGTGCTAAAATCATAAAAAAAGGGGAAATTTTAATGTTAAATGTATTAATTGCAGATGATAATATTTATTATGTTAAAAGTTTAGTCAACTTTGTTATTGGCAAAAATTCAAATATAAAAATTTCTAATATCGCCTCGAATGGATTGGAAGTTTTAACTACTTTGAAAAAAAATAAGCAGATTGATTTAGTTCTTTTAGATTTAAAAATGCCCAAATTAAATGGAATCGAAACATTAAATAAACTTTCTACTATGGACTTAGATAAGTATCCTAATATTATTGTTCTTTCTGGTGAAAATCGATTTATCGATAAAATAAGAAATCATCCACTTGTAACGGATTTTATTAATAAGTCGGATGACATGATTGATATTTATCATAGACTTAGAGATTTTGAAAAAGAATTAGCTTATTCTAATATTAAAGATGAATTATCGAAAAAAATATCCTTTGAACTTATTTCTATTGGCTATAACCCTTCTCATTTAGGGACCCAATATATAAAAGAATGTATCTTAGAATTATACGAAAGCCAAAATCGAGAACTTATTCGTAACCTTGAAAGCTATGTATATAAAAAAATTGCATGTATGCACAATAAATCTCTTTTAAATATAAAGTCTAATATTATGAAGGCAACTAATTTCATGTATGCAGAAACCGATATGACATTGCTAAAAAATTATTTTCATTTTTCTGATGATAAAAGAAAACCCACTCCCAAAATGGTCATCTCTACTGTTCTAAATAAGTTGTAAGATTTTTTCAAATTTACAAATTCTAATATAATAAAAAATAGAGAATTTATTAAAAATAATAATATTCTCTATTTTTATTAAGTTGTTTACATATTATTTTTTTCGTTTTAATAAAATTTTATGTTTTTAATCCAAATTGCTTTCAATTTATCTCTTATTCCATTCTCTGATTTTCTCTTCTAAATCATTTAATATCTTTAGTTTATTTTCTTCATTGTTACTTTTAGAAAGTTTAATTTCATTTCTTAGTTTCTCTATCCTTTTATATGCTTCTTGCTTCACTTCTTCTGTTACTGTTCCTACTGGA
>CASCUT010000035.1 GCA_949155365.1 uncultured Clostridia bacterium
AAGATATATTTACTAAAAATATAAAGAAGGAATATAAAAAAATAACAGATAAAATAATTAAATTAAAAAATAGAAAAATCAATTTAACAATAGAAAATAAATATCGTCAATTTATATTTAATTTAAATCAAAATAGAAGTTAGAAATGGGAAGATAGAAAAGAAAAAACAAAAAAATGTAAAATTGTAAAACAAACAGAAATTATATGTACGCAGTAAAATTATATTTTTAACATCTAAATAAAAAGGAGGAAATAATAATGAATTTATTATCAAATAACATAGAACAAACGTTAACAACCCCAAATAACGAATTAATAAAAACAGAAGAACAAACAAATTTTATAGAGACAAGCTTAGGAAAAATGATTAATTTTGGACTAGATATTGGATTAAGAGCATTATTACCAGATTTTATCGAACAACAAATGATTGATATAAAAGATACACTTTTAAAAGAAGGATTCTCAGAAGGAATAAAGAAAGTAGCATCTTCTGCAATTGATTTTGGAAAAAGTGCATTAGGAATTGTAACTGGAAATTTTGAAACAATATCACAAGTACAAACAGCGGTAAAAAATGGGGGAATTATAGATGGAGTATCAAACTTAATTGATAGTGTATTAAATAAAACACAGAATACGGGAAAAATATCTTATCTAACAGCCAATACGATAAGAAAAGGAAAAAATGTAATTTTAGATAGTATTACCAATAAAATTGAAGAAGAATTTAATAGCCAATTAGATGCTGTAGAAAAAATAGAAAAATATTCAAATAATTGGAAAGAATATTTTAATTCACGTAATTTCGAAGGAATGCAACGAGAATACACAAAAATAAAGGAGAAATTAAAAATATTAATTCCAATGGAAACAACATTAAAGCAAGCAAGAACCATTGAAAATTTACATATCTTAATAAAAAATAATGGACAAGATTTTAATTTGACACAAGAACAAAAGCAACTTGCCAATATGCTAGTATAATGATTGAAATACAAAGAAAACAAAGTGAAATAGTTGAAACAAATAAAAAAGAATGATAAAATAAAGGAGAAAATAAGATGCCAACAATATCAAAATTCTATGGAATAACAATAAAAATGTATTACATACAAAAAGAACATAATCCACCTCATATACATGCTTTTTATGGAAAATATGTATCTGCTATTAATATCAATACATTAGAAGAAATAGAAGGGAATTTACCAGAAAAAGCTTTAAAAATAGTAAAAGAGTGGATTGAAATAAATAAAAAAGAAATATTACAAATGTGGAGTACACAAGAATTTAAAAAAATAAGACCAATAGAATAGGGGGAATGGAAATGTTTCATAAGATAAAAAAAGTCATACCAAAGGAAAGTTTAATTCTTGAAGTTGAATTTGAAAATCAAGTAAAAAAAATATATGATGTAAAACAAGTACTAAAAAAATGGAAAGCTTTTAAAATATTACAAAATGAGGAAATCTTTAAAGAAGTAGTAGTAGATAGAGGAGGATATGGAATTAGTTGGAACGAATCTATTGATTTATCTTGTGAAGAAATATGGGAAAGGGGCGAAACAATAGAGGAATAAAAAGGAGAAAAAGAAAAGAAAGGGATTTCTATTTAATGTTCTTTTTATGAATTCAATATATCAGAAAAAAAGATAAAGAAATAGAAGAATAATATATAAATAAAGAAGAATAAAAGAGGGTAAAATAGAAATCTTTTAATAGAAAATAAAGTGAGTTGAAAAATGCCAAAAAACGCAAATTTCCCTAAGTTTTTTGGTGTTTTTTCTTGCATAATTTATTGGTTTAAAGTATAATACAAAGGAAGAAGAAAAAAAGAAGAAAGAGGTAAAAAAATGGAGGAAATCGAAGACAGAGACGGAAAAATAATTAATAGAGACATTGAACAAGAGATGAGAACAGCATATATCGATTATGCAATGAGTGTTATTGTATCACGTGCTCTTCCAGACGTTAGAGATGGATTAAAACCAGTTCATAGAAGAATTTTATATACGATGTATCAAGATGGATTAACACCAGACAAACCATACAGAAAATCTGCAACGACCGTTGGAGATGTGCTTGGTAGATACCATCCACATGGAGATAGTTCAGTATATGATGCAATGGTAAGAATGGCACAAGAATTTTCTTTACGTTATCCATTAATTGATGGACATGGAAACTTTGGTTCTATTGATGGTGACGGAGCTGCTGCTTACCGTTATACAGAAGCAAGAATGTCAAAAATATCAGAAACCATGTTAACAGATATTGAAAAAAATACAGTTAATTTCATGCCAAACTTTGATGATCGTTTACAAGAACCAAGTGTATTACCAGCAAGAATTCCAGCTTTATTAGTCAATGGTTCTTCTGGTATTGCAGTAGGGATGGCAACCAATATTCCACCACATAATTTAACAGAAATTATTAATGGACTTATTAAAATAATAGAAGAAGATGAAGTATCAGATGAAGAATTAATGGCTGTTATCAAAGGTCCAGATTTTCCAACCGAAGGAATTATTCTAGGAAGAGAAGGAATAAAAGAAGCATATACAACTGGTAGAGGAAAGATTACATTAAGAGCAGAGGCAGAAATTGAAGAAATGAGTGGTAATAAACAAAGAATTATTGTAAATTCATTACCATATCAAGTAAATAAAGCAAAACTGATTGAAAATATAGCAGGATTAGTTCGTGAAAAAAGAATTGAAGGAATTTCAGAATTAAGAGATGAATCTGACCGTGAACACAAAGTTAGAGTAGTTATCGAATTAAAAAGAGATGCTAATGCACAAGTAGTATTAAACCTATTATATAAATTAACACAAATGCAAACAACATTTGGAATTATTATGCTTGCATTAGTAAATGGAGAACCAAAAATCTTAACCTTAAGACAATGTTTACAATATTATATTGAACATAGAAAAGACGTTATTCTTCGTAGAACACAATTTGATTTAGATAAAGCATTAGCAAGAGCTCATATTTTAGAAGGATTAAAAATCGCATTAGATAACATTGATGAAGTTATTAATATTATCCGTAATTCTTATGATGATGCAAAAGAAAGATTAATGGAACGTTTTGGTTTATCAGACATACAAGCACAATCAATCTTAGACATGAGATTAAAAACACTATCAGGATTACAACGTGAAAAAATAGAGGAAGAATATAAACAATTAATGGAATTAATAGCATATTTAAGAGAGGTATTAAATAGTGAAAAACTAGTATTTGATATTATCAAGCAAGAATTAATTGAAATCAAAGAAAAATACGGAGATGAAAGAAAAACAAAAATAGTAGCAGCAGAAGGCGAATTTGAAATTGAAGATTTAATCAAAGAAGAACAATGTGCAATTACTTTAACACATTTTGGTTATATTAAGAGAATGCCAATTGATACTTACAAAAGCCAAAAAAGAGGTGGAAAAGGAATTACTGGAATGACAACAAAAGAAGATGATTTTGTAAAACAAATCTTTACAGCATCTACACATGATACGATTTTATTCTTTAGCAACAAAGGAAAATTGTATCGTCTAAGAGGATATGAAATTCCAGAGGCAGGTAGAACTGCAAAAGGAACTGCAATTGTAAACTTATTACAATTAGATAATGGAGAAAAAATATCAGCGGTTATTCCAATTCAAAACTTTGCAGAAGGAAAATATTTGTTAATGGGTACCAAAAATGGATTAATTAAGAAAACAGCATTAACAGAATATGATTCTAGCAGAAAAACAGGATTATTAGCGATTACATTAAAAGATGAAGATGAGTTAATTGATGTAAGACTTACTGATGGACAAGACAATGTAGTATTAGTAACAAAAAAAGGAATGAGCATTACTTTTGAAGAAAAAGATGTACGCCCAGTGGGAAGAACCGCACAAGGTGTCATTGGAATGCGTTTAGATGAAGATGACCAAGTAATTGGAATGGAATCAATTATTGGAAAAGGAAATGCAACCTTACTTGCTATTACTGAAAATGGATTTGGAAAAAGAACAGAATTAGACGAATACCGTGTACAAAATAGAGGAGGAAGAGGTGTAATTACTTATAAAGTAACACCAAAAACCGGAAATATCGTAGGAATTCGTATTGCAGTAGGAACAGAAGATGTCATGTTAATTACGGACAAAGGAACTATTATAAGATTAAAAGTAAATGAAATTAGCGTACTTGGAAGATCAACACAAGGTGTTACATTAATGAGAACAAACGATGGTTCAAAAGTAGTAAGTATCGAATTAATCAATTCAGAAGAAGTAGAGGAAAAAGAATAAGATAATAAAACGAGAAGAGAGTAATCTAGTCAGAAAACTCTCTTCTTTCTTGTTCTATATCGAAAGTAGTATTACGATGGGGGTAAAAAGTATTAATATACAAGAAAGAATACAAAATACGAAACCAAGTAAGCAAAGAATTCCAAAAAACAGTTCTTTTTTATTGGTATGCTCTTGTGTAAAAAATAACCCATCTTTTAGGCAGTTAATAGCCATACAAAAAAATAATAATAATAAAAAGAACCAAATAATAATAAAAAGAACTACTGCTGAACTAAGATCCATGTAACATCCTCCTTTTATTTTATGCAACAAAAAAACTAAACTTATTATAATATACTTGACATAATATTTAAATTCATTAAAAAATATAGAATGAAAATTTAATATTATAATAAAAAATCTAACTCATTTCACATAGTAGAATTTGAGTTAGATTTTTCAAAAATCAATGCAATTAATTAATAACGAATCCACATCTTAAGAAAAGTTTCAACATTACTACTTTCTTTTTCATCAAAAGCAATGATAGAAGTATGAACAATATAATCTTTATCTGCCATAGTATCGTTTATTCTAGCATTAGGATATTTTTTTAGCTCATCCTTAAGCCATTTGTCTACCTTTTCTTTATCTACTTCAATAGAACTCTTAAAATACCGTTCAGTGGGACCAGAATGCCACTCACCCCATAACTTTGGCTTATCAACTCGTAGTAAAGCAACATACTTTAACATAATTTTACCTCCTAACATTTGTTTTAGAGAATGAATAAAGTTTCGATTTTTACAGTTTAAAACTGTAAGAATGAATATATTATATTATAAATGTATGTTAAAATCAATATTTTGGACAAAAAATATATAGGAGTGAACAACAGAGAGTTATAAATACAATAGTGAGAGTTGTGTAGTAAATTGTAGTAATTGGGTGAAATAGATCAAGTGTAGATTATCTAGTGACTTTTCGTGTGAGCCGTAGCGATAGTAGGGACGACAATGTGGCATATCATGTATTACTTTATAAGTAGCATTAAGCTCTTAGGTGCGACAAAATAGGAAGTATAGTAATTAGAGTTTATAGAAAAAATAGAAAATATAAAGATAACTGAACAAATGAAATACATTAAATTTTAATTAACAAACTAAAACATCTAGCTTAATCATAGCTAGATGTTTTAAATTTTACTTTTGTTTAAATCGAATATCATCTCCAAAGAAATAACAAATATTATAATTTCCAACTAATCTAGAAACAATTCTTTCATCATAAGTAGCAAATAAATTATCTAAACTTAAATTAGTAGAAATAATTGTTTTTGTTGTTTTTTTACTATTTAATAGGCGTGTATTAATAATATTAAATAGTTCTGAAAATTTCATATTATTGATACATTCTGTACCTAAGTCGTCAATAATTAATAAATCCACATTTAATAAATTATCATAAATATCTTTTGAAGTATTTGCCTTTCCGAAACGATAATCCATAATGGTATCAAGCATGACAGGAGCTGTTTGATAAAGTACCGTTTTTCCTTTTTTTAATAATTCATTTGCAATGCAACTAGATAAAAAAGATTTTCCTAAGCCAGTATTTCCAGTAAATAATAAATTTTTTTGACTTGCATCATCAAATTCATCAATAAAAGTATGGACTAATTGATAAATAAATTCCATATTTTTTCTAGGAGACAATTTACAGTGATATTTTTCTTCATTAGTAACGTCAGAATAGACATCAAAAGAAAAATGTTCAAAGTTTTCTTTTTGTAAATTCGCAATATTGGATTTATTATATTCTAAATTGAATAATTTTTGTTTTAAACAATGACACATTGTAGATTCATAAGAATTTGTAAGATATCCTGTATCATTGCAATCAGAACACTCATAGTAAGGTTTTAAGTAAGATTCATCCTTCCCAAGAGAAGCAAGAAGCGAAAGTTTTTTCTGCTTTAATAGTGCTATTTTTTGATTCAATTGTTCTAATAAAGAAACATCTTTCAAAACAAGCATCTTTTTTGAAATGCTAATGGCTTCCTTACTTAATTCATCTTCTATTTTTTGAAGAGAAGGTTCTTTTTGATAAAGTTCCGCTTTTCTTTGTTCGGCATCATAGATAGCACGCATTCTCTTTTTTTCATATTCCATTAATAAGGTTTTTAAATTTGAAGGATTCATATAGAGCCTCCTTATAAATTAAAATTTGCATATAAGTTATCCAAATTATCATATTTTCGTTGTTCGTAATTTTGATAACCAGTTTTTTTCTCTAATTCTTTTACTTCTTTTTTCTTTTGTTTTAATTGTAGTAAGAAAGTTTGAATTTCATTAACGGATTTAAATCCTCTATCATGCCAATCGGTTAATAATTTATCTAAATAATCAAAGTTTGGATTTGCTTTTGAAGTAGTTTTCTTTAAGGCAATTTCAATAATATCAAAAGAAAAACCATAATCCATTGACCATTTTTCTACATAGGCTTGTTCGTACTGAGTTAGTTGTCTATTATAGCCTAATTTTCTACTAATGGATTTATATAATATATTTAATTTTTCTTGCTTCTCATAATAACGATCTAAATCATTAAAGGTTTTAATATTATTTTTATACCACGCATCTGCAACGGTTTGAATATAATTGCGATGCAAAGCAGAACGATTAAAGCAATAACGAAACAGTGCTATCATTACTTCTTCATCGAAACTATATTTTTTAAACCATAAATCAATATCACTATACCAAGAAGGAGACATGATTCCTTGAAAGAATTCATTATTAATATTTTCAATCGCTTTCGCACGATATTGATTTTGAGCAGTTTGCATTAATGCTTCAGCAGATAAAGAAACTTTAGGTTTGTACAATTTGTGAAGTTCTATTTCCTGTAGATTATTTATCACATAACCAGTATTTTTCTTAGTAATAACTCCTAGTTCTTCCCAATATTTAATAGCATCTTGAATAAGTTTAAAGTCTAAGTCTAATTTTTTAGACAAGTCGTTAATTTTAATATCTTTTCCATATTTAGATAGGAAAATCATATACAAATATACTTTTATATAATCACCTTTGCTTTGCGATAAATATTCTGTAAAGAAAATATCAGGTAATTCTGTATTAGAAAATAATAATGGCGTATCGTTTTGCTCTAGTTTCATTTGTCATTCTCCCTTCTAAATAATGTGTAAGATAAAGTTAAGAAACAATATAAAAAATTATAACACCGAAAGAGTAAAAACACAAGTTGAAATTGTAGGAAATAATTGGAAATATGAAAAGTCTTGTCATATTTTGTAAAACAGAAATGATTTTAAATAAATTAGTAGTCTTTTTTGTAAAGATATTGTTTATTACTTTTCCAAAAAATAAATAAATAATGAAAAACATATAAGATATTTTCTTGTTGAAAGCCAAACAAAGAAATAAGGAAAAGAGGAAAACAAGTAATAATAAAAAAGATAAGTTTATCAAGCAAAGGGAAGGGGAGTATTTTAGTAATTAAAAACATAATAATCCACCAACAAAAATTTAAAATAGCAGTAGGATAATCCAATAATCCAAATAACTTTGTATGAAAATGATAATTTTGAGGGAAAATAAATTTCATAATTATTCCTTTCTTTCATATATTTTTTAAACTATAAAATTAAGATTTTAATCTATGTTGAAATCCAGTAAAATTACTAGATACATCAGTAGAAATACTTCCAATTAATTCTTTTATATAGGAATTTGCTTTTGATAATGCAAAAATACCGCCAATATATAAAATTTTAGAAAATAGGTCTGCATGATTAAATTCTAATGAAAAAATAACAAGTAAAATAATAGATACAAAAGATTGTAGTAGCAGAAGACCTAAAAAAGTACGTAACCAGGTTTTAAAAAACCAAGAAGTAGAATGATTAACTAAAGATAAAAAAGAAAAAGGAGTTATTAAAATAAATACCTTTAATAAAATATAACGTAGCGCATAAGAAAATACTAAATTAAATAATCCTAAAGAAATAAAACTTTTTATTAATCCATCTACTGAAAAAATATCAAAAGAATTTTGCTCGATACTAATAATAGAATTTAATGTTAAAATTAAATTAGAAAAAGAAATATTAGTATGAAAAATATTTTTTCCAACTTCACAAATTGAAGAAGAAATTAAGTTATTTATTGAAATTACTTTTTCACAAATAAAATAAGAACAATTAATACAAGTTCCAAAAAATAATAATTTAAAAATAAATTGATGAGGTTTTTCTAATTCTATATAAGAAAAATGAGAAAATAATAATTTAAAACAATAATAAAGAGAAAAACCAAAAAGTAATGAATTAGCAATTACTAATAGACTTTTTGAAACAGAATTTCCTAATAAACTCTGCAAAAAGGATTCTTTTAAAATATCTTCATTAATAAATAATAATTTATCTAAAATAGAATATAAATTATTATCAATAGAAGAAAATAAATTACTAAAAATAGAATTGATAGTATTAATAATTGTTTGTGTTATATTAGATTGGTAAGTGTCCAAGTAAAACTCCTTTCATAAAATAAGCAAATTTAAAAAAGTATAAAAACAAAATAGATAATTAAATAAATATTAAAATAAAAATACAAAATAAATAATTAAATAAATGCTAAAATAGAAATATAAAATAAATAATTAAATAAAAACACAAAATAAAAAATTAAACAAATATTAAAATAAAAATACAAAATAAATAATTAAATAAATACTAAAATAGAAATGTAAAATAAATAATTAAATAAAAGCACAAAATAAAAAATTAAACAAATATTAAAATTAAAATATAAAATAAATAATTAAATAAATACTAAAATATAGAATAAATAGAAATATCTTATAATTATCCAATTAAAGATTTAATAGCAGATAGAATTAAATTAATTGCTAAAATAAATCCATAAGAAAATAGACTGCCTTTTATTAATTTGTTTCCTGTTCTAATTTTTTCTTCATCTCCAAAACTAAACTTTTTCATAAATACACCAGTTCCAACGGCAACAGCAGTGGCAGGTGTAGCTAATTTAATAAGCCAATTTTCAATTGATTCAAAAGCATTATTTAACTTTGTAATTAATTCAGGGTCTCCCCATGCACAAAAGCAGGGAGAGGAAAAAGCAAAGAAAAAATAAATAATAAATAAAAAAGAAAATAAATAAAAATAACGTTTTTTCATAAAACCTCCTTATAAAATAAAATTACTATTTTTTAAAATAGGGAATTAAATGTATTTTTTGTGGTGGCAATATCGTAGTTCCATCAGATAAAAAACAAACACAAGAAAATGTCTCTAAATTTCTTGTAAAAAAATTGGTATCATAAATAAAATCAGTTTGAAAATAAGAATTGAAAGATTCCGAAAGATTTGAATTTTTAGAATGGAAACGCCTATACAAATAATTAAAATTTGTTTCTTTTGCATTTTCAGAAATTGTTTTTGAAAATTTTTCTTTTTCTTCCTTTCCTATTTGTTTTTGAGCGTCTTCAATGGTGAAAATATCATCGGAACGAAACCAAAGCTTATTCACTAAATTTTGAACAATTACTTTTACAGAAGAGGAATTGTTTAATGTATTTAACAAAGAAGTGTAACTCTGTGTGGCAACAATATTAATACATTTTGCTTCCCTACTTTGACTAAAAAAAGAACTATCGGATAAAGTTACATATTCGTGGTATTCATCACTAATGAAACAAACACTTCTTTTATCATCAAGATGAGAATTATTAGCAAGACGATTTAATACTTCTGTTTGGAAATCTAATTTTAGATATGCAGCAATCATTTTGGCTAAATTTTGGTATTCTGAAATATTTAAATTAAGAACGACAATTTTACCTTTCTCTAGAACATCATGAAAACCAAAAAAGTTAATTTCATTCATAGAAGGGCAAAATACTTTTTTTACTTCATAATCAGACAGAAATAAATTTGTAATACGAGTCACTTCAGATTTTAAAATCGATTTTGTTCTTTCGTCTAACATAGAATATTCTTTTTCAAAAAAATTTAAAGCGGATAATAAATGATAACAATCTTCTTTTGAAAAATAATCTTGTAAAAATAAATCGCGTAAGATTTCTATTTTTTCTTCATAATAGTTTGGAAACATTACTAAATTGTGTAATTCTTCAAAGGTAACATATCCATTATTATAAAGTCGACACAATTTAATACATTCTGTTAAAATTTGTTCTACCTTTTCCAACCAAAAAGATTCGGTATTATTAGGAGAAAATAATAATAAAATTGTTTTTAAACGATTGGCTAAAACAGAAGCTTTTAGTTGTGGCTTATGAAGAGGATTGAATTTAATAGTACCACTTAGATCTAACACAAGTACATCGTTTTGTCTTTGGCATTTTTCTGCATACTTTTGTACTTGTAAAAAGTAATTTCCTTTTACATCTAAAATAAGCATACCTAGTTTTTCTTTTGTACGATTACTTTTATATTCCATTAATTGTTTGGTAAAGGGATACATGGCAGAAGAAGTTTTTCCTGTGCCAATTGTACCAGTAACTAAGATATTTTGATATAAGCTTTTTTCAGGAATGGTTATTCTATTTTTTTGCGAATCTAGTCCAATTAATAAAGAGAAAGGATGTATTTGTTTCAAAGGTGATTTCTGTTTTTTTGGTTTTTTATAAAATATTTTTTGAGAAATCAAAAAATAGATCGAAGCATGCGAAACAAAATAAAAAAGAAAAGATGAATATTTAATGATATTCCATATAAGAGGTTGTTCTTCTACAATATTAAAAGGATGGATAGCAAAAGAAATGAGAATCACTTCAGAATGATAAATTGGGGAAAAAATAGACCAATAAATCAGAAAAGAAATGAAAGTAAAGATAAAACAAACTAAAAAACGCTTAAAAAATAACATATTATAATTTCCAATCTTTCAATTTTTGATTTAACTTATATCCTTGCAAATTTTGAAATAAAAATACTTCAAAAAAAGTGTAAATGGAATAAAAAGTAATAAAAAAATTCATAATAAAAATAAAGAAAAAAGCATTTGTTAAATGTTGAATAAGCATCACACTCCTTTGTAGGGGACATAATATAATAAAATTTAAGAAATGTCTATACTTTTTTTGAAAAATGTGATAAAATGACAAAGGTTCTTAAATTACAACAAAATAGGACAAACAAAAAGAAAGAAAAGCAATCAAAACAAAGAGAATCATCCTTAAAGGATAAGAAGAAAAAAGTAAGGAGGAAATCAAAATGGAATTTAGTAAAAATACTAAAATAGGAGAAATATTAGAAAAAGCTCCAGAAAAAGCAGAAATATTATTACAGGCAGGAATGCATTGTTTAGGATGTCCAGCATCACAAGAAGAAACTTTAGAAGAAGCATGTGCTGTTCACGGAATTGATGTAGAAGTATTAGTAGCAGAGTTAAATAAATAGAAAAATAGATTTAATTAAGCAGTAACTAAAAAAGTACGATGAAGGAAAAACTCTAGAAAGGTACTTTTAACAGGACTTTAGAATAGAAATACAAAAAAATTACAAAAAAATCACAAAAATTTCAAAAAAGAATTGACAAATTAAAAAATGTGTAGTAATATATAGAAGTAGTCGCGAATTTCATTGCGACTCTACTTGGGTCATTAGCTCAGGTGGTAGAGCACTTGACTTTTAATCAAGTTGTCCGCGGTTCGAATCCGCGATGGCTCACCAATACCAAGGATTTAAAAAAGGTTTAAATCCTTGGTAAAATGATATATAACATATAAGGCCCCTTGGTCAAGCGGTTAAGACATCGCCCTTTCACGGCGGAGACATGGGTTCGATTCCCGTAGGGGTCACCAAACCTTATATGCCACTTTAGCTCAGATGGTAGAGCAACTGACTTGTGGAATAGATAGAAAGAAATTTCTATTTTGAACTATTTTGCACCTTTATCTGGAAACAGATAGAGTGGACACCGCTAATTCGGGGAAGACTAAGTATATTTAATATATATGTTAATCCCGAGCTAGGGAAGAAATTCCTAAGTGTAGAGACTTTATACGGTGTACCTAAAGCTAAAGAGCTATGGTAAAGAGAAAGTCCAGACTACAAACATAAAAATATGGTAATGAAAATTATAGTAGTATGAATCAGTAGGTCGCCCGTTCGATTCGGGCAAGTGGCTCCATACTTAAAACCAGGCTTGTTATAAAACTTGCTTGGTTTTTTGTTTTTAAAAATAATTGTGAAAATATGTAGAGAATCCATTTAAGGAACAACCTGTTAGAAATGTCTCTACTGTATCCTAAATATATTAGTAAGAAATAAGATTAGAAGGTGATTATTACGAATTGCATAAATTGTAATAAAGAGATAAATAAACGTTCTAAATATTGTTCTAATAAATGTCAAAAAGAATACCAATATAAAAAATATATAGATAAATGGAAAAATAATCAAAGTAATGGAATGAGAGGAGAATATCAAATTTCTTCTTATATAAAAACATATCTATTTAATAAATATAATAATAAATGTGCTAGATGTGGATGGGGGAAGATTAATGAATATACAAATAAAATACCATTAGAAATAGAACATATTGATGGCAATTATAAAAATAATAATGAAGAAAATTTAATATTATTGTGCCCAAATTGTCATTCCTTAACTAGTACATATAAAGGAGCAAATTTAAATAAGGGGAGAAAAAGTAGAAATAAATACAATAAATAGTAGAGGTTAAAACGAAGAATAATTGGATAAAGTTAGTTATACTAAATTGATATACTATATCTTAATGAAATCTTTTAGAATGATTATAGAATCAGAATTATGAAGCAAAATTTATGTGGCAAGAAGAATAGATAATCTATCAAAATATAAAAAAGAAGATATATTAGCATATCATATTTATATGACAATAAGACAAATTATTAGTTATAGTTAGTATGTATATTATATAATTATTTTTACGATGTAAATATATTGTCAATATCAGTTTCATATTAATGTTTTTCCTAATAATATCAGCAATATATTTAAAAAAACAGAAAAATATTTAAATGAAGATGAGGAAGTGTAAAAAATGATGAAAACTGCAATAGTAACAGGTGGATCAAGAGGAATTGGAGCTGCAATAGTTAAAATGTTAGCAGAGGAAGGCTATAATGTAATTATAAATTATAATAGATCTGAAGAAATAGCTAAAAGAATGAAAGAAGAATTCACAAGTAAAGGATATTCTGTGGAAACTTTTCAGGCAGATGTGTCAAAAAGAGAAGAAGTAAAAGAATTAGTAGAATTTACAATACAAAAATTTGGAAAAATAGATGTATTAATTAATAATGCAGGAATCTCTCAAACAAAACTATTTACAGATATTACAGAAGAAGATTGGAACAATATGCTAAATATCGATTTAAATTCAGTATTCCATATGACACAAGAAGTGGTACCATATATGATACATGAAAAGCAAGGATGTATTATCAACATTTCTTCTATATGGGGAATGATAGGAGCCTCTTGTGAAGTTCATTATAGTGTAGCAAAAGCAGGCGTCGATGCTATGACGAAATCATTAGCAAAAGAATTGGGACCATCTAATATTAGAGTAAATAGTATTGCACCAGGAATTATTGACACCGATATGAATCGTTATTTATCAACCGAAGAATTAGAACAAATAACCGAAGAAATTCCTCTTGGAAAGATAGGAAATACATCTGCAATTGCCAAATGTGCAAAATGGCTAATGGAAGATGATTATACAACAGGACAAATTATTAGCATTAATGGAGGATGGAATATAAATTAAAAAGAATTACGAGAAATCGTAATTCTTTTTTAAGGAGTGTTTTATAATAATTTGTTTCGTACATACTAATTTGATTATTCACTTACTTTTCTTTTATAATTTCCAGAAATAATTTTTGGTACATATTTAATAATCTTATAAATAGCAAGTTTTACTTTTTTACTCCAAATATAAGTTTTTCTTAATCCTTTACGTACTTCCATACCAGTTTCATTCGTAATCGTTAAAGCAGTTTCTGTCTCTACTTCTTCGATTTCTTGTTTTTCAATCGGAAAAGAAAAGTTTTGTCCAAAATTATTATCCCATTCACCATTTGCATTTTTAAAACAAAGGTTCAAAGAATCTGCTTCTAGAATTTCAATTTCACATTGAAAACCAAGTTCTGTTTTTTCCATTTTAACTTCAGAAACATTGTCCCAATTAATTCCAAAACCATAATGTAAGAAAACTTCTTCAGAACCATTTTGAAACAAATATCCAACATAAGATATTTTTACTTTTTCGCCTTCTATAATTTTATCTGTATTAAAAAATATATTTTTCACTAATTCCATTTTTGTCTTTCTCTCCTTAAATTTTATCTTTTGCAATGACATTATATTATTAAAAAATACAATATTCAAGTATTTTTTACAAAATTTATAAAAAAGTAAATGTTGTAGTTTAACTTTGGTAGAATGGATTATTCCAAATCACAAGATACAATCGATACCAAAATAAAATACCATTTATTACCTTTATTTTTCTCCACTTTGAATTCTTCCAATCATGATAAAATCATCATCTTCTGATAAATCAATATCAGGATAAGCTTTATTATCTGCTCTTAAGACTAGTTTATCTTTACGAATGATAAATCTACGTACATAGAAATTTCCTTGGTATTGGAAAAGTCCTACATCTTTATGATTCAAAGGAACATTTAATTCTAAAAAAGCATAAGAATCTTTCTTTAAAAAAGGTTCCATTACATCATCCTGTATTTTTAAAGCCACAGAAGCATTTGAACAACTAGAAGGACAATCTATAAATTGTGAATAAGAATCAATTGCTAATACTTTATGATAAGAAAGATGATGTATCATATTACATCTTATTGTGTCTTCAGTAATTCTTTCATCATAAAGGTGAGTTAATGTTTGATAAGGAACATCAAGAGCTTTTGCAATACTCATCAAAGCCTTATGGCTAGGATGTCGTTCCCCTTTTTCAATATGGGTAATATGACCAATATTAATCCCAGTTCTTTTAGCAAGTTCTACTTTTGTCATATGTTGTTCTTTTCGAATTTTAGCAATCATACTACCTAGCATAAAATACTACCTCTTTTCACAATATTTGTCATTATTATACAGAAAAAAACAAAGTTTGTCTATAAGGAAAAGAAATATTACAAAATTGTAATATTTGTAATATTGTAAAAAGAAAAGTGATATGATAGTATAAAGAAAAATGGGAGAAAAAAGATGGCAAGAGTCAATACAAGAATACAAAATAGAATGAAAACAAAGGGAAAAGTAATAGGCTTAACTGGTATCATATTGCTTTTATTCTTTGTGTTTTTTTCTGTTATTTTTTCTTTAGTTAATTTAGGCAATCCTAAAATAGCAAGGGGCGTAAAAATAGGAAAAATTGATGTTTCCAATTTAACACAAGAAGAAGCAACCAAAAAAGTAGAAAAGTGGTATCAAGAAATTGCACAAAGCAATATATCAGTAAACTATCAAGAGGTAGAAGAAACCATTCATATAGAACAATTTCATAGTGAAATCGATATTGATAAAGCAGTAAAAGAAGCCTGTTTGATTGGAAAATCAGGAAATATAGTAAAAGATAATTATACTATTTTATTTTCTATGATATTCTCTAAAAAAATAGAAATACCAATTTCATTAAATCAAGAAGAAATAGATAGAAAAATAGAAGAGATAAATGCCAAAATACCAAATGCATTAAAAGAAAGTAATTATTATATCGAAGAAGATAAATTAATCATCATAAAAGGAAAAAGTGGTGTTCAAATAGAAAAGGAAAAATTTAATCAAGAATTAAGAGAAACAATGATAAAAGAAGAAAATAGAACATTTAAAATTCCTGTAAAAGAATTATCACCAAAAGAAATCAAGATAAGTGATATTCATAAAGAAATATATAAACAAGCACAAAATGCCTCCATTACCAAAGACCCAATCGAAGTAAAGCCACATATTAATGGAATTGACTTTGCTATTTCAGAAGAAGAAGCCGAGGCAATATTAAAAGAAGAAAAAGAAGAATATATCATACCATTAACCATTACAATTCCAGAAATAACATTAGACAAATTAGGACAAGAGGCATTTCCACATATATTAGGAACATTTTCTACTACTTATAATATGGAAAATAAAAATAGAGTTACCAATCTAGAACTCGCTTCTGAAAAAATAGATGGAACAATAATACTACCAGGGGAGATATTTTCTTATAATAAAATAGTAGGGGAAAGAACCATTGCCAAAGGATATAAAGAAGCAGCTGTATATTCTGGAGGAAAAGTAGTAGATGGAATAGGAGGAGGAATTTGCCAACTATCTTCTACGTTATATAATGCTGTTATCTATGCTAATTTAGAGATTACTTCTAGAAGTAATCATCGCTTTTTGACCTCTTATGTAACAGCAGGAAGAGATGCTACAGTTTCTTGGGGGACAATAGACTTTTGTTTTAAAAATACAAGGGCATATCCTATCAAAATCTTATCAAATGTAAAAAATGGGGTAGTTACAACACAAATTTGTGGAATAAAAGAAGAAAAAGAGTATGAAGTAGTAATAGAAAGTATTGTAACAGAAGTAATACCATATAGCATAAATTATATTAGAGATACAGCCATGAAACAAGGAGAAGAAGAAATTAAACAATATGGAGCAAATGGGGCAAAAAGTATGACTTATAAAATTGTAAAACAAAATGGAATTATGATATCCAAAACATTACTTTCTAGCGATACGTATCATGCATTGGAAAGAATAATAAAGACAGGAAGCAAAAAAATACAAGAAGTAAATGCACAAACACAAGAGGAAAAGCAAAATGAGAACGAATTAAATCCAGAACTATTAGAAACCATTAAAGAGTTAGATTAAAAGGAGAGATTTATCTCTCCTTTTATCCAAAGAAAGAACTCCTATTTATCCAATTCCCTTAAAATAAGAAAAATAAAAAATAAAGCAATCAATTTTCTCATTATCTCACCTCCTTTCCAAAATAAAAAGTAGAAATATATTGACAAAAATTAACTTTAGGCATATAATAATAACGATTTTGATAAGCGCCATTAGCTCAGCTGGTAGAGCAGCTGACTCTTAATCA
>CASCUT010000036.1 GCA_949155365.1 uncultured Clostridia bacterium
TTTTATTCATTTTTTTATATTTACTACTTGATTATTAATAGTTAATCACCTCTTTTTGTCATTATATCATTAATGTTATTTTTTTACAAATTTTTGCTAGGATAAAATGTAAAAAGTATTTGACAAACGTTTTCACTAATGATATTATATAGACATAAATAATAACTTTTTATAATAATCTCTCCCAAAATAGAAAGAGGGCTAGGCTGTATTCTAGTCCTCTTTCTATTTTACTTTAATATTTTAGTAAAGCATAAAGCTTTTTTCCTCTTCTTACTACAATAAATTTTTCTTCAATTGCAGTAGTTTTTGATAAAATAAATCCTTCTTCTGTAACTTTATCTCCATTAACACTTACAGCACCATTTCGAATAAATTCTCTTGCTTCCCTTTTTGATGAAGCTAGTTTCAACTCAAGTAAAGCATCTACTATACTAATCTCTCTTCCCTCGATTGCTGGTAATTCATTAAAGCCCATTGCAATCTCTTTTGCAGTTAGTTCTTTAATATTCCCACTAAATAGAGCTTTAGATATTTTTAATGCCTGCTCGTAAGCATCTTTTCCATGTAGATAGGTTATAACCTCTCTTGCCAAAGCAGTATGAGCTTCTCTTAAATGGGGAGCCTCTAGGTGTTTCTTTTCTAATTCTTCAATCTCTTCTTTAGTTAAGAATGTTAAAAATTTAAGGTAGTCAATAACCTTTGTGTCTTCTACGTTAATAAAAAATTGATACATTTCATAAGGTGTGGTTTTATTTGCG
Organism: uncultured Clostridia bacterium; assembly: GCA_949155365.1. Lineage (GTDB taxonomy): Bacteria > Bacillota > Clostridia > TANB77 > CAG-508 > UMGS1663. Next base: position 762 of record CASCUT010000036.1, read on the forward strand.
TCTAACCAAACAGACTTACCATTTGTTTTGCCAAATTTTGTACCATCACTCTTGGTTAAAAGAGGCATGGTAAAGGCATAAACCTCCTTTTGCTCCTTTTTACGAATCAATTCTATACCTGATGTCATATTTCCCCATTGATCCTGACCAGCTACCTGCATAGTAACATTCTTATTTTTATTTAGCCACCAGAAATCTAGAGCCTGCATAATCATATAAGAAAATTCTGTATATGTGATTCCTTCATCTAATCTACGAGCAACAATATCCTTATTTAGCATATAGTTAACATTAAAAAATTTACCAAAATCCCTTAAGAAATCAATAAAGCTAATGTCTTTAGACCAGTCATAATTATTGACCACCTCACAATCAAACAAGCTTGTTAATTGATTTTTTAAGCAATTAAAGTTATGTTCTACAGTTTCTATTTGAATCATAGGTCTTTCACTTTCTGGTCTTGGATCGCCAATAAGTCCAGTTGCCCCACCAATAAGTACGATAGGGTGATGCCCTGCATCCTTTAATCTTTTACAGATTAAAAAACTAGAAAAATGCCCAATATGCAAGCTATCTCCTGTAGGGTCTGTTCCTATATAAAAGGTCATACCCCCTTTATTTAATTTTTCTTTAAGGCTTGGATCAGATACATCCTTAATTAAGCCTCTCCATTCTAATTCTTCATAAATTCCCATTTTGTTTATTCCTTTCTTTTAAAATATAAAAAAGTCCTTAGAATAATCTAAGGACGATGTAATCGCGGTACCACCTTAGTTCTATAGTAAAACCTATAGCCCTCATAATTTTTTGCTTTTCCAAGAGTGTATTTCAAATTAGCCTCTAGATCTGTTTGCACCGACCACAGATTCTCTACTGCTAGAATGACCATTCTACTATTTTCTTTTCATCAAAGCGATGTAGTTGATTTTCGTCTAATAAAACGATAGGGTAGTAACACCTTGTTATTTCCAACTTCCTCTTGCTTCATAAATTTAGTAAGAAGTCGCATAGAAACTGCTCCTATATCATACACTGGTGTATCCACACATGTCAAGTTTGGACGAGATAAAATTGCATATTTTGTATTTTGTAACCCTACAACAGAAATTTCTTCAGGAATTTTCACACCATAATCCTGTGCAACATTCATAAAGCTAATAGCAATACTATCACGAACTGCAATAGCTCCATCTATTTTAGTATTCTTAAAGAATTCCTCAAAATGAAGGGCATTGACAGAAACGTCACCACTAGTTCTAAAAATCTTAGGCTCTAATCCAGCCTCGTTCATTGCATCAATATATCCTGCTTCTTTTTGAGTATTAATGGAATATTTTCTTGCGGTAGAAAATAAATAAATATTTTTTCTACCATATTGAAGCATTCTCTTAGTAATTTCATAAGTCGCTGCTTCATAATTGATTGCAACACTTGGTATATCCTCATCATCATAAAAGACATTAGATAAAACGACTGGAACCATAGACTCCTTTATATAGTCCATAGCAATCTTCATTTGTTCCTTATCCAATTCATCATTAAGGAATAAGATTCCATCTACCTGTTCTGCAAGCACTGTACGCATTGCTTCTGTAATATCCTCATCTGCACCAAAGGAAAAAATCTTAATTGAGTATTCATACTTCTTTGCAATATCTTGAATACCACCTAGTAATTGAGCAGTCGCAGATCTTGAAACATCTGCCATTATGATACCTATTGTTGTCGTTTTCCTACTTGCAAGACCACGTGCAATTGCATTAGGACGATAGCCTAGCTCCTTAATTACTCTTAGTACCTTTTCTCTAGTTTCTGGATTTACTTTCTCTGGATTATTCATTACTCTACTAACCGTGGCTAGGGATACCTTAGCCGCACCAGCAACATCATATATTGTTGTATTTGCCATGGAAAAATCACCTCGCAATCTTTGGTTTGATTATATCACATTAAAAATGCATTTTCAATCATTTTCATGAAAACGTTTCTTACATTTTACATTTCGACAGTATTTTTCAAAAGCATTTGCTTAAGTCAAATTAAATTATAAGACAATAAGAAAAATAAAAGTGGAAAAACTTTACAAAATTTTAAAAAAGTGATAAAGAAAATTCTTCATCACTTCAACAACTACTTGCTTAAATATTTTTTTCCTTTATATATTCCTTACATTCTTTATCAATTACTCCAGCTCCTAAGAAACAAAGGATAGAATCATTTGCCTGAAATAAATTCAACTTCACAGAATGACTATATGTTTTAAAGCCTAGTTTATCATACAACTCCTTTTCTAGCTTTACATTATGAGTCTCTCTTGCACTACTAAATAATCGATATAAATAACATTCATCAAAACGACTCAATACCATTTTATAGTCATTTATAAAATATTGTAGCCTTGTAATGGTATGAGGTTCAAAAATACATATTTTTCTTTTATCTTTATATTGCTCCGTTAATGTATCATAGATTGTTTCAATTTCTTTTGGATGATGAGCATAATCTAATATAACGGTTTGATTTGATAACTCTATTTTTTCAAAACGACGCTTTGGCATTTGAAAGGTAGTCATTTGTTTTTGAATACTATTATCTCTTATATTACATAATTTAGCTATAAGATAAGCACCAACAAAATCATAGGCATATTTTATCCCTACCATTGGAAGTTCAAACGTTTTTCTCAAAATAGTGACCTTTCCACAGCTATAGTCAAATACAATATCATTATTTTTATGTGTTCCATAGGTAATAACGTGATGTCCTCTATAGCTGCACTCATCTCCATTCACTATACAGATTTTACTTTGAGAAATAAACTGTTGAAATGATTTAGTATATTCCTCTTGTGTTTTAAAAAAATCTATATGATCATAATTAGTATTCAATATTAAAGCTATACTTGGATGATAATTTAAAAAAGTATTTCTATATTCACAAGCCTCTAAAACAAATACATCTGATGTCCCCACATGATAGGATCCATCCCCTATTAAACAGGTTGCGTTAGATATCAATGTAGAAAGCATTTTAGTTGTCGTTGTTTTTCCTGAGGTTCCCGCAACACATAACCACTTATAATTTTTAAAAAAATAATTTAATGCTTCAGGATATGTCATAAAAGTATATCCCATTTTTTGAATATATTTGGTTACACTATGATTTAAAAAAGCATTTCCTATAATATATAAATAACAGCTTTTTAATTGCATATTTGAAAAATTTTCTACACGAATAGGATGTTTAGAGTTCATAGTATAAAACTCCTCTTCTATGTCCACTCCCCTTACAATATGTCCTTTTTCTGATAATATCTTTGCAAAAGCACTTAAAGCTGATCCTTTAATTCCGACAAAATAAAAAAGCATAGTATCACCCATTAATCCTATGCCTTTTGTTCAAAATATATTCTTTGTAAAATTAAAAATCTAAGAATTATTGGTTTTATCTAAAAGTGATAGATTTTCTAATTTTTTTCTCAATTCTTCTACTTTCATAGTTGTCACATCAAATTTTAAAGTTTTCCAAGTAGCTTTTGTAGCTCCAGTAATAACATCATTTTGATCATCAATCAATAAAATTTGACTAGGAAGAAAAGAATATTTTGCTTCAAACTTTTTGAAACTTTCAGCATCTGGCTTGCAAACACCCTCTTCACAGGAAAAAAATAACTGACATTTTGGTATTTCAATAAAATAATTTATCTTATAATGATTGGCATTTATAGAATCTAAATTAGACATAAAAATAATTTCATATCCATTATTACCTAATTCTTTAAGAATTTCAAAAATTTCTTTATTTGGAGTCCAAATTGTCTTCCAAATATCAATTATCTTCGTTTTTTCTAAATTGGTTAATTTAATTCCAGCTTTTCTTTCTATTACTTTGGTTATATCAATTTTCCCCAAGGATAGCTCTTCATTTAAATTTACTCTTTCTTCCGCAACGTTTGAAACATTAATTTTCATTTCATCAGAAAGTCGCTTATAAAAATCATCTAATTTACCATTAAAAGCAACTCCAGCAATATCCACTGCTATACATTTTATAATAGGATTTTTAGCTATAGAATGTACTTCTTTAATCAAATTTTTCAAAATATTTTCTATAGGACGATATTGAAAATCAATATTTTTAAAATTCTTTTTTTCTTTTGTCACAATTTTTATCTCTGTAGAATTTGATGTTTCTTTAATTTGACCCAACATTTTTTTCAAATTTTCATATTTTTCATCCAATTTAGATGGAAAACATTTAATGTCGACTTTTAATTCTAACAAATCATTGTAAAGTTTAACCAATCTACAGTATTTTTCAGATACCTCATCCCTATTGTCTAGTTTAAAGTTTGTCGGCTTAATCAATTCTTGGCAAAGTATTGTACATTCACCTTTTAAAGCTTTTATTTTTTTATACTGTTCTTCACAATTAGAATCTAACAAAAAATCTAAATCTTTCCCTATGACAATTAATGCGGTTGCATCTTTGCTAAATTGATTAAATTCTTTACAAACATCTTTTTTCTTTAAGAAAATTTCTTTATTTTCTAAGCGTTTTAATCCTTCACATATTAATAGAACAATACCAAACAAGATAATATTTGCAACTAGAACATAGACAATTCCTCCAGCCTCATACCATTTAAAAACAATATCCATTTTATTTTTGTATTCATAACCCTCTGGAAGACTAATGATACAAGGTACATCTAACCAAGCTAGAAACATTACAAGCAAAGAAAAAACCAAAGACAAAAGAGCATTTGACAACTTAGCTTTTTTGCTAAAAAAAGAAGTGATACCATAAAATATAAAAGCTAAAAAAATAAAAACAATAAACAACACTAAAATTTCCATTTTTACTTCTCCTCTACATTATAAATTTCATTATCAAAATCAATCAATCGCAAACCATTTGTAATTTTAGAGGCTATGCAACCTCGTTTTCGAATTTCTTCTTTATTTAAAAAAGAGTAGTGTTTCATCGCAGAAGGTAGGTTAAATTCATCATCCAAAATATTTCCATATAGAAAATCTTTTTTTTGATATTTACTTCGTATACTATCTGTTGCAAATACCATATAAGGACATACTGCAACACTCCCATTAACAAAGATGTAGGGAATTTCATAATCACAATTTATTTCACAATTTAATGATGCTTTTTCTTTAAATATTCTTATAAAGACAATTTGAAATGTCTCATTTTCTAAATTTGATGCTTCAATTGTTTTTCTTAAATTTATCAATTCTTGCATCGTATAAGATAAATTCTGTGTTTCATTACCTCTACCAAACTTTGATAAAGGGTTAAATAGAACGTATCTCGCATGATTTTCTTTTGCAAATTTGCAAAGGTTTATATATTCTTCATCATCACTAAAATGATTTGGAGCACATAAAATTCCATTTAAAAGATTTCGTTTTCCTAACATACGAATATTATGTAATACTCTATTAAATGATTGCTCATTAGAAAAGCCTCGAAACCTACCATGCGAATTAAAAGAAAAACCATCCAGACTAACATTTATATGAACATTTCCCAATCCATATAATCTGTCAATAATTTCTTCAGAAAATCCTGTACCATTTGTGCATAACGTAATATGGATACCTTTTTTTATAAAAGCAGTAATGATTTCTATTACTTCTGGGTGAACCATAGGTTCTCCACCTGTAAGTGTTACTCTTGTAACGTTTGCACTTACTAGTTTTGGTATAATCTTTTCCTCAATGATTTGATAGGAAATTTCATCCCCTATATTTATACTTGAATTAAAACAATGTTTACAGTGTAAATTACATCTTTCAGTTATTTGTAATAAAACTTTTAATTCAGGTTTCTTGACAGTGGACCTAAAATAGCATCCTGCATAGCGACCATCTTTGTATATCATTTTTTTCATACTTCTATTTCTCCCTTATCTAATATTTCTAGTATAATTGCCGAATGATCAGATAGCTTTGTATATCTTGTAGAGTGATCAAAATAACAATGAACGCAAGATCCTAAAATTCGCTTTGCTACAAAAAAATAATCGTAACGATATCCATTATTTGTCCGGCCAACCCAACTATATTCTTTCTTGTTTGGATTAAAATAAGAATAAGCATCTATAAATTCATTGTTAATTAAATGGTCATAAAAATCATATTCCCAATTTTGAAAAAATTTATAATAAGGGATATGAGTTTTACTAATTATATTTAAATCACCACAAACTATACTTATATTGTTCTTTTCCTTCAAAATTTCTATTTGAACTTTCTCTAAAAATCGTTTTTTTCTTTGAATTTTTTCTTCTGTTTGATCTCGTGAAGGTACATATAATCCTAAGATATGAATTATTTTATTTTCTTTTTTTACATTAAAATTTAAATATCTACTATAAAATGAATCATTTTTTGAAAAAGGTGAAACTCCTAAAGTTAATGGAAATTTAGATATGCACATTACGCCATAATTGTTATCTACTGGCTTTGGAAATAAGACATAATACTTGATTTCTTCACTAAATAAATTTGTTTTATTAGTTTTAAAATATTCTTCTAAATAATTACATCCTTTACTATTTTTTGTTTCTGTAAAAACAAATACATCTTCGCTTCTATTTTTTACCCATTCAATAAGTTTTTTTACTCTTTCTAAAGATGGATTTTCTATATTTAGTGTTAAAATCTTAATCATAAAAATCTTTCTTTTTCACCCATTCTTCTATTTTTCTTACAACAAAATCAATATTCAAATTATTATCATCATTTTCTAACCAGTAAACATTTTCTAATTTATCTTTCATATAACAATAAGCTGACCTGTATAGTTCAATTTCATTTTTCCTAGATAAATTCTTCTCTACATACGACTTTTCTTTTCTAAGATTTAACCTCTTTTCTAATTCTATTTCTGATGCTGAAATAAAAAAAGTAAGATCAGGCATCACAAATTTTTGATTAATCATCCAAATAAAATCTAAAGATATATCTAACGTTTGTTGCAATGCCAAACTTGATGGAATATAACGATCACACAAAATCAATTTATCACTATTTTTTAATATTGTATTATTGTGATAGGCTCTATTTGCTGTAATAAGAAATAAATAGGTAGTAGAATCAAAGATTGAATGATTTTCTTTTAAATACTTTCCAAATACATCTTGTGTTGGTTCTTTGGTTAAAAAAATATTATACTTTCCTATTAATCTTTTATTTATCTTTTCTATTAAAGTGGTTTTACCAGAACAATTAGGACCATCAAAAACAATCAACATCTTCATCTTCTCCTATAACAAATTCTTCTTTGATTTGAAATTTTTAAAATTTTATTCCAAATTATAAATTATATTGCGATGAATAAATATAAATAATTTTCAAAATTTCTCTTGTCTATACTGATTAATTCTATTTTTACTTATTAGTTCTTTTAAACTGAAGTTCAATCATAATTTCTTATATTCTATCAAAACATTACAAATATGTATATAATTTTCCCTTTAGAATCGCTAAACAAAGTTCGACATTTTTTGCAAAAAATAAGAAAGGATACATAAGAGAGACAAAGTTTTATCTGTCAAGTAAAGCGAAATGATCTATAAAATAAGAATAATTATCCAGCAGCTTAGCTGTGGGTTCTAAAATAAAAAATAGAATGATAAAAGATAAAAGATAAAAATCTTCTATCATTCCACACGAGGGCCAAAAGCCCTCTATTCTTTTTGTATATAATTTGATATACTGAGAAGTGGTGATTCTCTTGAGTTATATATCAAATAAATGTCCAATTAAAATAGTATACAAACCTTACTATGTTCACGCTAAAGAGCTATCCTTTAAATTTCAATTATTAAAAGCTGCTAAAAGTGGAAAAATGGTCTATGAAAACGAAGCTAATAAACTCAACAATTTGAAATATGCCAGAAAAGAAAATGGACAAATAACTATTCAAGAAATCTTTAGAAATCATTGGTCTGAATTTGTAGATTTGCAAAAGGCTAAAGGGAAAACCATTAGACAATCTATACTTAAGAATGTAGAGAAAATGATTCATTGTAAGGATCTATCTTTGGGTTATTTATTCTTTGAATGTCCCAAATGTAATAACTTCCACATTCAAGGACTTTCCTGTCATTCTAGATTCTGTGTATCCTGTGGTAAAAAATATAGAGATGCTAGAGCGTATGAAATTATGAAACGTTGTATATCTGTTCCCCATAGGCATATTACTTGGACAATATCAGAAGATTTAAGATGGTTATTCCAAAAATATAAAGAACTCTACAATGAACTATTTGCCTCTGTAGATGATGTTTTAAAATATCTTATTTGGAATAAATCAAAAGCCTCTAAAAAAAGAAATGAAAGATTAGGATATATTTCTTCTCTTCATACCTTTGGTAGAGATATGAAGCATAATCCCCATATTCATTCATTAGTAGCTGAATGCACAATAGATAATAGAGGAAAAAGAAAGCCTTAATTATGAGCTTTTAAGAAAATCTTTTATGAATCAAGTATTAAAAAGAATGTAAAGATTCTTAAAAAGAAATAAGCATTATAAGGATTTAATTAAATTCAATGATATAAGAAAGAATCTATATCATACAAAAGATAATGGCTTTTATGTTAACGCACCTCAAAAGGAAGTTAAGAATGAAAACCAAATTAAACAACTTGTAAACTATGTATGTAGATATCAAGGACATCCAGCTATTCGTGAGTCTAGAATTCTATCTTACGATAAAGATAAAGGTATGGTATACTATTACTATGACCCACATGAAGATGATACAATTGAAAATGTAAATGATAAATTGGGTAGACAATATGTTTGTGAATCTGTCTATGAATTCATAGCCAAACTCATTATTCATATCCCTTTAGATAATATCCATTTAACTCGTTATTATGGTTTTTATGCCAATCATTCTTCTTTGGATATCTCTAATCTATATAAGCTTTTCTCTTATTATGATTTACATAAAGTAAAATCTAATCTAAACTGGAGAAAAAGACTTATTTCATCCTATCATTATGACCCACTCATTTGTTCATGTGGAGCTACAATGAGCATTGTTCCTTCTCATTGTTATTTTTTAAGGATTCCTTAGGAGGACGGATAATATGACACCTACTTTCGTTAAAAGAAGACTTTTAACTGATGAAGAAAAATATAGAAGAGCTATCTTCTTCTATACTTACTATGATTCTGATTTTGAATTAGTTTATGAAGATGAAGATCATATGTTTGATGAGTATGATCAAGCTATACTTAATATTGAAGCCAACTTTAAAAAGCTTGATGATGAAACTAAAACCAAAGTTTTAGACTTCGTTAAAAGAGATGTTTATGATGAAACTGTTGATTTTAAATGCTTAAATTGTAATAAAGAACAATTCAATGTAGACTTTGAAATGATTGAATAAACCTGGGATGGAACAGATTATCCAATTCTTTATTGTCCATTCTGTAATAAACCTAAATTCGTTCCTTTAGATATTTGGAACGCTATAAATAAAAGATAATCTTATATCCATATTATTTTTTTCTTGCCTATTCCTACAAATTCAGGTATAGGTCTTTTTGTGTTGTTCTTCTTCTTTTCTCCCTCTTTTACAATTTCCTAAGACATAAAAAATAGTCGTTAATTGACTGAAATCTAATAACGACTATAGCTATAACAATCAAAATAGTTGCTCCACAAATTCTTTATTTGTATCATCTACAACAAAACTATTAGCAGTTTCGGTAATATATCCTTTAATAAAATGTTCTTTTATAAATTCATCATCATTCCAAATTTCAATTGGAATTTCATAATTTTCCTTATTTAAATCCACTTCATCTTTGCTAAGCATCAAGCAAAAACAAAGATTATTTGAAATAGGTTCTATAAAAAAATATGGTATATCATCATCTTGAACAGATTCTCCTGAAATAAAATATTTTAAAGTTCCATAAGTATTATGCAAAATAAAATGAACGTTTGATTTATTATGAATAATGTATGGTTTATAATATTTAATGGTTTTTAAAACTGTAGGATCATCATCTTTTGTATTTTGTATTGCACTATCATAAAATAATTCCTTTAGCTCATTTATTTTTTTGTTCGTTTCTTGTTCAATAGAAACATTTCTATATTCTGGTCTTAACATGTTCTTATACATCTGTTCTCCTACAAGATTTTTTATAAAGTCATTAATCTGCTTGCCCAATTCTTTCATCTTATCAACTTGGATATCATTTCTTCGCCACATAATCACAAAAAATCTATAGAGGAGTTTATATTGTCTATTAGAAAGATTAATATTCTTTTGATTTGCATCTGCCGCCTCTTTTATGTGTTGAAAAATTTTTGCAACATCATTTTCATATTTTTGGGCTAAAAATTGTTCTGTTTCACGAGAATTAAAATCTTCTATAGTATAAGCATCTGCTATTTTTTCTGTTTTAATTTGTTTTGTTTTTCTGTCATAAATCATAATTTTTTGATTTGATTTATGTGCAGTTGGATTTATTGAAAATCCTTGTAATATAAATTTGGGAATAATATGATCTCTAGGCATGGTAAAACGCTCCTTCAAAATTTCTTCTTAGAAATAATTAACTTAATAAAAGATTATTAATACAAATAAAACTTCGCCAACTGTTATTTCTTTATTACAAATGCATTTTTACTTTTCCTTTTATTAAAGATTTTCTTTTCTTTTAATATATCAAATAGCTCATTATCAATAGTATTTGGTTCAACATTTAAAGGTGTATCATTCACAATAAACTCATTATAATCTTTTCCAAGGTTTTGTAGATAGGAGTCAACCTGTTTTCTACCTTTGTCCAAATCTATTTCATCAATGCATATTTTCAATATTTTCTTTCTATCATTTGGAGATACTTTTGTAGAATCAGAAAATTGCCAAAGAATGTTTGCAGGAACAGATTGATTACTTTCAATAATGTAGTTTGCCATAATTTCTTCATAATCACGAATATTAATAATTTTTTGACATTTATCAATTAAAATATTTTTTATTGTCACATCTATACCTTTGCATTGCAAAACCTTCATAATAACTTTTTGTGAAGATTGCTTTGCACTATATGTAGTTTTATTTATATAATTATAGTTCTCATACACACGTTGAGTTTCCATTTTTGGTAATGCTATGTCGAAAAATTGATCAAAATTATCTACTACTTCTTGTCTAAATACTCTTAAATATTCATTTAATGATTTAGGAAAATTTGAAATTTTCTCTAAATCATTTGTTGCAAATGTAATATGTTTTGTTCTTATAAATAATGCCAAATTTTCATCAATTATTTTATCAAAAGAAAGAAATTGAAGTTGACATGTTGCAGGAAGATGATTTAAAACTTTAATTAAAGCCTTAGAATTCATCTCATTTAGTAATTCATTAATTATGTTTTTAGGAGTCTCTGGTAATATATTCTCTAGTTTAACAAAATCACCTGAAATTTCTTCTACATTTTGAAAATAATTTTTTATTTGTAAAAAACCTATTCTTTCATACATATATTCTAAATTGAACCATGATGATACAATTAAGCTATTTTCAAGAATCCCTTGATATAAATCCTGTGAAAATTCTTGGATATTTTGAATTTTAATATTCAATTTTTTTAATAATGATTTTCTCAAGTCAATGATTATTTCTTCATTTTTTAACAGATCTTCCATATTTCTTTGATCTTCATTTTCGCAAGTTATTTCATCAATTAATAATATTTTTCCAATATAAATATTTAGATTAGACAAAATATAATCTTTTAGATTGGAAGATAAAATGAAACTATAGTTTGAAGAGTAAAACCTTTCTTGATTAGAGTCATCTAATAATATTAATTCTAAATTACTTAAATTTATCTCAAACATATTATTTTCAATGATATATTTTTGTATGTCATTATTTTCTTTAGATGATAACCTAAAAAATTTGGGTTGAATAACCTTTAAGAATTCACATACTTTATGATTATTTTCTACTTCTTCTAATACTTGTAAATACTTCTCATGGTATGATAAAAAATTAAAGATGATATTATTATTCTTTAAAGATTCATAATTGCTATTTGTTTTTATAAGATTAACGAGAATTAAATTTTTTCTTTCTAAAAGAATATCTTTTTCATTTATTAAATTAACTCCAACATCCAAATCTCCTTGCAATAATTCAATTATTAAATGATTACATTTTTCTTCCTCTGAAATATTTATGTATTTTATAAGATTTTCTCTTACCTTTTCTTTATCTATTTTTTTTAATAATTGAATCAAATTTTCAAATTTATTATCTTTTTCTTCTTTAATTATATTTAGGTTATCTAGAAAAGATTTTATGATGATGTGCTCTTTAGTAAATTCTTTATCCTCTAAAAGCCTTAAAACTTCTTTTATATCCGTAATCACTTCATCAAAAGTTGTTTGAGAAGCTACAATTTTTTGAATTACTAATGTATCAGCAGGAGATAAAATTTTAGATTTATAATTTGAAGTATATTCTATATAATGCTCGTCGATAAAACCTTGGCTAATCAAAAATCGTAAATATCTTGTCTGATGTTCAAAAGTAGTATTCGATTGATTCATATTGTTATTACTTTCAATTTTATATTTCTTTTTATACTCTTCATCCCAATCTTTGTAAAAGAAAAAGTCAACATTTTTCTCTTCAAAAATATTATCGACATTCCATTGGAGAACTTCTTGTTTTCTTTTTTCTAATATATTTAATTTTTCTCTATACTTTTCAAGAAGTCCATTATTTTTATCTATAATTTTTTGTTCTAAATCTTCAAAACGCTCTCCATTAGGACCAACTATCTCAGCACCTCCAGGAAATTCAATACTATAATTTGGATATTTAGGGTGACTTAAATTGGTTTGATTTAAGTCCTTAAAGCTTTTTAATGTCCATGGATTTATTTTACCTGATTTATAACTATTATAACTTAGTTCCCCTAATTTTAATAAAAATAATCCGTGTAATTGTTTAAAAGATTCTATTTTTAAATTCTCTAGCTCTTGAATTTTATTTTGATATTCTTGAATTTCATTATTTATATCAATTACGCATTTGTCGTGAAGATTTTGAATATTTAATATTGAAGGTATCAATCCTTCATTTTTTTCTAATAGTGCATAATCATAAGGAAATAAGTTTTTATATAAGCATAACGCAAACATTTTATCATTATTTAAATAATTAGGACAATTCTCATCATTTAAAATTTTATCAAACATTAAAATATAGTCATTAAAGGTATTATTCAAAATACGCATGTCTGGAATAAATACTGAAACCCCTCTTATTAATTTTCCAGATAGTTGCATTTGGGAGTTATATTCCTTAATTATTTCTAACTTCTCTTCTATTTTTATTTTCGTTGTATTGGGGTTGATAACAGGAATAATAGGTAAAATAAAATCAAAAAATTTTGCTCTTTCTTCTTCTGTTTTAAATAAGTCATCCTTTACCGCATAGAGAAAAGTTACTTTTTTAGATTTTTTTCCGCTGTTATTGATAATTAAATTTAATTCTCGAAGTTTTGCAAATATTTCTGTTGTTGGCAATCTATCCAAATCTTCAAATATTACTAAATCAACATTTATGCATTCAAAAAAATATAGAACTTCGTCTATAAATTTATTAATTAAATTAGTATAATGAGGATTTTGATCTTTATTTGAAACAAAATCAGCTTCTAAATCTTTATATTTAAATCTTTTTAAAAATCTACAATGTAAGAGGTAACTAAAAAGGACAAAAAAAGATACTATAGATATTACTAAATAAAAATATTTCAGCCAACCTAATGACAATATTTCTAATGTTGGTGGTTCATCACTTTTTGCAAATCCTAAGCCTGTAAATAAGCTAAATGTTCCCAAGATTGCAATCAATGCTATGATAAAAAATGTGCTTTTCCATGAGACTTTATTTGTTCTCTCTATTTTTGAATTTGGTAATTCTTTCTTATTTCTACTATAAAGAAGTTGTTGTAAAATACTTCTTTCAATTGCTTGTTCATCATAGTCTGCATCGTTAAAGGTTGATAAGGAAATCCGAACATAACGATTTTTTTGGGGTTCTCCTAATTTATTTGTAGCACTATCCTTTGATAATTTTTCACTTCTATATTTTTTTATATAAGTATTAATCGCAGAACTTTTTCCAGCTCCATACTTTGCAACAACAGCAACATTATTTACATTGTCTTTACTGATTTGACTATTTAAAATATCTGCCTCTCTATTATATTCTTTATATACCTTTGAGGAATTATCATTTAAAAGATCATATATATTTTTTTGAGCGTTCATTTACATTATCTCCTCTCGTATAAAATTCTTTCTTATAATATACCATATTTTGGCAATATAATCAATGAAGTGCTAATTTTTTTCTTGTAAAAAGTAAAAATGTGTTTGATACTATTTTAAAAACTATAAAAATATTACCATAATAAAAATTAGGAGGTTTTAATAACTAAAAAATATATTGACTTATAGATTAATTAATAACTTTCTAATAAACGAATTAGACAACGTTTCGAATAATTGACCCTTTAATTTAAGGGTTTCTATTTTTATTTATTAAGCATCTTCGTTTTATTAATAACTAAGATTTCTATATAAATATATCTTGTATTTTAAGCCATACAAGGTTAGTATGTTTTAACAAAATAACAAGAACTTCCATCTAGTCATTATCTATTCAGTAGAACGAGGTTAAAGCCTTTTATCTATTTGTTTTTTATGGA
>CASCUT010000037.1 GCA_949155365.1 uncultured Clostridia bacterium
GTTTGTGGGTTTCTTCCTTTTCTAGCTGCTCTTTTTCTTACTTCGAAAGAACCAAATCCAACAAGTTGAACTTTATCTCCTTTTACTAAAGTTTCTGTTACAACGTCAACGAAAGCGTTTAATGCTGCTTCAGCACCTTTCTTTGTGTCTCCTGTTTTTGCTGCGATAGCTGCGATTAAATCAGATTTGTTCATTTTATTTACCTCCTATAAGATTCATATGTAGACGTCTTTCTATCTACTACTAACATTATTCGCCAATGTTTTTCAAAATCCTTCTTTTTTTTTCTTTTTTCTAATTCGAAAACCTTTACCGCTGTAAGTTTCTGGGTTTTTCGTTTTTTAAAACCCGCTATTTTACTGCATTTTCGGCTTCTTTATAAATCCCAAATTTCGCCAATATTTTGTATAGCTTTTGCCCGTAAGGAATCATCAATATTTCTTCTTTGGTAAAGATTTTTAAAGTAACAATGGCTAATACATAAATGACAACTGCCATTAACATTGCCATTATTGTTGCCAATTTTTCTGCGATTATACCATTTAAGATAAAATATACAGCATAGGAACAAATTCCCATCATAGCAGTAGCTAAAATTGGTTTTACGACAAATTTTGAAAATTTCAATTCTAATTTCATATTTGCTCTTAATACATTAAACCCTATAAAGAAAGCCACTGCATGGCATACTACTGTTGCAAAAGCTGCTCCTGAAGCCCCAATTTGAGGAATTGGCACCAATACTAAATTGAGAATAAATTTCAAGGCAACCCCAATTAATAATGCAATTGCTGGTGTCATAATTTTCCCTAATCCTTGCAATGCTCCATTTACTGTTTGTTCTAGTACTGTAAAAATAATCGTTAAAGCACTTACTTGAAAAATGAATGCTCCATCTGTTGCATTTGGAAATAGTAATTCCAATATTTGCTGTGCAAAAATCATCATTCCTACCATACAAGGAAGACCAATTAACATGGTTACTAACAAAGAAAAGGAAACTCTCTTATTGGCTGTCTTCATATCTCCTTTTGTTTTTGCAGTTGTAATAGCTGGTACTAGTGCAGTTGCAAAAGCAATATTAAACGATAATGGAAGAGATACTAACGTATCTACCTTTCCACTTAAAATTCCATACTGTTTTAATGCTTCTGGTTCTGACAAAAAGGTTTGCAATCCTCTTTTTACTGTAGTCGAGTCAATATTACGGTTAATTGAAGTTAAAATAGAACTTAGCGACATGGGAATAGAAACTGACAAGATGTTTTTGACTGTTCTTCCAATACTTTTCGTTCGATATGGTTTTGAAGAAACAATCTCTTTTGCTAAATCTTCCCTTCTTGTTTTATAGAATAAGTACAAATAGAAGAAACTTCCTATTGTTGCAAGTGTTGTTGCTAAATTCGCTCCTGCTGCCATCAATTTTGTATCAACGCCTGAACATATGGCAATGATTTCTACTACTAATATGGTAAAAATCGTTTTAAATAATTGCTCTGCTGTTTGAGAATTTGCTGTCGCTTTCATATTTTCTCTACCATTAAAGTACCCTCGAAAAACAGAAATAATTGCAACAAAGAAAATGGCTGGTGATAATGCTACTAATGTTAACTCTGCTTCTGGAATGGCAAGCCAACTATTGGCAATATAATGTGCTCCAAAAAATAGTAGCATTGTTCCTATTAATCCAATAATAGCAAATGTAGCAAATGCAATTTTAAATACTCGATGCGCTCCTCTATAATCCCCTTTTGCGGTATGCTGTGATACCAATCTTGCCACTGCATTTGGTACCCCTGTAGAAGAAATAGTCAATAATAATGCATAAATCGAAAAACCTGCACTATAGATTGCATTTCCTTCATCTCCAAACCCTTCACGGTTTGTTAAATACCATTTATATACTAATCCAAGAAGCTTAATTAGCACCTGCGAAACCATCAGTGCCATAACTCCTTGCATAAAACTTTCTCCATTTATTTTTTTCTCTTTTCTTTTCTTAATTCCTAGCATTTTTTTCATCCTTACTTATTTATATTTTAAATTTAAAGTTACACAACCTTATTACAAATTATATTCATAAAGTTGAGAATATTCAAGTATTTTTTTATGAAACAAATAAAATTTATTGTGTATTGTCTGCTTTGAGTTTTGGATAACATAGCAAAGTAAGCGTTCTAAGGGGTGTTGGTAATCCCTCTACTATCTCTATTTGTTTTTTCTGTTCCATCTATTTTATTTTTTATATGTTTTATGTATAAACCTGAAAATACATACCTTCTACCTTTGATACTTTTAACAAGTAAAATATTTTTTCATAAACTCTTCTTCAGGAAAGAATTCTTGCATAATACTTTTTAAATACTGAGTCTCATACGTTTTTTGGTTAAACATCCCTTCTTTTTCATATATCTGAAATTCAAAAGCTTTTCCCCAATAACGCCCATTTCTACTTATTAATCTTTCAAAAATAGGATATGACATGTCATATTTTACATTATCAAAAGCTCTTAAATTTCCCAAATAATCATCATATCTCCGTATTCCACAATTCAAAAAAACATAGTATTCCTGTTTACAACTCATTAACCATAATTTCAAATCATTATGGAGTTCATCACATTCTATTATTTCGTCATCTTGGTTCATAAAAAAAATAGGGCTAGATTTTATAAATTGTAACCACCACTCACTTTTTGTTAATATCCGGTTTATTTCTCTAAAATCTGCGCTCACATCAAATCCTAATACTACATGATCATATTTTCCTCCTTAAAATAGTTATTTTATAGTTTCATCATACCTATTAAATATAAATGTATCATAGCACACTTACACCCTTTTATTAAACTTTTACCTATCAATAACCTTCCTATCTTCCTCCTATAGAGTAGAGAAAAAAGAGTAAGTTTCGGATAAATTTATGAAATGACGAATGCGATTGGAGTATTGACTTGTATTCTTAATGAAATGGCTTGAGGGTGCGCCATTGCGGAGAGGCTCAGGACATTTCCATTTAGAAGACAAGTCGATACGGAATGAAGCCGAGGAATGGAATCAATTTATCCGAAACTTACTCTTTTTTCTCGGCTACTTTTAAAAGATACTTTCCTAAACTACTTTTATCAGAACCAACAAAAACACAAAAACTTTCACAAATTTCCCTAAAAACCTTGATTTTTCCGACGTTTTGTAAGATAATATAATTGAATTATTTTAATTTTGAAAGTGGTGAATAACTTGAAGTATTTAGATAAATTTTTAAAGTTTCTGAAAACAGATCGAAATACCTTCGTTACCTATATATTAACACTTCTTTCCGTCTACTTTATGGTAGACCGAATGGTAGAAGTTTTATTTTTGATATTTACAGGCGTTAGCGTTTCTTACTGGGGTCCTTTTCAGTACACCTTTGCCCTTGCTTGCCCCGTATTTGCATTCCTATTTGGATTTGGTTCCAAATTTGCAAGTTCCAACAAAAAGAAATCTGCCTTATTTAATTTATACGTTATTTGTTTGTACACCATTGCCGTTTCCATGGTAGTACAGTGGTTAAATCGTGCTATTTGGTTTGGTCTATTATCTCTTCCAGGCTATCCAATCCTTGCTACTGAGTTTTCAGAGTTATTCAGACCAGCACTATCTGCCATTGCCATTTACTTACCATTAACTACGGTTCCTGCTGTATTTAACTTCTTATACAAAAAAGTAGGAGATACTCGTCTATTACAAGAATCAATTTGGGACTATGGTGGCATTAAACTTACAAATGTAACAACTGGCACAGGTGCTTATTGCTGTGAGATGTTTATTTGTATGAACAAAGAAACTGGAGCCAAAGAAATCATTCCAGAACCTAGCCGTTTTAATCAATTCTTAGTCGTAGGACCTTCTGGAACAGGAAAAACCTCTCTTGTCTTTGAACCAATGGTAGCAAGAGATATCGAGAAAAAACAATTCTTCTTTTCTACTGCAAAAGAAATGGGATATACCGCATTAAAAACAGGAATTGCAACCTTAAATGCACCATTTAACAACGATTATTTAAACAAGAATTTTTCTTTAAATATGCTAACTCCTGTTCAAGGAAAAGAAGCTTTATACAAAACTTATATGAAAAAAATGATTTTAGGAGAATCCGATGGAAAATATGTTTACCGTACTTTAGGACTTACTTCTATCTCTCCTGATTATGAATCCATCTCTCACATGATGGAAGTAGCAGAAAACTATAATATACCATATCACATTGTAGACCCAAATGATCGAAATTCTATTGGATTAAACCCATTTGTTTACGAAAATCCATTAAAAGCTGCCAGTGTATTTAGTTATGTGTTAAAAGCTATGTATCAAGGAACAGTTGATAATATTGATAAAGTAAACATGGAAAACGATGCCATTGAAGCACTTGAAAATACCTGTACTTTATTAAAAGCTGTTTATCCTATTATCTACAAAGACCGTAACTATTTACCAACATTAGAAGATGTCTTAAAATTATTTAGAAACATCGACACGGTTGAAGCTCTATGCAAAAAATTGCAAGCCATTCCTGAAATAGCAGAAGAATATGAAATGCAATTACAATATTTCAAAAAATATTTTTACGAAGGTTCCCCAAGAAGACTACAAACGGAAAAAGCATTGCAATATGCTTCTTCTATCTTCGAAAAATTACTACGCTATCCAGGTGTAAAAAATATTATTTGTAACAGAAATCATAACATTAACTATGAAACTATATTAGAAAATGGAGAAGTTGTATTCCTATGTACTAGAAGAGGAGACTTAGGAGCAAATGTTCACAAAACATTTGGAATCTTCTTTATCCTATTAATGCAAAATGCTGTCTTAAGACGCCCTGGAAACGAATCCAACCGAATTCCTCATTTCCTATACATTGACGAATTCCCTGAATTCATTTCCAAAGTAACAGAACCAATCTTTACTTTATATCGAAAATATAAAGTAGGAACTACCATTTCTTCTCAAACACTTGCACAATTAGGAAATGTTAGTGAAAAATACAAACAAACCATTTTATCAAACTGTATTAATAAACTAGTCTTTGGTAACAATACCATCGAAGAAAATGAATGGTGGTCAAAAGAGATGGGAAATGTTCGTCATTGGAAGTTTTCTAACACCTATGATACAGCCAAAGGTCAATATGACCCAAAATATGGTGGTATCGAATGGGCTTGGAAAGCCAAATTTGCACCAGACAAAGTTAGAGCTACTGGTTTTAAATCTTGTTTATTTAAGTATAAAACCAATACAGGTGGTATCCAAGTAGTAGATGGAAAAATGGACTTTATGGATGCCAAATACAAAGAACGACATGCTGATAAAAAATATGACTTTGAAAAATTCACAAATGGTATTACACAAGATATTGAAAACAAAAAGAAACCATCTAAGAGTTGGAAAGCAGAAACACATTTTGAAGAAGACGCCAATGGAGACATTGATCCAATTCAAATGGACGCAAATGATAGTAAATTTCTATTTAATAATGAAGATGCTGTTGTCTTTGATTTTAAAAAAGAAAATCCTAACGGATAATATTTATATAAGAAAGAGAAAAGAGACTCCTATAACATTATACGTTATAGGAGTCCTTTTATTTTTTCTGTATTTTATTAAATTCCTAACAATTTTACTTCTACATCTTCCATTTTATACTTTTTCGTCTCTGCGTCTTGTTTAAATTCTACTAAGGTTTTTGCTAACGTTTCTTCATTTTGTCTTAAATCTGTTGAGAAGTATAATTTAATTTGTGGTATTTCTACTTGGTTCATTACAATGGTTTTGAACGTTTCTGCCATATGCTTTTCATCTTCACAAATGAAGATTAATTGTGGCATAGAAGAAAATCCAGAATCACCTGGTACAAAGTTTTGATAAAAATCTTGATACAATCTCATTTTATCTACTAACTTTTTCTCCCATTCTTCTTCACGTCTTACTGCTTCAAATACAAATTGAAGTGCTTTTCCATTTTTGGTTAACTTTACACTACCACCTGTTGCTTTAAATATCTTTCCTGCCATTTTTGCATTAATACTTGGCTTTGGCACATAAGAATCAAACGCTTTTACCTTTCTTAAATAAGCAATAATCGTTTGGTTACCTGCTAATCTTTTCTTAATCATTGGTACTGGCTTTGTATTATCGGTTGGTTGCCATTTACATTCCACACCTCTAGAATTTAGTAAGTATTTTCCCATTTTTTCTAAACAGTAAATACGATAAATTCCTTTACCTTCTTCTGAACTAAAGTAATATCTTGTTAAAATTTTTGATTTTACTAATTGTTCTAATTTATTATTCAATTTGTCTTGTGATCTTGCATCAATTCCTTTCCATTGTAACAATTGGAAAATTTGTCTTGATGTCATAAATTCAAATTCATTAATTAACTCCATAATTGAGAAATGGATATCACTAATATGTCCAATGTTTATCTTATGTATGATTTGGTTCATTGATACATAACCATCTTTTCCGGTCAAAGGTTTTAATTTCACCTTCTCTTATGGCAAATGGTGAAACCTGCGCTTTAATTTCATTATCTTCTACCATGTTTTCCTCCTTTTTTAAGATATTCATCTTAAACAATAATTAATTTTACTTTTTTCTTTTCCGGTATAATTCTTTTAATGTAGACATTCACATCTTGTCCATAGTGAATTCCTTCTTTATACTCGGCAAGACCTACTAGATTTGGGGTTAATTCTACAAAAATACCATTATTGGATTTTTCTGTTTCCCTTGCAATTCCTACAACAGTGGCACCTTCTTCAAACTTTTTTACATTTTCTTCCCAAGAACCCAATAGCTCTTTATAAGATAGAAGGATACGATTTGTCCCTCTATCTATTAATTTTATCACAAAATTTGCTTTTTGTCCAATTTTTAGTCTCTCAAATGGTGATTTTATTCTTGCAACTGAAATATCCTCGATATGAAGAAGACCAACAATGCCTCCTCCAATCTCAACAAATGCTCCATATTGCCTAATACTTCTTACAATTCCACTTACCATTTGTCCTTCTTGTAATTCTCCATTAATCCATTTCAAGGCCTCATTTCCTACTTCCTTACGAGACAAAATATAGCAATCATCCTCTTTTATTTCTTTTACTTTAAATTGCACATACTGATTTACTTTACTCATGCAAATATTAGGATTTGGTATCCCCTCTTCCCCAATCTTTACCGCTTCTACTTCTTCTCTTGGAATAACGCCAGTAATATGATTTCCAAAATCAATATGTAAATTATAATCTGCGTCACATTTTGTTACTACCCCTTGCATAATACTGCCCATTTGCATCGCTTGCTCTAAGACTTCTTTTGACACAGGATTTCTGCTTTCTTCCCAACCTTCTGGAATAAATCTTTGGTAAATCAACTCTAAATTCTCCTTTTTCTTCTGTTTTCTTAAATTATATAGATAATTTTTTCCTTTGTAAATACTTGTTACACAATTTTCCAATTTTGCAACGAAAAAGAGCCCAATGGGCTCTAATTCATTGTGGACACTATTAGCATATAATTAGCTGTATCGTAAATCGCTGTTGCCAGGAAGTACAAATTCATCCCTATCACCAACCATGCTAGCAACGTTCTAGGCTCCTCAGTCTTCACTTCACAAAACAGAAATGTAAGCCGAACCTCCTTCTTTATCGGGTTGTCTACAAGCGCTTTCGCGAGCATGGTGCCGAAGGCTACCTTTATAAATGTCAAAATTATGCTCTCAATAATAAGTTCTGCACTCCTTTCGTAGAATGGACCTTCCACATATCCATAGCAGTTTACCATCACCTGTGTAATGAAATGGTCCACCATACTAAACAGTACAATCAGCATGAAACAGATATATGCCTTGTAGTCATACTCATTTATGCTAAAAATCCGTGTACCTACTCTTCTTGTTAATTCTCTCATCTTGTTTTTCCTCCACAAAAAATTATTTTTATTTCATTGCCTTATCCCCTGATGAAAAATGGAAATAAAAGTCTTATACTAATATTATAACTATTTTGTTCACATAAGTCAACTCTGGAAGATTTTTGGGACGCACGAAAAAATCTTCATCCTCAATTTTGAGATTTTTTCGTGCGTCCCAGAAATCCCTGTTTAGCGAAGTGGATTTTTTCGTGCGTCCCAGAAATCTTCCACTTCCTTTTGTGTTAAGTATCTCCATTGTCCTATTTTTAAATCTTTTACATCAATGTTTCCTATTTTAGATCGATGAAGAGCTACTACCTTTTTACCAACTGCCTCACACATTTTTCTTACTTGTCTATTTTTTCCTTCATGAATGATAATTTCTAAACGTGAAATGTTTTTTTCCTCGTCTATTTTTAAAATACGTACTTTCGCAGGTTTTGTAATATATTCTCCCTCTATTTTAACACCTTTCTTCAACTGTTCTACCTCTTCTTTCCCTATCGTTCCTCTTAAAGTAACGGTATACGTTTTTTCCACCTCATGCTTTGGATGAGTCACATGGTAAATAAAATCCCCATCATTGGTTAAAATAAGAGCTCCAGAAGTATACATATCTAATCTTCCCACTGGCAATAAATGGTCTCCTGCTTTCTTTACTAGCTCCACTACTGTATTACGTTGAAATTGGTCCTTCACTGTTGTTACATAATCAATTGGTTTGTTTAATAACACATACACTTTCTCCTCTTGTCTTTTTACTACTTCACCTTCAAATTCAACCTTATCTAGCATCGGATTTACCTTTATTCCAAGCTCTGTCACTACCATTCCATTTACTTTCACTTTTCCTTGCAAAATATACTCTTCTGCTTTCCTTCTAGATGCAATTCCATTCCTTGCCAAATATTTTTGAAGTCTCTCCAACTCTTCCATTTTCTTCTCACTTTCTATTTTTACAAATTCCCACACAAATCCCTTAAAATATCTTCCTATCTCAAACTAATCAAAAACTTCCATTCATCAACATCCATCAACAAAAATACCATTCTATCTCCTATATAGAGTAGTCCCAAGAGAAGATATCTTCATTCATTTATGTAACGACGAATGCGATTGGAGTGTTTGCTCACTTTCTTAAAAAAATGAACTGAGGGTGCGCCAATGCGGAGAGGCTCGGTTCATTTTTTTTAGAAAGTATCAAACACGTAATGAAGCCGAGGAGTGGAATAAATAAATGAAGATATCTTCTCTTGGGACGGCCCCCTAAAAAGGCTTAACCCTCCAACTCATTCACAATCTTCTCAAAATACTCTGGAAGTTCAGCCTCAAGTACCATTTTTTTCCCTGTAACTGGATGACAAAACTCCAACCTTTTAGCATGCAAACATTGACCTTCCACTCCAAACTCATTCTTTCCATTCGAATAGACCACATCTCCAATCACTGGATGTCCTATCTCCGCCATATGAACCCTAATCTGATGAGTCCTTCCTGTATCAATTTTAATCTCCAGTAAAGTATAGCTTCCCTTCAAAGTAGTAAAACGATTGATTACCTTAAAATGAGTAATGGCTTCTTTTCCCGTCTTCGTTACTGCCATCTTCTTTCTATCTTTCGTACTTCGTCCAATTGGCATATCGATTGTTGCCTCATTCTCTGCAATCGTTCCTCTTATCAAAGCAATATAAGTCTTCTTCACTTCCCTATTTTTAATCTGCTCTGACATTGCGATATGAGCCTTATCATGTTTCGCAATAATCAAAAGTCCCGATGTATCCTTATCCAATCGATGTACAATTCCTGGTCTTAGTTCCCCACCAATTCCAGACAAACTATCTTTACAATGGGCCATAATTGCATTTACTAATGTCCCATCCCAATTTCCACTTCCTGGATGAACTACTAATCCCTTTTGTTTGTTTACCACTAAAATGTCATTATCTTCATACACCACTTCAAGTGGAATATCCTCTGCTTCTAGTTTTACTTCTTTTGGTGGCTCTATTGTGATTTCAATTCTGTCTCCTTGCTTTACTTTATAAGAAGCCTTCTCTTTTTTGCCATTCACTACAATGTTATCTTCTAGTAACTTCTGTATCATACTTCTTGATAAACTTACGTCCTGTTCTGCAAGATATCGATCTAACCTTATTTCCTCTTTTTGCGCCTCTACTGTTATTGCTTTTCTCAAAATGACTTCCTCCTATTACTCTACTGTTCTTTCATAGATAACAAAACTATCATCTTTATATAATTGTTTATAATTTTCATTTCTAGATAAGAACATATTTAATTTTGCATTATTTACTATTATAACATGTGTGATCTCATATTCTTCCATCTTTGTCTCATAATAGGTTCCGATTGACGATGTATTAATATAATCTGAGAAAATATCTCTTCCCTTTTCTTCCTCGTCTTGTTTATTAAACTCTGGTGTATATAAATCTGCTCTAGAATCGATAAACACTGGAATTCCTCTAAATAACAAATAGCTTCCATAATTGTATTCATTATATAATCGTATATTTTCAACATCTAAGTTCTCTAATATCCAAGTTGCTGCTTCTACTGGATATTTCTTTGTATCAATAAATTTGTTTTTTAGTTTTGGTCTTACCATTAGTAAGCAAACCACTACAATTAATACAATTGTAATCACTTTCCCTAACAAAGTAGTCATTAATTCTATCAATTTGGAACTTCCCTCTGAGTCATATTTTTCAATTAAATAATTTAACCACTTTGCAAAACTGAATATTCCAATAATGAGTAACAACGAAATCTGTCTTCTGGACATAAAACTTAAGAAAATTAGCCCTCCTATCATAAAGAAATCGCTTACTCTTATCTTTGTGTCTGTAAAAATCAAAATAGCTAATACAAGTGCTAATGCTATCATTGTTTCTTTATCATCAAATAAGGTAAGAGGTAAATGTTCACTAATACTCTTGGTTGTATTTCCCTGCATTGTTTTTGCTAGATAGGTATATGGTGTATCTCCTAGTGGTGTTAGTAATCCTGTAAAAGCACAAATAATCATGACCAAAATAAGCCATTTTCCTGCCTTATTTTTTATCACTTTTAGCTTATATGGATTTTGTCTTCTTTTTGTCTCTTTTTCTATTATCTTTTCTTCTTTTTCCTCTCTGTCATTTAATCTTTTCTTTGCTTCTTCTAATTGATATGTAATTTCTTTTTGTTTTTCTTCTTTTCTTTCTTTTGCTAGTTTCTTTTCTATTCTTCTTATTTTTTGCTTTTCAAATCCTATCATTAACTTTGAAATAAGATTTGCTTCTAATATGGTAGCTATTACATATTCTGCTATATAAGGAAGGAATAATACAAAGAAAAATGGCCATACTGCAACATGGATATTAGCAATTATAAAAGATACTACTACCATTCCTACTAAATATCGTTTCTTTTTGCTCTCTAAAAAGCTTTCAATTAATAAGATAGTTAGAACAAATAAAATAAAGGTTACTAATTGTGCACGTGCTGCTATGAAATCACGCATTAGGTACATGACAAGTAACGTAAGGAAAAAAGAAATTAGTGGGTTTTTTGTTACTTTATTTGTTGTTGCATAAATACAAATTCCTAATACACAGGCTAATATTACAGTAGATAAATAAATGAATAGCATTCCTCCATTTGCCAATCCTGTCATCTCTCCCAAATGGTAAATAAGATAAATGCCTGTATCGTAAGCCCAATGTGGATAAGTATATGGTAAATCTTCATGCCAAGAGAATGGGTCTTGCATGTCAATTCCTTGGTTTACAATGTGTTCTCCTATTTTTATGGTATAATATGTATCATTTTGCATGGTTACTGGTGCCAGTGCAGTACAAAATAGAATCATGCAAGCGATAGCTAAAATATGAAATTTTATTTTGATATTTTTCTTTTCTGAATTCATCTTTTTCTTCCTCTCTTTGCTTATTTTATGGTTGTATTATATAATAAGCACCCTGCATTAAGCAAGGTGTTTCTGTAAATTTATTCTTATCCTTTCATCGGTTACTATTTCTGAAAAAATTATCCTTCTTTCTATTCATTTGCTCTTGTAAATCTTTTTGTAAAATTTCTTATTCTCCTCTATGATTTTTTCTATTTAAAAATTCTTACACTGTTTAAAACTGTTAGCAAACTCACTCCTGTGTCTGCTACAATGGCTAACCAAATTGGAGCTATTCCTAGCACACCTAGAGTAAGAACTATTGCTTTTAATAGTAAGGAAAATAGGATATTACTCCAAATAATAAAGATAGTTTTTCGTGCTATTTTAATTGCCTTTGGTATGGTAGAAAGATGATTTGAAATAAGAATCGCATCTGCTGTACTACTTGCTATTTCTGCCCCTTCTCCCATGGAAATACCAAAACTTGATTCTGCTAACACAGGACTATCATTAATGCCATCTCCTACAAAAATAATCTCTCCTTTTTCTTTTTTGATTTTTACCTTTTCTAGCTTATCTTGTGGGAGTAAACTTGCTTCATATTCTTTTATTTCAACTTGATTTGCTATTCTTTCTGCATTCTTTTGATTGTCTCCTGTTAACAGGATAATATCTTCTATTTGTTGTTTTCTTAATTCTTTTATTGCCTCTTTACTATCTTCTCTGATTTCTTCTTTTAGTATTATGCTTGCCTCTATTTTTCCATCTATTACTAAATAACTTGCTTTTTCTAATTCTTTTGGCATTTCAATGTTCTCTTTTTTTACTAGTTTTTCATTTCCCAAAAGAACTTGTTTTCCCTCTACGATTCCTTTCATTCCATAGCCTGCTATTTCTTCTTGTTTTTCTACTTGTTTTTGTGAAATGATTTGTCTGTTTTCCACTTCTTTTGCAATTGCTGTGGATATTGGGTGGTTCGAATTTCTTTCTAATGCATAGGCATAAGTTAATATCTCTTCTTCTTCTAGACTTCCTAAGGTCATAATCTGTTCTATTTCCATTTTGCCTGTTGTGATTGTTCCTGTTTTATCAAATGCAATTTGTTTTGCTTTTGCTAACGCCTCGATATGTTTGGTTCCTTTGATTAGCATTCCTTTTTTCGAAATTGCACCTATGCAAGAGAAAAACGCTAGTGGTACTGATATTACAATACTGCAAGGACAAGAAGCTACTAAAAACACAAGTGCTCTTAATATCCATTCTTTCCAATCTCCTTGCCCTATTATTGGTGGAACTATTGCAACGATAATGGCAATGCATAATACAATTGGGGTATATATTTTAGAAAACTTTGTCATTAGCTTTTCTGTTTTTCCTTTATTATTTGTGGCTTGATATACCAAATCCACAATTTGTGATGCAGTCGAATTTTTTTCATCTTTTTCTACCAAACAAGTTAAGGCTCCTGTTAAATTTAAGGTTCCCGATAAAATATGGTCTCCTTCTTTTACTAAAGTTTCTCTACTTTCTCCTGTAATATTGGCTGTATTGACCGTAGATGCTCCCTTTATAATACTAGAATCCACTGGTATCATTTCTCCTGGTTTAATTAAAATGGTATCTCCCACTTTTAATGTTTCTACTTTTACAATATTTACTTTTTCTCCTTGCAACAAATTGGCCGTTTTTGCTTTTATTTCCACAATTTCTTTAATATTTTGATTCGACTTTTCTACTGCCTTTTCTTCTAAAAATTCCCCTAATTTAAATAGTAATACTACCATACAACTTTCTGGGAATTCCCCTAGTACAAATGCAGCTATTATAGCAATTGTCATTAAGGTATCTTCTTCAAAATTTAGATGTAACATATCTTTTATTCCATTTAGAATAAGTTCATGACCTGCAAGTACTATACAGGCTAGATAGAAAACTACTTTATATGGACTTAAGGCAGGTATTAGCCCTAATAAAAATAGAAGAATAGAAATTCCATATAATGCCTTTTCTATTGTTTTATTTTCTTTTTCTCGGTGGTGATGGTGACATCCTTCACAACAATGACTTTCACTTCCGCACTTTTCTTTACTCATTTTCTATTCCTCCTCTAAAATATGGTCTAATGCCATTCGAATAATTTTTTCTACATGCTCATCTTTTAAAGTATAATATACCTGTTTTCCTTCTTTTCGATATTTTACTAATTTGGCTGTTCTTAATAGTTGTAATTGGTGCGATACATTGGA
Source organism: uncultured Clostridia bacterium (assembly GCA_949155365.1). Classification (GTDB taxonomy): domain Bacteria; phylum Bacillota; class Clostridia; order TANB77; family CAG-508; genus UMGS1663. Next base: position 14,116 of record CASCUT010000037.1, read on the forward strand.
TTGTGTTAAATGTAGCAACTCGCATAAGTCACATACACATAGTTCATTGTTTAGAATACTACAAATAATACGTAATCTTGTTGAATCAGAAAATAATTTAAATACATCTGCCATTTCTATAATTTCTTCTTCATTTGGCTCTGTTTTCTCTACTTCTTTTATTTTGTTATAATGAGGACAATTTTCCTCACATATCCATTGTTTCTCTTCCACTTTTTTACCTCCTTTGTGTATTTTATGCACTTTTATATGAATATATGATTATTTATTCATATATTATAATAAAAAATTTTTTTTGTCAATCTTTTTTGTCAATCTTTTTTGTCGATTTGTGTCTTACGATTTTTCTTGTTTTTTCTATGACTACATAATGTAATGTCACTACCTCTTACGTAAGAGATTTTACTTATGGGAGGTGATAGAATGAGTTCACTTTTTAAGATACTCGTATTATTGCTAATCTATCTTATTTTAAAACTCTTTCAATAATTACATAACGTAAAAAACCACGAGTCAGCACCTCGTGGTTTTTCTTGTTTCTTTTTTGAATTCACTTTTTAAACTTTTTCTATTAATAGAATACTCTAATTTTCATCAAATGTCAATCGTTTCCAGTTTATTTTTTTAAATTATCCATTTATTTGTTTTGCAACTTCTTCTGCAAAGTTTTCTTCTTTTTTCTCTAAGCCTTCTCCTTTTTCAATTCTGGCAAATCTTACGATTTTGCTTCCTTTGTTTTCTACCATTTTTCCAACTTTTTCATCTGGATTTTTTACAAAGGCTTGTTCTACTAAACAGATTTCTCCATAGAATTTTCCAATTCTTCCTTGTACCATTTTTTCTGCAATTTCTGCTGGTTTTCCTTCATTCATTGCTTGT
>CASCUT010000038.1 GCA_949155365.1 uncultured Clostridia bacterium
GCTGCTTTTATGGTGATCCAGGAGGGATTCGAACCCCCGACCCACGGATTAGAAATCCGTTTGAACATTTTCCTTTAAATGTAAATTCCTAGAACACATATATATCAACAGTTTTTAGACATTAATTGTTATTTTTTAATGTTTGTTTTCCACAAAGGGACAACAGATTTTGTATAATTATATTATCATACTTTTGTTCGTTTGTCTATACTTTTTTTAAACTTTTTCAAATTATTTTCAGTTGGCGCGAACACCATAAAACAAGTGAAAATTAACTATTTAATTTTTATCTATAAACAAGTGAAATAGTAATAGGAGAGTGGAGCAAAACCGCTTCTATACTTAGTTTAAATAGTAGCTGGCGCGCGCACCATAGAATAAGTTAAAAATTGACTATTTAATTTGGAGTAAAAAAATAAGCAATAGACTTTTAAATGTCTACTGCTTTTGAATTATATATGTTCTTTGTTTTTTAGGTCTTGTATTGTTTTATTATATATGTTTATTCCTATTCCATCATTTCCCTCTATAATAGCATTTAAACCTCTGCCAATGCCTTTTGCTATTGACTGTATTTGTTGCCATTCTGTATCAATAGAAGTATAAGTTTTATTTCTATTTGCTGAATATAAATATGTACTTGCACTTGAAATAGTATAATTCTTATCTATATTCATTTCGGACTTTATAATTGGGTTATCATACTTATTATATGATGTATTTTGTATTTTCATATTTGTAAAATCTACTAATGCTACATCTTTTCCACCATCACTTGCCCTTGGAAGTGTAATCATTAAAATAATATTGGTAGGGTCTTCTACTAATAATATACTTGAATTACTGTAACCTATGCTTTTACTATATGCTCCATTATATTCATTAATTTTATCTTTTAAATATTCATATTCCGAATATTGTATAATAGTTTCTTTTGAGTTTGATAAAATTTTTGTTATTCCTACAGTTACTAGTATAATACATATAATTACAATTATTGATATAGCAATTATTTTATTTTTATTTTCCATGTCTTTTACCTTTCTCTTTATTGCAATTCTCTTAAGTCTATTGTTTCACTTTTTAATTGTTCTATTGTTTTTCCAGTAAGTTTTATCTTCTTGTTATTATCTTCTAATGCTCTATAAATTTTGTCTATTGTACCTTTGTATAAAGATATTTCATTTTTTCCATCATCACTTGATAAGTTAACATTTTCTACTTTTGATGTACCATATGATTTTTTTATTTCTGTAACATTTAACTCGTCATCAAAATAAACGAAAGTAATACTTGTGGTATTTACAAAACTTCCTTTTGAAATTAATACTGTTTTATATACTTTATCTGTAAAATCAACGAAAGTTGTTTCTTCTAATGTTAATCCTGTCATTTTAGAAGAAAATGTACTTTTAATACTTATATTTTGTGTACTTTGAAGAGATACACTACTATCATTACATTTTTGTTTCACATAATCATATAAATTAACATTTGGATTTTTTACTTTTATTTTTAATTCTTGTGTTCCAGTATTTCCATTTTTATCTGTTGTGCTTATTGTAACTGTGCTTTCTCCTTCTTTGCTTGTGTCAAATTCTCTTTCTATTTTTACATTTGCTTCATTGTATGGTATTTCCTCTGCTTGTGATAAATCTTTAATTGTAACTATTTCTTCTATATTGATATTATCTCCAATATAAAATGTATCTTTCTTTAATTCTATTGTTGGTGGTGTAGTGTCTACAACCTTAACTTCCTTTATTTCTTCTGTTGTTTCTCCTTTTCCTTTTATTTCAAAAATAACCTTATAAGTTCCTACATTATTTATATCAATTTTATGTTCTTTTATTGAATATGTATAGCCTTCTTTAATATAAACATTTTCTTGTTTTGATAATTCCTCAATATAATTTTCTTTGCCTAGTTCTAATGTTGCATTATAAAGTTTCAATTTTTGTGCATTTAATGTAAAAAATGCAATTGTTCCAATTATTGCTATTAATACCAACACACTTATTATTGATATAACAATAATTTTTTTGTTTTTCTTTTTTTCTTCCATGATTTTTAATTCCTTTCATTACTATTTTTTAATAATAAATTTGTTGCTATTAATAATGTACTACAAATAAAACATGCACTACCTAATGCAATATACCCTGTAAAATAATTAGCATTAATTATGTAATTATAGGCATCTCCTCCAACATAAACATGTTTATTAAGTGTTGAATAACTACTACTCATATAATAGTTATTTTTTAAGTCAAATGCTTTACTTATGCATACAATTCCTAAGACAATAAAAATAATAGAAATAATAATTAATATAATTTTTGGCTTGCTTTTTATTTGACTAAATAGTGATTTTAGTTTTTCTTTCATAATTTTTCCCCTTTCTTACTTTATATGACAAATTGTAACATATATTACAATTTTATGCAATACATTTGTCTTTCTTTTTGTCTAGTATTATTGTATTTTCTTTTATGCGACAATTGTATAGAGGTGAAAATTATGTTTGAAATATCAAAATATAAAGATAGTAATGTCAAATTGTCTATTCGTCTTCCAGAAAGTATAGATAATACACTTAGGAAAATCGCAGAAACGGAAGATATGAGTTTTAACAATGTTCTTGTAAGTTGTGTTAAATATGCACTTGATAATATGGACTTATCAAAATACGAAACAGAAGAGAAAAAGTAAAACTCAAAACATTAATATTATTTAAAGTTTTTTACTTTCCCCCCTTGGGGGAAGGGGGATGCCTACTCTTTTAAAAAATAGGCTCCCGTTATTTTTTTCTAGTCAATTCTATTCCATTCAAATTGACAAACCTTTGCAGGGTGTAAAATAATATACAAGTCTTGTAATTGAATACAGTATAAACGCCCCTTCTCGCTTATACAACTTGCATAAGAAACACATAATCTATATAGTTAGTTGGCGCGAAAACGCTTTAAAATTCATTCTCGCGCGTTAGGGTCTAACTCTATAATCGACTTTATTATATAATTTTCATTTTTTATTATTCTTTTTTCTTTTCTTCTGGAAACTACTTATTTTTATTTTCTATTCTTTTTTATACTATGTAATGAATCACTTTAACTTTTCAATATTTTTTCTTAACTTCTTTCACTTGCTACATACAAAACAATTTTATTTTAAAATTTTCTTTTTTTCCTAAAACTATGCCCTACTTATCTTTTATATTTTCTGCTATAACTTTCAAAATTTGTTCACTTTTAAAATCTCTAACTTTCTCTAAGTCCTTTATAAGTTTTTTGTAATCTTGTACTGTTAAATAAATATCTATTATATACTCTTTTATTTTTTCTTTATCTTCTTCGCTCATATTATTTATTTCTGCAAGTTGTTCTATCATACAATTTTTTATTATCTCTATTATTTCTATTGCACTATTTATTGCTTCGTTTGACTCTCTTAAATCTAATATGTCCATTTTTTCCTCCTACCAATAACTTTTAAAATAACTATCATTTCTGCGCATTTTTGTTTCTAGTCCGTAAATATCACGCCTAACCGCTTCTATTTGCTTACTATTTTCGTTTACTTTTTCTACTAACTTTTCTAAAATACTTTTTAACTCTATGTCTTGTTCTACTGGTATTGCTAAATTAATATTTTGCGGTACATTACTAATTATTAAATCTTCTAATTGCTTTTCTAAACTTTTCATTTGGTGCATAACCCCTTGTGTTCAATTATTCTCAATTGTTCTTTCACTTGTTCAATATACTTTTCTATAACGCATAAGGCTTGTAATTGTTTTGTTTTTGACATATTGTAAGTACCATTGATAAACATATATACAGTAATTGGTTGTAGTCCAATTTCCCTTGCTAATTTACTATAACTTAAACCGTATGCTTTACCTTCTCTTATTCTTTCAATTACTTTTTCTTTTTCTAGTTCCATCTTCTTAGTTCTCCTTTATTTAAAATTATAAATACAAGGTATTTCCCTTGCTATCTATAATGTAAAACTGGTTAATAATAAATCTATAAAAAAAATATCAAATATTCAATTTTCCTTTTTTTCTTCTCTTGTTTTTTGTTTTTCTATAATAATTATAAAAAAATTTTAACTAGATTTCAAATATTTGTCTTTGGTCGGCGCGTTTGCAAAAGACTTATTTTTCCCCTTTTAATTATAATTCGCTGCGAACTAGATTTCAAACCTTTGAGTTTTTGCGCGCACCATAGTATAATTAATTTACAAAATATTTTTCCTAAAATGTCTTAAAATTTCTTAACTTTTCCGCTTCTGCGTGTGTTTTTCTGTTATATCTGTTTGAATGTAGTGTAATACTATCTAAATAAGAGTTACTACCACTTGATTAGCGGTTATTATGCTATGCGCGAATGCTTGATATTTCAAGCGTTTTTTCGCTTCTACTTTTGCGTTAGAGTTATTTCCGCTAAACTTAAAAGAAAAATAGTAAAATGTTTCAAATACTCTTAGAGTTTTTAACTCTATTTAAGAACTTATCTTTCTATAATAGTGTATTCTAGTGTCTTTTCTGTTACTATAATGTCATAAATTGTAAAAGAAAGGAAATGAATACTATGAAAATTGTACTTGATACAGAAACAAAACAAGCAATTTGTCCACCAGAGTTTTTTGAAAGCGTAAGAAAAATAAATGACGCAAGCGAGTTAACTGGTAGCACAAAAAAATTAACAAGTGAAGATTATTTACAAAAGATTATAGCAGACTGCTCAAAGGTACTTATAAACAAAAGCGATATGCCTAAAAAAAGAGGTTCAAGAAGAACAACGTCAAGGTCTAGAGTTGCAAATTTAGTAATTGAGCCTAATGAAAGAAATTAACAAATATTAGCATTTATGCTGAATATAAGATAGGTGTAATGCCTATCTTTATTCATAGCAATGGAAAATGAAAGGAATGTAGCAGAAGAAATAGAAAAGGAATAAGTAGAATATGGAAAAGGAAAAATACTGTGATATTATTAAGAGGTTAAGAGTTCAACAGTTTTACACACAACAACAAGTAGCAGATATACTAAACATATGCCAACGAACTTATGCTGATTATGAACTACGGTTATACACGAATGCCAATTGATAGTTTAATAAGGTTGGCGCGCTTATATAATGTAGATATGAACTACATTTGTGGCATTTCTAACGTTGTAAATGTATTTCCAGCAAGTTAATATTTTAATATCATATGCAGAGAAAACGCGCGTTTTTAGTATTCGCGCGCTTTTATTTTACTTATTTATAAAAAATTAACTAATTTGTTTATTTCTATTGATAATTAGCAAAAACTATTGTATAGTATTAAGCATAGGAAATGAGAACAAGCAGATGTGGTTTGCCTCCAACAAGGAGGTGAGGCTTATGATAGATACAAATTATTTAATAGCAGTAATATACATATTATACTATGGACTACTAGGAATGACTATCATAGCAATTGCCTTGATTATAGCATTAGCAATAATTATGAGCAAAAGCGAATAGACCAATAAAAAAACACATCTGTTAACTTTGGCGAGTTAGATGTGTTAAACATTAAACTTGGCGAACCACGTTTGTGGGTTTCTCCATTTCCTATTTTTATTATACTTGAGATTTTGCAAATTGTCAACAATTAATTTTAAGCCTTTTTAATATCAAATGCTTAAATTTATACTGCGCGCGCCAACAAATTGAATATTCAAAATTTTGGCGCGTTTCTTTTATATAATATGTATTGTTATATCTTCGTCATTATCTAGTTTTATTTCAATTGTTTGCTTATTCTCACTTGCCTTAATCATATAAGCCATAAGCATTTCAATTGTAAGTTTTTTGTCTGTGTCTTTATCATATATATTTAAAATTCCATTTTTTAGATTGTAACTGCATTTTACTTTTTGCATTGTAAATTCTATTGATATTACACCATCAATTTTTAGTTCTACTGTTTTTCCATTCATATTTTTTATTATTTCTTTTAATTCTTTTTCTTTTATTTGTTCCATAATATAAATACCCCTTTTCTAAGTTATGCTATACGCATTTTTATTCTATCATTACTCATATTTAATTGGTCTAATGGGTTAAATTGTTCATAGTCTTTTTGTAGGTCTTGACCATATAAGTTAACGTAGTGTTGTGTTTGTTCAAGTGTGCTATGTGCAAGTAACTTCTGCAATTTTAAAGCATTACCACCGTTTTGTATATATTTTTTAGCAAAATAGTGCCTAAATAAGTGAACTCCAGTTTTACTTACACCTCTGCTTTTATTATACTTGTTAATAATATCGCTTAAAGCGTATTTGGTTAATTGTTTACCTTCTAAATTACAAAACAAATAGTCATTAGGTTCGCCACCTCGTATTCGTAAATATTCTATTAATATCTTTTTTAAAGATTTGCTCATAGGGATAAAAACCATTTTTCTGCCTTTCATAGTAGTTAAACATATTAACTCATTTTCAAAGTCTAAGTCCTTAATCTCTATGTATCTTAGAGTTTTACTTCTAACACCAGTACCAACAAAAAAGTTTTCTACTACCCACGTTCTATATTCTGCAAAAGAACATTTCTTTATATTAGGTTTTTTTAATAATTTTTGTATTTCTTCGTCTGTGTAGACCTCTGGTATTGTTTCGTCTTGTTTTAATAGTTGTATTTTAAAGTTATCTATGTAGTTGTTATCCATAAAGTAATACAGTATGCTTCGTATTCCCCTTAATCTTATATTTATAGTAGTTTCTTTTAAGTCCTTATCTTTCATATAGACAATATAGTTTTTAATGGTTTGACTACTAATATCGTTTTTTATGTCTAAATCTTTAAAAGTATCGTTTAGAAAATCTCTAAAATACCCGAAGTTTTCTTCGTAGTAGCCTATCGTATCGTTAGACAAATTTTTAACTTTACATTCTGTTTTAAATTCTTCCAGTCCATCTTCCAATGAAGACAATTTTTTTTGCATTTGTATCATAAATTATACCTCCAATAATATTATTATTTTGGGTAAAACTACACCTAAAAAAGGGGCAACGGATTAGGTGTTTTTTTACCCTAAAATCTGTTGCCTCTTTAAAAAATACAAAAAAATATCAAGGACTTAAAAACCTTGATATACCAGTATTTATAATACAAATGGTGATCCAGGAGGGATTCGAACCCCCGACCCACGGATTAGAAATCCGTTGCTCTATCCAGCTGAGCTACTGAACCATAACGTAACATCAGTATATATCATATCACTTTTTTATCTGCTTGTCAACAAAAAATGAAATAAAAATAAAAACAAATTTCTTACTACACAAAAGGATACTTTATAGACTAAAAAATAACAAAAATGAAAAAATACCAGCAAAGACGTATCTCTTTACTAGTATTTTTCTTTATTTAGGAAACACAATTTTAGAATTCTTTTTCTTTTGTCTAAATAATGTAATCTTATTTCCCACAGTCTGAACTACCATTGAATTGGTGCCAGTAGCAATTTCATTTGCTAATTCTTTTGCCTTTCCAGGAGCTGTTTCTAAAACAGAAATTTTAATTAATTCTCGGGCCTCTAATGCATGATCTAGCTGTTCTAATAGAACCTCAGAAATTCCTGCTTTTCCTACTTGAAAAATTGCATCCATAGTATTAGCAAGGCCTCTTAAATAAGCACGTTCTTTACTTGTCATATCAGTATCATCCTTTCTTACTTTATATTTTAATTTAAAAAATAGTATCACAAATAACTTGTGTAGAATTAGGTTTTGCAAGTTTAGTAGAATGTTCCTTCATACTTTCTAACTTAGTATCATTATTTAAAACAGAAGTAAGTAAAACTTGAGGGTCTTCTTTCTTTTTTAGCCAAACAGCACAGCCACTGTTTTCTAAAAACTCTGCATTTTCCTCTTCTTGCCCAGGAATAGGGTTAATCACAAGTAAAGGAAGGTGAGAAGCTAAAGCCTCACTTACCGTAAGTCCACCAGGTTTTGTAATCACCAAATCAGAAATAAACATTAACTCAGGTACCTTATCAGTAAAAGGAAGAACCTTAATTGTTTTTTCTTTCTTTTTTTGGGTTACAATACGTTCAAACTCTTGCTTCATTTTTTTATTCTTTCCGGCAATCGCAACTACTTGAATATCTGGAAAATCGGATAAGCAATCTAAAATACGAATAGTTCTATCCTTTCCAAGGCCATATTCACCACCACCAAAAAATAAAATCGTCTTTTGATTAGGAGAAAGAGAAAAACAAGAACAAATTTCTTCTTTCTTAAATGATTGCGAAAAACGGCTTGAAATAGGAATACCACTTACCGATATTTTATGTTCTGGAATATCATTTTTTATCAAAGCATCTTTCATAGTATCATTTGAAACAAAATAAAAATCAACAAACTGGTGACCAATAAGCCATTGATCATGTGGCGCAAAATCTGTCATAATCGTTGCCAAAGTACAATTTGTTTTCCTTTTTTGCTTCAAATAACTGGTCATTTGAGAACCAAAAGGGTGGGTAGAAATTACCACATCTGGTTCAAACTCTCGAAAGAGCCTTGCCATTTTTACTGCCATTACTTTATTAGAAGTAGTACTAACTTTCGCAAGTAGTCCATTTTGAGATTTATAATACACCTTTTCCCATGCCCAAGGGGCTTTTTTTGCCATTTCACGATAAGCAGTTGTAGTTACTCTATCTAATGCTTTATTAATATATTTAACACAATCTATCATTTCAATTTGTACATTATTATAATATTTTTCAATGTATTCTTTCATAGATTTTGCAGCAGATAGATGTCCACCACCATAAGAAGCATAAAAAATCAACACTTTTTTCATAAAAAATCTCCTATCTAAAAATCTGCTTAAATCATATCACAAAATAAAAAAAAATACAAATAAAATAAGGAATGCAATTTAGCATTCCTTATTTTTTTCAATATTCAATTTTCTCGAGGGCTAAGCCCTCTAAACAAATCCACTTGTCCGTCTCATCGATTTTCGCCTCCTTTGGCGATCCGCCGGCGCCCGCCGCACTACCTGATCGAATTAAGCATAATTTTCTTAAAATAGTTCGTAATAGGGCTAGATCTCATGAATTTGTCCTCCTTTCACAGGATTATAGTATTGTTCCATTCGGAAACTATATTTAGTATACCATAAGAGTGAACATAATGCAATAGTTTTTTTGAAATTTATAAAAAAATTTTTGAAAAATAGAGATATACGAAAAAACAAAAATAAAAAGACTTCTAAAAATATGAAAAAGAAAGAATAAAAATGCATAAAAAAGGAAAAATAAAGATAAATCGTGTAAAATTGGAGGAAAAAATGAAAAAAATAATAAAGCGTATTATGATATTACTCATAATAAGTATAATCCTGATACTATTGTTAAACATAAGAAAAGAGAAAATAGAAGGAATATCAGTACTGGCAGCAGGAAACTCTTCTACAACTTCAGACATACAACTAATGGCAAGAGCTATTAATGGAGAAGCAAGAGGTGAGCCATATGAGGGACAAGTTGCAGTAGGAGCCGTTATTCTAAATCGAGTAAAAGATTCTAAATTTCCTAACACAATAGCAGGTGTCATCTATCAAAGCGGAGCGTTTACCGCAGTAGCAGATGGACAAATCAATGTCCCAATTGCTCAAGGTTCTACGGTGCTAAAAGCCGCACAGGACGCTATGAATGGTTGGGACCCAACAGGAGGAGCCATCTATTATTTTAATCCAAACACTGCAACCAACAAATGGATTTGGTCACGTCCATTAATCAAAACGATAGGAAAACACAGATTCTGCAAATAAACGAAACGAGCCAATTAGGGACAGTCCCTAATTGGGAAAATGGGGCAATTTGGGACGGCCCTTTGAGAAAGAGAGGAGAAGTTTGAAATGGGAAAAATAAGAGAAAAAGTATACGATTGGAAAAATCGTTTAAAAGACAGACACATGTTAACATTAGTGGTAACACTAGTAGCTATTATAATAGCAATAGGATTATATACTTATAAAAGAGAAAGAGATTTTCACCAAATTGCAGAAAATGATTATAACAAAGCATTTTTTGAATTGGTAGATTATGTACAAAATGTAGAAACCTATTTAGCAAAATCTTTAATCTCTAGCACACCAGAACATGGTGCGGAAACATTAACGCATGTATGGAGAGAAGCAAACTTAGCACAAGCATATCTTGCTATGTTACCAATTGGATCACAAGAACTTAGTAATACATCAAAATTTTTAAACCAAGTAAGTGATTATAGTTTTACCCTTTCCAGAAAAAATATTTATAATGAACCACTTTCACAAGAAGAATTAAATAACTTAAAAGATTTGCATCATTATAGTATTGAATTAGAAAATACTTTAAATCAACTATCGGCAGATATGAATGATGGAAGAATAAAATGGGGAGAATTAACCAAAAAAGGAACCCCTGTGTTTGCCACTCAAGTAAGTAATATTTCAAAAGAAAGTTTTAGTAATTTAGAAGAAAACTTCCATGAATATGCAGGACTTATTTATGATGGAGCATTTTCAGAACATCTAACAGGAAGAGATAAGAAAGGATTAACCGGAGAAAATATAACAGAAGAGCAAGCAAAACAAAAAGCAATCGAAATAATAGGAAAAGATAAAATAAAAGAAATCAATAGTAATGGACTATCAGAAAACGCAGAAATACCAGCCTATGATTTTCAAATTCAGTTAAATCAAGAAAAAGAGAAAGAAAATTTTGCTAATATATCAATCACACAAAAAGGTGGACATATAGAATTCATGAACTATAACAGAAATGTAGAAGCAGAAACAATTTCTAAAGAAAGAGCGAATGAAATAGGAAAAGACTACCTAAATAAAATAGGATATCCTAACATGAAAGAAACCTATTATCTAAAACAAGAAGGAATCGTAACAATTAACTATGCCTATCAACAACACTCAGAACAAGGAGATATCACCATATATTCAGACTTAATAAAATTAAAAATAGCATTAGACAATGGGGAAATATTAGGAATAGAAACAACTGGATATTTAAATTCCCATTATGAAAGAAACATACCAGAAATAAAAATAACAAAAGAACAAGCCAAACAAAATCTAAACCCAAACTTAGAAATAAAAAATGAAGCATTAGCAATCATTCCAACCCAATTCGAAACAGAACTATTTTGTTGGGAATTCAAAGGAACCGTCGATGACACCGAATTTTTAGTATATATCAATGCAGAAACAGGAAAAGAAGAAGACATCTTAGTCATAAGAAGCACACCAAATGGAACCTTAACCATGTAAACATCTCAATGTCTCATTGGGGACGTTTCCTAAAGAGACATTGTATAAAAAAGCCAGAAAAATTAAATTTTAATAAAGACATCCATGTTTAAAAATAGTAGGAAAAATATGATAGTATAAGAGAAGTAGAAAATACACATACTACAAATAGAAAAATGAATTTCTTAATAATAAGTGTAAAAGGATAGAAGAGCTTTTTTGAAAAAATAAGACTAGAAAGATAAAAATCCTAAAACAAATAAAAGAAAAAAGAAAAAGTAATTCATTTTTCAAACATGAGGTATCCGTAAATCATTTGAAAAAAGATGAGGAGGAAAACGAAAATGGCAAGAAAAAGTAGTATGATGTCTGAAAATTTAAAAGAAGAAATAGCAAAAGAATTAGGTGTATATGAACAAGTAAAACAAGATGGAGGATGGCAAAATGTCTCTTCTAAAACTTGTGGAAACATTGTATCAAAGGCAATTGAAATAGCAAATAGAAGTGTAGAATAATAAGCTGTAATCGTAAATGTCTCTTTAGGAAACGTTCCTAAAGAGACATTTGCTATTGCAAAAAGAGAGAGATTGGCATATAATGTAGAAAATTGAAATATGAATATATTTCGTTTCCAAATCATAAATTAAAACATGGAGGAAGCATTAAAAATATGGGAGAACAAAATTTAAACCATAGTATACAAGTCAAAGATATTTTACCTATTATAAAAGGAAGATTAATAACAGGGAATGAGAACCAGACTTGTGAGAATTTTTCAAAAGATTCAAGAGAGTGTAAAGAAGGGGATATTTATTTAGGTATTAAAGGGGAGACTACAAATGGAAGTATTTATTTTGAAAACGCATTTCAAAATGAAGCAATTGGAGCAATTGTACAAGATATTGAAATAAGTGAGGAACAGAAAACAAAATATCAAGATAAATGCATTATTTTAGTAGAAGATACCATAAAAGCAATGCAAGCAATTGCTACTTATAAGAGGAGTCTTTATGAGATACCAGTAATTGCCATTACAGGTAGTGTGGGAAAAACGAGTACAAAAGATATGGTAGCAAGTGTGGTAAAAGAAAAATATAGTACGATTAAAACCGAAGGAAACTATAATAATCATATTGGTGTGCCACTTACTATTTTTCGTTTAAAAGAAGAGAAGGCATTAGTTGTTGAAATGGGAATGAACCATTTAGGAGAATTAAGTGTATTAACCCAAATTGCAAAACCAAATGTTGCTATTATTACAAATGTAGGAACTGCTCATATTGGAAATTTAGGTTCAAGAGAAAATATTTTAAAGGCAAAATTAGAAATACTAGAAGGATTAAAACCAGGGGGGACAGTAATTCTTAACAACGATAATGATTTACTTCACAAATGGTATTTAGAAAACAAAGAAAAATTTCATATTATTACCTATGGCATAGAAAACGAAAGTGATTATATGGCAGAGGATATTATAGCAAAAGAAGATGGAAGTAATTATGTACTAAAAGGAACAAAGGAGAAAGTAGAAGTACCCGTAGGAGGAAATCATTTTGTACAAAATAGTTTATGTGCAATTGCAGTAGGAAAACTTCTTCAAATTCCATTTGAAAAAATAAGAGAGGGAATTTCTACATTTGAACTAACCAAAAAAAGAATGGATGTTAGAGAACACAATAATATTACCATTATTCATGATTATTATAATGCAAATTATGATTCCATGAAAGCAGGATTAGAATATTTAGGAAATATAAAAGGAAAAAGAAAAATAGCAGTATTAGGAGATATGCTAGAATTGGGAGACTATTCTGAAAAATTACATCAAAAAGTAGGAGAAGAAGTGATAAAAAATAGAATAGATATTCTTATTACAGTAGGAAAAGAAGCAAAAGCCATTGCAGAAATGGCGAAAAAAGAGTTAAAAACAGTCATTATATGTGATACAAATGAAGAAGCAATAAAACAAATAAACCAAATAAAAGAGAAAAAGGATTGTATTTTATTAAAGGCATCTAATGGAATGCACTTTGGTGAAATAGGAGAAGAAATAGAAAAATAGATTTCCACAAGAAAAGGAAAAAATGTGGAAAAGAGGGAGAAAAAAATGAAATTAGCTGTTATTTTTGGAGGCATGTCAACAGAACATGATGTTTCTATTGTTTCAGGAACTTCCATTATTAAAAACTTAAATCAAGAAAAGTATGAAATATTTCCAATCTATATTGATGAAGAAGGAAATTGGTATCATTATACAAAGGAAATCGAGAAAATAGGAAATATAGAAGTAGGAAGCAAAGTTGAAGAAATAGAAATATTAGAAGAACCAATTCCATTTTTGAAAAAAATGGACTGCATCTTTCCTGTATTACATGGACTATATGGTGAAGATGGTACCATCCAAGGAATGTTAGAATTATTAAAGATTCCTTATGTAGGTTGCAAAGTCTTAGCTTCTAGTATTTCCATGGATAAAGCATATACTAAAATTATATTTGAAAGAGCAGGTTTGAAACAAGCACCCTATGTATATATTCATAAAGGAAAAGAAAGCTATCAATACATAAATAAAGATTTTACAGAGGAAAATTACCAAATAAAAGAATTAAGTAAAAAAATAGAAAAAGAATTACTATACCCAATGTTTGTAAAACCATCGAATTCAGGTTCTTCTGTAGGAATTCGAAAAGTAACAAACAAACAAGAATTAGAAGAAGCAATCGAGTATGCAAGTAACTATGATAAAAAAATATTAGTGGAACAAGGAATTAATGGAAAAGAAATAGAATGTGCTGTATTAGGAAATGAAGAAGTAAAGGCTTCATGCGTAGGAAAAATTTTGTCAGCAGAAGAATTTTATAGCTTTACTGCAAAATACTTAAACCAAGATTCGAAAACTAGCATTTCAGATGAAGTACCAAAAGAAATTACAGAAGAAATTAGAAAACAAGCCATAAGAGCATTTAAAGCAGTAGACGGAAAGGGGCTTTCTAGAGTAGATTTCTTTTTAGAAAACGAAACAAACGAAATCATCATTAATGAAATCAACACAATGCCAGGTTTTACTAATATCAGTATGTATCCAAAACTATGGGAAAGATCAGGAGTATCGTATCCAGACTTATTAGATAAAATAATAGAACTAGCGATGGAAAATAAATAGAAGAAAGAAGAGATTAGGAAGAATCCCTAGTCTCTTCTTACGTTTCTACGATAGGAATAAAATAAAACAGTTACTTTTTCTTAATAAGATTTTGGCTATCTTCAAATTTCTTTGTATTTTGTATATAAATACCAATTTACTCTTTGGGAGATTAGTCCAATTTAGTAAAGGAATAGAAGGAAAAAAGAAATTATTTTCTTTCCTAATTATAGGTTTAAAATAGATATGTCACACCCAATATAGAAAAAATATTGAAAGA
>CASCUT010000039.1 GCA_949155365.1 uncultured Clostridia bacterium
ATTTTTGTATTTGTTAGATATACCATGGTATAAAGAACAACAAAATTAAGGAATAGCATTATTGTCATATATTGAATATTTTGCCAAAATACACTAATATAGTTTTCCCCTATTTCCATCATCTCTAAATAAGTCCCTCGAAAGATAATATAGCCTATCAACAATGCCATAATGGCAACAGCTAATACAAGGAAGAAGCGCATTTTCATTTTTCTTTTGGTTTGCATTTTTTCTTTTATTTCTGTTTGCTTTGACTGTATTTCCATACTTACCTCCGTTTTCTGTTTTTCTATTTTTTCATTTTCTCTTTTATTCCTTTTGCCTCATTTCAAACTCTTTTTATTGTATCTTAATTTCAATTCATTTTCTCGTTTTTGTACTTAACCAAAAAACGCATTTACAAAATCTTTACTATCAAAAAGTTCCATATCGTCAATTTGTTCTCCTACACCAATAAATTTAATTGGAATTTTATTTTCTTCTACAATACCAATGACCACTCCACCTTTTGCTGTTCCGTCTAATTTTGTTAAAACTAATCCCGTAATATCTACGGTTTCTTTAAATGCTTTTACTTGTGATATTGCATTTTGACCTGTTGTAGCATCTAGCACCATTAATATTTCTTTGGATGCTTCTGGTAACTCTTTATCAATTACTTTTTTTATTTTTTCTAGCTCGTCCATTAAATATTTTTTATTATGAAGTCTTCCTGCTGTGTCACAAATTAAGATATCTGCTTTCTTTTCTTTTGCTACTTTTATGCCATCATATACAACAGATGCGGGGTCTGTTCCTTCTTCCTTTTTTACAATATCTACACCTGCTCTATCTGCCCAGATTTCTAACTGTTCCACTGCTGCTGCACGGAAAGTATCTCCTGCTACAAGAACTACCTTTTTGCCATCTGCTTTTAATCGATTTGCCATTTTTCCAATAGATGTTGTCTTTCCTACGCCATTTACTCCTACTACTAGAATAACAGAAGGTGTTGTTTCTAATACCAAAGAACTATTTGTCTCTTCCAATATGTGTTGCATTTCTTCCTTTAATGCTTCTTTTACTTGTTGTTCTTCTTGTAAATTTTCTTTTTTAATTCTCTGTCTTACCTGATTTATAATTTTCAAAGAAGTTTCTGTTCCCACATCTGACATAATTAATACTTCTTCTAATTCTTCTAATAATGCTTCATCTACTTTTCGAAACCCGCTAAATACTTCATTCATTTTTTCATCAAATGATGTTTTCGTTTTACTTAATCCTTGTTTTAATTTATCAAAAAATCCCACGTTCTTTTTCTCCTTTTACTTTGTTTTTGCCATTATAACATAATTTTTCTTTTTTTACTATATCTTCTGTTTTTTTTAAGAATTTTTTTCATTCCACTTGTTTAAAAAGCCTCTATTGGCTTTTGTTTTCCCTCTACTGTTTCTTTTCGTTATTTTGACAATTTTTGTAAAAAATGCTATAATAAAGATAGATTGAAAAAAGCAAAGTAAATGAAAATTTATGACGCAAAGTCTTAGGTCTAAAAGCAAATCTGCTCATGATAGCTAGACTACCACAGAAGATAAGGAGTGATATTATGAAAAAGAAAAAAATGAAATTATGGAAAATAGTTTTACTTATCGTTGTAATTCTATTGTTCCTATTTATCCTATTAACTGTTCGTAAAATGTTTATACTTTCTTCTTTGAGCAACAAAGCTATGGCTTATGATAATGCTATTAACTTATATACCAAATCCGATTTTTCTAACAATAGTACTTCTCAGTTTTCTAGTATCGAACATTTCTTCAAAGACGATGTTATAAAACAAGTTGCTATTTCGAAAGATAAAACTAGACAACTAATTCAAGTAATTACACCAAACGAACGAAGAAATTATACTATTTCAGGTGAAAACAAAGTACTAAATATCTATTATCAAGACAACTCTATGGTTCATGTTTCTAGAACCTCCAACTTTACTGGCTCTACTACTTTACCAGAATGTTTTCTAACTGCGATTACTTCTAAAGTTTATACGGAGAATTTAGAGCAAGAACCTCATTATGTATTAGAAAGTTCCTCTAGTAACAATTTTGTACTAGCAGGCGATATTCAAAAAGCAAAAGCATACATCAATAAAGAAACTGGTTTAACTACCAAATTAGTAGCTTATGCAAAACAAACAGATGGAACCATTCAAGAATTCACCATTTCTTATCATTATTCTTTCGATACCGTTACAGATGCGGATATGGAGGAACCAGATAGAAATGAATACAAAGTAATCGAAACAAGTTATTAAAAAATAAATGTTAAAATATTTCATAACAAAAAGGAGGCAAAATACTGCCCCCTTTTGCTATTCATTTCACTCATTTCTTTCTATCATACAATAGTTGTCTTCAAACATTAATTTTGGCAATGTTTGAAAATGATACATTTCCGCTTCCCCATCAAACTTTATCTCAATTTCTATCGTTTGATTTTTTTCATTTCGAACAGCATAAACTTTTGCTATTTTCCTTAATTTTTGTATTAGTTCCCAATTACGATTTCCTTCTATTGGAATTACTTCTACATACTCTTCTATTGGTACTATCTTTTCTACACGTTTATTTCTTCTTTTACTTATTTCTTCACTAAAGAAAAATTCCATTAGTAACTTATCGACTACGATTTGTACCACTATCAATATAACGATTAGCACCATCAAGTTAAAGAAAGGCCATCCGCCTGATAGTATTCCTACTAAGATTACTATAAATACTTCAAAAAGAATTAAGAACATTGTCCACTTTGTTGCTTTGTTTCTTGCTATTGTTTTAATTTCTAATGCTTCCTTCCGTCTTTCCTCCATATTGCTTTTCTCCCTTCTTTTTGCCTTGTTTGAAATGATTTTGTTTCTACTTTTTTTATGTTTTTTTAGTATAACATACTTATTTTTATTTGGCAAGAAAAACACTTCACTTTTAATCGTGAAGTGCTTCTTTTCTAATCATTTTTATTTTTATACATTTTAATCATATCTTTTAAATTAATTCTACTACCATAGTTTAAAATAGCAGAAGAGTATATTTTTATTGATACTTGTGCGACAATGGCAATTGTTACTAGTAAAACTGCAAGGGAAATTAAAATTTCTGGCATTGTTGCAATTCCCATCATCACACGGAATGGCATACAAAATGGTGATGAGATTGGAAAAATTGCTGCAAAATTATTAAGGCTACTGGTTGGATTCATCATAGTAAAATAAGATAGATAGAATCCAATTACAGCTAAAATAGCAACTGGTCCATTTGCCGATTGGATATCTTCTGGTTTTGCTACAGTAGAACCTGTTAGTGCATACAATAAAGCAAATAAAGAATATCCTAAAATATAATATACGATGGTAATCATTGCTAGCATTCCTGTCATATTAGACATGTCCAATACTGCACTCACCATTTCAGATGTTAAAAATAAATTTGCACAGATTATAGCAACTACTACTAATACGATTGTTTGAAGTACTCCTACTAGCCCAATTCCAAGTGTCTTCCCTAATACGATTGTTCTTGGAGAAGTAGAAGTAACTAATGTCTCTATAATTTTAGAAGTTTTTTCTGTCGTAATTGATGTTGAAACTTGATAAGCATAGAAATAAATCGCATAGAATAATACAATGGAAAGTAACATCATCGCTAAAATGTTTCCTCCTACTTCTTTTTCTTCTGCTTGGTTTACTTCCATATCAAATGGCATATTGAGTACCATTAATTGTTCTTGCGTTATATTGAATTTGGCAATTTGTAAGTTTTTATAGCTTTCTTGCAATATTGTTATGAGATTTTGTGGTACTTCTCTCATCATTCCAAGTGATTTTACTAAATAATTTATATGTATCGTATTTTCCTCTCTTGTAATAAAAACCGCTTCGTCTATTTCCTCTTGATTTATCTTCTCCTTTGCTTCTTCTACTGTCATTGCTTCTGGTATTTCTATAATATAACCTATTTCTTCTTCCCTCTGTGTTAAATTTTCTAATGTCCCTTCATATACATTATCTTGATCGATAATAGCTAACTTTGCTTTACCAAAAGACTCGTCATTTCCTTTTATTCCACGGATAATATTCGGTACATTAAATCCTATTATCATAATGATTAAAATAATCATATTAGAAATCAAAAAAGATTTTCTTTTTATTAAATCTTGAAATGTATAGCTTGCTACTAATAATAAATCTTTCATGTTATTCACCCACCTTTTCAATAAAGATATCATGAAGACTTGGTTTCTTAATTTCAAATTTTTCTACCATCACCTTGTTTTCGACTAATTTTTCCAGTAGTCGATGTGCTTCCTCTTCTTCTTTTATCTTAATTTCAACCACATTATCTTTTGCTAGGATAATAGGAAGATTGCTTTCTTGGCAATATTTTTCTATCTTTTCTTTTGTAATAATTTCTAATCTATTGGCTTGATAGCTATCTTTAATTTGTGTCAAATTTCCTTGTAATACTGTTTTTCCTTTGTTCAATATTAGAATGTCTGTACAAAATTCTTCTACCACACTCATTTGGTGGGCAGACATAATGATATACTTTCCTTCTTTAATTAATTCTATTATCACATTTCGAATCAATTCTGTATTAACTGGGTCTAATCCGCTAAATGGTTCATCTAGTACCATTAATTCTGGATTATGTACAATTGCCGTAATAAATTGTACTTTCTGTTGATTTCCTTTTGACAATTTTTCTGCTGTCATATCCATATATTGTTCTATCTCTAATCGTTTCATCCAGAAACGAATTGCTTCATCTGCCTTTTGTTTTGACATTCCTTTTAATTTTGCAAAATACATTAATTGGTCATAAATTTTAGTTTTTGGATAAATTCCTCTTTCTTCTGGTAAATAACCAAAATTTACATGTTTTCTTGCAACCTCTTTTCCATTCCACGTAATCTGCCCTTCGTCCTTTTTTAAAATACCAAGAAGCATTCGAATGGTGGTTGTTTTTCCTGCCCCATTGGTTCCAAGTAGACCAAACACACCTGGCTTATTCATTTCTAAACAAATGTTATCTACTACTTTTTTATCTCCATAGCTTTTGCTAACATGTTCTATTTTTAGTCCCATTTTATCTTCTCCCTCCTTTTTTATATTCCTTTATTATAATGCTTTTCTTTTTCTTTTACAATACTTATATTCTATTTATTGGTAACTACTTTACAGAAAAATTTTAAACCTTTGCGTTTCATTCAATTGTTTTCTTTGTTGTTTTAAATAGCACCTAAATCCTTTTGTTCCTATTTTTACGATATTATGTTTTTCATAAAAGCATAAAAGATTTGAGTTTCAGCTCAAATCTTTCCTTTTCTATTTTACTACTTGTTTCATACATCCATATACTAAACCAACCCATGTAGATGAGTTAGGACAAAATCTTCTTTGAACACTTGCTAATGTTTTTCCATAATAGCAAGAACCTCCAGGAGTTAAATATCGATTATGCAATAGTTTTGCAGCTGCTTCTAGCCCTTCTTCTGGAGAGGCATAACGAATTAACTTTCCTTTTGACATCATACTAATATAGTTGTTGGCATTTCTATGACTTGATGCAATTTTCCATCCAGATTCTGCTGCGATTAATCCACAGAAAAATATTTCATTTATTTCATACGTTTCGCATAAGTCATAAATGGTATCACTATTTTGTTCAAAAAAACCAGATGTATCTGTTTTTAAATTCGTCATTAATGTTTTAAAATCTTCTTTTGAAATACCACATCTTTGCGTTAAATCCATATCTCTTGCAATGGTTATTTCTTCGATTGTTTTATATTGTACTTTTTCTATCGTTTCTTCTTGTTCGATTGCTGTTCTTTCTTGTGCTGATCTTACTGTTGTTTTTCCTTCTCTTTCATAGGTAGTTGCGATTTGTACTTCTTGTATTTCATTTTGTACGATTTCTTTTTTTTCTTCTTTGTTTGCTATTTCTTTTCCTTGTCTTTCTCTTTCAAATAATTGTACGCTGGTACTCATGATTGCTACTAACATAACAACTGCTATTACTTGTTTTAAGCAGAGCCCACTTTTACTATTATTTTTCATTTTATTCAACATCCTTTCTGGCGTCTCTTTTGACACACCACTCTTTTATTATACCATAAATCACCACTTCTGTCAAACTTTGCTTCCTTTTCATCCGTTCTTTCTCTTTTCTTAATGTATAAAAAATGGTAAACATTATTTTGCCTACAAATTTTCCACAATAACGTTGTTATCTTGTTCTTTCTATTCGCTAATTTGCTCGTTCTTTCCCTTGATTTTTAGAAAAATCTACTATTTCATAGTTTCTCTCTATCCCAAGTCCTAACCCTGTAACTGCATTTGTAATTGTTTTTATTTTATTACTATGGTCTAACATTATTTCTACTTTAGGGTATCTTTCAACTTCTCCTCCTAATTTTAACATATCCTCTTCTCTACAAAATTTCATCAAATTCACAATATAACTGGTAAATGTTTGGGCAGAGTCTATTTTTTCACTTTCACATGCATTATCTCCTATATGAATAGGATGACCAAATCCATAATATATTTGTCCTGCTAAATGAAAGCTACCTCCTCCTTGTTCTCTTTTAAATAAAATTTGAAATGTACCACTTTCAGAAATTATTTTTTCTATTGTTCCTTTTTCAATACTAACTGCACTTATCTTGTTTTGTTGTGCCATTTTAATTAATTTCTTTGTGGCTTCATCCGCTTTCCTACATGAATATCTGCCTGTTTTTTCATAAAAAGTAAACCATTCTCCTTTTTCATTTTCAAAAATTTTATATCCTCTACCTTGTAAATAATATCCGATTGCAGGCTTTGGTATTGGATTATCTCTTCCTAATTTCATAAGGTCATAGCAATTACATGCTGATAGTATTCCAAAAACCTGCTTTCTAAAATTAATTGGATCATTTAATAGTGGATTCGATAAAATATATTCCTTTTTCTCACTTTCCATTGTTATTTTTAAATAATATTTACTTAGTATTTTCTTCAGTTCTATTTTTTTTACTATTGCTTCCATTTTATTTTTTCCTTTTTGATATAGTATATAATTTTTTCATTACCTTGTCAAAATTCTATTTTAAAATTTACTCTACTTCCGCAAAAAACGGCAAGCTCAATTGCGCTTACCGTTTTTACACTTACCTGACACTTACTGTATCAATTCAATTTCCGCCATTCCAATCTCCTTTGTCCATGCTCTGATTCTACTGCCTTTCTTTCCTTTAATCCAGCCCATCATTTCCTCTGGGACTTTCAGTGTAACAATACTGCCCTTGGCAATCTTGCTTACGTCAAAGAAGACAACCGCTTTCAGGTAATTTCCTTTTGCATCCAGCACGGGGAAGCATTTGATATGATCATTTCCTTCCTGAATGTCATGGCATTTGAAGTAACCATTGTGCTTTACATCCTTATACCGGGCCAAACCGCCATTTAAAGCTCTTTTTGCCTCCTCGTATAATCTCAGACGCCGGTTTTCTTCACGATATTCGCATACCATCTTCGAAACGCTTTCTTTCATTGCATTTGCCATTTCAAGCATCTGCTTTGTAGGTTTCTGCCCTGTGTGCTTCTCTCCCCTGAACTCGTACTTACTGGATGTCTTGACATAGAGGGGTGCTTCTACCTCCTCTTTTTTGTCACACTCTGGACTCCAGTATTCCAAGACTTCTTTTCCAAGCCTTTCCACCTTTGCATATGGAATCTGGTTCTTCTGTAGTGCTGTTTCATCCCTTAATTCTACATAAGGAAGTCTGCCTACATGCATTTCATCGGCATGTGTATACCTGTCGCCCTCTAATATCCAGCAGTTCTTCAATTCTCTTCTGCTTACTACTGAAGTTGCAAGTTTTGCTTTCCGTTCTGTTTTTTTCATGTCTTAATCCTCCTTGAAATTGAAACAACTTAACTATTCTTTACCTATCCTCTATTTTATCATATTATGTTAATTTTTACAATAGTTTTTCTACTTTTTTTCGAATCTTCCTTTTCTCTCTTGTTCGCCTATTTTGTAAGGTAACACTTTGCATAAAATAATAGAACCAAGGAACGCAATTACGCCCCTCGGTCCTATAACATTGTAGCACTTAGTGTGCCAGCTGAATCCTTTCAACTCCAATTTCCGACGCCCACTTGCTGATCTTTCTGCCGTCTCTGCCGATAATCCATCCAGTCATATCCTCAGGAACCTGCACTGTTACAATACTGTCCTTTGCAATCTTGCTTACGTCAAAGAAAACAACTGCTTTGAGGTAATTTCTCTTTGCGTCTGTAATCGGGAAACACCTGATGTGATCGTCGCCCATCTGGATGTCATTGTATTTGAAGTAGTTTGTGTGTTCTACTTCTTTATACCGAGCCAAACCGCCGTTCAAAGCTTCTTTGGCTTCCTTCCACAACTTCCAAAGCTTCCGATCCTGGTGATATTCCTCTACCTTCTTCGAAATGACCTGCTCTCTCAGTTCAATAGCCATCTTCACCGTCTTCTTTGTGAGCTTCGTTCCCTTGTAAGTGTTCCCCAGATACTCGTACTTGCCGAACATCTTTACATACAGCGGAGCCTCTACTTCTTCTTCCTCAAAGCACTCCGGATCCCAGTACTCGAAAACCTCTTTTTCCCTTCTCTGGCTTTCCCTGTACGGAATATGATTCGCCTGCAAAACAGCAACTTCGTCGCCTTTTACATACGGCAATCTCTGGGCCAGCTCATCGGTGTGAATGTATCGGCTATTTTCCTGTATCCAACAGTCTTTCAGATCTCTCCGATTTGTTACAGATACAGCAGTGTTCAGTTTCTTGTTTGTTCTCTTCATGTCAAATCCTCCTTGAAATTGAAACAATTAAAATGTAGTTTAACTATATTCTATTTTATCATATTATGTTAATTTTTACAATACTTTTTCTATTTTTTTTCTTTTTTCCCATTTTCATCCTGTTTTTTTTCATAATTTAACTATTTTTCCCCTTCAATTTCCATTAGAAAAAGCGTCCACTTCGAACGCTCTTTCTAACACTTTTCTTCTTATTCTCCCTTGATTGTGTTTATTTTTAATAATTTAAATATTTCTACAATAACAAGTGGTGCAAATACTAATAAAATAATTTCTATAATATTGGCAGTTGGTAGTATTGGAATGCTAAAAATGTGTCTTAATGCTGGTATAAATAGTATTACTAACATCAAAGCAGTAGATATTCCAATGGCTAATAACAACTTTCTATTATTAAATAATTTTGTTTGAAAGATTGATTTCTTATTGTTTCGTATGTTAAATACATGTACTAGTTCTGATAAAGCAAGTACTGTAAATGCCATTGTTTGCCCAATTTCTACTTTTATTTCTTCTACGGTTAGTCCCTCTATAATAGGAAGTTTTTCCTCTGGCGTTGCTAACCCTATCATAAAGGCTGTTAAGGTAAGAATTCCAATCATTACTCCTTGGTAAAGAATTCGCCAAGTCATTCCTTTGGTAAAAATTCCTTTCCCTGGTTTTTGTGGCTTTCGGTTCATTATGTCATTTTCTGCTGGGTCTACTGCTAGTGCTAATGCTGGAAGGGAGTCCGTTACTAGGTTAATCCATAAAATATGGATTGGTAATAATGGTACAATTAAATTTACATCAATATGAAATACACTAGAAAGCCATGGTGTAATTAAAATAGCAATAAATAATACTACAATTTCTCCTACATTACTAGATAATAAAAATTGAATTGCTTTTAAAATGTTATCATAGATACGTCTTCCTTCTTCTACTGCTGATACGACGGTTGCAAAATTATCATCGGTTAGTATTACATCTGCCGCTTCTTTGGCAACATCAGTTCCCACGATTCCCATACTACAACCAATATCTGCTTTTTTTAGGGCTGGTGCATCGTTTACGCCATCTCCTGTCATGGCTACAATTTCACCTTGCTTTTGCCATGCTTTTACAATTCTTACTTTATGTTCTGGAGATACTCTTGCATATACACTATAGTTTCGTACTTTTTCTTCTAATTCTTCTTGTGACATTTCTTCTAATTCTGTACCAGTTATAGCTTCTTCTTCTTTTTCCAAAATTCCTAATTGTTTTGCAATGGCTATGGCTGTTAATTTATGGTCTCCTGTTATCATTACTGTTTTTATCCCTGCTGTTTTACATTTTTGCACAGCAAGTTTTGCTTCTTCTCTTGGTGGGTCTATCATTCCTACCATTCCTACATAAGTTAGTTCTTTCTCTAATTCTTTCATTTCTTGCTTTGTTGGCATATGGTCTAGTTCTTTATATGCCATAGCAAGTACTCTTAATGCTTCTTTTGCCATAACTTCATTTTGTTGCTCTATCGTCTTTCGATATTCTACTAGGTCTTGTTTTATTTCTCCTCTGATACGATAAGAGGTACAACAGTTTAATACTTCGTCCATTCCTCCTTTGGTATATACAATATACTTTCCTGCTTTTTTATGAACGGTTGTCATTAATTTTCTTTCTGAATCGAATGGAATCTCTTCTACTCTTGGAAATTGTTCTAAAGTAGATGGTTGAAAATCTAGTTCAAATCCCATATCTATTAAAGCTGTTTCTGTTGGGTCCCCTGAAAGTTTATTATCTTTTCCTACTTTTGTATCATTACATAACATACTAATATAAACTAATTCTTGCAGTTCTTCCTTGTCCTTATGTTCTTTTGCTTCTTTCATTGTTTGTATCCCATTATTGTAAAATACTTTTTGTACTGTCATTTTATTTTGGGTTAATGTTCCTGTTTTATCAGAACAAATTACGGTACTGCTTCCCAATGTTTCTACTGCTGGTAATTTTTTTACAATTGCATTTTTCTTTACCATTCTTTGCATACCAATCGCTAATACAATCGTAGAAACTGCTGCCAATCCTTCTGGAATAGCTGCCACTGCTAAACTTACTGCAGTCATAAACATTTCCATTGCATCTTTTCCAATTCCTATTCCTACAATAAAAATCACAATACAAATAATAATCGCTACGATTCCTAATGTTTTTCCTAGTTTGTTCAATTTTTGTTGTAATGGTGTATCCGATTCCATAGTATCATTGATAATTCCTGCAATTTTTCCCACTTCGGTATTCATTCCTGTTTCTACTACAATTCCTTTTCCTCTACCATAGGTTACTAAACTAGAAGAAAATGCTTGGTTTATTCGATCTCCAATTCCTACTTTTTCTTCTTTCATTGCAAAGGTATTTTTTTCAATTGGTAAAGACTCTCCTGTTAAAGAAGATTCTTGTACTTTTAAATTCACTGCTTCTACTAATCTTAAATCTGCCCCTATATAGTCACCCGTTTCTAGTATTACTAAATCTCCTGGTACTAGTTCTCTTGCTGGAACTACCATTAAGTTTCCGTGAACGAATTACTTTCGATGCATGACTGCTCAGCTTCTGTAGTGCCTCTAATGACTTTTCTGCTTTATTTTCTTGTGCTACTCCTATAATGGCATTGACAATAACCACAATTAAGATAATAATGGTATCTGTAATTCCTTCTCCTTCTGCAATTCCTATTATCCCAGAGATAATAGCAGCAAGAATTAAAATCATAATCATAAAATCTTTAAATTGCTCCAAAAATTTTATAAATAAACTTTTTTTCTTTTTGGCCTTTAACTCATTAAAACCATATTGTTCTCTTTTCTTTTCTACTTGTTCTTGGGTTAACCCTATTTCTCCATTTGTTTCTAATACTTGATAAGTTTCCTCTACACTTTTACGAAACCATACATTTTCCATACTCTCTTTTCTTCCTTTCTTTTATTAGTATGTACAAAAATAAGACTTTTAAAGAAATTTTTACATTTTCATGCTCCTTTCTTTAAAAGTCTTGCTTACCTAACTTTTTAAGGTTACTAACCAGAATAATTCGAGATTGTTGATTAGTAGTTTTTAAGCTACTCCCTTTTAAACTTTATTTGTTTGATTGTTTTATTCTATCATGTATATTCTATTTTTACAAGAATTTTTCCTAAAATTTTTATGATTTTTCCTCTTTTTTCTATTGAAAGGTTTTCTAAAATACGATATAATAGAATTAGTTGTGATGTGCGGGTATAATTTAGTGGTAGAATGTCATGCTTCCGACCTGATAGCGCGAGTTCGATTCTCGCTACCCGCTCCAACGACGTATCTGTTCGAACTAATAGAACAGATGATATGAAAATCAATCAGTAAAATGGTTGATTTTTTTGTTGTGAAAAATATACCATTTCAGCATGTATTAAGATACATTTGCCTCGCAGAGCCCCCATGGTATGTACCGTTGGTCATAACATATAGGGGGCTAGGACTTGTGACAAGGTCAAAGTCCTGTGCTACGAAGAAATTTCAAAGGAGGGATTTTATGGAGCAAGAATTGGCATATTCTTTTCACTTAGGTAGTGATAAAAACAAAAGTAAATTAGCAAAGAAAGTTGCAAAAGAAAATGTATCTGGTACAACTTCTCTATCTAATAATGCAATTCAAAATGCAAAAGATTTATCAGATGTAAACAAACATAATTTAAGAGATTATGATAATCAAACAAAGCAACTTGATAATGCAACTATAAATATAAATGAAATATTAGACAATTTAAAACCTACTAAATTAAACAAAAATAATATGGTTATTTCAAACGAGGATGTCCAAAAAATCAAAAATTATATAAAAAATATAACCCAGGACAGTAAAAAGTGTAAATGATTTGAATATGGCAATTTAAAGATTTTGAACATTCTGCTTTTGAAATAGAAAAGGAAAATCGTTCACTTAAATATGAAATAGAACTAAAAGATAATGAAATCGGAAGTTTGAAAAAAGAACTGTCTATTAAAGACAAAATTATAGATAAATTACAAACTGAAAAAGAAAAACTAAAACAGGAATTGCAGAAATTTAAAGGCTTTTGGCATAGTATTATGAACCATTTTCATAAAAGAATTTGCTATGACAAAGATAATAACTATAAAATTGTAAGTGATGACCTATATAAAAATGGCATATTCGACAACAATGATAATGAAATTGCAAATAATATTGCTAGAAGAGTAACTATACCCAATGAAAACAAGCAAAACAAGAATAAAAAGAAAAATAATGATACCAGATTTTAAAAGGAAGAAAAAGTTA
>CASCUT010000040.1 GCA_949155365.1 uncultured Clostridia bacterium
TGCAGACAGCGAACCCGGTATTTTATGAGACGATTCCGCTGTCTTTGGAGGAAATCTTTATCAGTGAAACGGAGGTTGTGGGCTATGACATCAAAAAACTTATTTTTTAAGCTGATGAAAGAGGATTTGAAAAGAAGAATGTGGGCCATCGCGTTGATCAGCCTGGGATTTTTCTTTTAATTGATTTATCTTATCCTTCCAAAATGGTGTTGCTCCCAATATGGCAATTATCAAAATTAGGATATAACTTTTTAAATAGTAGGCGGTAAAAGAATTCATAAACGGTTCCCCATTTATTCCAAATAATCCTGCTACTTGTTGCATTACTTCTCCTATATTGCTTGCATTAAATAGGATAAAACTAATCATAACAATGCTTAAAACATAGATATGTTGTAATAGTTTTGGCATTTTTTCTAAATATTTTAACAAAAACATTTTTTCTATCATCAATAGAATGCCAAATAATAATCCCCATGCAACAAAAGTCCAATTGGCACCATGCCATAATCCTGTTAGCATCCAAACGATTAAAATATTACGTATTAATTTAGCCTTTCCCTTTCTATTTCCGCCAAGAGGTATATAAACATAGTCTCTAAACCAACTTCCTAAAGATATGTGCCATCTTCTCCAGAATTCAGTAATACTTTTAGAAATGTATGGATAGTTAAAGTTTTCTAGAAAATGAAACCCAAATACTTTTCCTAATCCAATTGCCATATCGGAATAAGCTGAAAAGTCAAAATAGATTTGAAGAGAAAAAGCAATTCCATATATCCAATAAAATACTATACTTTTCTCGTTTGTTTGTAAAAAAACTTGGCATAATTCTCCTAATTGGTTTGCTATTAGCACTTTTTTAAAAAGTCCTATACAAAATCTTCTAATTCCTAATGCTACATTTTCAAAAGTATGTTCCCTTTTGGTAAGTTCTTTTTCTACATCAATATAACGTACAATAGGACCTGCTATTAATTGAGGAAACAATGTAACATATGTGGCAAGTTTGATAATACTTTTTTGAACTGGTACTTTTCCATTGTATACATCAATGATATAACTTAATATTTGAAAAGTATAAAAAGAAATTCCAATTGGTAAAGCTAAATTTAATACTTTTATTTTTATTTGAAATAGGTGGTTTACATTTGTTATAAAAAAATCGGAATACTTAAATAATCCTAATGTACCTAAACTTATTACCATAGCAGATATTAAAAATATGGTTTTATGTTTTTTATATTTATCTATTAAAATTCCATGAAAATAGGCTGATAGAATAGCCACTAACATTACAAGTATATAAATAGGCTCGCCATAAAAGTAAAATAATAGCGAGCTTATTAATAATATACTATTTTTATATTTTATAGGTACTACAAAATATAAAATACATACACATGGTAAAAAATAATACAAAAAGCTAATACTTGAAAAAAGCACTTTTTCCTCCTAGATTTCTTCTGTTCTTTCTAATTCTTTTCCTACTTTACCACCAACTGCTTGTTTAAATTCTTCATATACTGGTTTTCCCCATTCTTCATTTGACATGACTAAAAAGATGATGTTTCCATAGTTTGTAACCCATACTTTTTCTGCAGAAACGCAAATCCATTTTCTGGTATCTATGTTGTTAAACATTTCTTGTTTCATTTCTTCTATGTTTGCATTTTCAGAAACTTTCACCATTACTGCTGAATATGCTTGTGCACTTATAAATGGTTCTGAAACAACAACCGCTTCTACCTCTTTGTTTGATGTTAGACCTGTTGTAGAAGTAAATACAAATTCGTCTGCAATATCTACTTCTCTAGTTTCTAATGCTGGAAGTGCTTCTCCTAGTTTTGTATTAATCGTATTGAATAGTTCTTGCATTTCCTGTGCTGTTTGTATTTTTACACCAGTTTGTACGTTTGCATTGTTTTCTTTCTTTCCTAATAACATCACTGCTACTACAATAATAACCGCAATAACAACTACTGCTACTATTCCAATCATTCCTTTTTTCATTTTATTTTCCTCCTTTTTTCTTTCGAATATTCTAGATTTAGCTTATCATATTATTTTTGTTTTGTATAGTATTTTGTCTAATTTTGTTGTTACCATATTTTTCTTTGTTTTTTATTATCATTTTTCTAATTGTTCTAT
Organism: uncultured Clostridia bacterium; assembly: GCA_949155365.1. Lineage (GTDB taxonomy): Bacteria > Bacillota > Clostridia > TANB77 > CAG-508 > UMGS1663. The sequence goes on from CASCUT010000040.1 coordinate 2,152, forward strand.
ATGTTATTTACTATGAACTTAATAATTTCATCTGTATTATCTTTTTCTTTGTTTTTCTCCATTTGTTCTTTTGTCATTTCTAGCCAATATTCATTGGTTTCTGGTATTACGGAGATAGAGTCTAATGGATAACCTGGATTTCTTTTTTCACATGGTTTATCGATAAGGTAAAAGTTACTTTTACTCCAACTATATTCTGTTGCTCCTTTTTCACTATATAATACCATTCCATATACCCATTTTGCTGTTAATTTTCCGTTGTATTCTTTGGCTAGTTTGGTATAATATTCTATCATTTCCTCATCGTTTAACTCTTTTCCATTTATTCTTCTAACATGCGTTCCTGGTTGCTTTTCCTCTGGTAATTCTTCTATAAATAGACAATTGTCCATTCCTATGGTTGGCATTTTAGTCTTTTCATAATATGGTTTTGCTTTTATATGAGCATTTTCAATTGCATTTTTTCCACTTTCTTCTATTTCAAGTCTAACATTCAAATCATTTATACTAATTAATTGGACTCCCTTTTCTTCTAATTTTTCCTTATATTTTTCTATTTTTGCTAGATTGGTTGTGGCAAATAATACCTTTTTCATTCTATCACTTCTTTCTCAATATCTTTGTTTTTTACTTGCTCTATTTTAAATTCTTTCTTTAAAAAGTTAGTTCTTCATTCTATTATATAAATCGATAGCTGTATCTATATTTCTCTATATTCAATTTGATTTTTTATTTCATGATATAATTAACAATTTCACAATTCTTAATTCCCAGATTCGTTATATTTTTATCTTCTGGAATTCCATTAAAATATATATTAATTGCTCTACATACACCATTATGGGTAACAATTAATATGTTTTCTTCTTTTCTGTTTTTTATATCTTCTAAAAAATCGTGTACTCTCTTTATGAATTCATTTACATTTTCTGCCCCTTTACATTGTTGAGGATTTATGATATTCCAAAAGCCATTATACTCAAAGGAGTCGTGTAATTTTCCTTCATTTTCACCGTAACAAATTTCAAGTAATCTTTCATCATAAATCGTAGGAATCTCTCGGTCTGTTTTTATAATGTCTGCTGTCTGTTTTGCTCTTTTTAATGGAGAACATATGATTAAGTCTATCTTTTCATTCTCTAGCTTTTGTTTTGTTTCATATGCCTGTTCTATTCCTTTCTTATTTAATTCTATATCCGTTCTTCCTTGAATTCTTTTTTCCATATTCCAGTCGGTTTGTCCATGCCTTGTTACTAGTATTTTCATTTTATTACCTCTTTTCTTATTTATAGTCTTTTTCCCTATTTTTTATTTCATTCACTTTTCATTTTGAATTTAATTATTTTGGGTCTGTTACAACTTGTATCTTCTTTCTATATTTGGTTCTCTTTATTTTGTCAATTTTGAATTTTCCTGTATTGGTATTATCCTAGTTCTTATTTCATTAATGAAGGCACAGTTATGTTCTATTACAAACATTTCTGTATCTGTTTCCAGTTCATATTTTATTTGTATATTTGGAATAAACTCATACTTATCCGTTTCATAATTTCCATAAGGGGTAATATCTTCTGTATAACTACCCTTTAGCATATTATACAAAAGTTTCCATCTATCACATGAACCAACATCTATTTCTTTTCTATTTTCTTTCCCATTGTAAATCGCTTGCTCTTTCCTATCTATAATAGAAAATTCAATCTTCTGTTTCTCATACCATTCTCTTAATGTCATATTCTTAAAATTTTGATTTAATGCTATATTTATGCACTTTTCAATTTCTGTGTCTTTATTGATAACCATAAGCCTTACTGGTTTGTCTCCCTTATAGAATACGATTGCATTATGTTTGTTACTTATATTTATATCTTCTAAATTAGTTGTTATAATACAGTTACAGTTTTTTACGATTTTATACTTAATAAAAGGATTTCTATTTTTTTTCAAATCCATCAACAAAAGCTCCATTAAAACACTCATAGTGATTTTTATATTGTTCTGTCCATAAATCTATACTATTTATAATTTGCATATACATTTCTCCTATATTTCATACTTTTTTAATTTTTCTATATATGTTTCAATACTATTATCATTTATATCTTCTGGATTTAATTTACAATGTTTCATTATTTGTTTTTCTATTCCTAAAGAACATTCTATTAAATAATTTGCTTTTTCTTCATTAGACCATACTGACAATGGTTTGTCTTTATATCTAACTTTTGCATCTTCTAGTCTTTCTTTTATTCCTACCACTCCATCTGGCGCTACTCTTTGGTCGCAATAAGCACAAATCTTTCTTTCATATGAATCAGATTTTAATGTTTCTTCATTTTTTCTTGACCTTTTTCCATCCAATATCATAATTTCTTTTTCAATTAATCCTTCTTGTTTTCCTATTTCTAAATTTATTTCATGGTCATTTGTTCCATATTGTTCAATATACTTCTTTCTTATCTTTATAAATTCTTCCTCTTTTGAGAAATCTTCTGGTATTTTTACGATATTTCCCATGTCGTGTAATAGACAAACTCTAATAATGGCTTCTTTGTCTATTTCTTGTCCTGTCCAGTTATCTATTATTAAATTACTACATCCTGCAACTCTTAGCATATGCATTTGTAAATTTTCTGGTAAATGATACTTTTTATAAATCTCTATAATATTCATTTATATATTCTCCTCATTGTTTATTTTTCTTGATACATATAATGATTTAATCCTAATTTTACTTTTCCTCTTCCATAATCTAACTCACAAGTTTTAAACTCTCTGCCTGGTTCTGTATATGCTTCCATTTTAGAAGCAACGGTATGTACCTTTGAATATTACCCCCAACTATGCTGGGGGTGACGGAAAACTAACAATTAACATTGCTTTTATAACCACTATTTATTTCAATTGTTTTTCCTGTCATATTAGATTCTTTAATAGCTTCTAAGATTATTTGATTTTCTATTGCATCTTCAATTTTAGAAACATTCTCTAATAAAATACTGTTACTATTTTCTATTGAAGATAATAGTGGTTTTGCACAGTATATAAATGAACCACTAAATATTGATACTTTGTTTTCTCTTTCTTCTGTTGTTACACCATCTACTTTAATTTCTTGTCTAGTTCCTTTTTTATCAATAAAATATCCTATTAATTTGTTCTCCAAATCAAAATGCAACTCTCCATTTTCTCCATATATTTGAAAATTAAATTCACTCTTTCCTATTGCACTACATGTAGCTGATGCATTTACAGTAATATTATCTTTAAAATTCAAATTTGCGTCAAAGAAAGAACATGCAGTAACAGCTTTCACATTACCATTACTATCGATTCTTTTTGGTATTACCACATCCATATTTCCTTTTACTGTTAATATGTCTTTATTTAACCAAAATCTTATCAAGTCTATTAAGTGGCTTCCCATTGCTAGTCTTACTCCTCCACCCTCATTTTCTTCTAAACTCCAAATCCATTTCATATCCTTATTGGAAAATCCAGTGCTTTGCTGATGTATATTTATATAATAAACTCTACCTAATAATCCTTGTTCTATTATTTCTTTTACTTTTAATAAATATGGATTAAATCTTAACTGATGATTTATAATATTAATTTTATCACTTTTATCAATTATTTGCTTTAATTCTTTTGCTTCTTGTATTGCCATAGTAGCTGGCTTTTCTAGTATCATATTTTTATTGGCTTTAATACAATATTTAGCATATTCATAATGATATTTATTTGGTGCAGTAATACAAACTAAATCCAAATTCTTCAAATCAATTAGTTTTTTGTAATCTTTACAAGCAATTGGGATATTATTTTCTTTTGCAAACTCTTCTGTCCTTTCTTTGTTACTACCACTAATTGCTATTACATTTGCATTTTCTAATTTCTTAAAAGTATTTAAATAAGTTCTTATTCCAACACCTGTTCCAATTATTCCAATATTAACCATTCATTTCCTCCTTTTACTCTTTAGCTTATTTTTTACCATAATATCAACTTCTATCGTTCCCCTTATTTTATTATTTTCTACTCTTTTTATCTTATTTTTGCTTTTTTCTCAAAACAAACAAAATCCTCAAAAGCATTAAACTCAACTATTGTATCGAATCTTTTAGATATAGTACTGAGCAACACTCCACATGCATTGTATAGTGTCTATGAACACGATAATCATTCTTGTATGTGCACCGTGAGCATGTAGTACTATAAAAATATTTTATAGTACTGTTCTATGAACTTGTTTTTATATTTACATGCAATATGTTAATGACACTTTCTTACATTTAGAAATTCACAAAATTCCTAAAGCATTAAACAATCTCTTGAAATTATTTATAGTTTCTTCTTCTAATTCAATTTTATTCTTTCTTACTTTATCATAAAATTCTTTTGCAACCAATTTCTTCATTTCATCTGTACCATCTAATTGATTTTCTAACTTTTTAAAATCTCTTTCATCTACTAATGATTCAATTGTCTTCCAATTTTCTTCTTCGATTCTATCTTTAAACTTTTCAATATTCACATAGAACACATCTTTATTCAACTCTAGATTCAATTTCTTATTCAATTGCTTAAATTCTTTATTGCCAGCATTATCATAATCAATTATAATCTTAAACTCGCATCCCCATCCTAATAATATAGATGCTATTCTATTGATATTTCCGACTCCTGCTGATGGAATTATATATGGTTTATTTTCCACTTTTAAATATTCCATAAATGATGATATATACATATAATCCGTTATTCCTTCAGTTATAATATTTTGTCTATTATTCATATCTCCTATTGAAAATTTCATATCTGCACCTATTGCTTGTATTATTGGAGATAATGTATCCATTTTAGAAATCTTTGATAAATTCTGATCATATACATTGTTGTATATCTCTGTTATCTCTTTATCATTTTTTTGAATGGCTCTTATATTTAGTATTTCATCATCATTAATCATATATGGAGAATGAGTAGTGTAAATCACTTGATTTTTATTTTTAGTTAAATCTTGAAATAATTCTAATATCTTTTTTTGTGCATTAACATGTAAATATACTCCTGGTTCATCTAACAAAAATAAAATAGGATTTTCTCTATCATTCTTTTGAGCTAATATATCTATAAAAAGGCTTATATACCATCTAAGTCCATTACTCCTTTCTGAAAATGACATTATTTTATCAGCACTTCTAATATAAATATTTACAACATTACTATCCATTTCAAAAATAATATTTATTCTATCTTGATTATAAAATTTGTTGAATGGACTCTCTATATATTCCTTTATATTATTTTCAATTTTCTCCCTAATCATCTTTCTTTCAGGCTTGCTTTGATTTTCAAAAGCTTCAATAATTTCTTCTGTTTTAATTTTAGCCGCTTTCATTAAATTACAGAATAATTCATTTTTATTTTTGATAATTTCTTTTATTTCTGTCAATGTGTATGTAGATCTTAAAAATCTATCTTCTTTTCTCCAGTATATTATTGGTAACATTTCAAAGTACATAGTTATTCGCTTTCTTATATTTGTCAACTTTTGCATATATTCATCTTTTTCATCAAAAGTTTTATTTTTTGCAATATTGAACAAATTATTTATATATGTATCATAATCAATAACTAGTTGACTAGATAATTTCTTTAAATCTTCTACATAGTTTTTATAAGTAGTAATACTTGAATTATCCAATTTCATTTGATTATTTTTTATTATATTTTCTATAAACTGTATTTCATTATTTAAATTCACATCGTTTTCTATAACTTCTTTTAAATTTCCATGTATTTCTCTTAATTTTTTTTGAGACATATGAATAACAGTCTCATTATTTTCTTTTATATTTAACCTTTTTTTCTCATCTTCTGTAAACTGCAAAATAAATTCAATTGATACTTCTTCATTACTCATTCTATTTTTATTGTTAAAAATCTGAGGATTCAACTTATCTACTATTTGTTGCTCTCCTATTGCTTCTAAAATATTGCTTTTCCCTGATTCATTTTTTCCTATTAAGGCAGTTACATGTTCATCTACTAAAATTTTATTTTTACTATTTCCTATCGATTTATAATTGTTTACTATTATATTTTTTACTATCATATTGTTCTCCTTTTTTTATATTTTAACTTTCTAAATATAATTTTCTATTATTGGTAATATCTTCTAATTTCTTTATTCTATTATCTACTGTTAATAAAGTCATTTGATGTATTGCTACACTATTTAATTTTATCAATCTATTACTTTGATTTATTCCTTCATTTATATAAACAGAATTTAAGTTTTCAAGATTAACTAAACATACTAATTCTGCAACATTAGCATAATCTCTAATATTTCCTTCTTTATTTGGATTTTTGTCTCTCCATTCTTTAGCAGTCATTCCAAATAATGCAACATTGATAATATCCGCTTCATTTGCATAAATCATATTAATTTGTTTTTGAGTTACCTCTTTTGGTATTAAATGATTTTTAATTGCGTCTGTATGTATATTATAATTTATCTTTGATAAAGTTCTCTTTAAATTCCAGCCTAATCCTATTTGTTCTTTTTGTTTTAACCTTTTAAACTCTGTTACTATATATAATTTAAATTCTGGGCTTATCCAACTAGCGAACTCCATTGCAATATCAAAATGTGCATATGTTCCACCATCATATTTTCCAGATTTTGACGTTATTCCTATTGAATTGACAGAATTTATCCATTTAGTTGGAGACATTGTAAATCTATTTCTTCCAGATGCATTTTTAACCGCCTCGAATCCCACACGGTTAAAATTTGGATTATATATTTTCTCCCATAATCCTAAATAGTCAATTGTATCTTTATTTCTCATCCAGTTTTGAATTACAAATCTTGGTTCATCTTCATTTACCTTTTTTGCTATATCAGTTAAAGATACATAATCTTCTTCATTTATAACTTTTGTATTTATTTCGTATTCTAACACTTGCAATTTATTCATGACTCTCATCTCCTATTATCTGTTTGCGAACATTTGTATTGTATCATATTGTTTTCTAATAATCAACCCTTATGTAAATATTTGTAAAATTTAACATTATAAATCTCTTTTTACTTATAAAAAGTCCATGAACATGTGACTGTTTATAAATGTTCGTTTTCACTAGTATTTTAAGGAATTTCTTGTATTCATGGACAACATACATATTACCTTGACTATTGAGCGTGAATATGTCTACTTTATTTCCTTACTATCTCAATCATTTCATAGGATTTTCTTTTATGTCTTAATCATGTTTCCCTATACTAGTTATCTAATTTATTGATGAAATTTTTATAAATTTTATGGTTTTTGATTAATTTTTACTTTTCTAATATTTGATGAAATCTCTTTATTTCAATGGGTTTGTTGTTTCTTTTAGACATAGCACCGCAATCGTCTCTACATGGCTCACATATAGGCTGTAGATAGTTTTTGCTAACCTGGTATGATGACTGTTGATTTTTGTCTTCTTTTTCATCCTCTTTGCATTTAATTTCATTGCCACTTTTTAAGATAAATGTTATGACTCTCGGATTAGTTTTCCCTTTACTGTCCTTTTCTCCTATTATAACTTTTTCTATCATTAATTCAAAAACATCTTTGTCAAATTCTGGCATAATTTCGTTGTCTTTAAACAATGTTTTAAACTTGTTTAATCCTTGATTTAAACTAATTGAATCTTCTAACTCTAGTTGTAAATGCTCTTGTTCTTTTTCTATGCTATTTATTTTGTTCTGTAGTTTTGCTTTCTTTTCTTGTAATGTTTCTAATGTTATTGTTCCATTTAAGTTTAAATCAATTAGTTTGTCTATCTTTTCTTTTAATATTTGTTTTTCTTCCTCTAGTCTTTTAATAGAACTTTCGTTACTTTCTTCTTGTATAATTTCTTCCATTTCGTTTAAGAATGTTTGTATTAGCTCTTTGTTATTATTGCATAGTAATTTATAGCTTTCTGTAAATGCTTCTTCTATAATACTTTCTTTCATAGCTTTACAATATGGGCAATTTTCTTTTCCATGTTTTACAAATTCCATGCAATGCCAAACTGTAATACTATTTTTAGTTCCAGAGTGCCAATTTCTTCTTGTTAATAAACTACCACAAAAGCCACAATGTAGTCTACTACTAAAAGGATATTTTCTACTAAAGTTGCCTTTTCTTCTTCCAGAACCTCGAACTCCTCCTCGCTTTTGTAAAATTTCTTGTGCTTGATTAAACATTCTTTCTGAGATAATTGGCTCGTGATGTTCTTGTATATAATATTGATTTTCTTCTCCCATATTAACTACTCTTCTATGTGAGATTGGATCTGTTGTATATGTTTTTCCTTGTAAGACATCTCCTTTATATTTTTCGTTTTTTAAAATACCTCTTATTGTTGATTCGTGCCACTTTTTCTTTCCTGTTGGAGTTTTGTATTTCATATTTGTTAGTTCTTTTGCTATTGTTGTGCAACCTACTCCTTGACAATATCTTTCAAAGATATATCTTACTATTTCTGCTTCTTCATAATTGATTGATATTTCTTTTGTATCTTTATCATATACATATCCTAAACATCCGTTATATCCAATTAATTCTCCTCTTTTTTGTTTCATTTGTAATCCTAGCTTTACATGAGAAGATATGTTTTCGCTTTCTTGTTGTGCCATTGCACTTAATACTGTTAGCATAATTTCTCCTGATATTTCTAAAGTATTAATCCTTTCTTCTTCAAAATAAATAGCAATTCCTTTTTCTTTTAGCAGTCTTACATATTTTAAGGTATCTACTGTGTTTCTTCCAAATCTTGATATTGATTTTGTTATTATCATATCAAATTTGTTGTTTGTTGCATCTTGCATCATTTTCATGAAGCCATCTCGTTTATAATCTAGTGTTCCTGTTATCCCTTCATCTGCGTAAATTCCAACATATTTCCACTTGAATTAAATTTCAAAAAAGGCAACAGAAAAAGCCAGCCGGCTAGCTTCGACTGACTTAAATGTTTTACATTTTTTGATAATATGATTATATTATGGTGTTATATGAATTTCAATTCCCGTTTTTTTCCCTTTTTTCTATTTTTAATATAAAAGTGTTAATTTCTAAATAAGTACACTAAGTGAACTTGTATAAAAAATTTTGAAAATTTATTTTTTACTTTTATATTTTTTAGTTCACTTGGTGTACTTGTTATTTATTCTTCTCTAAAGTCTAGTTCACTCGGTGTACTTGATTTTTTATGTTTGTAATTTTCAGTTCACTGAGTGTACTAATCATTAATATTTTAGCAAAATCCAAATACACTTAGTGAACTTTCTTAATATTTTAGTTCACTATTTTTTATTTTAAACGAAGAATAGCGGGTTTCAGCCAGTTCACTCGGTGAATTTTTACATCATATTTGCTTAAAATTTTTGTTTCTTTATTAACTCTTGAAGGCTTGTCCTTCAATGTGTGTAGGCGATATGTTAATACCTCTTTCCTGCCCTCAATTTCAGTTGAGGTAATGCAAACATTTATATAAATAAACCATAACTATTACTCAAACAATATAACAATTATGGTTCACTTCCATTTATTTTACCATATAGATAATAGATTGTTAGAATTAAATTCTATATTCTCATCTATATTAGTTCTATTTAATAAAGATGAAATAGAAATATATTTAAAATATTTATCGCACTGTTTAGACTTTCTTGGTC
>CASCUT010000041.1 GCA_949155365.1 uncultured Clostridia bacterium
GCAGCGTCTGAAATAATAGAAAAATTATTAAAATCAGCTATCGCAAATGCTGAAAATAATCATCATATGGCACATGAAAAACTATATGTTGCAGAAGTATATGCAAACCAAGGTCCAACTTTAAAAAGAATTCGTCCTGCAGCAAAAGGTTCCGCAGTAAGAATTCGTAAAAGAACAAGCCATATTACAATCGTATTAAGAGAAAGAGATTAGAAAGAAAGGAGCAAAATGACAAATGGGACAAAAAATGGATCCTCATGGATTAAGAGTTGGTATAATTAAAGACTGGGACTCAAAATGGTATGCAAACAAAAAAGATTTTGCAAACTACCTAGTAGAAGACCACAAAATTCGTGAGTATGTTAAGAAAAAATTATATGTTAGCGGAATTTCAAAAATAGAAATTGAAAGAACAGCTAAATTTGTAAAAGTAAATGTTTTCACAGCAAAACCAGGACTTGTAATTGGTAAAGGTGGAAACTTAGCAGAAAGTTTAAAAAATGAATTACAAAAAATGATAGGAAAAGAAATCAACTTAAATATTGTGGAAGTAAAAGATGTAGATGTAAATGCACAATTAGTTGCAGAAAACATTGCAGGACAATTAGAGAGAAGAATTTCCTTCCGTAGAGCAATGAAACAATGTATGCAAAAAACAATGAAAGCAGGAGCATTAGGAATCAAAACTGCTGTATCTGGAAGATTAGGTGGAGCAGACATGGCAAGAACAGAGTTCTACAAAGAAGGAACAATACCACTTCAAACATTACGTGCTGATATTGACTATGGATTTGCAGAAGCAGATACAACCTATGGAAAAATCGGTGTAAAAGTTTGGATTTATAAAGGAGAAGTTCTTCCAGCGAAAAAGAAAGTGGAAGGAGGAGACAAATAATGCCATTAATGCCAAAAAGAACCAAATATAGAAAACAACAAAAAGGTAGAAATAGAGGAAAAGCAACAAGAGGAAATTTTGTATCAGATGGTGAATACGGACTTCAAACATTAGAAGCAGGATTAATTACTACAAACCAAATCGAAGCAGCCCGTGTTGCAATGACTCGTTATATTAAAAGAGGTGGAAAGGTTTGGATCAAAATCTTCCCAGACAAACCAATAACAAAGAAACCAGCAGAAACTCGTATGGGTAAAGGTAAAGGTGCCGTAGAATACTGGGTAGCCGTAGTAAAACCAGGAAGAGTTATGTTTGAAATAGCAGGAGTACCAGAAGAAACAGCAAGAGAAGCATTAAGACTTGCTAGCATGAAACTATCTGTTAAGTGTAAATTTGTTAAAAAAGAAACTGAAATGGGTGGTGAAAGTGATGAAGATTAATGAGATAAGAAAAATGTCTTCACCAGACTTAGAAAAAGAATTAGGAGAATTAAAATCTGAACTATTCAAACTAAGATTTAGCTTAGCAACCAATGGATTAGATAATCCTATGAAAATTAAAGAAGTAAAGAAAGACATTGCAAAAATTAATACTGTATTAACAGAAAGAAAATTAGCAGAAAATAAATAGTAAAGTAGGAGAGCACAAAAACCATTGGAATACGAATTCACAAGGGGAGGAAATATTCCTTGAGTCCAAGTGGAAGTAACTAAATGGTAAGGTGTGACCCTGACATTAGAAAAGAAAGGAGATTCATAAGACATGGAAGAAAGAAATCTTCGTAAAACTTACACAGGAATTGTAAAATCTAATAAGATGGACAAAACTGTAGTAGTAGCCGTAGAAACAAGTGAGAAAAATAAAACATACGGAAAAATTCAAAAAAGAACATATACCTTAAAAGCTCATGATGAAAACAATGAATGTGGAATCGGTGATAAAGTATTAGTAATGGAAACAAGACCTTTATCAAAAGATAAAAGATTCAGAGTAGTTGAAATCGTAGAAAAGGCAATTATAAAATAAAAAAAGAGAAGGTACAATTGGGGACAGTCCCTAATTGGGAAGCAAGGCAGGAATCAAAACTAATTGAGAATTACAATTAGGGACTGTCCCCAATTGGGAAACAACAACTATCTCCAAACAACAAAAAAAGGAGGAAAAACCAAAATGGTACAACAACAATCTATATTAAAAGTTGCTGATAACACTGGTGCAAAAGAAATTATGTGCATTAGATGTTTAGGTGGATCATATAGAAAATATGCTGGCGTTGGTGACGTTATTGTTGCTTCTGTAAAAACAGCAACACCTGGTGGAGTTGTAAAAAAAGGTGATGTAGTAAAAGCAGTAGTAGTAAGAACAAAGAAACCAATTAGAAGAGCAGATGGATCCTATGTAAGATTTGATGAAAATGCAGCAGTTATTATAAAAGAAGATAAAAATCCAAAAGGAACACGTATCTTTGGACCTGTTGCAAGAGAATTAAGAGATAAAGAATACATGAAAATTTTATCTTTAGCTCCAGAAGTTCTTTAATCCGTTACATTTGAACCACCAAAGGCGTTTCAAATCTTACGGATGAAAGAGCAGGCGACGGTAAGGAACCTGCAATCCTTAGAAAAACTACTCCGGCCTACTAAAACTTAATAAATCAACTAGGCAAGAAAGAAGTAGCAATAAAAACCGAAAAAGGAAACTAGATAAAAATCGAATTTCCAACATCTAAAATGTGAGGTGAAAAAGAAAAATGAAAATAAGAAAAGGTGATAACGTTCAAGTTTTATCTGGAAATGACAAAGGTAAAACTGGCGAAGTACTAGAAGTAATACCTAAAACACAAAAAATTATTGTAAAAGGTGTTAATATTAGAAAAAAACATGTAAAACCAAGAAAACAAGGTGAAGAAGGTGGCATTATACCAGTAGAATGCGCAATTCACGCAAGTAAAGTAAACGTAGTTTGTGCAAAATGTGGAAAAGCTACAAGAATTGGTTACGAAATAGAAAAAGATGAGAAAGTACGTGTTTGTAAAAAATGCGGTGCAAAACTAAAATAATAGAGGTACCTAGCGTGGGACATATTTTGTCCACAAAGGAATACCATGGGGAAAGATATATCCCCATCAGAAATTGAAACAAGATGAAAGGAGGAAACCATAAATTATGGAAATGTTAAAAGAACAATATCAAAAAGAAGTAGTTCCAGCATTAATGAAAAAATTCAACTATAAATCCGTTATGGAAGTTCCAAAATTAGAAAAGATAGTAATTAATATAGGATTAGGAGATATCAAAGATAATCCAAAATCATTAGAAAATGCGATGAATGATGTTAAAATCATAACTGGTCAATCACCAATTGTGACAAAATCAAAAAAAGCAATCGCTGCCTTCAAAATTAGAGAAGGAGTTAATATGGGATGTAAAGTTACATTAAGAAGTGGAAAAATGTATGATTTCGCATACAAACTATTTAATGTAGCACTTCCAAGAGTTAGAGATTTCAGAGGAGTATCAAAAGATTCTTTTGATGGTAGAGGAAATTACTCTATGGGAATCAAAGAACAATTAATCTTCCCAGAAATCGAATATGACAAAGTAGATAAAATTAGAGGTATGGATATTATCTTTGTTACTACCGCTAAGACAGACGAAGAAGCAAAAGAATTATTATCACTTATGGGAATGCCTTTTAAAGCATAGAGAACGGAAAATTATCCAAGAAGAAAGGAGAAAGCCAATGGCTAAAAAATCTTTAAAAGTAAAACAAGCAAGAGAGCAAAAATACAAAACAAGAGAATATAATAGATGCAAACTTTGCGGAAGACCACATGCTTATATTAGAAAATTTGGAATATGCCGTGTATGCTTTAGAGAATTAGCACACAAAGGTGAAATTCCTGGAGTTAAAAAAGCAAGTTGGTAAAATAGGAAGAGTTTAAACTTCCACAAGAAAAGGAGGGAAAATATTTAATTATGAATACAACAGACCCAATAGCAGATATGCTAACAAGAATTAGAAATGCAAACAGTTCAAAACATAAAACTGTTGATATTCCAGCTTCTAAAATGAAAAAAGCAATCGCTGATATTTTATTAGAAGAAGGATATATAAAATCAGTTGAAGAAATGAAAGATGATACACAAGGAATCATTAGAATTACTTTAAAATATGATGAAAAAGGTGCAAAAGTAATCGATGGACTAAAAAGAATTAGTAAACCAGGATTAAGAGTATATGCATCAAAAGACGAATTACCACAAGTACTAAACGGATTAGGAATTGCCTTAATTTCTACTTCAAAAGGAATTAAAACAGATAAAGAAGCAAGAAAAGAAGGTTTAGGTGGAGAAGTATTAGCATACGTATGGTAAAAAAGATAGTGAAAAGGAGGAAAACCAGACATGTCAAGAATAGGAAATAAACCTATTACAGTACCAGAAGGTGTAGAAGTAAAATTAGATAATTTACACTTAACTGTAAAGGGACCTAAAGGAACATTAGAAAGAGATATTCATAAAAACATGACAGTTTCTATTGAAGGAAATGTAATTACTGTTACAAGACCAAACGATGAAGCTGAAAATAGAAGTTTACATGGATTAACAAGAACTCTAATTGCCAACATGATAGAAGGTGTTCTTAACGAATACAAAAAAGAATTACAAATTGTTGGTGTTGGATATAGAGCACAAAAACAAGGAAATAAACTAGTAATGAACTTAGGTTATTCTCATCCAGTAGAAATGGAAGAACCAGAAGGAGTTACATTTGAAGTTCCAAATACAAATACCATTATTGTAAGAGGAATTGATAAAGAAGCAGTTGGTCAAACAGCAGCTGTTGTAAGAACAAAGAGACCACCAGAAGTATACCATGGAAAAGGTATCAAATATTCAGACGAACACATCAGACGTAAAGAAGGAAAAGCAGGTAAAAAATAATAGAAGTACCCGGCGCAGGACATATCTTATCATGGAAGACATGAAACTAAGAAAAGATGTGTCACCGTCAGAAACTTAAACAAGATAGAATTAAATTGGCAAAAACTAATTTAAGAAAGGAGAAAACAATGATTACAAAAATAGATCGTAAAGCAGAAAGAATTAGAAGACATACGAGAGTTCGCAGAAAAATCAGTGGAACGACAGAACGTCCAAGATTATGTGTATATAGAAGTAATAAAAATCTTTTTGTTCAAGTAATAGACGATGTAAATAGAGTTACTATCTGTCAAGCTTCTACTTTAGATAAAGAAGTAAAAACAAAACATGCAAATAAAGAAGCAGCAAAAGAAGTAGGAACATTAATTGCAAAAAGAGCATTAGAAAAAAATATTAAAACAGTTGTATACGACAGAGGTGGATATGTATACCACGGAGTTGTAAAAGAACTAGCAGAAGCTGCAAGAGAAGCAGGTTTAGTATTTTAAAAAGAGTTAGAAGTTAGAAGTAGGGAAAATACTTCGAAGAAAACCCCTACTATCCAACATCCAACTTCAAACTTTAAAAAAACAAAGAAGGAGGGAAAACGAAGTGCAAGAAGAAAATAATACACCAGAATTAAAAGAAAAAGTAGTTGCAATTAATAGAGTTGCAAAAGTAGTAAAAGGTGGTAGAACTTTCCGTTTTAGTGCAGTTGTTGTCGTAGGAGACGGTGCAGGACACGTAGGTGTAGGAAATGGAAAAGCAGCAGAAGTTCCAGATGCAATTAAAAAAGCAATCCAAGAAGCAAAGAAAAATTTAATTGAAGTTCCAATCGTAGGAACTACAATACCACACGAATATATAGGAAAATTTGGTAGTGCAAATGTTATGTTAAAACCAGCAGCAGAAGGTACTGGAATCATAGCAGGAGGAAGCGTAAGACCAGTAATCGAACTTGCAGGATATAGAGATATTCGTACAAAAGTGTTAGGAACAAATAACCCAAGAAACGTAGTATATGCTACAATCGAAGGATTAAAGAAAATGCAAACACTTGAGCAAGTTGCGAAAAAAAGAGGAAAAAAAGTAGAAGAAATATTATAATAGAAGTTGGAAATTAGAGGTTAAATAAATAGAAATAATAGACAACTATTTAAAACTTTTAGTCCAAATAACAACTTCAAAATAACAAAATATGAAATAAAGAAGTGAATCGTTAGAATAAAGTGACAAATTTTAGTTTTTACAAAAATAACTAAAATGCAACATCCAACTTCTAACATCCCACTTCTAAATAAATAAGGAGGTGTAATCCCACAATGAAATTAGACGAATTAAAACCAGCACAAAAAACAGAAACAAAGAAAAGAGTTGGACGTGGAATCGGTTCTGGTCTAGGAAAAACATCAGGAAGAGGACATAAAGGACAAAAAGCAAGATCTGGTGGAGGAGTTAGACGTGGATTCGAAGGAGGTCAAACACCATTATATAGAAGATTACCAAAAAGAGGATTTACTAATATCCATGCTAAAAATTATACAGAAGTAACTTTAACAATGCTTAACAAATCAAGCAAAGAAGAAGTAACTGCTGAAACATTAATAGCAGACGGAATTATATCCAAAGCAAACGACGGTATTGTTGTAATTGCAACTGGTACTTTAGAGAAAAAATTAACTGTTAAAGCTGTAAGATTCACTAAAGGAGCTAAAGAGAAAATAGAAGCTTTAGGTGGAAAGACAGAGGTGATCTAGTTGTTTAATACAATTAAAAATGCATTAAAGACACCAGATGTAAGAAAAAAATTGTTATACACCCTAATCTTAATCGTAGTATTTCGATTAGGATGTTATATCACCGTTCCAGGAGTTAATAATTTCGAACTTGCAGAAGCATTTAATGGGCAAGGAATGGCATCACTAATCGATTTAATATCAGGAGGAGCTTTTTCTCGTTTATCCATTTTTGCGATGTCAATTAGCCCTTACATTACTGCTTCCATTGTAATTCAATTATTGGGAATGGTAATTCCTGCATTAGAAAGACTAACTAAAGAAGGTGGCGAAGAAGGTAGAAATAAAATTAATCGTTATACCAAACTATTAACGATAGTACTTGCCTTAATTGAAGGGCTAGGAATTTACCTATCTTATCGTTCTTCTGGTATCTTTATGGATACAGGCTTTGTAACAGGAGCAACGGTTGTTATTTCCTTAATGGCAGGAACCGCTTTACTTATGTGGCTTGGAGATCAAATTACAAACAAAGGAATTGGAAATGGAATTTCCGTTATTATCTTTGTTGGTATCGTAGCAGGACTTCCAAGTGCTGTTACAACAATTTGGAGTTTAATCTTTGGAGCAGGAGCGTTCTCTACAACAGGATTGTTAATTGCGTTAGCCATTATCATAGGAGCTATCCTTCTTGTTGCAGGAGTTGTATTTGTACAACAAGCAGAACGTAGGGTTCCAGTGCAATACTCAAAAAGAGTAGTGGGAAGAAAAATGGTAGGAGCACAAAATACAAACATTCCATTAAAACTTGCTATGGCAGGGGTAATGCCAGTTATTTTTGCTTCATCTTTTATGACATTCCCAGCAATGATTATCCAAATGTTTATTCCAGATATAGCAACCCAAAGTGGATTTTGGAGTGTTATATATAATTTCTCTATTGCTACTTCGACATCGAATGTTGCAATTGGATATTCCATTGTAAATGCGATTGTATATTTACTACTAATACTAGGATTCACATATTTCTACACTTATGCTACATTTAATCCAGCAGAAGTATCTAATAATATTAAAAGAAATGGTGGATTTGTTCCTGGAATTAGAGCAGGAAAGCCAACAACAGAATATTTATCTTCCATTATTTCAAAATTAACTTTATTTGGAGGATTATTCTTATCTGTTATTGCAATTTTACCAATGCTATTAAGATTTACCAATCTAAACATTGCATTTGGTGGAACATCAATTCTAATTGTAGTAGGTGTTGCATTAGAAACCGTACAACAAATCGAATCTCAATTAGTCATGAGACATTACAAGGGATTCTTAGAATAGAAAATAAAAAATGGATGCAATATAAAGCATCTATTTTTTTGCAAGAGAAACCTTTATTTAAAATAAGGAAGAAAACATCGGATTCTTGTCTAGAATCCGATGTTTTAAAAAATGGTTAGATAAAAAATAAGGTAGCTAGTTACTCTAAGGAGTATCTTGAACTTGAAAAATAAAATCATCTGCATCTACAATGCAGATAAGATAAAATTGAAAAGGAATAAAAAATACAAGTAAAATGGAAAAAGTAGTATACGAACAGATAAAACAATGGTATAATAAAAAAGAGCAAAAGAGAAGGGAGAAAGCAAAATGTATATTGTAATGTTAGGAAAACCAGGTTCAGGAAAAGGAACCGTAGGAAAGATGTTATCCGAATCCTTAGGAATAATTCATATCTCTAGTGGAGAACTATTTCGAAGTTATATCAAAAAAGCAGGGGAAATAGGAAAGAAGATAGATTCTTATGTATCAAAGGGAAATTTAGTACCTGACGAATTAGCAATTGAACTTGTCGAAAAAAGATTATTAGAACCAGATTGTAAAAGTGGAGTTATTTTGGATGGGTTTCCAAGAACAGTAAACCAAGCAGAAGAATTAAAACAATTCTTGAAAAAACAAAAATTAAAAATAGATATTGCAGTGGAATTAGAATTATCTGACCAAGATATTATTGATAGAATTGTAAAAAGAAGAGTTTGTTCTAATGTAGATTGTAGAGAAATATATAATATAGAATTTAAAAAGCCAAAGGAAGAGGGCATTTGTGATATTTGTAAAAGCAAATTAATACAAAGAGAAGATGACAAAATCGAAACAGTAGAACAAAGATTAAGGACCTATCATGAAACTTCAGAAAAATTGGTAGATTATTATAAAGCACAAGATTTATTATATGCTGTAAAACTAAATATCCATTCAGGAAAAACATCAGAAGATGTAGCAAAAGAGGTAAAAGAATATTTAAAAAAAGAAAAATAAAAAACAAATCCCTATTTATTAGGGATTTATTAATAGGCAATCGAAAGAAAATAAGGAAATCCACATTATGTAGCACAGTATACAACAAAGCGAAAACAGTTCTTGACAGGCTATTTTGCAAATGATAGAATGAATGAAAAAAGAATAAGGAGACAAAAGAAGAATGAGAAAAGAAAGAGGAATTACACTTGTCGCATTAGTGGTAACCATCGTAGTATTAATCTTATTAGCAGGGATTACCATTCGTTTAACACTAGGAGAAAATGGAATATTAAACTATGCAAAAGAGGCAAAAGAAGAAACAAACAAAGAGACTGCAACAGAAAAAATCAACCTAAAAATTACAACAGCGCAAATGAACACATATGCGAAAGAGCAAAGAATGCCAACCTTAAAAGAAGTTTCCTTAGAATTAAAAGAAGACAAAGAAATAGAATACGTAACAGAAACAAAACAAATAGCAAGTACGAAATATGAAGTAGGAGAAGAACCTACCTCAATATTTACAAAGTTAAAAGAGTATCCCTATGAATTTGAAATAAATTCTTCACTACAATTAGCAAGTATAAATGGAGTGGAAATTACAATTGGAAATAAAGAAAATAAAATGAAAGCATATGTATTAGGAGAAATTACCTCTTGGATATCATCAAAAGGGCAACTTTGTTCACGTGGTTATTCATCGAATACAGAATATATGGTCTGTGAAGGGGAGGTAGAGAGAGATTACCTTATAATTAATATACTAAAAGATATGGATATTTTAATATGTTTACAAGAAGCAGGAAGGGGAAACCAACTACAAAGAACAATTCAAGTCAATGGTTCTATCACCAATACAATAATGTTAGGTCCCAATCAATATGAGGAATGTGAATTAAAAGTATCAGCTGGTGATGTAATAAAAATTACAGCAAGTGGAGTTAGTAATGGTGTTAGAGGTACTGCAATAAGTATATTAGGTATGTAGAAAAATTAACAAAAGCTAGAAAAAATATTTATTTTTTCTAGCTTTTATGTTATAATAAAATTTGTTTTAAGAGAGTTTATAAAGTAAGGAGAATAAAAAATGGTAACCATTAAATCGAAACAAGAAATTGAAAAAATGAGAGAAGCTTGCAGAATAGCAATACTTGCCCAAAAAGCAATCGAAGAAGCAATTAAACCTGGAATCTCAACTTGGGAATTAGATAAAATAGCAGAAAATGTAATGAGAGAAAATGGAGCAATTCCAGCGGAAAAAGGGTATCCAAGTGGAGTAAAAGGAGTTCCAGCATTTCCAGGATCTATCTGTGCATCCGTAAACGATGAAGTAATTCATGGGATTCCTTCAAAACGTGTTATCCTAAAAGAAGGAGATATAATTAGCATTGACTTAGTAGCTTATAAAGATGGTTTCAATGGAGATTGTGCAAGAACCTATTCCGTAGGGAAAATAGATAAAGCATCACAAAAATTAATGGAAGTAACGAAACAAGCCTTTTTTGAAGGCATCAAATTTGCTAAAAAAGGAAATCGTATTGGAGATATATCACATGCCATAGGAGAATTTGTAGAAAAAAATGGATTAAATGTCGTAAAAGAATTCCAAGGGCATGGAATAGGAAGACAAATGCACGAAGATCCAGGGATTCCAAATTACGGAAAAGCAGGAAGAGGAGTTCGCTTAGAACCAGGTATGACACTTGCCATAGAACCAATGGTAATGGCAGGTTCTGACGAAATTTTAGAACTAGAAGATGGATGGACGATTATTACAGAAGATGGTGCTAGATCAGCCCATTATGAAAACACAATTTTAATTACAGAAAATGAGCCAGAAATATTGACAAAGCTATAAAAATAAGCTATACTATATTAGATATTGTGTGTACAATCCAAAAATTGTATGTGCAACCAAATAAAACCATAGAAAAATGGAGGCAAACATGGCAAAAGAAGATGTTATTGAAGTAGAAGGTACCGTAGTAGAAACGTTACCAAACACAAATTTTAAAGTAGAACTTGAAAATGGACATCAAATATTAGCTCATATCTCTGGAAAACTAAGAATGAACTACATTAAAATTTTACCAGGAGACAAAGTAAAAGTAGAACTTTCACCATATGACTTAACAAGAGGACGTATTACTTGGAGAGCAAAATAGAACATTCGCCAAAAAAGTATTCAAAATTATGGAGTACGAAACGAATAAGAGAGATTCTTAAGAGGGGTAAATAACATTTAGCCTGTTATGCAAAACCACTTAGGTCTCGGCATTTCAAAAGTATGACATAATTTTAATAGCTTATAAAGATTATTTGGAATTACAGGAGGTGTAATAAAAAATGAAAGTAAGACCATCAGTAAAAAAAATATGCGAAAAATGCAAAGTAATAAAAAGAAAAGGGGTTATCAGAGTTATCTGTGAAAATCCAAAACACAAACAAAGACAAGGTTAATTACATACCAAATTTACGATACTAACACAAGTTATGATGCGGCTGTAAATTCGAAAGAGTTTATCAATCAAATTTGTGTTTCTATACATGTCTAAAAGAAGAATAAAGATTGGACCTTTCCAATGCATTTCACCTTTATCCCTTCAAATTAGACAAACTATTAAATAATTAGAAATAAAATATGGAGGTGCTAAACAAATATGGCTCGT
This sequence comes from uncultured Clostridia bacterium, assembly GCA_949155365.1. Classification (GTDB taxonomy): domain Bacteria; phylum Bacillota; class Clostridia; order TANB77; family CAG-508; genus UMGS1663. The sequence continues at coordinate 11,525 of CASCUT010000041.1, forward strand.
ATAGCAGGAGTAGATTTACCTAGAGAAAAAAGAGTAGAAATAGGACTTACCTATATTTATGGTATTGGACTATCCACTTCTCAAAAAATATTAAAAGACGCTGGTGTAAATCCAGATACAAGAGTAAAAGACTTAACAGGAGAGCAAGAACAAGCAATCAGAAAAGCAATGGAAGGAATCACAGTTGAAGGTGATTTAAGAAGAGAAGTTGCATTAAACATCAAAAGACTTACAGAAATCGGATGCTACAGAGGATTAAGACATAGAAGAGGTCTACCTGTAAGAGGACAAAGAACAAAAACAAATGCTCGTACAAGAAAAGGACCAAGAAAATTAGTAAGTAAA
>CASCUT010000042.1 GCA_949155365.1 uncultured Clostridia bacterium
ATTAATTTAAATATAGTAGAATGTAAATTTCTTCTCTGCATCCATGAATGTGAAATGTCATTCAGTATTAATTTAAATATAGTAGAATGTAAATATTTTTGAAACAGTTGGTAATATTTTTATGAATGTGTATTAATTTAAATATAGTAGAATGTAAATGAAATCGATTTTTGTTGTATTTCTGTATCTGTATACTCGTATTAATTTAAATATAGTAGAATGTAAATTTCACTAAAAATAATGTTGCGAACGTATGCCTCAAAGTATTAATTTAAATATAGTAGAATGTAAATATTTGAACATTTTTATCTGTTCTTTCTGCATAATACGTATTAATTTAAATATAGTAGAATGTAAATTATGAAGCTTGTCCCTAATGCGAATTGTTTAAGTTTTGTATTAATTTAAATATAGTAGAATGTAAATTCTGTATATGACCATCTTTTTCATGAATAGTATCTCGTATTAATTTAAATATAGTAGAATGTAAATCTCACAGAGGGACAAGTACTACATAAACGGAGATTATGTATTAATTTAAATATAGTAGAATGTAAATATAGGAATTGGAATTATGGGAACTTTTATTGGTATCGTATTAATTTAAATATAGTAGAATGTAAATTCTTGTGTAACTCCTATTTTTCTTTCTACAAAATTATATTAATTTAAATATAATTGCCCCAAATACACTAAAGAAAAGAGGTTTTGTCAATATTCCAAAACCTCTCCAAATCTGAACATAAATAATAATGAATAAAATATCATAAGAAGTAGAAAATGAGTATAGAGTAAAAAGAATAAAACCTTTTCGATAACTTCCTGTAGATATTAATTAATGTCTATCTATAGTATAGCACAAGCGAATTGTCGAAAAATATCAAAAATTGTCAAAAAGCCAAAAAAGAGACAAGAAATAGAAAAAATCTTGCCTCTTTAAAAAACTTATTCATATAATTCAATCTAATGGTTACATAAAAACTACTTCAAATGATACTTCTTTTCATATAATTCTTTGGCTAATTCTGGATTATGAGCACCATTAAAATCTTTAATAGGAGCATATTCCTCTTCCTCTTCTACTCGTAATAGTTCCAAATCATCAAATAAAGAAAAAGCATCAAAAATAAAAGTTTCAAACTTAAAAGTATTTGGACTTTCTGGAACCTGTTTCATTCCCTCCTCATTCACAAACGTATTTTTCTTAAATGCTCTATGATAAGGAAGAGAGACCTGTGTAATCTTATCCAAAGCAGAAATATGAAATAAATGAGCAAGCATATTAATCTCGCGATATAAATAATTTCCATCTTTATTTTTAGCAATTTTCATCTCATCTGTTAAATGACAACTATTAATAATTGAAGGTTTTCCGTTTCTTCTTGCAAAAATCCAATCTTTATCTTCTGCATTTTTTTTCAATAAAGTTTTAGAACCAATTACCCTATGATGACGAATCGTTAATCCAAGTAATAATGGATCAATTATCTTTAATAAAACATTATCAACCCCTGCAAAGAAAATCCATTCAATTTTCTTCATCTTCATATCATCTAAGATACCACCCTGCCTCATAGAAGTAAAAACATCACCATTTCCATTCGAAACTTCCTTAACCTTATAAATTTCTTCCAAAATTAAATTACCATAAATATCAATAAGGGGAAGTTGAGACTGTTTAAAGAAGAATACAGAATCTCTAGGATAACCGAAAAAATTCTTTTCTTCAAAAAAACTTCGAGTAGCAGTATCATTATAAACACTAGTCATAATGTACCAAGGAATTGTAACATGGAATTTCTCTTGGAAATCCTTTAAACGGTCACATGCAATTTCAAAAAGAGACTTTTTAGGGACAATATCTAATTCAAAAGTACCTTTTGGCCCCTTATAGCCAAGCCTAGTACCCTGACCACCAGCCATCATAACCATTGCACATTTAGAATGAAGAATGGCATCCATGCCAATTGCCTCATAATAAGCAATTTCATCATCTGTTAATTGTGCTTTTACTTTATAACTTAAAGGCTCAATAAAACTAGGAGGGATTACCTCATCTATTTTAGAAGCCTCATATAAATCAAAAATTTGATCAAAATCAATATCACATATTTGATTAACTAATTGTTGCTTTTGCATAGTATCCAACTCATCATAAAAACTTAGCAAATGTTCTTGGTGATATTGAGTCAAAATTTGTTTTGCTTTTTCATAATTTTGTATCATACTTATCATCCATTCCTTTACTATATCATATACAACAAACAAGCAATTAGTGATTTGCCGTTCTTAAAGATTGCATAATAATTTCTTTATTTGGCATATCAGAAGCCATCAAATAAGCAATTTCTTTTTCAATATCATAAGGAAGACGAACAAAACAAAAAGAAATAGACGAAAGTTCTTTAGCATTTAACTCACCTTCCAAAATAACATAAGAAGCCATTGTCGAAAACTTAGAAGAAACCGTTTCACTTCCTTCATTCATCATTTCAACAGGAACTCCCACACTTCCTACATTAAAAATGGTTTTATTACCAAAACGATAAAGATTAGGAGTATGTAAATGACCATAACCCACAATATCAGGAATAGGGTCATTTTTTGTCTTACCAATAAAATCTGTATTTTTAAATAAATCATTTGGGTCATTGATAATCCTATCAAAATAAAGAGTATCTACATTAGAGCACATAGGATTAAAAACATGTTCTAAACTAATAGGAGAAGCATGAAAAAGACGAATCAAATGTCCACTCATATAAAAATCATAAGAAACAGGCAAATGATAAATAAAATTTGCTCTTTCTTCTCCCATTTTATCACGACTCCAAAAACGACCAGATGTAACATCTGGTTTGCAAATTGTTTCATCACAATTTCCTAATAAAATAACATCACATTTTTCACGTAATAAATCAATTACCTTGTCAGGATTAGCACACTTAACAATGCTATCACCAAGACAAAAAATCTTTGTAATACCTCTCTTTTCAATATCAGCAAAAACCGTTTCCAATGCTGTTAAATTTCCATGAACATCGGATAAAATAGCAACTCTTTCCATCATATTAACTCCTTTTATTATTAGTAACATTATACACCTAAATAAAATAATTTACAAGATGTCTGATAAGAGATGTTTTATAAAAAGATAACAGACAAACAAAAAAGAATAGAAATGCTCAAAAAAGCATAAAGTAAAGAGGGAGGGATTACAATGTTAAAAATGATAGAACTACCATATCCTATGCAGGCACTAGAGCCATATTATACAAAAGAAACACTAAATTTACATTATCATATTTTATACAAAGGATATGTAGATAATACAAATAAAACACAAAAAGAATTGCAGAAAGCAAGAGAAACAAAAGACTTTTCTAACATAAAATGTTTAGAAAAAAATCTAAGTTTTTTTGGGTCAGGAGCAATTTTACATGAGTTATTTTTTGAAAACATGGGACCTGCTCTTCCAACAAGTCCCAATCAAGCATTAATGGAGCAAATCATAAAAGACTTTGGAAGTTTTGAGCAATTTAAAGCACAATTCGAATCCGCATCAATCAATGTAGAAGCATCACGGATGGTGCCTTCTTGTATGGGTGCCAAAATGGAATAAGCTAGAAATACTACAATGCGAAAAGCATCAAGACTTAACACTATGGGGATGTAAACCACTTTTCGTATTAGACATGTGGGAACACTCTTACTATTTACAATATCAAACAAAACGACCAGAATACGTAAATGCATTTTGGAACATTTTAAATTGGAACATCGTAAATAAAAGGTTTGATATCTCATTAAGGACATTTCCTGATGAAACATACTAGAAAATAAATATCAAAAATAGAAGATAAATGCAAAAAGTCTCATTAGGAAACGTCCCTAATGAGACTTTTTGCAAAAATATGAATTACTTTTTTATTTGAAGCCATACTAATAAAGAAAAATACATAGGAGGAGTAAGTATGACAGAAAAAGAAGAACAAATAGATATAAAAAAACGATATGGGAAGGAAAGTATAACATATGTTGAAGAATGGATAAAAGAAAAAAGTATAGATAAAGAAAAAGGATTAAATCATGAAGAAGTACAAAAAGCAGTAAAAAAATATGGAAAAAATGAAATGAAAAAGGCAAAACCAAAAAAGTGGTATCATTATTTATGGGAAAGTTTTACAAGCCCCTTTAATCTTATATTGCTAGGAATTGCCTTTGTTTTATTTTATACAGATGTGTATTTAAGTAGTATACCAAGTTATGCCAATATTATTGTTATTGCGTTATTAATTAGTGTTAGCACATTGTTAGAATTTTTTGAGGTATACCGCTCAAATCAAGCAGCAGAAAAACTAAAGAGTTTAGTAGAAACAAAAACAACAGTAATAAGAAATGGAGAAGAAAATAAAATCCCTTTAAAAGAAGTAGTAGTGGGGGATATTTTGGTATTATCCGCAGGAGATATTATTCCAGCAGATGCTAGAATTGTAGAAGCAAAAGATTTATATGTAAGTCAGTCTTCTTTGACAGGGGGGGGGGATAGTGTAAAAAAAGTAGCGAACTCAGAAAATAAGAGAATAGAAGAAATTGAATTTATTACAGACTTAGATAATATTTGTTTTATGGGGACGAATGTGATGAGTGGTTATGCAAAAGCAGTGGTGTTATACATTGGAGATGAAAGCTACTTTGGGAAAATAGCAGGAAGTATCTCGAATGGAAAACCGAAGACATCTTTTCAAAAAGGAATGGAAAATGTAAGTAAATTGCTTATTAAATTTATGTTAATTATGATTCCAATTATCTTTTTTATTAATATCACCAAACATGGAGCATTAATAGCTTTTACCTTTGCGGTAGCCATTGCAATTGGGATTACACCACTATTACTTCCGGTTATTTTATCTTCAAGTCTAGCAAAAGGTGCTACTAAAATGTCAAAGAAAAAAACCATCATTAAAAAGCTAGATGCCATTCAAAGTTTTGGGGCAATGAATATATTATGTACAGATAAAACAGGAACCTTAACCGAAGATAAAATTGTATTAGAAAAGTATTTAAACGTAACAGGAGAAGAGGATAAGAAAGTTTTACAAGAGGTCTTTTTAAATGCCTATTTTCAAACAGGATTAAAAGGAAATATTGATATTGCTATTATAGAAAGAGCGAAAAAAGAAGACTTAAATGAAAGGATAAAAAACTACAAAAAAATAGATGAAATACCATTTGATTTTTCTAGAAGAAGATTATCTGTTATAGTCTCAAAAGAACAACATACCAAAATGATAACCAAAGGTGCAATGGAGGAAATTTTATCGATATGTAGCAAGATAAATCAAAATGGAGAAGTTACCCCATTTGGAGTAGAAGCAAAAAACAGAATACAAAAAATAACAAAAGAGTTAAATGAACAAGGCTTACGTGTATTAGGAGTATGTAAAAAACAAATAACAGAAAAGTCAGACCATTTTGAGGTAAAAGATGAGTCAAACATGACACTAATAGGAATGATAGGATTTTTAGATCCACCAAAAGAAAGTAGTAAAGAAGCAATCCGAAAATTAAATGAAAATGGAATACGAGTCATTGTCTTAACAGGAGATAACGAATATGTTACGAAAGCCATTTGTGCAAAAGTGGAAATTAATACAAAGCGAATTCTATTAGGAAATCAAATTGATAAATTATCGGATACAGCACTATTAAGAAGGCTAAAAAACATCAATGTATTAGCGAAACTATCTCCTATCCAAAAAGCAAGAATTGTAAGAGTATTAGGACAAGCGGGAAATGTAGTAGGGTATATGGGAGATGGTATTAATGATAGTCCATCACTAGTCAATTCAGAAGTAGGAATATCCGTCGATACAGCAGTAGACATTGCCAAAGAAACAGCAGATATCATTTTATTAGAAAAAGATTTAAACGTGTTAAAGGATGGCGTAATAGAAGGAAGAAAAACCTTTGGAAACCTAATGAAGTACATCAAACTAGCAGCAAGTTTTAACTTTGGAGAAGTAAGTTCCATTTTAATAGCAAGTATCTTTTTACCATTCTTTCCCATTACACCAATTCAACTATTAATCCAAAGTCTCATTTACGACATAGGACAACTATCTTTGCCAATGGACAATATAGACGAAGAATATACCAAAGAGCCAAGAAAATGGAACCTAAAAAGCTTAAAACAATTTATGTTATGGATGGGACCAACCAGTGCCATTTTCGACTTACTCATTTTTGCATTACTATGGTATGTATTTGGAATTAGAGAAAGTCAAGCAAGCCTATTCCAAACCATTTGGTTTTCCTATGGAATTGTATCCAACTTAATCGGACTACACATTATACGAACCGCCAAAATACCATTTATCCAAAGCCATGCTTCTAAAATAGTTTATTTATTTACTCTCATCATATGTACTCTAGCAGTTTTAGTGCCATCTACAATCTTAGGAAAATTTATAGGTTTAGTACCACTACCACCATGTTTCATTGTGTTTATCTTTTTTATACCAATTTTATACTGCTTTTTGGCTATGATAGTAAAAAGACAATACATCAAAAAACATGGGAACTGGATTTAATAAAATCAAGAACTAGAAAGAATAGGTTCTTTTGGAAATATTTTGTTCAGAGTTTTTTATAAAAGCTAATTTGTAAAATATATAGTCTGGACAGTAACAATATTTTTTCGAATATAATAAAAATTTATCAAATGAATCTTGAATTATGTTAAAAACTATGATAGAGTAATTCGCAGATATTATTGTTGAAGCAAATAACTTGATAAGGAGGAAGCAATATGAAGATGGAACAATATGAGTTACAAAGTTATTTTAAAAGTTTATGCAATAGCTTTTATATTGCATATCAGCAGGAAAAACGGCTGAAAAAAGAAAGAGATGAAATAAATTTCGAGGATAAAACAGAAGATTTAGAAATGATAGATTATCTATTGAATTGCAACATTCAAGAAAATGTTCAAAATAGGTATATCTCTACAAAATATTCTCAGGAAGAATTGCAAAGAGAAAAAGAAAGATTAGAAGCACTTGAAGAGGAGTATGAATGTGAATATAATGAATGGGAAGACAAAATTCATGAGTGGCAGTGGAAGAAGAGAAGAATTGCTGATGAAATAGAAAGAATAGTAGAAGAAATAGCAGAGAAAAAGTATACTGTTATTGTAACGTCAGAGGCAGAAATATATGCTCTTATGTATTTTTACGCAAGTAATCATCCGGTAGAAAAGTATCCCATTATTAATAGAGAAGAGCAATATTTGAAACTTTTTCCGAAGGGAAATGCAGTATATATAGATTTTTTGACGGCATATCACTATGATTTGACGACCTGTACTAACAATGGTTCAAAAATGAAAGAAGTGTATTATTTTTATTTCTAATATAAAACATCCTACCAACAACACTTAAATAAGTAGTAGTTGGTAGGATATTTTGATGTGACAGAAATTATTATTTGCTATAATCCGAATATCTTCTTTTATTAGGGAGCCAAGAAAAATAAGTAAAATAAAATACATAATAATAAAAAGAAAAATATAAAAAATAAATTCTATTAAACTAGATATGCTTACAAAATAAGAGAAAATATTAGTTAAGAGAAAAACACCAACAAAAGGTTTTATTAACCAATTAACAAAATCAATTTTTAACTTTGTTTCCTTAATTAATAAAAGTAAACTTAGTAAACCATTAATAATTTCACTAGCAAATAAAACGATAAGATATCCTTTTATTCCTTGTGAAGGAAGTAAAAAATAGATAAAGAAGATACTACTAGTTAAATCAATAATATTAATTCCCATAACACTCACTTGTTTATCAAGTCCTTTTAAAATACTATCTACAATCGTATCAATATACATTAAAACAACCAAAGGACATAAAAGTTTAATATAAAAAGTAACATCTATCAAAGGATAAATAAACTGATTCAATTCTTCTGCAAAGCAGAAAAAAAATCCCATTACTAAAAAAGAAAATAAGAAGCAAAATTTAAAAATTTTCTCTAAAGCAAAATTCATTTTTTTCTCTTCGCCTCTAGCATTCATAAAAGAAAACTCAGGAATCAAAAGAGAGCTAAAAGAAGAAATGAAACTACAAGGGAAGAGAATAAGAGGCATTACCATTCCATTGATCATTCCATATTGAGAAAGAGCTTTTTCGCAAGAAAGTCCAGACTTTTCTAACTGCATAGGAATCATCATTTGTTTTAAAGTAGAAAGCCCAGAACGAATGTAAGAAGTAAAGGAAATAGGCAACGAAATTTTCAATATTTGTTTGGTGTAATTGGTATCTTGATAGCCATTAGAGGCTAATTTTCTTTTGTCTCTGACATATAGAAGTAGCAAAAACAAAAAAGAAAAAAATTCCGAAATAGTACTTCCTAAAACTAAAGAAATGCAAGCATATTCTAATCCAGAAGGAAAAAAAGAATTAATTAAAAAAGTAATAAAACTAATCTTAAAAAACTCTTCTAATACTTGAGCACAAACCGTTTTAGTAACCTTTCTTAAAGCAGAAAAATAGCCATTCATACAAGAAGATAATGCAAGAAAAGGAAGTGAAAAAGCCAAAATATGTAAAGGGGTAGAAGACACCTTATGATGCAAAAAAGAAGAAGTAATAAACGAAGAACTCAAAAACAAAACAAGTCCAGCAAAACATCCCATTATCAAACTATAAGATAAGCACTTCTTCATTGCCTTTTTAATTCCAGACTCCATTCCGAAAAGCCTGTTGCTCTGAAACAATACGAGTCGTTGCTAAATGAATACCAGAATTGGCAAGGGTAATAGCAAACAGATAAACAGACATAATAAGCTGATAAACACCAATTGCTTCAGCCCCAATTTGATTGGAAATATACACATTAAAAAACATGGTAATAGCACGCATAGCAAAACCAGTTATCGTAAGTAAAATACCTTGAAAGAAAAATACCTTAATACGTCTCAAAAAAATCACCTATCTCATATATATGAAATAGAAAATAAAAAAAGTCTCTTTAAAAAAAGAAATAGAATAAAAGCGTAGCAAGAGAGAAAAGAGGTGTATCAATGTTTATTAGTTTTGTAAAAAATAGGATATGAACTTGCATATATTTTTAGCAAGATATTGAAAAAAGTTACAAAGCAAAAGAAAAAGGAATCTCCTAGAGTTGCACCAATAGTTAATGAAGTAAAAAATACAAATGCATTATCTTGCTTATGAAAGAGACACTCTATTGTGTCATTTTCATATAATAGGAAAAAGAGAGGTGAAAAATTTGAAAAAAGTACGACTTATGATTTGTCTTATTATCTTCATTTTTCCTATATACATATTAATGGGACCAGTTTATGCATTTGGACCAACAAGTGAAGAAATATATCAAGGAATCGATGTAAGTGGCTGGCAAGGAAATATTGACTATGCACAAGTAAAAAATGCAGGAATCGATATTGTATATATGAAATCAAGTGAAGGAAGGGATTTTGTAGACCCTTATTTTAATGAAAACTATACAAATGCAAAAGCAAACGGATTAAAAGTAGGATTTTATCATTACCTAACAGCAAGAAGTAGAGAAGAAGCAATTGAACAAGCAAGATTTTTTGTTTCTGTTATTAGTAACAAAACACCAGACTGCAGATTAGCCATGGACTTCGAAAGCTTTGGAGAATTAACAGTAGCAGAAATTAATGAAATAGGAATTACCTTCATGCAAACCGTACAAAGCCTAAGCCAAAAAGAAATGGTAATCTATAGTGACACTAGCAATGCCTCTTCTCGATTTGGAGGAGAACTTACCAATTATCCATTATGGGTAGCACAGTATGAAGTAGAAGAACCAACACCAAATGGAAATTGGGATACATGGGCTCGGATGGCAATATACAAGTACAGGGCAAATACCAGGAATTAATGGATATGTAGACAGAGATCAATTTACCAAAGAAATATTATTAAGTACAACATCAGAAATACCACTTCCAGAAGATGGTAATAAACCACAAGCAGGAGGAACCACTAATATTATCATACAAAGAGGAGATACTTTAACAGAACTTGCAATCAAGTATAATACAACAGTAGCAAGACTAGTGGAACTAAATAACATATCAAATCCAAACCTCATTTATACAGGAGAAACATTAATTGTACCAAGTGGAGAAGACATACCAGAAACAGAAAAAACATCAACCTCTGGTCAAACAATTTATGTCGTACAAAGAGGAGACACACTAAACAAGATAGCACAAGAATTTGGAACAACAGCAAGAGCAATAGCAGTAGAAAATAATATTCAAAACATAAACTTAATCTATACAGGACAAAGGCTTATCATTCCAACGAACCGATATGACCTAAACCATACCTTATATAAAATAAGATGGGGAGATACTCTATGGAGTATTTCAAGAAGATATGGTGTAAGTATTGCAACTATTGTAAGATTAAATCGAATCCAGAACCCAAACCTAATCTATGCAGGGCAAACACTAAGGATATAGAAAAATGATGAGATAAAAAGAAAATACTAAGTGAAACAGATTAGAGTAAGAGTCAGTACAAAGGTACTGGCTTTTACTGTCTAATTTTTGGAAATTTAATCATATATAGGTTTAAAATAGATATGTCACACCCAATATAGAAAAAATATTGAAAGAAGT
>CASCUT010000043.1 GCA_949155365.1 uncultured Clostridia bacterium
GGACATTCTGGAAAAGATTTAATGAGACCAGAAATGCAAAGACTTTTAAAAGATATTAAATCACACAAAATTGAAGTAATAGTTGCTATTAAAGTAGATAGACTTACTCGAAATAACTATGATGGCTTTTGGCTTTTAAATTATTGTGAAGAACATGATGTTAAAATAGAATTAATATTAGAGCCTTATGATGTTTCTACTGCTAATGGTGAAATGATATTTGGAATGAATTTAGTATTCGGACAAAGAGAAAGAAAAGAAATTGGAGCAAGAACTAAAAGAGCATTAGAAGAAATGGCATTAGAAAGAGTACACCCAGCTAAAGCACCATATGGTTATATTAGAAATAGTGAAACTTGTCATTTAGAAATAGAGCCAATAGAAGCACAAGTTGTTAAAGAAATATTTGAACTATGTAAACAGGGAAATTCTACAAGAAGCATTGCAATAACTATGAAAAATAATAATACTTATTTAAAGGCTGGAAAATGGACAAGTGATAGAGTTTACAAAATACTAACTAATTCTATTTATATTGGCATATTTGAATATGGTAAATACTGTAGAAAACCACAAGATATTTTAAGAGTTGAAAATTATTGTGAGCCAATTATAGACACTGAAACATGGAATATTACAAGGAAAGTTTTAGAAAGAAATAAGCATTCAAATTATGGAGAGCATATTCACTTATTTACTGGTATTGTGAGATGTCCTACTTGTGTCAAGATTTTATCTTCTACTAACTCTTTTAAGTATAGTGGAACACCAAAAGAAAAAGTATATTATCATCTAACCTGTAAAAATCCTAATTGTAAATCAAAAGGAATACATTATAGTTCAGATAAAATTGAGGAAAAATTGTCGAGAGTTTTAAATGAATTAACAAGGTATATGTATGATATGGATAATGAAATTATAGTATGTAATTCAAGCAAAACAAAGGATATTAAAGATATAGAAAAAGCTATTGACAAGCTAAAAATGCAAGAGAAAAAATTAGTAGATTTATATTTAGATTCTACTTTAAATGTTGAAACTATTAACAATAAAAATGATAGTATCAAGAAAGAAATAGAAAACTTAAATAAAAAAAGAAAGCAAATTGATCCTAATAATGACTTTAAAGAATATACAATAGAACTATTAAAAAAATTAGATTATTCTACCGAAAATGATGAATTTATTTTCACAAACAAATTAAGTTTTTCATTTATTTTTGAGAGTTTAAATAGAAAATCAAAGAAAGAATTGATTAAAAGGTTAATAGATTGCATCGAAATTAAAAGAGATAAAAACTACAATATTGAAATAACAAATATAAAATTCACAGAAGAATTTATATCAAAAAGTAGTACAGACTACATCAATTATTTATATGAAATACTGAAAAATAACAATATTGGATTTCATTATAAAGAAGCAATTAACAAACAAGAATTAGAAAAATTACAAGAAGATTATTTTGTGTTTTTTAATACAAAAATCGCAAATAATGAATATGATAATGCTACTTTAACAATATATAATGAATTGCTAAAACAGAATTTTTATGAAAATGGAATTATAAATTGTCCATATATTGAGGACGAAAATCTAGTAGATTATTTAACATTAATACCAAGAGTTCCATCAGAAATTGCATAAAGCGATTTGAAAATTTTATAAAAAGTGAAATAAAAAATATCTCAAGAAAAAATGCGATTTTTTGGAATTTAAAAATTCTTGTCCTAGCAAGCACTGCATTTGTACTCCCGCACAAATTTCAATATGGGATTTGCACCCCATACCCCCACAAATTAAAATCGAAAGGAATAGAAAATTATGAATGATGAAAAAATAAATTATGTAATAGAAATGATAAAAGATATGGACTTAGAAAACAAATTAAGATTAGCAATATGTATGTGTGATAATTATAGTCATACAAATTTAGAATATGATAAAAAAGAAATGTATAAATGTTTTGATAACTTGTTAAAAGAAATTAATATAGAATACAGAACAACAACTATTAACTTTGCAAATTATCCTTATATAATTTTTGTTTCAGCTAAAATCATGGAAATGGATTCAGCACAGCAAAATAAAGTTGCTTTATATCTTTTCAATAATATAAATTTTAATATTAAAAATTGTAAAAATCTTGACAATAAAGAACAAATGTTTTAGAATATATAAAGTAAGAAAAGGATGTGAATCAATGGAAGAAAATAAATTAGCAATTCAAAATGAATTAACAAATGAAGATATAAAAAGTTTAATATACACAATAAGAGGTAAACAAGTAATGCTAGATAGTGATGTGGCGAGACTTTTTGAATATGCAACTAAAGATCTTAATAGAAATGTTAAAAATAATATAGAAAGGTTTCCTGAATATTATTGTTTTCAATTGACTAATGAAGAATATAAATCTTTAAGGTGCAAAAATTTCACCTTAAACGAAAATGGAAGAGGACAACATAGAAAGTATTTGCCTTATGTATTTACTGAATATGGAATTACTATGCTTGCAGGACTATTAAAAAGTGAAGTGGCAGTTAATGTAAGTATAAGAATTGTAAATTCTTTTATAGAAATGAGAAAGTTTTTGACTTTAAATGGACAAGTATTCGAAAGATTAACAAATGTAGAATACCAATTACAAGAACATAACAAAAAATTTGATGAAGTCTTTAATCAACTGCAATTAGGAGAAAACATTAAACAGAGAATATTTTTTGATGGTCAAATATACGATGCATATAGCATAATAATAGATATTATTAAAAAAGCAAATAAGAAAATCTTAATTATAGATAATTATATTGATGATAGTGTTTTGAAAATGTTAGCTAAAAAGAAGAACAATGTAGAAGTTGTTATTTTAACGTCAGATAAAAGTAATATTGACACTTTAGACATCAAAAAGTTCAATAAAGAATATCCTATCTTAAAAGTTGCTAAAACCAATAAATTTCATGATAGATTTATTATTATAGATAATAAAGAAATGTATCATTTAGGAGCATCAATAAAAGATTTAGGCAAAAAATGTTTTGCAATAAATAGAATTGAAGATATAGAAATTATAGAAAAAATTATAAATTTGTAAATACATAAAAAGACAATAATGCAATTGGTTATAATTGTAATATTGTCTTCTTTTAATAATTATATATTAAAGAATATTTTTCCAAAAATCTTGAGTACTAAAACTCAAGCCCTTTTCACTTTCAGTTAACCAAAATTTATCTTCTTCAGATGTTTCTCCTAAACTATTCAAATAACCGATTTGCAATATTCCCATTGCATTAGCAAGATCATAAAATAATGGAAAACACTCTAGTTCATAATCAGTTAATTTATTATACTTTTGATATTCTTCTAATATCATTTTTGTACTTGATATTGTTTTATCAATACTTTCTGGATTTAGACATAAATTACAGGAAGTTACTGCTAAGTCAACAATTCTAGGTAGATAGTTAGATACTGCAAAATCTATAATCCATAATTTATTACTTTTATCTTTCATAACATTTGAACTAATAATATCTCCATGAACAAAAGATGTAGGTAATTTTTCAAACTTCACATCTGCAATTTTATGTGCTAAAGATTTAAAGATTTCATTGTATTTATTGTCTAGATATTTTCCTTTTTGTTCATATTCATTTACAAAATTAGTTATTGTCCATTTATCATAGATGAAATCAGATTCTAATTTTGCATTATGAATATGAGCCATTTGTTCAATAATATTTTTAATTTCTACTTGAGTTGGTATTTCATTTAAGTCATAAAAGCTCTTTCCATCTATATATTGAAATACGCATAATCTAAATTTTGTATCATTCAATACTATTTCGCATAATGTACTATTATCGCAATTATATACTTTTGGAGTATTAATATTTAGTGAATTTGCTAATTCTATTCTATCAATATACTTTCTTACATCTTCATAAGTTCTGTCTTTATTAAATATTTTTACACAGAATTTGCCTATACTAGTTGTCAATATAAAATTAAAATCTTCATATCCTACTAGGATTAATTTTTCTGATATATATTGTCCTAAATTGTATTTTTCACATATTACTTTAGATAAATCAGATAACTCTGATTTAAGATTTATTCTATCGTAAAATTCCTCTAACATGGTCCGACCTTCTTCCTTTATTAAACTATTGCAGATAATATTTGTGGAATATACATTATTGCTATATCTGCTCCTTTATCCAATAAAAATTCTAGTATCTTTTTAGCTTTGTTCCATTTTTGAGATTTATTATCTTTACTCTTTTGTAATTCTAAAATTTCATCTAATTTTTTTAGCAATTCACTCTTGTCTGAATCACTCAAATATGTATTATTATCAATATTTGATTTAATATCTTCAACACTCATATTTAAGCTTACATTATTTGAATTAGTATTGTTGTTTACCGTAGAAATTGTAATTCCTGAAGATTTTGAATCATTGTATAAATCTGGATTATCAACTCTGTTTAATAAATATTCTAATTTTGATTTTATTATTTTTATATTTTCTATCTCGTTTGTTTCATATCCAGGTACACTGGCATAAGCAATTATTCCTTTGTTAAAACTCGGATAATCCATTATATATTTTCCAAGTAAAGCATTAACTTGAGCATTTGTTGCCATATTTTTACTTATATAGTCATCACACAATTCGATATCTTTTTTTATCATTGTTTTAAATTTACTCATATTGTTCCTCCTAAATTTCTAATAAAATTATACAATAAATAATTAGAAATTTCCATACTACCATTGAAATTTAATACTAATTCATATATAATACCTTTAGAAAGAGAACAAGAGAGTTCGTAACTTGTAAGAATATCGCTCCATTAAGTAAAATCGTCGCACCAGACGAAAACATTGATAAATCAACTGTAAAAGGTTGATTTTTTTGTCGCCTTTATCTTGAAAAAGGAAGGATGGTGTGGTATGATTAGTATTGTAAAGAAGAAAAACAAGATTAAAAGAGAATTGCTCTCTAAAATTGAATGGGCTTGTAGTTTGAATGCTATAAAACTTGAACACGAAATGATATTTGAAGGTTGTTTAAGAATTGTAGAGCATACAAACTTAGCGTATGTAGAACCACATAGAGTAATTATTAAAGATAAGTTATTTTTATTCTTTAATGAATGTGATTACTTTTATGTGGGAGATTTAAGGTATAAATACCCTTTATCTCAATTAAAAGACTACATAGAAAGGCTACTTTAATTTTAGAGTTTTTTTGTGCTTAAAATTTATTCAAGTAGCTTTCCGTGCAATATTGAAAGGAGAGATTTAAAAATGAGTGAAGAAAAGAAAATAGCAGGAATTTATATTAGAGTTAGTACAGAAGATCAAGTTAGAGAACGGATTTAGTTTAGCAGAGCAAAAAGAAAAACTATTACAACTTTGTAAATTCAAAGAATATGAAGTATTTAAGATTTATGAAGACGCTGGAATATCAGCAAAAAATATAAAAGATAGACCAGCATTTCAAGAAATGTTAGCAGATATGAAACAAGGAAAAATCAATTATATTGTAGCCTATAAATTAGACAGAGTTACTCGTTCAGTTCGTGATTTAGAAGAACTTATTGCACAATTGGAATTACACAATACCTATTTGGTGTGTGATAAAGATGATGTAAATACTAGCACAGCTAATCGGTAGATTTTTTGTGCGTATGCTAACAGTATTATCACAACTAGAAATTGAAATAGTAAGTGAAAGAACAAAATTTGGTTTAAATGGTGCTATTAAGTTTGGTCATTTACCCGGAATTGTACCATTAGGCTATAAAAAGGATAACAATAAGAAAACTGTCATAGATGAAACTACAAAAGACATTGTAGTAAGAATATTTAATATGTATCTAGAGGGAAAAAGCTATCAGCAAATAAGTAATACTTTAAATAAAGAAAAAATATTAGCACCAAAACATTGGAGAGATACAACCATTATGAAAATAATAGAAAATAAAGTCTATATGGGAGATTATGAAAAAGGAAAATCAAACAATAAAGACACATTAGTTTATATGAATGTAGTAGAGCCAATCATTAGTCGTGCTATGTGGGAAGAAGCACAACATCAAAAAGAGAAAAATCAAAGAAGTTATGCAAGAGATAGAGTTTATATATTTTTTCAAAAACTAAAATGCCCTAAATGTAACAGAATAATGAAATGTAAAGGTTCTGGAGGAACAAAGAAAAAATATATGTATTACACTTGTGAGCATTGCAAAACTTATTATAGAGAAGATAAAATCGAAGAATGTTTGCAAAGATTTATTCTTGAGTTAGTTGAGTATGATATGGCAGTAAAGAAATATTTTTTACCAATACTAGCTGACAAAAAGGAAACAAAAACAGAAAAACTAGAACAAGAAATTGACACATTACAAAAGCAAAAAGAAAGAATAAAAAAGGCTTATGTAAGTGGTATAGTTGAAATGGAAGACTTTTCCGAAGATTATAAAATAATTGAAGAAAAAATAAACATTTTAGAAACCAAAAAATATGAAAAACTAAATACAAATACTCTTTCTTTTACTCCACAACAATTACTGGCTGATAGAGATATTGAAAGAGAAAAGTTAATAAAAGATAACAAATTAAATGAAATTTTAAAACAAGAATGGAACAAAAAGTCCAAAGAAGAAAAGCAAGAATTTATTTCAAAATTTATTGAATCAATGACATTATTGAAGAACAAAAAACGGAGAATTTTATATTGATAAAATAAATTTTAGAAGTAGTTACATTGAACAACTAACAAAATTTTTTGCATTAGGAATAGCAGATGTTTTTGTACCTGTCGAAGTGAATGAAGAAGAAAAAGAAATAAGGACAAGTGTTAATATAAATCAACAACAATTAGATGATTATATTGCAAGACTTAATAAAGAATTTGAAATAGAATTTTATGAATTATTTTCAAAAGATATGAATGAAAATGAAGAAAAAATTGAATTAAAATTGAATAAAGAAAAACAAAAATTGATTAGATTAGTGGCTGTGAAAACTGATAAAAAATTTTCAAAATCTAACAAAGAAAATTATAAAATTGGTGCAGTAATTAGTAATCAAAAATAGAAAAATTAGAGGAAAAATTCAAGTTAAAGGTGATTTTTGTACTCCTATATATTTCCTAACAAGCACTGAATTTTTCCTCCCTAGTCAAAATTCGAATTTTGGGACTAAGTCCCAAGCCCTTTATAATGCAAAAAACAAAAGAGAATATAAATTTTCTTTAAAATATTATAAAAATTAAATATTATTGTTGAAAATGCTGTAAAAATTTGTTATTATCTTGTATAAGAAATTAAAGAAAAAGAGGTAAATAATTTGCAATATATTGGCAAAATTAATATAGAAAATTTTAATGGAATTTCAGATAAAAAACTGCTCACAGATGAAGTTGTTTTAACAGACAAACAGAGAGAACATATTGCTGAAAGACATCAAGAAGTTTTGCAAAAATATGAGAAATATTTTACTGAAATTATTGAAAAACCAGATTATATTTTAAAAGATAATGCAAGAGAAAATACAGCATTAATTTTAAAAACAATAATAGAAAAAGACAGAAGTCAAAATGTTATAGGAAGAGTTAATTTAGTTTTAAGATTAGCTGTTGAAGGTGATGATATAAATAATAAAAATTCTATTATTACTTGTATTCCAATTGGCAAAAATAGACTTCAATCTTATATAAATAACGGAAAAATTATTTGGCAAAAACTAGACAAAAATGAATAATTATTGTATAATTAAAGTACAATATAAGTAGGTTATTTGAGGTGGTAAAATGTTGCAACCACACACCCTAGTGGTCAAAAGAGATGTAGGAATGGCGACTCCTACCAAATAACCAACAGTTAAAAGGAGCTATGGAAACATAGTTCCTTGCTTTTATATGGAAAATATGCTATAATAATTATGTAACCAAACAGGAAATGTCTTTTTTAGGTATACCTGAGAAAGAACTCTCTTGTACAAACATTATTTATAATCCACTAGGAAGAGAGGTAAACATTATGAAGCAGGAAACAATTACAAAGGCAGTAAAAGTCATTAACCGGAACATCAAGTTTTATCAGAGAAAGCTCACATATCAGCTTGAACTGATGAATGAAGCTTTGCTTGGAAACGGTAATCTCAAAAACGATAGCTTTGATGCTGATAAAAATCTCATTGAAAAATATGAAATCGTTTTAGCTGACTTAGCTACAATTAAGAGAGCCATCACCAACAACAAAACAGAAGTAAAACTCTATGGAACGCTTAACGACAGCAGTATGATTTATTCAGAAACATCAAAAGCATTAGGAGAAGCTGGATTTAGTTTTGAGGGTGACGGATTTGGAACAGAAATATCGTTAATTTCCATTGATGAATTGGAAGAAGAATGGAAGGAAGAAGAACGAATGGCAATGCAACTTAACGGTTTAATGGCAGAATTTGAAGACTAAAGTACTGTTATACAACTGGAGTTAGGATAGGGCAAGTCATAATTGGCTTGTCCTTTTTCCTATTATGTAAAACCAAAATTATGATTTTTTATATACAAGTTATAAAATATATGTTATACTAATTTCAACAGTGGATGAGTCAATTATTTTTTTAAGCAAAATGTGGGAGGAACACTATTAAAAATAGTCAATTTTTTCGCAAATAACCTCCTAAAACGCTCCAATG
>CASCUT010000044.1 GCA_949155365.1 uncultured Clostridia bacterium
CTGATATAATACCTACAATAATTCCTACTATTCCATATTTTTTTAGTCCATTTTTTAACTCTTTTTTATTAAGTCCTAACTTCCAATTAGGACAAAGATACTTTAGTATTAGAAATGCAATTACTCCAATAATTATAAAATTAAACATCAAAGTCCAATAAAATGGTGTAATATCTAAAACTTCAATATTTATAAATAATGCACTAGGTAGTCCACTTATATCCATAAAGGCTAATAATATTGTGAGAATACCAATTATAATTAACTCTTTCTTTTTCATATTATACCTACTTTCAAAATTGTAATTTTTACTTTGCTTTTTTCTTTTTTTCATCTTCTAATTGTAATTTAGCAATTACTTAACTACTTTTTTAAGACTTTTTGTAAATTGTTTTGCTTTATCCATACTGACTGTGTGATTCTGATTCGTGCCATTCATTTGATGTTGTTTTTCCATAACAGAAACAAATGAATAATTACAATCGTATTTTTCTAATGTTTTTAATCCATACTTTTCAAAAAATTCCTTTTTATCACTTTCATAGTATTCCTTAAAATATTTAGGATTTCCTATTGATTCCATTAAATATAATATTAAAAACTTAAATTTTCTACTTATTCTATTTTGCTTATCCCAATCTAAAACAATAATTTTGCCATCTTCTTTTAATAACCTTTTAGCTTCATTTAATAACCCATTTCTAAAATTTGGGTCGCATTCATGAAGTATAAGTCCTATTATAATATAATCAAAAGTATTACTTTCTAATTCTGTATTTAGTGCATCTTTGCATAGAATCTCAACATTATCAAGATTACTATTTTTTATTTTATTATTAGCATATCTTAACATTGCTTTAGACCTGTCTATACCTACTATTACATTTTTATTATTTTTTAATGCAATTGAATAACTATTACAAAGTGTACCACAACACATATCTAATATTTTACATTCTTTATTGGGTATAATTTCTGCAATAACATTTCTTGGATTTATACCTTTTACACCTAACCAGAATTTATCTAATAAACCATATCCAAAAGATATAAACGTATATGGATTCATTTTATATCCCACCTTCAAATTACTATATTGTGTTTCGATTATATCATAAAAGATAAATAAAATTCAACTAATCATTTGCCTTTCAACTTCATAACTTAAACTTTCATTTACATATATTTTTCTACTTTTTCTATAAATTCATCCATCCTATTATTTTTTTAAATAGAATGAGGACAATCTTTCCCTGAAAAATCATGATGCGTTTTTAAATCATAAATTGTAAGATTATATTCCTTTAATAAATAAGCAACTAATTTTGCAGCATTATTAAATGTTTTTTCAAAGTTTCCACCATTATTAACACACAATTCAATTCCTATTCCATATAAGTTACCTATTTCGTTAGCATCATGATATGCTACTTCATTATCTGGTATATGATGATATATTTCTTTATCATCAACAGTATAATGCCAAGATGTAGAATCCATATTGTTTTCACTCAAAAATTGTGCATGATTTTTTGCTCCTGTAGTTTTATCGAAATTATCTGTTTCATGTATTACAATATATCTTATCTTTCGTTTTGTTCCTGGTCTTGCTTTTGTATTACTTTCAATTAGCTCTGTATGTACTGGAACTCCAAAGACATCAGTTGGAAACCTAGATTTCTCTGTTATTTCTGTTATATCTGCTACTGTAATTTCATCATCTTTACTATTTTCTTGACTTATTGTTTCTTGTTCCTTTTTAGAAAAACTTTTTATTAAACAAAAAATTATTGATATGATAAGTAAAATTACAATTAATTTTCTTTTTTTACTTCTTCTTTCTTTTTTTACTTCTTCTTTCTTTTTTGATTCTTTTTTTATTCATTTATTAACTCATCTCTCACTTCGTATTCTTATGTAAAAGTATATGAAAATAAAGGATATAATGAAAAATACTTCATAAAATCAAATCCTAATATAGTCAAAACTAATGGTACACATAGTATTAAAATTCCTAAAAATATTGCTTGAATATTATTTTTTCTCCATCCTGAAAACACTAATACAACCATAGCCATAATTACTGAAATTAGTATTTGCAATAATATTTTTAGTAATATAAACAATAGTATATTCAAATTAAAAGGCAAGTTTTGGTACATAGGAATATTTTGCACTGAAAATGATAAGCAGTGTAGTGGAAATACTTTAGAAATACTTACTCCTCTACATATAAATGGTAGAATAGAAAATAATGTAACTAAAACTATACATACCACTACTTTTGATTTTAAAACTCCTCTTTTTCCTTTTTTGGTAGCTTTTAATAATTTCCAAGTTTCATTCTGATATTCCATAGAAAAAAAGTTACTAAATACCAGTATTATTCCAAGTGTAAGCAATAAGAAGTCATTTATAATTCCATCTTCCATAATTCCAAATAAATATAAATAACCTGTGTCATAGATATATTTTCCACCACTTTCACATACATGTTTATATTGCTCCTCTACTTTTTGAAATGCAGGATAAAATGATGTAACACTATACCATTTTAATTTCATCTTTTCCCCTGTTTCACTATTAATTTCTCCTTTACTTACTAACTCATCTATCTTTTCTATTTCTTCAAAAGCTTCTTCATATCTAGCTTTTTCTTTTTCAATTATTTCAATCTTTTCATCTGTTTGTTCTCCTTCTAATTTTAGCATAATGTTTTGATAATACTGTTCTTGAACAGATGGATGATAAGAATGATTTAATTCATTAAAGCCAATTAATATACTAAATAGCAAAATAATGATAAGCCCATGATTAGTAATAAGAGTTTTATACATCTCGTGTCTTAATAGATTTGAATGTGGTTTAAATTTTAGCCCTATCATTCGTGATTTTTTTTGCTTTAATTGTAAGTTCTTTCCTTTTAAGAAAAATCTATAACATAAAACTACTCCTATGAGCATTAATGCAACTATCATAATCCATGACAAAACAATACGAGAAATTGGATAGCCAAAAAAGTTTAAGTTCAAATATGTACCATACAGACTCTCTGTTCTAAATAATCCAAATAAGTTCAAGTGTTTTAATATTTCAAATTTAGAAACATTTGGAATTATTGTATATAAAATCCAACTTACCACTAATGATATTATTCCATATAGATATGGCAATAACATACTATCGGAAAGTATGCAAAATGCTGTTATAACACTACAAAATCCAAAGAGAATAAGACTTTTTGTTATAATAGAAATAAGTATATATCCCAAAATACTAATAGATAAATTACTTCCAATATATGGGCTAATTGATTGAAGTTTTATACTAATATCACTAAATCCTGTAGATATTCCAAAAAATATATAATTGGATAAGAAGAATATAACTTCAAACAAAATACAGCTAATAAAAAGTGCAATTAGTTTAGCAATGATACTATGGCTTATTCCATATTTAGTAGTACGAGTTATATAGAAAAGTCCTTTTTCCTTTTCTTCTGTTATTAAACTTCCTATAAATAAAAATGCTAGTAATATTACAAAAATATCAGTCCATATGTTTTCCATTGTAGATGTAATCATTTTAGAAGAAATATAGCATATCCCATTATTATCAAGTTTTTCATAGTCTGATGTACTCTTTTTTATATTACGAGAAGAAAAATCGTTTTCGTTTCCGTTTTGATTTTTAAATACAGAAATTCCATCAAGTGCATTTTCTTTTTCTCTTATTTCTTTTAAATATAAATCGTAGTTTGAAACTTTTGTATATTCATCATATACTTCATTTATAAATTTTTGTTCTTTTTCAAACGAATTTGTAAAATGTAGATAGTTTCCTGACTTATATAAATCATAATAAGTTTCAAACAGTTTTGGTTGTTCTTGCATTTCTTGCTTTGCAAATTCTGCTCCCATTTCAGTATTTTGCATTGAAATAATATTCATAACAAAAGAAACACCATCAATATCCTTTTTTAATTTTCCAATATATTCACCTTTTTGAGATTCATTCATATTTGCTATCTCTTCTCCAAATTTTTTATATGATGAGAGAGCTATTCTATCCTCATTTTCAAGATTTGTATACCAAAGGAAAAATATATTTATCATAAGCAATAAACAAATACTAAAAATAAAACTTCGCTTGCACCATATTTTTTTTAGTTCAAAATAGATAAGCCTAAACATAAATTATTCCTCCCCAAATATTTTCATATATACATCTTCTAAATTAGCAGCATTATATTTATCACATAGTCCATTTACATTTGCATAATCAATTATTTTTCCAGTTTTAATTAATAGTATTTTTTTAGCAATAGATTCAATATCTGAAACAACATGAGTTGATACTAGAATAATTTTATCTTTTGAAAGTTCTGCTATTCTTTCTCTTATTCTTACTCTTTCTTTCGGATCAAGTCCTGCTGTTGGTTCATCTAATATAACCAATTTAGGATTTCCAATAATTGCTTGTGCTATTAAAATTCTTTGTTTCATTCCACCTGAATATGTGCCAATTTTTTGATTTGATTTTTCTACCATGTTCACATATAGTAGTACTCTATTTATTTCATCTTCCATACTACTTTTCGGAATTCCTTTTAAAGTCGCCATATACGAAAGGAATCTTCTTCCTGAAAAAGTTTCATACATTCCCTGCTGTTGCGGAGCATATCCAAGCAAACTTCTATAATTACTTCCTAGTTCTTTGACTTCCTTTCCTTCCCATTTTATAGTCCCTTCTGTAGGTTCAAGATTTCCAGTTATGATATTCATTAATGTTGATTTTCCTGCACCATTTGGACCAAGAAGCCCATAAATTCCATTGTCTAGTTTTAAAGAAACATCATTTAAAGCAATTTTCTCTTTATATTTTTTAGAAATATTACAAAGTTCAAGCATTATCTTCCCCCCTTATTAATTACATCAATAACATTATTAATCATTTTAATTTCAGTAAAATTACGGTTTCCTTTATATAAATCTTCTTTGCTAATTAAACCACAATATTCCTTTTTAGTTTCATAAGAACCATCTTGATGATAATTTACATCTGAATCATAAACAACTAGAACTTGTGTTTTACTTTCTGCAATAATATCTAAAGTTCTACCCACTGTTTTATTTACAAGGTTTGAATGGGAAATTTTTCCTGTATTTTTATCAACAAAGTAAAGAGTTTTGTCATTAAAACTATACTCATAGCACATTATTTTATCTCCAATAATTCCATAAATACCATTTTGAGATAATTTTACAAAAGAATTTTTTTCTCCTGTTTTTAAGTCAATTTTTATAACTTCTCCATCTCCTTCTTTAGAAAAATATAAATATTTTTCATCTGTTACATAACTACGAGAATGTGCTGCAAATATACGATAGATTTCTTTAAGTTCTCTATTTTCTACATTAAGAGTTTTAAATACATCATAAGAATTTTTGTATACTTCATTATTTTCACTATGCTTTTCTTCTTGTGAAACCTTTTTTCCAAAATCTATTCCATGTAAAATTAGATTTTTATCACTACACCCAATAACATCCCATTCAACATCATCATTAAAATCCATAGAAAAAACCTTCTTTTCCTTTTTTGTTTTTACATCTAAATAAACTAAATTTTTCTCTGATGATGTTTGATAAGAATTACCATTAATACTATTTGCTGACACTTTTTTAGTAACAAAATAAAGCCCATTCTCATCTCCAACTACAAAATCTTCTACAGTAAGGTTACTGTCAAATGTATAAATCTTTTCTCTACTTGTTCCATCCAAGTTTAAACAATATAATATGCTAGAGCTTCCTTCTACTCCAGAACTTGTACTTACTCCTAAAGCTGCTACTCCATCTTGATCCTGCTGTTTACTTAAAATAAATATCTTATTATTCCATATAAAAAGTATAGATGAATCAGATGGAACTTCATTTTCTAAAAATAAAGATGAACAACTTTCTGTGTTATGATTACAACCAGAATTACTACATAAATAAATTTCTTGATGAGTAGCAAAGTCAATATACATCAAATGAGATATTCTTTTACCATTTAATAAATTTTCTGCATCGCTTTGAAAATAATAATATCCATCATCTGTATTTGAAGTTTTAGAAAGTAAAGATAATTTACCTTTCATTTCTATCTCATCTGTTCCTTTTCCTGTTACCCAATCAAAACTTTTTGATACAATGTCATCATTTGTTAAGTCTGTATTTTTTAATAATTTCCCACCAAATATTAATACCAAACCTATTCCAATGACTATCAATAAAATAATTAATTTTTTCATAAAAAAACCTCCTTAACAATTTCTAAGTGACAAAGTCACTAAGAAATTATAACACTCGCCATAATTATCTAGTATGGAGCTTTTCATTGCTTTTGCAATGAAAATTCCTACTATATAAAAAATGACCTCCTTATATTGCCATAAATGGCTTATAAGGAAATCATATATAATAAAAGTCAAAAATTGGTCAAATTTCTATAAAAATTTTTACTTTTGCTCCACCAGATATATCATTAGATAATTCTAGCTTTCCTCCATGCTTTTTGCAAAGAATACGACTAATTATTAATCCTAATCCACAATGCTTGCCATCACTTGCAGTAGGTATAATTAAATTGTTTCTTTCTTTTAAAACATCTTCCGAAAAACCTATACCATCATCTACAATAGAGATTATTAAATAATTTTCTTGTATATTAAATGATAAATTAATTTTTTCTTTGGAATATCTAAGGGCATTATTAATTATGTTCTCTAAAATTCTATAAATAATATAAGAATCTATCTTTATCTTTTCTTTAAATAACTTCTCTGCCTCTAAATCCAATCCTATTCCTTTAGACTTTGTCATTTGTTTTAAATCTGACTTTACATCTTCAATGAATTTTCGAGTAGAGATTTCTTTACGATTTACTTCTATATCCTCTAAGGCATTAATCGTACGAATAGAATCTGTATATCTTTCTAATCTTTTAGCTGTTTTATTTATGTTTGAAGTAATTTCTAAAATTTTATCTTTACTTAAATTATCCTTTTGTAAATTTGTTTGTAAATATTCTGCATATCCTTCTATAATTGATATTGGATTTCTTAAATCGTGAGCAACTGATGCTTGCACGAGTCTTCTTTCTTCAATCATTTTCCATAATTCTTTATTTGTTTCTTCAAGTATTTGTCGCATTTTTTCAAAAGAATTACAAAGTTTCCCCATTTCATCATTTGATGTATAAGATAATTTGAAATCAAGATTTTTATTTGATATTTGTTCCATTGAATTTTCAAGGAGTTTTAATGGTTTATTTAATTTCTTACGATAAAAAATAAATCCACAAATTAAAATTCCAACTATAGAAAATATCATTGGCATTGCTATCATTGCTATTCCATATATTTGATATGCAATTTTTCTTTTTGGAGTTAGCATATCAAAATTATTTTCAATTTTTTCAATACTTGTTTTTATATCAGATAGTTCAGAGTTATTTATCAAACCATCTTCTGCTCCTGTCAATCTAGGAATATCATACATTTCTTGTCCTAATTCTGTACTAAATTCAAGTTCTTCCGTTCTTCCATCACTATATGTTATATTTAATGTTACCCAAATCGTATTAGAGTCTGGCAATAAATACTCTCGAAATTTTTGACATCCCCATATACTTAATAAGGATAAACATATAACAATGAAAAATGTAATTAAAACTATTAATACAAAATAATTTTGTAATGAACTACATTTCCTTTTTAATTTTTCCATCTATAACCTACTCCCCAAACAGTTTCAATATAATCGTTTCCTGTTATTTCTTGAAATTTATTACGAATTTTTCTTA
>CASCUT010000045.1 GCA_949155365.1 uncultured Clostridia bacterium
TAGAAATAACAGATGATAGATATACAGAAGTTAAAGCAATATGTCCGTTTTGTGGTTATAACAAAAATTCAAAAGTTGCAACAATGAGTCTAAATATAATGAACAATAAATATCATTGTATAAGATGTGGGGCTGGTGGTTATTCCATTGGCCTTTATGCTAAAATAAGAAATATTGATAATAAAGAAGCGTTTAAAGAATTATTAGAAAAAGAATGCTTTTCAATACAGGCATCAAATATTGCTATTAGTCCAATTAATGATATTGCAGACATAGATAGGAGAGATACAGTTTATAGAGATTTTTTAAGCATGTTAAAACTAGACTTGGAGCATAAGAGATATTTAGAGAAACAAGGTCTATTAAAAAGTAGTATAGAAAGTCAAATGTATAAAACGGTACCGAAGAGTTATATAAAAAGAAGACTAGTAGCAAATAGTTTAAAAAGAAAATATGATTTAGCAGGGATTTCTCGGATTTTATCAAGAAGAAGACTGGGGTTGGACTTTTGTAAATGCAAAAGGATTCTTTGTACCAGCTTTTGACGAGAATAATAAGATACAAGCATTATCAATACATTTAGATAATCCGTTTAATGATAATACTGATATATGGTTTTCAAGTAAAGGAAGAATAAATGGAACCACAACTAAAAATTATCTTTGTAAGAGTAACATTACGGAAAATACAGAGACAGTTGTGTTAACAGACAATTTGATTTTAGGAAATTTAATACGAGAGACTATAAATGTACCAGTAATTGCTTTTTCAAGTATAGCAAATTCATACCAAATTTTAAAAGCCTTGGACAATACAAATATAAAAAATATTATATTTACTGTAAGAAACAATAGAGAACAGAAGCTAGATTATATTATAAATAGAGTATTCAAAGATTTAATTCCATTAGGATATAATTTAGAAACAAAGTATATCAATAATTATAGAGATATTTTGGCAGACAATTTTTTAGATAGCTATAAATTAGAGAAAGTAGCATAGGAGGTATAAAAATGGAAATGATTGATACTATGTTAAAAAAAGATATTAACCAACTAAAATATAAAGAAAGACAGCTAATTGTAGATTATTTTCGAAAATTAGTAGATGATGAATTTGAAAAATTTAAAAGTATGTTTCTTCAAAAGGATAAAGAAGAAATATTTGAAAGAGCATATTTAATTGATACTTATGATAATATAAGAATTAGATTATATGGATTGAGCTTTTTTACAATAGTAGACTTACTAAGATATCGAGGATATGATTTTATCGAATATATGTATAATGCAGATGTTAATAATAGTGTATTTGATTATTATGATAATATCGAAAGTGAAATTATAAAAGAAGCTATACAATTAAGAAAACAAAGTGAAATAAATCATGAAGAACAAGTAGCATAAGTGTAAAAAGAACAAGAATGAACAATATCTATAATGTAAAAAAAAATTGCAATAGATATTGTTCGTTTTTTATTGCATATTACTATAATGTAAAAAAAGTTTGCGTAAATTACAAAATAATTTGCTTGACATTTTCAGGGAAAGATATCAAAATATATTATATAATACGAAGTTACATACTTAATAAGCATGGTTATATTGCTATAAAAATTAAGAATGCTAACAAAGAGAGGAAAGGTGGTGAGAAAATGAAAATTGGTGAGAAAATTTGTGAATTAAGAAAAGAAAGAAATCTTTCACAAGAGCAATTATCACAAGAGTTAAATGTAACAAGACAAACTATTTCTAATTGGGAATTAGGACAAACATCTCCAGATATATATCAAGCAATAGAAATTTCAAAAATATTTAATATTACTTTAGATGAATTTGTGGATAATAATGTAAAAGATATATTAGTAGAGAAGGTGAATAAAACAGAGAAGATAGCAAGTGAAACCATGAAAAATATTAAAATTCTCTTTATAATAATTATATGTTTTCTAGTTACTTTCTTAATTATTAACTTGTCTATACTATTAAAGAAAATAAAGGATGATAATTATGAACAAGCACTTCAACAGTCATATCAGCAATATAGAGCTTCTTTAAATACAAAAAAGTTTTTAGGTACTATAAATGGAAACGAATGTAAAATGGAAATATCTTATGATAAGGAATTTAGAGTTGATGGAACTCATTTTAATTTAATAAGTGGAGATAAAAGCACAGTAGAAGAATTTAATCGTTTTTATGATAAAGCCAAAAGCTATACGAATGATTCAAGAAAGATGATAGAATTTATAAAGCAATATTTTATAGATAATGATGGAGAATGTCATGAAATATGAATGTTGTGAAATAAAAAAGAAGCTTCAAAATGAAGCTTCTTTAAAAACTGAAAAGTGTTAACAGACAAAGTTATCAGTGACAGTTACAATTTGAAATGCTAATTACATAAAATTTAATAAGAATAGAACTGAAGACCATAGTTATAAGTACCGCTAACGTTAGTATGTGGCGTGATTGAATAAGTGTAAGTTCCAGAAGGAAGATTGCCGACAGTATAAGCAGTAAAATTATACGATACAGGAAGATATACAGTATAACTTAAGCCATTACCAGTTACGGTCATTTTATACATAGCAGATTCATTAGCACCACTTTGAGCCCTACATAACCAGTGAACTCTAATCATATGACCAGAATATTCTGCTGGAACTGAAAATGTACCGCGAGTGGTTCCTGTTGATATTGTACCTGCTATAGGTCCAAAGATAACTCCGGAACGTGGAATAACACCTTCATAGTCTTCAGGTACAATTGGAAGAGGCTGTCCTTTTTCAGTTTCTACATATGCATCTGAAGAAGGTTCCGCTGCTAAGCAGGTAATAGATGACCCCATTAAAAGACATACCATAAGAATCATTGAGAGACATTTTTTTACATTGAGTTTTTTCATAGTAATATCCTTTCCACACTTTTCAGTTTTATATTACAAATAAATCATACCATAGGTACAAAGTATTGTAATACATAGTTACTGTTAACAACATAATGAATAATAACATAATTAAAAAAAAATGTCAACAATTTTTTTGAAAAAATTTCCATTTTTTCCAAATTATTACAATATTTCCACAAAATTCGACAACTGTCGACATTTTTTGCTTTAATCTAAAAGATTATTTTGGAAATATTAGTATAGTATTATATAGATATGATTTTAACATATTGGAAAAATATCATTTCCCATATGTCGCATAATCCATTTTCGAATGGTATTAGGAGCTTTAGAACTAGAGCTAATATATTCTCCTGAATTTCTAAAATATATTATAAGACCGTTCAATTTTATCTTTTAAATAAATAGGGAAAATCATTAAAGCAGCATAGTTTTTTTTATCATCACAAATAATTTTATTAGAAGAATTATTTTCCATCAAAAACAATTCTTCTGATATAGGAGCTTTGTCCCATTCTTTAATTAGTAACAATAGGTCTATACTTAAAGAATTAGACATATAGTATTCATCTTCTGTAAAGGTAGATGTGTAAATTATCTTTTCTAAGTCAGTTATTAAACAATTAGAATTAATAGCTTTTGGAATATTTACAAAATTAATATAGTTGATAACTTTTTCAGATAATTGCATAATAAACCCTCCTTTCGACAAGTATGTTAAATTATAGAAAAAATAATCATACACTTACGAAACGTAAGTGTTTAAGCCTAAAAAATAATATTTGCTATATAATTTCACATACTAAGAGTAAAGGTGATAAAATGAAAATAATAGCAAATAATTATACTTCTCAAGAGATAATTCGTATAATTAGAGAATGGACAGAACTATCTCAAAGAGAATTTGGAAAAACTATACATCGTAGCGAAAGTGGTATACAAGCGTATGAATTGGGAA
This sequence comes from uncultured Clostridia bacterium, assembly GCA_949155365.1. Taxonomy (GTDB): domain Bacteria; phylum Bacillota; class Clostridia; order TANB77; family CAG-508; genus UMGS1663. The sequence goes on from CASCUT010000045.1 coordinate 3,869, forward strand.
ATAGAAATTATAGTATGCAGACTCTAATTGAAATTGCCAATACACACGGATTAACAATAACTATTGCAAAGAAAATAGAAATAGGTTTAAAGAAAACTAAATTGCCAGAGAATACAGAAATAATAGATTCAATTTCCATTGCTGGTAAACTTGTAGGTAATGGAAATGGGATGCAATATTTTGGTGCTATATTAGTAAAGACTAACTTATCGGAATTTGAATTAAACGAGTATTACAAACAATATAGAAATAAAGAATGGGAGTATAATATAAAAGAACAAAAATCTGAAAAAATAGATGTTATAGAAATAGGAAATTATAGTTTTAAAAATTTCAGAAAAGATGAACAAGAAAGATGCTATATAATATATTCTTGGGGAAGTAGTAAAAATGCACTATTAGACATTGATATAAGGGGACATTAATAAAAATAAAGTTATAATAAGAAAGAAGCTAACTAACTAGCTTTTTTCTTTTGCTCAAATTGTATTTGTACGTAGTTATCTAGTATTTTACTTTGTTTGACTATTCTTTCATAAGATGCTTTTTGCATTATTAATTTTTTTAATTTTGCAGTTGCCTTTAACTTTTTTAGAGATATAGAACTATCCATAAAACCATCCCCTTTTATATAGTTTAACATAATGTAAAAGAAAAGTTTGTAAAAATGTGTCGAACGGCTATTATTATAGAGTTTAGTATGATATATTATAAGAAAAGAAGTGATATTATCAAAAGAAAAAGTTAAATAAAATGATGAAAGCGGAGGGATAAAGTGAAGGAAGTGGTAAAAAAAATATTAACTAGTTGTAAAAAAAGTATATTATTTTATACAGTTATATATATAATAATTTTTATAGTATCGAAAGTTATATTAAATGCACTAGGAATGAAATATATGCAATATATTAATTATTTTTCAATAATTTTAGTATTAATAGGAATCATATCAGGTGTGATACAAATTTTTGTTAATAGTAAGTCAAAAAACTTGAGGATATGTATTATCATTTTTAGTATATTTATAATAGGTATTATGCTTATAGGATCTCCAATAATATTATTATTTATTGGGCTCCTTCCACCAGAACATATAGTAGAGAAAGATAATAAAAAATATGTAGCATATGTATATTCATGGCTTGATACAAGAGTGGAATATTACGACTATATTAATTTTTTCTTAATGGGAAATACAGAAAGAATTGAAGATTTTTATAATAATGTTGGCAGAGATGTATTAGCAGAAGACGCTAAGGGATTATTTACTCCTACTTACACAAATTATTATAATATAGATGGAACTTATCAATATACGATAAGTAATAACTCTAATGAAATTGCAGAGAATATTGATGATACTTATGAAATAACATATACATCAGAGCAGTTAGGAAAATATGAAAAAGATTTTAATACACCTGCAATAAATGGTTTTATAACATCAACTAATATATATACAAAACCAAGTGAAATTGACTTAGAACAAGTATTTTATAATGGTGCAGGTTTTAATAATGAAATACCAATAGAAGAGTTAGAAGCATATAAGAAATTAACAAAATATCACGAAACGGATATAGTTAAGATAACTACTCAACAAGCAGAAAAATTATATTACGAAAATACAGGAGAAAAATTAGAAAATTTAAAAGAAAGACTAAAAAGTTGGATATATATAGAAAAATATGATGCTTATTATCATGAGATTTCTGATACAAATTTTGAAACAGTATCTTGTATAAAAGCTATAATGGATGAACGAAATAAAATAATGAAAATACAACTAAGCAATAATAGAACAATTTCGGTAAAAATAGATTATGAGAAAGGAACAAATTATATTATTTCAAATAATAGTACAAAATAGAAAATAGTAACTTAGGAATAGTCGTAATGGCTATTCCTTTTTTGAAGAATTATAAAAAATTTTTACTTCAACATTCTAAAAAAATAACACTTATTATATTCTTTTCAAAACGAATCTTTAAAAGTTTAGTAATAGGTGTTAATAAATGAAAGTCGAAATTTTACTAAAGGAGATTAGACAAGAAAGAAATATTAACTTAAAGAAATTGTCTAAGAAGAGTGGAGTATCTACTACTCATATTAACGATATAGAAAATAATATTAAAAGCCCTAGCTTGTATGTGATGATAAGACTTGCGAAGGCTTTAGAAGTCGATATTACTAAATTGTATAAAGTTAAATGGTAAAAAATAGAATAGTACAATGCTATTCTTTTTTTAAAATTTATTATAAAATTATTAAAAAGCTGTAACGTTTCTAAAAAAAGAGACACTATATTTATAGAAGGGTAAAATAATGGAAAATATAGAAAAAATTTATAAGAAACATGCTAATTTAATAAAAAACTATATCTATACTATCACAAGAAATAATGAACTTGCTGAAGAAATTATGCAAGAAACATTTATAGTAGCAATAAATCAGATAAACAAATTTAGAGGAGAATGTGAAATTTCAGTATGGCTTTGTTCTATTGCAAAAAAAATCTTATATAAAAGAACTAAGAAAGATAGTCAGTGTAAGACAGTTTCTATTGAAAACATAGAAATAGCAGACGAAAAGAAAATAGAAGAAGAATATATAAAAAGGGATAGTAAACTTAAACTGTATAATGCCCTTCAAAATTTAGATGCTATAACAAGAGAAGTAATGTACCTAAGATTAACAGGAGATTTGACTTTTAAAGAGATAGGGAAGATACTAAATAAAAGTGAGAATTGGGCAAGAGTTACTTTTTTTAGAGCAAAACAAAAATTAAATAAGGAGGATA
>CASCUT010000046.1 GCA_949155365.1 uncultured Clostridia bacterium
AATCTGTTCCGAGCTACTCTTACATTGGTTACATTTTCGAGCATAGATTTATTGGCTCTTTTTAGTATATTGTAATATGCTAAATTTTCTTGCCCTCTAGGCTTTTCTATTATTTCTGATATAAGATATTTTTCTTCTAAACCATCCATTATATTTTCTATATTTTTTATATATCTATTCTTTCTCCAATAACTAACTAATAGTCCTACTACACAAAATACAAAAGATATAACAGTTATTACAATTATAAAGTTTCTATCTACTTCTATTACATTTGCATAAGCTATTATAATTATAAAATAGACAATAAATCCTAATATATTATTTATTTTATCCTTTATATATTTGGTAAATTTCATATTTTATATCCTTGCCCTCTCTTTGTTTCAATCAAATTTTCTATTCCTATTTCTTTTAACTTTTCTCTTAATCTCGTAACAATTACACTTAAACTATTATCATCTGCATATACTCCATTATCCCATAGAAAGTCTATGATGTCTGCTCTTGATATTATTTTATCTTTGTTTTCAAATAAGTAATGTAGTGTCTTTAGTTCTGTTTTCGTTAATTCTATTATTTTTTCATTATAAGTTATTGTTGATTTAAAAATATCTAAACCAATTCCTTTATATTGTATTTTGTTTTCTTTCTCTTTTTTAGAATATGTTCTATTTAATAAATTTTGTATTCTTGCAAGTAAAATTGGTACATTATATGGTTTTTCTATATAATCATCTCCACCTAGCATAATGCCATTTAATTCATCCATTGAGTTGTTTCTACTTGTTACAAATATAATAGGAATTTTAGACTTTGATCTTACCTTACTACATATTTCAAATCCATTTTTGCCTGGTAAATTGATGTCTAATAATACTAAATGAGCTTGTTCTTCTATTATTTTATTTTCTACATTTTCAAATTCTGAAATTGTTTTTACTTCATAACCACTATTTTGTAGTAATATTTTTAATTCTTCTCGTATTTCTTTATCATCTTCTATAATAACAATTTTAAACATAATTATATTCTCCCTTTGTGATTATACCACTTTTGCTCTACTTTTAAAACACCATAAATTATTTACAAACCTCTCGTTTATTTGCAAATATTTTGTCCATATATTCATCTGGGTAATATTTATCTAAAAATAAGTCTAATTTACTTTCTGGAGAAATATTATTTCTCCTTTCCGTTTGTCTATTTGCTGCTATACAAGAAATTGATATGTCAAAAAGCATAAATACTGCAAATGTTATTGAAACTATTTTTAAACTTTTTTTATCTATTTTGCACTTTAACTTTTCTAAAAATGGATCTATATATGTAACATATAAAATTCCTGCAATTCCCCAATAACTACAATGTAATAAACTTGTCCTACCATTTATATCAAATATAAGATATGAATAATCCCATGATATTGTTCCAAATACTTTTTCTTGTACTAAAGAGCAGATATATTCTGTTATTCCGCCTAGTATTGCTGTAATAAAAAATATTTTTATTTTATTATCTTTCTTAATATTATTTAATATTAGATAATATATAATCGCTCCTATTCCATAAACAGGTGTAAAAGGTCCATATATTAAACCTTGTCTTGATTCAAAATATCCTTTTTGAAATAAAACTACTATCATTTCAAATATATATCCTAATATACTTCCTATTATAAATAGCCAAAATACGATAATTAATTCTTTTATTAGATTCTTTTTCTCCATTTTCAATTACTCCATTTATTTTTTTATATTATATATTTATATTTCATATTTTGGTATTAATTTACCTTACATGAATCTTACATTTCTGTAAGATATGAGAATAGCACTTGAATCCAAGTGCTATTCTCTCTGAATTTTCTGTTATCTTCTTCTGCCTAACTCCAACTGTATAGCCTTGTTATTCTGCAAGAGCCAAAATGTTGTTACTGCTTTCGTAGGTTATATTCTTAAAATTCTTTATTTTGATATATTTTGTTTGATATTAGATATGAAATACCTAATAATATTGCAGAAATTATTGGAATTGCTATAAGTGAATAACTATCTAATCTATTTATCATATTTATAATAGGTGTCGTATCTACGAATTGGGCAATTAAAGCTCCTATTCCTGCTATTCCAAATACTACTGCAAATAATATTATTCTTCCATTTGTAGCTCCAAATTTGAAAACTATTGGATAAAGTAAAGAAATTATAATAATACTTGATAACATCGTTCCCATTAGTGATGAAATAATTTCATCTAAATTTATGCTATTTGTTTTTGTGTAACTGATTCCTATTCCTATAGTCAAAGATACTATTGCTAAAATAATCGTTAAAATTATTGAAGCTATATATTTGGCTCTAACTACATTTTTTCTCCCATTTGGCAGGGTTACTGCATAAGAGTTCCAATTGTTAAAATCATCATAACTGAATGTTGATATAAATAACATTATTCCAATTAGTGGAATTATAAATGTAACATCAAATGTGCCTTGAAATGCCAACATTATATATATTACAAATATAATTATCATTGATTTTAAATTTGCTTTTATAAGTAAAAAATCCTTTTTTATTAAACCTAACATATCTTTTCCCCCTTAATTACTAATACCATTAAATCTTCGAGTGTAATTTTATCTATTACACAACTATGATATTTTTTACTTGCCTGTTTTTTATCATTAACTAATATCTCATAAGCATATTTTGTTTTCTTATATGCGATAATATCTTTTTTATCAATATTTGAAAAATAATCAATATCACATTTTAAAATTCCATAGTTATCAATTATTTCATCTCTTGACTTTTGTAATACCTTTTTTCCTTTATCAATAAATATAATTTCATCTGCTATATGTTCTAAGTCGCTTGTTATATGTGTTGATAAAAGTATAGAATGTTCCTCATCTTCTATAAATTTTTGGAATATCTCTAATACTTCAGATCGAACAACTGGATCTAATCCACTTGTTGGCTCATCTAATATTAGTAGTTTTGGTTTATGAGAAATAGCTGCTACTATTTCTAACTTTTTTCTCATTCCTTTTGACATTGATTTTAAGGGTTTGTTGTCTGGTAAATCAAACTCTTTTAAATAAGAAAAATACAATTCGCTATCCCAGTTTTTATATACATCTTTCATAGTATTATTTATATCTTTTGCATTTAATAATTCTGGAAAAAACATATTATCTAAAACTATACCTATATCTTCTTTTATCTCTTTTTCTTCTTTTTTATAGTCTTTTCCAAATATTTTTATTTCTCCATTATCAATTTTTATAATATTTAACATTGCTTTTATTAATGTTGTTTTTCCTGCTCCATTTTCTCCAATAAGACCTACAATAACTCCTTTTGGTATTGCTAGGTCTATTTTTCCAAGTTCAAATTTGTCATCATATTTCTTTTTTAATTTTTTAATTTCAATAATATTTTCCATTTACTTATCCTCCCCATAAATCATTTTAAACATTTCGATTACATCGTTTTCATCTATCTCGAATCTATTGGAAATAGCAACTATCTTTTCTATATAATTTTCTATATCCTTTTGTGCTTGTTCTTTTGCAAGTTCTGTATTTTTAGGTGCTACAAAAGTTCCTTTTCCTTGTATAGATTTTAAATATCCCTCTTTTTCTAATTCATCATAGGCTTTTTTTATAGTCATAGCACTTATTTTTATATCTTGTGCTAACACTCTTATAGATGGTAATAGCTCATCCTCATTCAGTTCTCCCTCTAGTATTTGATTTATAATAGATTTCTTTATTTGTTCATATATCGGAACGGAACTGCTATTACTAATAATCATCTTCATATTATCGCCTCCTCGTTATACAGTATATAACACTATATAACACTTGTCAATATTTTTGTTAAATTTTTTATTTATGGGTACAAAAAAAGCAGATATTCTCTGCTTTTCGTACCTCTATAAAATTATAATTATAATTATATCCTATTGAAAATTATAGTCTTTTCTTTAATTGATATTTTGTAGGCTTCATATCCATATTCTTTAGCTTCTTTCTTGTATGTTAAAAATGAATGGTCTATATCAAATCCTAAAATACTTTTAATTTCTTCATAAGATAGTTTATAATTATCTTTATTATTCTTTTTTAAATAATTCCATAATGGCTCATATTTACTCATTATTTTATCCCACCTTCAACTTGTACTTTCTCTCTAACTCATTCTATTAACTTTTTAAATGAATTAGCATTTAATATAGTATTTGATACAAATTCACCCTTGTAAAAGTTAGCCCAATTATTAAATATACAAGGTACATTTTTTGCTTTTTCTAGTGAATCTATTTTTATAAAATTAATTTTAATGTTATTCTCTTTTGCATATTCAGTTAGTTCATTTACTTCATATTCTACATAAGGACATTCATTGCTATAGTAAATAGTGAAATCTTGATTATCTATTTTCATACTTCTTGCTATTTCATTGAATTTAGGTGTTTCACTATCTTCAAATTGTAGTGCTAATAATTCATAATCTGCTATACTATCTACTACTTTAAAACCATAATGTTCAAAAAATTTCTTTTCGCCTAAAAATGGTTTCTTCTTTTTAGAAACTAAAGTACATATACCACTTTTGCCTTTTTCTTTTGAATCGTTTATTGCATATTCTAGTAATTCTTTTCCAATTCCTTTTCCTTTAAAACTTCCTGCTACCCATAAGCAATAGATATATTCATAATTTTTACCGCTAATAGGTATCCAAGCTGTTTCTACCCCCTCATATTCAATAAATATTTTTCCTCTTGCATTTAGTTTTCTAAATACATGCCCATCTTTTAACTTACTTTTAATCCATTCTTTTTTATTATTTACTCCTACTTGATGTTTTGGATCACCAATTGCACAACAGATATGTTCTTTTTCTATATTTTCTAATGTTAAATTTATATATTCATTCATTTTTTCCTCTTTTCTATATAAAGGTCAATTGCTCTTCTTGTTTAATTTCTTTTTTATATGCCTTTACTATATCATTCATTTTATAAAGTAGTCCATACTTTTCACATTCTTCTTTAAATATTTTGTTTAAATTTTTATTCAATGGATAACAAAAATAGTTATTTCCATAAGTCTTAATATACTTTTCTTTTATTTTAGGAAAAATCTTATCTAATTGTTCATAAAAGTATTCTCTTTGATTTTCTCTTAATGTAACTCCTCCCATAGAAAATACAAATTTTGCTCCATTTTCATAAGATAATCTTATTACATTTCTAATATTTTCCTCTGAATCTGTTATAAATGGAATAATTGGAGTTAATAATGTTCCAACAAATAATCCTTCTTTTGATAATTGTTTCATTGCTTTTAGTCTTTCTGAAGAAACACATACTCCTGGTTCTACTCTTTGTGATAAATTATCATCTGCTGATGTAATTGTAAATTTAAGTATTACATCTGCTTTTTTGTTTATTTCCTTAAATATGTCTATATCTCTAACTATCAAATTACTTTTTGTTTCTATTGATACTCCAAAATTATAGTATGAAATAAGTTCTAATGATTGTCTTGTTATTTCATATTGTTTTTCAAAAGGATTATAAGTATCTGACATTGCACCTATTCCTATTACACCTTTTTTTCTTTTTGATTTTAGTTCTCGATTTAATATTTCTATTTCATCCTTTTTTGCTCTTACTCTGTCAAAATCTTCTACTTGATAACAATTACTTCTACTATCACAGTAAATACATTTATGACAGCAACCTTTGTATATATTCATATTATAATCAATTCCAAACCATTCTTCTCCATGTGTTGCTCTTTGAAGTATTGTCTTTGCTTCTATAAATTCCATAATTATTCCTTTTTTCTTATTGGGTGTCTTATGACTGTCTTTAATTTACTTGTATCACATTTTCTTGGATCACTCGAATATATTTCATGATGAAATCTGTTTTTTGTAATATCTAGTTCGTATCCATTTTGTATCATATATTCGTGCATTAAATTTATTGTAGATGGTTCATCATCATAACTTCCAATGTGCATACATTGAACACAGATTCCTTCATCATAACTTAAAAATTCCACTTTTGAAAAGTCTGTTTTTTTCTTGTTTGTTGCTTCCTTTATAGCCCAGTTAAAATCTTCTTTTGTTACAAAGTCTGGTAATCTAATAATAGATATAAAGTTCATTTGATCTTTATTATTATGGTCAATACTATCTTTCATTCCATCTTGCCACCAAAATCCTTCAAGTGGTGGAACTACATATTCAAAATAACCATCTATTTTATGTGTTCCTTTATAGCTC
>CASCUT010000047.1 GCA_949155365.1 uncultured Clostridia bacterium
AAGAAAAGATAACGATTGTAAGAATTATTGTAATTGCCTTAACTGCTTGTATGACAATTTGCTTAATGGCAGGTATCGAGATTATGATTTTAAAAAGAAAAAAATAAAAGAAAGGAGATATAAAAAGTAGTGAAAAATTTATTGAAAAGAAAAAGAATGAAAAAACAAATAAAGACAACTAGTTTTGTACTTACCCTATTATTATTATTACAGATTATTTCTCCAATCTTAAGCAACCTAGAGACTAATATTTCTTATGCGGTAGACATACCATCGATTAATGACACAACAGCAACAGTGACGAGTAGTAATAGTCAACAACAAAAATTATTTTCTGGAATAGGAAGATATAAACTTAACTATACAGGAGCATCTAACTATTATATCGATACGAATCCAAAATCAGTAGATAGTAACGGATACTCATCTCTTGGATTAAATGGAATAGAAAAAAGTCATGATGATAATCATGGAGGAAACTCTTCAGGAGCAAAATTAACAATTAGTGAAGGAAGTTCTATAAAAAAAGCATATTTGATATTACAATATAATGAATCAACTCTTAATGAAGTAAGAAAGACAGCAGACTGGTATGTAACACTTTCTTACAATAGAACAAAACAAACAAGTAATTTTACACCAGCTAGTTCTATAAAATTTAAGCCCCAAAAGATATTAACAGGAGACGGTGAAAAAAAATATTATAATACAGTTGCTTATATTGAAATAACAGACTTTATTAAGCAAAAAGGCACAGGATACTATTATTGTTCCAATATACCTAGTAAAAAAGATATATCAGGAGATTTAGCAGCATCTTGGAAAATAGTGGTGATAGAAAAAAATATGAACAATCCAATTAAAGCAATTGAATTAGATGTATTATATAAATTTATTAATACCTCAAGCACTATGTCATATAAAACAATAGAGGTAAAACTTCCACCTAATATTACTACAAGAAATTCTTCTGAATCAAGAATGGAAATTATATATGGTATATCGAATGTAGATCCAGAAAAAGGAAATAATAAACTTCAATATAGATTAGGAGGTGAGGAATGGAAAACTCCAACCGTTATTCATAATGGATATACTATCCGTTCAGAAAATTATGCTACAAGATTTATCTATTCAATAAATGGAAAACCAGTGGAACAGATAACAAATTATCCAAATACTTATTATTTAGATACAAGTACACTTACCAATGATGTAGCCAAAACAGGATTTACTACTATTCAAAATGAATTTCCTATTACTGGGGATGATACAGAACTAATTAATAATATACCAATTGAAAGAAAAGAGTCGTCCTTTTCTGTAAGAATAGGAGCAAAAAATAGAAATATTATGATAAACACATTAGGAGTCGCAGTAGATATTGAAGGAATCAATTATAACTCTACTCAAACAACAGCAATTAGTAATGGAACAAGCGTAACTGTTACAGGTAGGTCTACAAATACGACAGCAATTGATAAGATTGGAGTAGCAAATGGAACTTATATTGTTACATTAGACAATAAAATAACAGCAACTTCAGCTACAGCAAGTATACGAAATAGTGATGGTTCAACATCAGGGATAACAGGTATCATTGATAATATAAATCATACGGTTACATTTTCTAATGTAAATACATTAACAAAAGATACTTTTATAAATTATACGATTAATGGTTCCGTTTCAAATACCTATGTAGGAAGTACATTAAACAATAGAGCAAGTTATAGTGGACTTTATTCGAACAATAATACAACGTCAGATTATATAGAAGATGTAACACAAGCTTCTTCTAGTGCAGTAATACCATATGTATTAAGTATAAATCCAAATGGAGGAATATGGAATAATAGTAGCAATATTCAGTATAGTTACCTTACTTCTACAGGAACAAAAACAATAGAATTACCAACAAGAGCAGGACATACCTTTACAGAATGGAGCTTATCAGGAGCAGGAAGTACAATGAGTTCTTTAACAGCAAATAATGCAACATTTACAATGGGAAATGCGAATGCAACATTAACTGCAAATTGGACAATTAATAGCTCTAACTTGCAAGTAAATCCAAATGGAGGTTTTTGGAATAATGGTACTGCAACACAGACATTTACACAAAACTATAATACAACTAAAGCAATTCCAGTACCAACAAGAACAGGATATACCTTTACGGGATGGTCAAGAACAGGAAATTATGGTACATTATCTTCTACCACTGCTAATGCAACGTATACTTTTGGAGCAACAAACAACGTAACAGACATTCTCACTGCAAATTGGGAAAAGAAATCCTATCAATTAGAAGTACAACCAAATGGTGGAAATTGGAAAGGCGGTACAAGCAATCAAAAAATCACCATAAATTATCAAGGAACAGAAATCATACCAGTACCAACAAGAGCAGGACATACCTTTACAGAATGGAGCTTATCAGGAGCAGGAAGTACAATGAGTTCTTTAACAGCAAATAATGCAACATTTACAATGGGAAATGCGAATGCAACATTAACTGCAAATTGGACAATTAATAGCTCTAACTTGCAAGTAAATCCAAATGGAGGTTTTTGGAATAATGGTACTGCAACACAGACATTTACACAAAACTATAATACAACTAAAGCAATTCCAGTACCAACAAGAACAGGATATACCTTTACGGGATGGTCAAGAACAGGAAATTATGGTACATTATCTTCTACCACTGCTAATGCAACGTATACTTTTGGAGCAACAAACAACGTAACAGACATTCTCACTGCAAATTGGGAAAAGAAATCCTATCAATTAGAAGTACAACCAAATGGTGGAAATTGGAAAGGCGGTACAAGCAATCAAAAAATCACCATAAATTATCAAGGAACAGAAATCATACCAGTACCAACTAGAAATGGATATAGTTTTAGTAAATGGACACTAGCAGGAGAGGGAAGTAAAATGAGTTCTCTAACGGCGAATAATGCAATTTTTACCATGGGAACCAGTAATGCGACCTTAACTGCAAATTGGGAAAGAAACACCTATCAATTAGAACTAAGACCAAATGGAGGAAGTTGGAATGGAAGCGAAGAAAACCAAGTATTTCCACTGGCTTATGAACAAACAAAAACAATACCAGTTCCCAATAGAAAGGGTTACGAATTTGTTAATTGGACCTTAGAGGGTCAAGAAACAGAAAACAGAATGAGTTCTTTAACAGAAGAGGCAATCTTTACTATGGGCTATAGCAATGCAAGGTTAACAGCAAATTGGAGATTATTAACACATAATATTAACGGAAATATTATATGGAACGATGAAGAAAATAAATATACATCTAGGCCATCTGCTATCGAAGTAACATTGCATTCAGATGAACCAGCAACAGAAGAAGGAGTATTACAAACGCCAAGCAAAAAGACAGTAACAAGGGAACAATATGAATTTGAAAACTTACAAACGAAAAAAATTAAAGACAATACAAACTATAAATATACAGTAAGTCAAAATAAAGTACCAGGATATGAAACACTTATTAATGGCTATGATATTACAAATCATTTAATTGTTCCTCAATATGTTTCACAAATTAACACAACACCAGAAAACAATTTGGAAAATGAATTTATTAAAAACGAGAAAATTCAAATTGTAGGAATTGTTACAGCATCGAATACAAACCGAGATAAAGTAGGATTAGTAAGGGAAGAAATAAATTTCCAAATCGATAGTGGAATTCAAATAGATGAGGATAGTATCAAAATAACCTATTTAGATAAAGAAGGAAAGGAAAAAGATGTTACAGAATATACCATAGAAAATAATCAAATAAAAGTAGCATTTGAAAGCCATAAAGAAAACGAGGAAACAGCGGGAGATAGTATAAAAATAGAATTAGAAGGAACATTACAAGAAGTAAAAGACTATACCAATAGAATTTCTTATGCAGGTTATTTAAGAGACTATGAAACAGGAGAAGACACCAAGATTAATTTAGGAAATGTAACAACCACAGAAGAGACGATAAATGTAAGAAAAGTAAGTATTGGTATCAAAGAAATAAATGAAGAAAACGAAATCACAACAGGTTCTCATTTTGAAATTAGAAAAAAAGAAACAGGAGAAGTAATCCAAAGCTTTATCACAGATGGAGAAATAGAGCCAATTCGAAAATTAGAACCAATGGTAGAATATGTAATAGTAGAAACAAAGCCAATTCCAGGGTATACAACGGCAGAAGAAGTAATCTTTACATTAGATGAAACAGGAGAAATTGTTATTCAAAAGGGAGCAGAGCAAGAAGAGAATACAATTTTAATAAGAGACTATAATACAAAAATACAAGTAGAAATAAAAGATGAGATAACAAAAGAATATGTAATTGGTCCAAAATGGCAAATTATAAGAAAAACAGAGCAAGATGGGGAAATAGTAGAAGAAGTTGTAACAGAATGGACGTCAGAAGGAAAAGAAGTGCAAATAGAAAAATTACCAATAGGAGAATATACATTAAGAGAAATAGCAATTGGAGAGGATACAGGATATGTTACAATAGACGATACCATATTCTACATACAAGATACCAAAGAACTTCAAATCCTAGAAATAGAACAAAAAGTAAGTAAAGTAAAAATCCATCTAAAAGATATTGAAACAGAAGAATACGTAGAAGGAGCAACTTTGCAAATCATAAAAAGAATAAAACAAGAGGAAAAAGTAGAAGAAAAAATCATAAGAGAATGGACAACAGAAACAGATGGAAAATTACAAGTCAAACTACCAGTAGGAGAATACATCATAAGAGAAACAAAATTACCGGAAAATAGTGGGTATGCTACGATAGAAGAAGTAGAACTAAAAGTAGAAGATACCCAAGAAGAACAAGAAGTAGAAATAAAACAAGACTTTACAAAAGTAAAAATTGAAGTAATCGATGAAGAAACAAAAGAAAAAATAGATCAGTTAGAAATTAGCATAATGGATAAGAAAACAAATGAAGTAGTAGCCAAAACGAAAATAGACGAAGAGGAAGAAAATAGTATTCCAATAATAGAAAAAGAAGATGGTTACTATGTAGAAAGACTGCCAATAGGTGAATATAGTATAAAGGAAAAGACACCAGAAGGATACAAAGAAGTAGAAGAAAAGGCAATGGAAGTAAAAGATACACCAAAACTTCAAATTGTACAAATAGAAAATAAACGTTTAATCTATGATATGCAAGTAGAGAAAAGACTAAGCAGTATTATGATAAATGGAGAAAAGAAAGAACTAACAACAGGAGAAATACAAAAAATAGAAGTTCCAGAAAGTAAAATAAAAACAGAAGATATCAACCTAGAATATGTAATACGCATTAGCAATGTAGGAGAAACAAAAGCAACCATAGGAAAGATCATTGACAACATTCCAGACGGATTAAAGTTAATAAGCAAAGATTGGAAACAGGAAGGAAATCAAGCAATATATTATGCTGAAAAAGAAGAACTAGAACCAGGCAAGAGCAAAGAAGTAAACATTATCTTAAAATGGGAAAACAAAGAAATAAACTTTGGTGAAAAGAAAAATATAGCAAAACTAAAAGGAAGTACAAATCCATTCAATTATGAAGATAAGAATAAAGATAACGACATAGGGGAAGTAACAACAATTTTCAGTATAAAAACAGGTGTCAAAGAAGACAGTGTAATGACATTACAAATAATAACGACTATTTTAATAGCAAGCATAACAATTAGCCTAATAGCAGGAATTGAAATTATGTTTCTAAAAGGAAGAAATCATAAAGCATAAAAAAAAGAAGAGCAGATACTTATAAGTATCTGCTCTTCAGACTGTTGACAAAATATTTTTATATACTTTGTCAACAGTCTGAAAAATATAGGTTTTAAAAACGATATTTTGATTCCTAAGATGACGAAATTAAACGAAAAATATGCAATGAAATTTCCCAAAAATTCCCCAACAATATATTTTAAAATAATCTTAATTAACTTTTCCTAAATTTATTTAATCCAAAATAATTTTTTGTCTTTTGCCTGTATCTATTGCTATGAAAGGAAAAGAGAAATCATAGTTATATAAATGATAAAATTTCATTATATATTATCAAAAAAACAGCTACATCCATTGATATAGCTGCTTTTATGGTGATC
>CASCUT010000048.1 GCA_949155365.1 uncultured Clostridia bacterium
TTAAAAGTCTTTGCATTTCTGGTCTCATTAAATCTTTTCCAGAATGTCCTGCATCATTGTATACATCTACAATATCGTAATTATTCTTTTCACAATATTCTTTTATCATTCGTAACTGTGAATCAATAGAATAGCCATTATCTCTTTGGTCATCTGTTGATACTCTTACATAAACTCCACATCTCATAAAATATTACCTCCTACATTACCTGTGAATTTTCTAAAGTTTTGTATACCAAAATGGTTGAAAAACTTTAAAAATTTTTATCCTCTCATATGTTTGCTCAGAAAAGTGCATTTTCGCCCCCCTAGTTTAAGAAAAAATTTTGAATTTTTTATTCTCTCATATGTTTCCTAACTAAAATGCATTTTTGCAAGCTTAATTTCAAAAATTTTTTATAAAATTGCAAAAAGAAGGTTAAATATTTAATTTTATAAGAATTTGTTTTATTTCTTTAAGATTATACTTTTGTTTATGTTCTTTAATATAGAATGACTTATTAGCTATCTCATTTACTTTATATTCATAAATAGTAAGAGTATATGGATATACAATTAAATATTCAGTAGGCTCAATAAATTGTAAATTAGTAGCCTTTAAATGCTTAATTTTGCCATTTCTAACTGTATAATAATAGTTTTTAATAATTTCCAGTATTTCATCATTTGGCTTTAGTTCTTGTAGTACTTCAAATCCAAACATAAAAAATGCCCTCCTTTCTGGAAAGAGAACATTGTAAATTTAGATATGAAAAAACAACCTACAAACTTTATAGTTCGTAAGTTGCTATAAAATGGAGCGGACGTCGTAGTTATCTACAACTTTTCTCTCTTGACGATTGATACAAATATCAATCAATTTACTAAAGTATATCATAATTTTAATAAAATACAATAAAATTTGTAAAAAAATTTAAATAAATTACAATGAACTTAAATTTTGCGAATTAAAAAAGTAATTTCCAATATCTGCTTAACCTTAAAATACTTATATATAATTTGTTAAAAAAATATATAAATTGAAAAGCCAAGAAAGAAACTAAACTTTAGTTTCTTTCTTGGCTTAGAAAATAATAAAATTATTATCAAATGACCAGCTTTACTTGTTTAATTCAGCCGCTGAATATGATTTGCTTGTATCACGGAACAAAACAAAGTTATCACCAATTGGATCTCCAATACCAATAAAGTTTTCATCTTCATCTACTACCTCTCGTATAACTTTGCCCTTAAGTTCCTTGATTTTTTTAACATCAGCATAATACATTATCGTTTTTAATTCAGCATTCTCTTTTGCATCATAAAACCTTTTTGTAAAAGAATAAGTTCCTTTGTCTCGGCGAGATACAAATTCGAGTTTTACTGTTATAGTAAGTTCTTCTGTGATTTTAGTTTTTACACCTGTAATCTTGCAATTATTAATTTTTCTCATTGAGTTACCTCCTATACATGCTTAAATAAAACCTACTGTTACAATTTCTAAAATTTTACTATCTCCTTTCTCATAAATTTAGACATGTGTCTATAATTTAGTTTATGCTAAATATATCAACATATCTTGTATTATATATCAATTTTACATAATTTTCAAGTCTATCTTACCATTTATTCTTCTAAAATCCTAATTATTAATACTATTAAACAGATACAAAACAATTTTATTTCTTTCAACTTCTTTTAGCATACTATCAAACTTCTCATACATTTCAGTTTTATTATATAAAATATTAGCCCAATCGCTTGTAGTTAAGCAAATACCTAATCTTAATTTATCTTTTATATTCATATCTTTAATTATATTTATTACATTTTCAATTTTATTTTCTTCCATAACTTTTTTCTCCTTTTAAAATCTGGTATCATTATTTTTCTTTTTACTTTTTGTTTGCTTGTTTTCATCTAGTATAGTTATTCTTCTAGCAATATTATTTGCAATTTCATTATCGTTGTTGTCGAATATTCCATTCTTATATAGGTCATCACTAACAATTTTATAGTTATCATCTTTATCAAAGCAAATTTTTTTATGAAAATGGCTCATAATACTATGCCAAAAGCCTTTAAATTTCTGTAATTGCTCTTTTAAACTTTCTTTTTCAGTTTGTAATTTATCTATAATCTTATCCTTAGTAGACAATTCCTTTTTTAGATAGTGTATTTCATTATCTTTTTGCTCTAATTGATATTTTAGAGAAGAAACTTCTTGTCTTGTTTCAAAAGCATAATGCTCAAAATCTTTAATTGCTAAATTTAGGTCATTTACACTTTTAACTGCTCCAGTTGTATCTTTTATTTCTTCGGTTAGTTTTTTGATTTCTTGGACATTCTCACTTGAAATAACCATATTATTTTTATTAAGTTTAGATGGTTTTAACTCATTTAATATATTGTTTACTTTTTCAGTAGCATTATCAAGATTATTTGCTTTATTAGTTGCCTGTGATAATCTTTTAGAATTTTGCTCACGTTGTTTCTTCATTTCTCTATAATTTGTCATATCATTTATATTTATATCTTGATTTCTTCCTAATTGCTTTTGTTTTAAGATAGCATTTTTTTCATAGACTTTATTATATGACCTAATACAACAAGCTCTCATTTCATCTTGTATTCGTTGTAACGATTCTTTCGTAAATACTTTTGATTTTGCAGGTTGCTTTTTCATACCTTTCTTATAACCATCTTTTACAGGAACACCAACTAAATGTAAATGTGGAGATAGTTCATCAAAATGTATTACTGCATTTGCAACTTTAAATTCTGGTACAATTCTCATTAAGTCTAATACTTGCTCTTTGTAAACATATCTCATATTCATTCTATAATCTAAATTTTTATTATTCCAAAATTCCATATCTCCAAGTTCAATTATTAGTTCACAAGCCAAATCTTTTTGTTTATCTTGTGATATATGCTTAAAATAGTTATCAATCTTTCTATCTTCACGAGTTTGCTTACTGTTATATTCTAGTCTTGCTTCTTCAAATTCTTGTAAATATAGTTCTTGAACATCTTGGTATAAATTATCTGTTCCATATAAAATATAAATATCATCTTTATTATTATCATAATCTCTCAAATTGTGTTTATTCACTTTTGATAATTGTGTTGCATTTTGTATTCCATTGTTTGCAAATGATGTTTTTCCAGATGGATTGTTTTTTGCAACTTTTTTAGCTTTAGTAGTTTTGTTTTTATCACTACCTAAATGAATAGAATATGCTAATTCTTCGCTCATCTTTTTCCTCCTTTAGAATTTGCTTCGTAGCATAGGAATTTGACTTTAGTCAATATTCCTAACCCCCTATGAGTTTTGACCTACATTCAAAACTCTGGGGCTCTGCGAGGCAATAAATTTTCTCCCATTGGGATAAAATTTATCAAATTAACTATTGCCACTTTCATTTTTGCAAAGTCAAAAACAAAACGTGCCACGTTAATTTGCTTCTTCTGCATTTTCTTCGCAGAACCTTACTGGCTTAACACCTACTGAAATAGATTTAGGCTCTTTCATATAGATTACACTATCGTTTGTTTCATCTGGTATATAATCAAATGCAGTATCAATTTCTTTCATTTGGAATTTATCTTCTTCACGAATATATATAATTCCAAATTCATAAGTTTTCATTTTATTATCTGGATCTAATTTGTAGTAATCCTCTAAAGGGAACACTCTAACAATAGCACTATTGTCTTCAGCAAAGTTAAAATAAAACATTTGCTTATCAACATAGTATGTTGCTTCAGTATAACCAACATCATAGTATTGCCTTAATCTCATAATGATTTCTCCGACTTCTTTCTCTGGCAAATAATTGCTAAATCTAACACTACCAAGCACATTACCTAATATCATAGGTTTTGTAGTATCAATATAACCGTTATCATATAATTCTTGACAAGGCTTACAAATTGATTCTCTAAAGTTTATTTGTTTAACTACTACTTCTTTACCAATTAAAGCAAGTTCTATATTATCAACATATTTCATTATAAGTTCTGCTTGTTCTGTTCTTGTATAATCTTTCCAAGTTTTAGTCCTTACTTGATATTCTTTATCTAGCTTAACCTTGTTAATAAAGTCAATATCTCTTTTTAGTAAAATATCTTTTGGTGTAAATTTTAGTTCTTCGGTGCAATCAGTAGTTTCTAGTTTGTTCTGTAATTCTTCAATAGCATTTTCAACAATTTTCTTTTCTTTGTTATATTCTTTTAGTTCAAAAGCTCCATTGATATAGGCTTTTTTTATTCTTTCAAGTTTATTTTTTTGCTCGTTTATTTCTTTTTCTAATTGTTCTTTAGGCTCATCAAACTTTTGCTTTATCATAGGCAAGAAGAATTGATTTACAACAGAGTCATATTCCACTAGCTCACTAATAAATTGATTAAAGTAGTCATTTATAATTTTTTCCTTAAATTCAATTTTGCAGTCATTACAATAATAGTAGAAGTAGGCATTACCATTTTTCTTTGTAGTAGCTTTGCCACCTAAAACTCTGCCACATTTAGGACACTTTAACTTTTGTAAATATAAATAAGTTAATGTTCTTTTATAACTTCTTGAATTTTTCTTTTTCTGTACTTGACAATCTGCCCACATTTCTTTTGAGATAATAGGCTCTACAACATCTTCATAATAAGTTGGGTGCTTTGTTCTTTTTCCGTGAACAAAATCTCCTTTATATATTTCGTTTTCTAAAATTCCCATAATTGTTGAATCTCGCCAATTATCTTTTCCTAAGACGCATTCTTCATTTAATACATTACTTATTTTCTTATATGATAAACCATTGTAGTACATATCAAATATTCTAATTACAATATCTTTAGTAGAATAATCAATTACTAATTTTTTATCTTCTCTTTTATAGCCTAATGGTGCAACGTGAGGAATATGCCCATTTTTAATTGCACCTGCTAAACCTATTTTTGTTCTTTCGCTAGTTCTCTCAATTTCATTTTGGCTAACACTCATTAAAAGTCTTGAAATCATTTTACCATTTGCACTTGTTGTGTTTATTTCATCATTTACACAATCTAAGTAGGCATTGTTTTCATCTAAGAATGTCATTAAGTTTTCCCAATCATAAATACTTCTTGTTATTCTATCTAGTTTTAGAGCAACAATAGTATTTATCTTTTTAGCTTTAATATCAGCTTTTAATCTTTCAAACTCTGGTCTATGATTACCAGTTTTAGCACTTATTCCAGCATCTTCATAATAATCTACTATTTCATAGCCCTTGAATTTACAAAAAGTTTCTAATCTTTCTCTTTGTTCTGGAAGACTAAAGCCGTTCTCTTGCTTGTTCATCTGTTGAAACTCTCATATATAAACCACATTTTTTCTTTTCTTCGTTCAATTCTCAAACCTCCTAACACAAAAAGAGACATCAAAGTACAATACGAGTACTACTGACATCTCTAAAATCCATTTATCATAAACTAAAATATAATAATGCAATATAATATAATCTTTTCAAAGTACCCATATATCTAACTCTTTCCGAGTCAATATAAATTTTTTATTGATTATATTATACTATGATTTTAAGAAATGTCAAATATTTACATTTATATGTTTTTCAAATATTCTTCTAACTCTGATAATTTAATCTTTTTAGTTAAGTTAGAAATATAAACATCATTAGAGTAATTAAATACTAGAAAAGTAATGTTCTTAATAATCACTCTATGTGGCTCAATATATGTAAGATTAGTTCGCTCTAATTTTCTAATACTACCATTGATAAAGATAGGCGTAACTTTAGAAAACTCACATATAAACTCTAGCCTTTGTTTTAGACATTCCTCAAATTCTAGTTCTT
>CASCUT010000049.1 GCA_949155365.1 uncultured Clostridia bacterium
GAAGATGATTCTATTTTTCCATTAATATAAGTATAAGAATCAATTGTTACTCCTGCTGTTTTTCCACATCCTAAGGCATAATATATATACTCTCTATAATAAGGGTGACCATTATCTATATTATTAGTTAAATGACCACATAGCCCACATTTATAACCAGGTTGATATTCAACTCCATTCCAAACTGTTGTTCCGCTCCAATCACCTCCACCACAATGTCCACTTTCTGTTCTCTTTTGTTCTATGGTATAACAACCACCATAAGAATTAGAATTTCCACTATGATAGTGATAATTTACTCTAGCATAACTACCACCACCACCAGCAGCAACTAAAATACGATGATTAAGTTCATTTCCATTTAATCGAATATCAGTAGCGCCACCACCATTTCCTTGAATGGAATTACCAGCGCCACCACCGTTATATCCATTTTGTCCACCAACATAGATGGTTAAATTGGAGTTTTTGGCTAGCGTAATTGTTCCAACAACAGAACTTCCATCTCCTCCTACTACACTACTACTTGCTGTTCCACCTTTAGCTCCTCGTGCTTCTATTCGATAAATTCCCTTATATGGCAGAGTTAAAGTTTGAGCATTTCCATTAAATTGAAACTCCCATTCTGTTGTTACAGCATAACTAGTAAACACTTCTACTAATGCCTGCAGAGGCATCCAAAGTGTTAGTAAAATAAGAATCAAAATCATACTAATAATTTTCTTTAACATCTTCTCTTCTTCCTCTTCTTTCAATTTGTCTTTTTTATCTAATATTACTAATTTTATTATACTTACTTTTGCTTTTTAAGTAAATAGATGTTTTTCCCAGTATTTCAATATATTTCCTAATTTCACTTACGGATTTTGTTTCTTCTTATCTTGTTTTATATTATGTTACATTTTGTTTACATTTTTTTAATATTTTGACATTTTTGTCTTATTTTTTACCTTTTTCCTTTATTTCCGTAGAAAAAAAATGAAACTGTTTCCTTCTTTTTAAACAGTTTCATTTTTTCTATCTTGGTTGTTTAATTATTCCAAAATGCAGTATAAGCACGATATGCTTCATATACATCGAATTTGCTTGTTACTTCATATGGTGCATGCATTGATAATACTGGTACTCCACAATCAATTACATCAATTCCTTTATCTGCTAGAATATAGGCTATGGTTCCGCCACCTCCTATATCTACTCTTCCTAGTTCAGAAAATTCGTAAGATATATTTTCCTTTTCTAAAATATTTCTTATCATCGCTACAAATTCTGCATTAGCATCAGAGGCTCCTGATTTCCCTCTTGCTCCTGTATATTTATTTAGCCCAATTCCTCTTCCTAAAAATCCTGCATTGTTCTTCTCGTATACACTACTATAAATTGGGTCATAAGCAGCATCTACGTCTGCGGATAACATTTTAGAGTTACAGAATACTTGGTCTAATAAGTTTGCTCTATTAATTCCTAATTTGTTTAATATTTCTGAAATAAATGTATCAAATACATGCGATTCCATTCCTGTATTTCCCATACTTCCAATTTCTTCTTTGTCTGAGATGATACATACGGCAGTTGTTTTTGGTTGTTCTAGGTTTAGTAATGCGGTAAGAGAGGTATATACACATACTTTATCATCTTGACCATACGCTGCTACCATGCTGTTATCTAATCCCATGCTTCTTGCTCGGAAGGCTGGTACAAGTTCTAATTCAGAACTTACAAAATCCATTTCTGTAATTCCATATTTTTCATTTAGTATTGACAGGATGTTTAGCTTTATTGCCTCTTGTCCTTTTTCTCCTTTATAAGGGATACTTCCTATTAATAGGTTTAAGTCTTCTCCTTTTATTCCTTCTTTTAGCTTTCTTTCCATTTGTTCGGTTGCTAAATGTGGTAGTAAGTCTGTAATCGTAAAGATTGGGTCTGTTTCTTCTTCTCCAATAACTACTTCTATTTTTTCTCCACTTGGTTTTACGATAACACCGTGAATGGCAAGTGGTATGGTTGTCCATTGGTATTTTTTAATTCCACCATAATAGTGTGTTTTAAAGTATGCAAAACCACTATCTTCATATAAAGGATTTGGTTTTAAATCTAATCTTGGGGAGTCTGCATGACTTCCTATGATATTCATTCCTTTTTCAATTCCTTCTTGTCCAATAATTGCTAGATACATACTTTTATCACGGTTGTTATAATAGACTTTATCTCCTGGCTTTAATGCTTCGTATTCACAAATGCTTTTAAATCCTTTTTGTTCTGCTAATTCTTTTGCACTTTTTACGATTTCTCTTTCCGTTTTGGAACGGTTTAAAAAGTCCATATATTGATTACAATAATTGAAAATTTCTTCTTTTTTTCCTTGTTCAATTCCTTCCCATCCTGTTTTTTCTTTACGAAATAGTTTTTCTTTTAAGTTTTCTGCTTCTGTCATCTTTATCATCCTTTCTCTCTTTTGTATTTTTTATATTATATCATTACTATTTATTTTTTTCTATCTTTTTTTAATATTTCCTTTTTTTCTGAAAATATATCGAATAGGTTTTATTTTTTTTCATATAATGTACAAATTTACTTTACAAAAAAGTTTTTTTGGTGTTTAATAATCTAGAAATTTATGTTATTTTTTGTAAAATTTTATCATATTATATGGAGTTTTTAAAATGGGTAAGAAAAAGAAAAAGGGATTAAAAATAGATGAAAGTAAATTGGAAACAAAGAAAACAGAAGGAAAAAAAACTTCTGTTTCTTCGGATATCCAAGAGTTAATCGAAGAACCAAATAAGATGGAAGAACCAAAAGAAGGAAAAGAAGAGCAAGTGGTAGAGGAAATGAAAGAAGATGTTGCTATTTCTTCTGAATCGCATGATGATGTAGAAGAAGATATTTCTGAAGTGATGGTGGAAAAAACAGAGGAACCTACTACTTCTTCACAAGAAGAAAAAATAGTAGAAGCATCGCCTACTTCTAAAAAATCTTATAAAACTGCAATTATCCTCTCTATTTCTTTTGCTGTAATAGTGCTATTATTTTTACTATTTTCTACTATCTTTGCTTTGGTTTATGGTTCTAAAACAACCATTATTGATGGGGTTCATATTAAAGGAATTGATGTTTCTTCTTTAACTAGGGAACAAGCATTAGAAAAGGTATTACAAACTTTTCAGAATAAATTAGAACAACCTATTACATTAAAGCATAATGAATATGAAACAACGGTATTTGCTCGGACAGTTTGATGTTGCTTTTGCATTAGAAGAAGCTGTTAATATGGCATATGCCAAAGGTCGCACTCGGAAATATTTTTCAGAATAATTATGAAATTCTTTTTTCTATGGTTTCGGGTATTCATATTAATCCTGGCTTTTCTTATAGTGAGGAAACCTTGGATTCTTTAATGACAGAAATGGAGACTAATTTTTCTGACCGTTTAGTAGAACCTAGTTATTATGTACAAGATACTCAATTAATTATGGCGAAGGGAAAAGATGGGGTTGTTATTCATCGTGATAAATTAAAAACAGAGATTGTTTATGCGATTAATAATTTACATTGTAATGTTAATACGATTGATATCCCTACTATCTCTAAAGTAGCTACTACTTTAGATTTAAATAAGGTACATGAGGAAGTTTATCATGCTCCACAAGATGCGTATTATACAACAAATCCTTATGTTGTACATCCTCATGTGACTGGTATTGATTTTGCTATTTCAATGGAAGAAGCTTCTTCTTTATTTGCTTCTGCTGAGGAAAGTATTTCGATTCCTTTGAAAATACTTTCTCCTAATGTTACTACAAATCAAATCGGTCCAGAGGCTTTTCCTAATTTACTTGGTACTTATTCTACTACTTTTTCTACTTCTAATGTAAACCGAAGTACGAATATTAGGCTTGCTACTAAGAAGATTGATAGTATTGTGATTATGCCTGGAGAAGTTTTTTCTTATAATCAAACCGTTGGAAAAAGGACTGCTGCTGCTGGATTTAAGAGTGCCGCTGTTTATTCTGGTGGAGAAGTAACCACTGGTATTGGTGGTGGTATTTGCCAAGTTTCTTCTACTTTATATAATGCGGTATTACTTGCTAATTTAGAGATTACAGAACGTCATAATCATGGTTTTAATACTGGCTATGTTCCTGCTGGAAGAGATGCTACGGTTTCTTGGGGTGGACCTGATTTTAAGTTTAAAAATACAAGAAATTATCCCGTTAAATTAGTTTGCTCTGTTTCTGGTGGTAGAATTACAACACAAGTTTTTGGTTTAAAATCAGAGCAAGAATACGAAGTAGAAATTCAGTCTTATATTACGAGATATATTTCTTATAAAACAATTAATAAGCAAGATCCTACTTTGCCAAAGGGTCAGACAAAAGTACTAGAAAAAGGCTCGAATGGTTGTAAATCTGTTTGTTATCGTATTTTAAAACAAAATGGTCAAGTGGTTTCTAAAACTCTACTTTCACAAGATACTTATAACCCACATAACCGAATTGTAGTAACTGGAACAAAAGAGTAATTTAATGATAAAAAGAGACATTTCTTTTATAAGATTTTGTCTCTTTTTCTCTATTCACTTATTTTATCTATACCATTGTTATCCATATTCATGCGATGTGTTTTTATAAAATTTGTACCAACATTATATTGGTAGGTTTCATTTTTGATTTCTACTTAAAAAAACTTAAGGGGAAATAAATTCCCCTTAAGTTTTGTGGTTTTACTTTTAACTCAAATCCGTATTTCATACTACAACTTCTTTTTTGCGGAACGCATATGGTACCACTCCAATATAGGAGCTAGTAAGTTCCATCTTGAACTCGTAAAGCCTTGCAGGTGTCCCATCATCGCATTCGTCTTCATCACCACCTCCAAAAAATCCGGTATTACCATTTCTGAACTTTATCATTCTCTCATATGGAAGCGTATCATATCTCTTTACTAAATCATCCACCTGTTCTCCATTACAAATTCGCATCTCCAATTCAAGATCGCATATAACCTCACAACACATTCCATCCCCTATCTCTTCGCATATATCTCTCATTTCTTGTACCGTTTTCTCCTCTTCGCTATACTCCAAGATAAAGGTTTCGATTAAATATGGATAATCCTCTGGATTTTCATCTGCAATTTTATTTGACTTTTCAAATCTCTCCCAAAGTGCTTTCCCTTTAGGTCCTGCCTCATAGCACTTACGACGGATTTCTTTTTTATTTTTATTAATGACTTCTCTATTAATAAGAAACCATTCTGCAACCTTTAATTTAATGATATTTTTCTCTTTCGAGAGACTTTCATATTCCTTAATAAGGTCTTCTAAAATAACCCTCCGTCCATCAGAAAGTTGAACCTCTATTTCGTTTGCCCTCTTTTTTTCAAATACATTAAACATATTTTTTCTCCTTTCACCCAATTGGATTTTAGAATGTAGTTAATTTATCATAAAAATTATATTATATTTTACATAATGTTGTAACTATTTTTTTGACAACGACTGTATTTGTCCATGCCACTTAGTCATTCATCAAAAAAAAGAAATAGAGTTATTTTTCTCTATTTCTTTTGGTGTACCCGGAGGGATTCGAACCCCCGATCTCAAAGTTCGTAGCCTTGCATTCTATCCAGCTAAACTACGGGTACAATTATTTTCCTTTTTGATAATAGCATATTTTATTCGGTTTGTCAATTAAAACGGTGGTTTTTATTCTTATATTTTGTAGGTTTGTCAAACATATGTCACACTTTCTTAGAAACATCTATTATTAAA
>CASCUT010000050.1 GCA_949155365.1 uncultured Clostridia bacterium
GATGGGGAGAACTATGGGGAATTGCCGATAGAACCGATTATGATTTATCAAGACATATGGAAGCATCAAAACAAGACCTAACTTATTTAGACCCAGAAACAAATGAAAGATATGTACCATATTGTGTAGAGCCAGCTGTTGGAGTAGACCGAGTTTTCTTAACAATGCTATGCAATGGTTATGAAGAACAAGAAATAGCAGAGGGAGACACTAGAACAGTATTACATTTACATCCAGCATTAGCTCCTTATAAAGTAGCAATCTTACCATTATCAAAAAAACTAAGTGAAAAAGCAGATGAAGTGTATACAAAATTATCAAAAAAATTTATGTGTGACTATGATGAAGCAGGTTCTATTGGAAAACGTTATAGAAGAGAAGATGAAATAGGAACACCTTACTGTATAACAGTAGATTTTGACACACTAGAAGACGATACGGTAACCATAAGAGATAGAGACACAATGGAACAAATCAGATTAAAAATAGAAGAAATACCAGCATGGTTAGAAGAAAAATTACAATTTTAAGAAAAAAAGGGAGATTTTTGGGACGTACAAAAAAATCTCCCTTAATTATGATTAAGACTATTATGAATGTTTCATAATTAAGTAATTAAAAGTTTTTGGAAGGAAAATGGCGTAAAATGTCAGAAAAATTTTATTGAAAAAAGTATAGTTTCCATAATGCAATATAAACTAAATTCAATTAATTTTATTTCAATACAAAGGAGACATATATGCCAAGATTAGCAACAAAAAGTAACAAATGCAGTTTTTTTCATATTATGGTTCAAGGAATTAATAAATCTTATATTTTCCAAACAGAAGCACAGAAGAAAGAATATCTAAAATTGATGATAAAACACAAAGAAAATGGTAGAGCCATATGAATATTGAAAGGCGAAGAAATATAAGCAAGTTCAATTAGCAAGATTGTTAAATGTGAATTCTAAAACACTTTGCAAAAGACTTAAAAAATGAGATTTTTTCGTACGTCCCAGAAATCCTCTTCCATAATTATACAAAAAATGACACAGTTTCTAGTTAGAGACTGTGTCATTTAAATTCATATAATATAAATAGTAAAAGAGAGGATAAAGAGCATTTTTTTCATCATAGGGTTTCCAAGCAAGTCCTGTTTGCAAATTGATTCTTAAGTCAAGATTGTCTAAAAAGAACCCATTATTGTAACTAGGGGAATATTTTAGACGTACAATTTCAGCAATAGGGAAACGTGTCTTTTGACTATGATAATAGTGTCCCATATGAAGAAAAGCATTTTTTCGATTTCTTTGCAAATAGATTTTGCTATCATAATACCAGCCAGATGAATTATAAGTAAAGTTCGTTTTTACAGGTCCTGAATGCATAATGAAATCAACAGAATGATTTATGCTATTGCAAGCTATATTTCCCGTCTAGCATAGCAGAGAGAGTTAATAATCCTCGAATGGAATGGATTTCTCTATACCAAAAGTGATTTCTTTCACCAGGGGATTTTTCTCCTAATTCTGCCATGGCCTGATTGAAAATCTCAGTAGGGCAGACATGCCCTTGTTGAACAATGTAGAAGGTACCAGAATGAACAAAATCAACACCACATACATTAAAACAAGGAATAGCACATTTTGTAGCTTCCATAAAATCTACTTTCTTTGCACCATAGGTTTCCATGGCTAACCGAAATTCTTCCATTGTAATACCCATTTTACTACCTCCTAATAGAGTATAATGAATTTATGAGTTACCTATTATAAAACAACAAGGAGTATTGGATAATAATTAATAAATGCTTGAAAAAAACGCAGAAGTATTATAAAATAGAATAAAATAATTACTTTATTCCTTGCTTATATTAGGAGGATAACTATCCAAAATGAAAAGGAGGAAAATTATGGGTAAACAGGAAGATAGCATATTTTTTAAATTGCATGTGGTGAGTGATAAGGATAGAAAAGCATTTGATAAGATGTTAAGGCGGATATTTGATTATACAACATATCATAAAAAAGATAATGTAGATATATTAAACTTAATAGCGAAAAACGAATGTGGAAAAATTTTAGAAAATTATCTGATATCCCTGAATGATATACAGAAAACGAGTCTATTTTATACTGCAGTAGAGAGTAATTGTATAGAATTAGTCAATGTTATGATTGGTATGCAAGTTAATTTACAACCCCATAAAATAAAAGAGCTTATAGATATGGCAGATAGATGTAAATATTCAGAAATGTTTACATTATTAAAAAAATCCTTTCCGATGAAAGAATAACAGGGGTCCTTTAAGAAAAAATGACACAGTTTCTACTTAGAGACTGTGTCATTTAAATTCATACAATATTATTCTATAAAAGAAGACTTGACATAAATTTTAAAATGTGTTATACATAAAATGAAATTATTGTAATACTTTATCAATTAACTAATTGAAAGGAGAATCATTATGAATCAAGCCTATGTAAGAAAAAAGTACAAACAGAAATATCGGGACGCATTTGAATTGATATCCAAAAATTCTCGGAGAAAACTTGAAAAAGTAACAATAGTGAAAGAAACGACGATTATGTTAGCAGAAGATATATTGCAAGGTAAACTGAAGGGCGTAGATGAACATTCACTTTATTGCATTATATACGCCTTATATAAAGAGGGGATAATAACTTTTAATCTTAGGGAATTCTCTCTAAAAAATCGCTTATTAATATCAGTTGTAAAAATGAGATATCTAACAATAATCCCCAAATTAATTATGTTAGACCGCCTTCAAGATACGGTAGATGTTCTTGTTTATGCCATAGACAACGAAGATTTAGAATTACTAAAAACGATAGTAGAGGCAAAAGAACGCAGTGGAGGTGTAGTGGAAGCTGGATTCTTAACTAGACATACCGTGAATAACAAGGAGGTAGATATATTAGAATATCTAATAGAACATCACCTTAGCTATGATGTATTGGCTATGGAGATAGCTAAAAGAGAAAAAAATCAAAAAATGTTAGAGGTATTGTTAGAAAAGAGTCCATTTTTAAAAGAGTTCTACATACAAGCTGTTGTGCTGAAAGGCGATAGAGAATTAGCCAAGGCTATTGTAAGAACGAATCGGTTAGATATTGCAAATGATGATACATTTATTAAGGCGGCGGTTTCTTGGACAAGTGATAGCGAATTGGTAAAAATGTTAATTGATGCAGGAGCAAATGTAAATGCAAAGTATAATGCTGAAGAAGCCTATTATACATGGGCATGTAGAGAATTAAAAGAAGGACGAGAAGATTATGGAAATGTTCTTACCAGAGCACTAATGTCTGACAGAAAATTAGAAATAGCAGAATTATTAAGGCAAGCAGGAGCAAAGGATAGGGAACTAATGACAGATTTGTTAGTCGTAGCAAAAATAGAGAGGGATGCACAAAACTTATTTTTTGTAAAAATGCTATATGGGCATAGAGGAGATAAAGAACTTCAAACTGTATATGAAATTCAAGAAAAAAGAATGATAGATAATTTGAAAGCATTGGCGTGTAAAGTAATCGAGGAATATCCAGTTAAGAGAGAGATAGGAAATACCATTATCATGTATAATCCTGAAAAGAAATTTTGTTTTCATGGTCCTCGGGCAGACTACCGCATTCCTACCAAAATTATTGCAGGAACCACTCCAAAAGCCTCTTTTGACGATATTAATTATTTGTTTCAGATGATAGAGAAAACAATAGAAAAAAACATGATGGGAGTTTTTTTAGTGCAGTATAAAGATAAAAACATGCGGATGACAGTAGATGAATTTTATGAATTTGAAAAAGAACTTTCTATTTTCAAAGCATAAAGTCCTTTCAGTCGAAAAATTTTTAAAAAACTAAAAAATGACACAGTTTCTAATTAGAAACTGTGTCATTTAAATTGTCATAAATTGCTAAAAAGTAAAAACGATATTAATTACTTTTTAATCATCTTACGAAGCATTCTTCTTTTCATTTTCTTAATGGTAATTCTTAAGTAATGAATCATCGTTTCAATCTGCTCATCGGTTGCTAAAGTAGCCTGTTTCTCATGACAATTTTTCCAAGCGAGTCCTGTTTTTAAACTAATTCTTAAATCAATATCATTAGGGTCAGGATACTTGTGAAGATTAGCATTGAAAGAAAGGTAAACAACCTCATCAACTGGTTGACCATTACTTCCGTTTTCATAATAGAGTCCCATACTGATGGTGGCTTCCTTCCGATTTTTTTGAAGTGGCAGAAACGTATGATAATACCAACCAGTTGAATCAATAGAAAAATCGGTATTTATATGAGCCGAATCAGAAGACAGACATAAACGAGGTCTATCTGAAATACTAACGTCGACACTATCCAAATATTGAGCAGGTTCTGCTAAGTTTAATGTGTTACTTGCAAAAGGATTTACAATATTGCTATATTCTGTGAGCAAATGAAAAAGTGTTTTCATTTTTGCGGAATGTGTATCATGAAATTGAAATTCAAGTGTTTCTTTTATGAAAGAAGAATTCAGTAAGGTTTGATAAGTTTTATTCACAAGTTCATCTACCAAATCTTTACTGTATTTGCCTTCAAGCATAGAAGCAAGAGTTAACAATCCTCTAACAGAATGAATTTCACCATACCAGAAATGTCTTCCACCAGGATATTTCTCTCCCAATTCAGCCATAGCTTGATCCATTAGTTCATCAGGAGCGATATGACCTCTTTGGACAATATAATAAGAACCTGAATGAATAAAATCAACACCAGACACATTAAAATTAGGAACTGTGATAGAGTACCGTGTACCGTCGCAATCAGCTAATCTTCTAGCACCATACGTTTCCATAGCTACCCGAAATTCTACAATTGTAATACCATTATTCATTTCATTACCTCCTATTGTAGTGCGTATGAAATTTTAAAAGTTACATAAAGTGAAACAAATATAGTATATCATGATTAACATAAAAAAACAAGCCGACTTGTGAAATTGTATGAGATTTTTTCGGACGTTCCAGAAATTTATAGGTTTAAAATAGATATGTCACACCCAATATAGAAAAAATATTGAAAGAAG
>CASCUT010000051.1 GCA_949155365.1 uncultured Clostridia bacterium
TAGAAATAACAGATGATAGATATACAGAAGTTAAAGCAATATGTCCGTTTTGTGGATATAATAAGAATTCAAAAATTGCAACATTAAGTTTAAATACAATAAATAATAAGTATCATTGTATAAGATGTGGAGCAGGTCGGTTACTCTACTGGCCTTTATGCTAAGGTAAGGAATATAGATACAAAAAAGGCATATAGAGAATTACTAGATAGAGAATGCTACTCGATAAACAAATCTAATATTGTTATTAGTCCAATTAATGACATTGCAGATATAGATAAGCGAGATACAGTTTATAGAGACTTCTTAAATATGCTAAAATTAGATTTAAAACACAGAAAATATTTAGAAAAACTAGGCTTACTAAAAAGTAGTATAGAAGATCAAATGTATAAAAGTGTGCCTAAGGAATATATAAAAAAAAGGCTGATATGCAACATCTTAAAAAAGAAACATGATTTACCAGGTATTCCACGGATTTTACCAAGAGGAAGATTGGGGATGGACTTTTATGAATGCAAAAGGATTTTTTGTACCAGTTTTTGACGAAAAAAATAGAATACAGGCGTTATCTATACATTTAGATGAGCCATTTAATGGTATGACAAGTTTATGGTTTTCGAGTAAAGGCAGAATAAATGGAACAACAACTAGAAATTATATTTATAGAAACAATATTACCAAGAATACTAAAAGTATCATACTAACAGATGATTTAATATTAGGTTATTTAATAAAAGATACAATAAATGCACCCACAATAGCATTTTCTAATATAACTAATTCATATCAAATTTTAAGTGTTCTAGATAAAACAAATATAAAAAATATTATATTTACTATAAGAAATAATGAAAACCAAAATTTAGATTATATTATAAACAGAGTATTTAAAGATTTAATTCCACTTGGATATAATTTAGAAACAAAGTATATTGGAGATTATAAAGACATTCTAAAAGAAGATTTTTTATGTTGTTACAAATTAGAAAAAGTGGCATAAAAGGAGGAAAAATGCAATTAATAGAGAATATATTAAAAAAGGACATTAGTAAATTAAAATTTAAAGAAAGACAACTAGTAATTGATTATTTTAGGAAGTTAGTAAATGACGAATTTGATAAATTTAAAAATATGTTTCTTCAAAAAGAAAAAGAAGAAATATTTGAAAGAGCTTATTTAATTGATACATACGATAATATAAGAATTAGGTTATGCAGTTTAAATTTTTTAACAATAGTAGATTTGCTAAAATATCAAAGATATAATTTTATTGATTATATGTATAATGTAGATGTTAATGATAGTGTTTTTGATTATTATGACAATATACAGAGTGAAATCATAGCAGAAACAATAAAATTAAAGAAACAAAGTGAAACAGAATATAAAGTGAAAGCAGCATAAAGTGTAAAAAGAAATATTATGACCTACTCTATTTAATGAGTAGGTTTTTTTATGTAAAAATAATTATAAGAAGATTAAGCAGAAAATTAAAAAATATATTTAATTAAAAGATTAAAAATGATACAGTATATATATTAAATAAATTATTAGTATCTAATTTAATTGCACTAAATATTTTTTATAAAATGTTATAAAAATGAAACTTTTATATATTAAAGAAATGTCTTATAAGTATATCAAGTTTGCAAACAAGATAGGAGGAAAAATGGAAGAGTTAGTAAAAAAAGCAAAAAATGGAGATAAAGAAGCTTTTACTGAACTTATGTTATTACTAAAAGCAGATTTATATAAAATTGCCAAAACTAGATTAAAGAATGACGATGACATATATGATGTAATACAAGAAACAATGTTATTAGCATTTCACTCTATAAGAAAATTAAAGCAAGTTGAAAGCTTTAAATCATGGATAATAAAAATTCTAATCAATAGAAGTAATAGTATGTATAAGAAAAAGAGTAAGAGTAATATTATATCACTTGAAGAAATTGAAAATTATAAAAGTGAAAATTGTTTTAGTATAGAGAATATTGAAGAAACATTAGACTTTAAATGTATTTGTGAAAATTTAAAATATGAAGATAGAATAATAATTACACTATTTTATATCGAAGATTTTACAGATAAAGAAATTGGAAAAATATTAAACTTGAAAGAAAATACTGTAAAGACAAAAAGAACAAGGATTAAGGAGAAAATTAAAAATAATATGAAAAAAGGAGAGGAAGTTAATGGATGAGATAGATAAAAAATTATATAATGATTTGAATTTAAAAATAGAGATTCCAGATAAACTTGAAACTATTATAAAACAAGGATTAAACAAAAGACCTCCACATTATTCATTATCTAAAATTGCTATAGGAATTTGTACTTTTTTAGCAACAACTGCGGGAATAGTATACGCAGGAACTATAATATATGATAAAATATGGAAAGAACCAGAAAAAGTAGTAGGATTCTATACTGAAGAAAGAAGTGAGCAAGATACAATTAACAGTGAAAAAAATGAAAGTGTAATGTCAGAAGAAGAAGCAAGAATAAAGACGAGAGAAATTTTAGAAAAATTTGGATATAAAGATGAAAAAATACAATCAATACAACTTCAAAATAATTCTGCTAATTATGAATTACATTGGATTATACAAACAGAAAATAATATACATATTAGTTTTGAAGCTAGCGAAGCAAAATCTTTTAATATATCTATTAATAACGTATTATATGAAAATATTGAAAATTATAGAACAACACAAAAGAATGCAGAAGAGACTGCTAGAGCTTTAATCAGTAAATATGGATATGATTTAAATAAATACAGTTATATAAAAATAACTTCAAATATGAATTCAGAAGAGGAGTCATATATTTGGAATGTTAATTTTTATAAAGAATATGAGGGAATTGTAAATCCTTATGAATCTATTAGTATTTCATTTATACCTGAAATAAATAAAATATATGGTTTCGCAATAAGTGATAAAGCTTTTGAAAATAACCAAATTGAAATTACAGAAGAACAAGCAAGAGAGATAGCATTAAAAGAAGAACAAAAGATTAGTGCAAAGTATGAAATAGAAAATATAGATATTAAATTAAAAATAGTTTCAATGAATGGTGTAGCATATTTAAGAATAAATGATTATGACCAATTGCACAAACAGACATCTTCTAACAATTATCCATCAGAAGAATGGGTATACTATCGTACTGATAATTGCGTTAGGAAAGCTTGGGTAGTTAAAATAGATTATAATATTCCAGATTCGGTAAATAAGCATGATAAATCATATAATAAAAATGATGAAAGATTTAGCTACTTTATAGATGTAACAACTGGAGAAATAATAGGTGGAAGTTGTATTTAAATAATTATGTGTAAAAATAAAGGGTGTAAATTAATTACACCCTTTTATTGATAACTAGAGAAAATTGTTAATAGATACAAACATTAGAACTAAAAATTAAATTTTACCAATTCCCGCCTTCACCATCTGCTCTTAGCGTATACCAATAATCGATATGACATACACGACTATCAATATAAGTGCCATTTGCATCGGTAATTCTGGAGAAAATTTGAACTTTTTTGCCACTCATATTAGGACCAGCACTAACTGTAACGCTGCCATTTGTTGTAACACCCGAACTATTTTGACCCAATACCCTACCTGAAGGATATTCTTTTATCTGCACAGTCAAAATTGAAGGTGAGCTACATTTAAAATCAGTAGAGATGACAAGATACTGATTGTTGGGATTGGTAGCAATTGTTTTAACTGGAGTCGTGTTTCTACCTTCCATATCAAATCCACCTGCATATAATCCAACATATCCTGTAAAATTCCATGTTTCTGTACCACCATAGGGTACAATTCCAGAGCTATTATCTGATTCGGTTGCCTGCAAGTCATCACTTGCGTTAGTTACTTCAGCAGCAAATGCTACTGAAGACATTGATAAACACATAATCATACACATTAAAACTGCTAATAACCGTTTTCTCATAGTGAGATCTCCTTTCGTTGATGGGCTCCTCTAGTTATCTATGTAAAAGATTTTACATAATTGAATTATAGCATGAAAAAAACATTTTTGTAAAAAAAGAGTAAAAAAAGAGTAAAAAAAAGTAAAAAATATATTAAAAAAGAGTAAAAAGTGTAAAAAAATTACATTTTTAGAAAAAAATGAAACTATTTTAATATTTATTTTGTCTATTATAATAGGAGGTATTATAAATGCTTAACATACTAATAGCAGATGATAATATATATTATGCAAGAGCATTAATGAATATTATAAATGGAGAATCAAATAATAATATAAAAGTAAGTCATATAGCAATAGATGGTCAAGAAACAATAAATATAATTAAAAATTATCCAATAGATATAATATTGTTAGACTTAAATATGCCTATATATAATGGAATGCAAATATTAAAAGAAATAGAAGAAAAAGAAATAAAGAAATATGAACAATCTATTATTATCATTTCAGGAGAAAATGACATGATATGTGAACTAAGAAATAATGAATATATTTATCATATATTAAATAAAGCTTGTAACATATCTAAAATTATAGATACTATTAATGAATTAATTATAAGCAAAAGAAAAAATGAAGAGGAGAGTGATATT
>CASCUT010000052.1 GCA_949155365.1 uncultured Clostridia bacterium
TCTTTCAATATTTTTTCTATATTGGGTGTGACATATCTATTTTAAACCTATAATTTGAAAAACTAACGAAAAAAGACTAAACTAAACATTCTACTTATTCTAATTTTTTATTTTGTTAATCTCTTCAAACATTTTCTTCTTTCCATCACACAATGGTTCAATTGACTGCTTTTTATTTAAGGTATCAATAATAGTAGCTAATTGCATGGAGCAATCTACATCGCAATACCATTCTTGTTTTTTTATTGTTTCTGGTACATAGGACAAATTGGTAGAATATAATTTAGTAAAAACTCCCTCTTCATAAGCATTCATAAAGCCTTCAATTCCTTCTGTTAATAGTGTAAAAGTTGCTACTAAATAAATTTTATTTGCTCCACGTAATTTTAGTTCTTTCGCTACTTCTATCATGGATTGTCCAGAAGCAATCATATCATCTACTACAATAATATTGCGGTCTTTTACATCTGCTCCCATATAAGCATGTTCTATAATTGGATTTTTTCCGTTTACTACTTTACTTAAATCTCTTCTTTTATAAAAAACACCTACATCACACCCTAGCATTTCTGCATAATATCTTGCTCTTTCCATAGCTCCCATATCAGGACTTACGACTAATAAATTATCAATATGCTTTTTCTCTTGTTTTACTAATTGACTTAGGATAGTATGGGTAGGATAGAAACTTTCAAAGGGCATTCTAGGAATAGCATTGGATACATTCGGATCATGGGCATCAAATGTAATAATGTTATCTACCCCTAATCTTTCTAATTCTTGCAAAGCAATGGCACAATCTAAGGATTCTCTTCCTTTTCTTTTATGTTGTCTTGCTTGATATAATAGTGGCATAACAACTGTTATTTTAGAAGCATGACCACTGGTTGCTGAAATCATTCTTTTGATATCTTGGAAATGTTCATCTGGTGACATACCATGCTTCTCTCCATGCATAGTATAACAAACACTATAATTTCCCACATCGGAAAGAATGTATAAATCTTTTCCTCTAACCGTTCCTCCAATTACCGCTTTTCCCTCTCCATTGTTAAATCGATTTGCTGTTACTGGAATGATGTAATGTTTCTCATCTTTTCGAATTTCGTTCAATTTCTTTTGTAATTTTTCCCCTAGTTCTTTTGCATTTTCTAATACAATTAATCCTAAATTATTTTCTACCATAGACTTCTCCTTTTTTCTTTCATTATATCGTAACATTTTAAAAGGTCAATAAAAAACCAATTTTTTATTGCTTCTTTTTTGTCTTTTTTGTATAATAGTTTTATGATGGAAAAGAAAGAAAGATATAAACAATTAAACACTTATTTAAAAGAAAAATTCGGAGAAAGAACTCTTAAAATTTGTATTGATGGTGGCTTTACTTGCCCAAACCGAGATGGAACACTTGGCTATGGTGGTTGTATTTATTGTAGTGAAAAAGGCTCTGGTGAACTAATTCATTCTGCTTCTAGTATCTCAGAGCAAGTACAACACTATTTTACCACTTATCGTGCTAAGCGAGCGAATAAATTTATTGCCTATTTTCAAAATTTTACGAACACTTATGATAGTATAGAAAATTTAAAAATGAAATATGACTCTGCTTTAATTGATGATAGAATTGTAGGCCTTTCCATTGGGACTAGACCAGATTGTATTACAGAAGAGATTGCTAAATTACTACAAAGTTATACTAATAAATATTATGTTTGTGTAGAGTTAGGGTTGCAAACCAGTAATGATGAAATTGGGAAAGTGATAAATAGGGGTTATACTTCTGCCGATTTTACAAAGGCTGTTACGATTTTACATCAATATGGAATTGATGTGGTAGCACATATTATGGTAGGACTTCCTTATGAAACAAAACAAGATATTGAAAATACAGTTGCTTTTGTAAACGCACTTCCCTTGCAAGGTGTGAAAATACATTCGACCTATGTTGTAGAACATACCGCTCTTGCTGATATGTATCGAAAAGGGGAATATCAAGCCTTAGACTTAGACGATTATATTGAAACATTAATTGATATTTTAACACATTTGAACCCTAATTTTGTCATTCATCGTGTTTCAGGAGATGCTCCTAAAGATATTTTAGTTGCTCCTTCTTGGAATAAGCATAAAATGTGGATTTTACACGGATTTGAAAAAAGATTTGAAGCACGCGATTTATGGCAAGGAAAATTTTATCAAAAATCTACCATTCAAAACTCATAGACTTTTCTATGAGTTTTGTTCTATGCATGGATCTATGATATCATACTTCCTCTCATAATCTTTCGTGTCTTCATACGCTCTGTATACTTCTGATTGATTCTTTTTTAAGAAATTAATAATTTGATATACATCAATCCAAATTTGATTCACCCCTTCTTTTTGTGACTCATCAAAAATAAGTTGCATTCCAAAATGTAAATGTGGCACATTGATATTATTGACATTTTCTTTTGTACTATATCCTGTCATTCCTAAATATCCTATTACATCACCTGCTTTTACTACTTTTCCCTCTTCCATGTCTTTGCTATAAGGATGATTTTTTCTTAGATGTGCATAATAATAATACCTCTTTCCATCAAAACTTCGAATCCCAATTCTCCATCCCCCATATTGATTCCATCCACATGCCTCTACAATTCCTGATTCCACAGCAATAATAGGTGTTCCAATTGACCCCATTAAATCATTTCCCAAGTGTACTCTTTTATATCCATATGACCTACTATTGCCAAAATCATCATAATGACTAAAGCAATAATTCTTAGCCACTGGCAAAAATGCCTTTATTCCATATTTTTCTTCATATGTTTTGGTTCCGTCTTTTCCTTTTACTTCTATTTGATAATTTCCGATAAATTCCTTTAATATTGCATGATAAGCTTCCTGATAATAAGAATACAATTTCATTTCTTTTGTTATCTCTTCCATTGTCTCTCCTGCTTTTATTCTTTCTACTACTTGATCTAAATCTTTTTGCTTAAAAGACTTGAAGTTTCCTCCATATTTACTTGCTAAATACGAAAGTAGTTCAATCCAATTTAATGGTATATCTTCTTTTTTAGTATGTGAGTCTATATCTAATTTAGCTGTTTTTTCCATTATTTCTAATGGTACATTATAATCTACCCATTTAATATACTTCTTTTCTTCTTGTTCTGAATTAGCTTGAACAAAAGACTTTACTATCCAAATAGAACTAATACTTAATACTAGTACTAGGATTACAAACCCTATTATATACTCTTTTTTTATTTTAATTGCTTTTAAAATCAATTTGCTTCACCTCATCCTACCATTCTATCTTAATATATATTCTTTTTTTGCTTTATTATTCCACTTTTGCGTATTGCACTTTTATGTTAATTATGTTATACTTGATACGATACTACGATTATTGATTGCACCGTGCTAATTAGCACAAGGAGGTTACCTTATGATTTATTTTATGATGCTTGTTGTTATTCCCTTATGCATTGCGATTGTTGTTTCTTACTTTTTTGCCGATAAAAAATTCTTAATTGGCAAAGAACCTGATGACATTACTTCTGAACTGGAAGCCATTGACCGGCAGATTGCATGTTATGTGAATGGTCTTTATACTCCTTTGCGGGATTATACTATTCAGGTCGTTGTACAAGATGGAAAGGTGCAAAGGGTAGCAACGGAAACTGATTTAACAAGAAAAGCTTTGATTTTTGATGAGAACGAAGCAGTACCCAGAGATACAAAACACAATAAAGGTTGTTCTTTATTGGTTGCTAGAATTGGTATGACATTCTATGTCTATTGTCTTACTTTTCTCTTTTTTCTTTGCTTCGTATTGCTGTTAGAATCTGCTCATCTTATCTAAGTTTCGCATTTTAGGGACTAGTCTTTCAATAGACCAGTCCCTTTTTCATTATCCAAAAAAGAACAAGGCTTTTGCCTTGTTCTTTCCTATGAATTCATATGTTTATATTGAAATCATTCTTATTTTTTATTTACTAAATCTTTTAAAGCTTTTCCTGCTTTGAAAACTGGAGCTTTAGAAGCTGGTATTTTGATTTCTTCTTTCGTTTGTGGGTTTCTTCCTTTTCTAGCTGCTCTTTTTCTTACTTCGAAAGAACCAA
>CASCUT010000053.1 GCA_949155365.1 uncultured Clostridia bacterium
TGGCACCTTTCCAAAACGAAGTTTTGAAAGTGTCATAGTGGGTTACATACTTTCGTTAGAAAGTTATGTAACAGCTCCCTTTGGTCGCTTACTTGCTACCTGCAAGAAAGGTTGTAATATGAACAAGAAAACAAATTATTCAGTAGCTAGAGTAGAAACTTATACTAAGACAAGTATAACTAAAGCTGAAAGACACAACGAAAGAAAAAATAAAACATATTCTAATATGAATGTAGATTTAACTCAAACACCAAACAATGTACATTACAAAAGATGTGAAACTACCTACAATGAAAAGTTAAAAGAAAAAATTGATAATGGAGAGGTATCATTAAGAGGTTTGCAAAAAAATGCTACTTTATTTGATGAACTCATATTTGACATTAACTCCGATTATTTTGAAAAACATGGTGGTTATGAATTTGCAAAAGAATTTTATGAAAGAGTTTTTCACTTTGCTGAACAAGAAATGGGAACTGATAACATTATATCAGCAGTTATGCATGCAGATGAACTAAATATAGCTTTAACAGAGGAATATGGAAAACCTATCTATCATTATCACTTGCATGTTGTAGCACTTCCCGTTGTGAGAAAAGAAGTGAAATGGACAAAGAAATGTAAAGATAAATCTTTGGTAGGAACTACAAAAGAAGTAATCAATCAAGTAAGCCATAGTAACAAATGGAAATCAGACAGAGCAACTGACTCGCAAGGAAATCCTTTATATAATAAAAAAGGAAAAGCAGTTTTAATAAAATCATATAGTTTGTTACAAGATAGATTTTTTAAGTATATGTCTGATAGTGGTTATAAAGATTTTATTCGTGGTGTAAAAGGCAGTAATCAAGAACATTTAAGTGATTTGCAGTACAAAATTAAGAAAGATACTGAAAGACTAGAAAGCATTACTAATAAAGTTGAAGAAAAGGAAAATTCCTATAATGAATATATGAAGTATGACAAGCAAATTGAAGACATTTCTTCTTTAGGAAAACAAAAAAGATTTTCTAAAAAGATTGAATTAGAACAAGAAGATTACGAAAATTTAACTGAATACGCTAAAAAAGGAATTGTAGCAGATAAAGAAATATATGAGCTTAATAATAGAATTGATAATTTAAGAAATGCAGTAGATAAATGGAAATCTCTATATGATGATATTGTAGAGAAAACAAAGGATTATTTCCATGCTATAAAACTTGCACCACAAAAAGTTGCAAATTTCTTTAAAAGTCTATTTGATAAAGAGAAACAAGATGAGTTAGAAAGACAACGAATTGAACAAGAAAAAATACAAGCTGAAAGAAAAGCTCGTGAACAAGCTAGACTTGAAAAACAAAAATCGAAGAACTCTCCTGAATATAAGAAAAGGAGGGCTGATAGAGATGCAAGATGATGAAAAAATATATAGAATTGAACTAACTAATGAAGAATACGAATTTTTGCAAAACCTAAAAAATGAACTTTATAAAAAATTAAGTAAAATGACTAAAAAAGAAAGATTGCAATATTTTAGAGATAACTATTGTAATGAGCAAAAATTGAACTTTGAAAAAGAAATAAACGGCACAATATACAAAGTAAATACTCACTTTGATGTAAATGCTGAAGAAAGTATTTTAAATAAATTTTTTAGACTAACAAAAAAATCTTAAGAATCACTTGAAGTATAAAAACGAATATGATATTATGTGAACACTACAAATTAAAACTTTGTAACACTTTATATCTTATTCGGCTGTCTAAAGGAAAGGAGTTGTTATGGGACAGTCAAATAACGAAAAAATAACTGCTTTGTACTGCCGTTTATCAAGAGATGATGAACAGCTAGGAGAAAGTAATAGTATTAAAAATCAAAAATCAATTTTAAGTAAATATGCTAAAGATAATCATTTTATAAATACTAAATTCTTTGTAGATGATGGATATTCTGGAACAAGTTTTACAAGACCTGCATTTATGGAAATGATGGAGCTTGCAGAACAAGGAAATATTGAAACAATTATCGTAAAAGACCATTCAAGACTTGGAAGAAATAGGCTTATAATAGGTCAATTATTAGAAGAAGATTTTGTTAGACTTCGGCATTAGATATATTGCTATAATGGACAATATTGATACTGATAAAGGACTAAATGATTTTCTTCCTATACAAGATTGGTTTAACGAAATGCATGCTAAAAATACAAGCCAAAAAGTTCGAGCAGTATTTAAAAACAAAGGTAATTCAGGCATTCCTT
Organism: uncultured Clostridia bacterium; assembly: GCA_949155365.1. Lineage (GTDB taxonomy): Bacteria > Bacillota > Clostridia > TANB77 > CAG-508 > UMGS1663. The sequence continues at coordinate 2,244 of CASCUT010000053.1, forward strand.
TAACTATTAATGTGCCGTATGGTTATAAAAAAGATCCTTTAGATAAAACCAAATGGATTATAGATGAACCAGCTGCAGAAATAGTAAGAAGAATATATGATTTATGTATTCAAGGATATGGAACTCATCAAATATGCAATATATTAAAACAAGAAAAAGTTCCAACTCCAAAAGAATATAAAGCAATCCATGGCTTATGCAATTATCATATATCTGAAGTCAAATATTGTTGGCAAGATAGGTCTATATATGACATCTTATTCAGACAAGAATATATTGGAGATACAGTAAATTTTAAAGGTACAACTAAATCTTTTAAAGATAAAAGTAAAATTTATTTTCCAAAAGAACAATGGAAGATATTTAAAAATACACATGAACCTATCATTGATGAAGAAACTTGGAATACTGTACAACGCATTCGAGAAAATAGACAACGTCCTACTAAGATTGGTAAAGTAAATATATTTTCAGGACATTTATTTTGTAAAGATTGTGGCTCAAAATTATATTATTGTACTTCGAGAAGTTATAAAGAAAACAGACATTTTTATAGATGCTCAAAATATAAAAATACTTCTTCTAAATCATGTACAAGTCATACTATTAAAGAACATATCTTAAAAGAATTAGTTTTAGAAAATATCAAACAAGTCCTATCTTATATCCGTTCTTATGAAGATTTATTTATAAAACAAAAACTTGAAACTTCACTTGAAGAACAGAAAAAAATAGATAGCACAAACAAAAAATTATTATTACAATATGAAAAACGAATAAAAGATATTGATAACTTGATACAGCATATTTACGAAGATAATATTTCTGGCAAAATTACAGATGAAAGATTTACCACTTTATCATTAAATTATGAAAATGAACAAAAAGAACTTAAAAGTAAAGTTAAAGAATTAGCTAATAAGCTCAACACAACTAAACAGCAAGAACTAGATTTAACATCTTTTGTTAGTAAAGTAAAAAAATACACTGAAATTTCAGAACTTACACCAGAAATTATAAATGAATTGATTTCTAAAATATATGTATATCAATCAGAAAAAGTAAATGGTAAACCAACTCAGCAAATAGACATTTACTATAACGGAGTTGGAATTATAAATATTCCACTAAATGAATATGAACTAGAAAATGCTTTTCAGGAAAGTATTAAAAAAATAAGAAGTGCTTAATTTTAAAGTAATGGAGCACATACCAATAATTGTCCTTGTTGGTAGTGCTCCTTAAAAGACCCTGTATATCGGAATGGTAATTGGATTTATCCCGTTGTTAATAATAGCTCTCATGTGGAATCCTCTGGATATTTAGTAGTAGATGCTACCACCCGGAATATTTCATTTGTTCCGAAAGATATTGTTTATTCCCCTTGGGTTAATTCCAGAAATGATGTTCTTTTACTTGCTAGACGGCTGATGCCCTCTAAAGTATTTTGGGGATATACTACTTTTCAGATTGACCCTGAAACAGAGGATATCTATTTCTGTATTTTCTATGGAGACTATGCATGTTTCCGTGCAGGAAGAGAAGTAGAAGGTGCTATCTTGATTAATGCTACTACTGGTGCTTATGAGCGTTATCCAATGGATGAAATTCCAGCTTGGGTTACTGGTATCTCTTTCTAAGAAATTGGTATTACAATAGGAAGTAGGCGTAAGTTAATAAGTGGGCAACGATATTCGTTGCCCACTTTCATTTTAACTTAGAATGCAACAAATAATCGAGCAGAGGATAATTCTTAGTGAATTTCTCCCCTCTCACACCACCGTACGTACCGTTCG
>CASCUT010000054.1 GCA_949155365.1 uncultured Clostridia bacterium
AAAGGATAATACTAAATTAACTATGATAAAGCGTAGTATATCTAAAATATTATGGGAGATCTTATGAAAAAAATAAATATTTTAATTACTCATGTTTCTTATCAAGCTTCAGCAGGAAGTTTTATCAAATTATTACGAAATTCCCAACTTTATGACTTTTATATTGTAGGATGTGATTCAATAAAAAAAGGATTTTCTAGCGGAAGTATTTTGGTTGATAGATTCCATCATATTGAGATTAATGACGATAAGTATAAATACATTGAAAGAATACAACAAATTATTAAATCAGAAAATATTGATATAATTATTTCAGCCGAAGAGGATGATTTGATTCTATTTAAAGAATATAAAATTCCTCAAGCGCTATATGAACATATTCCTAGTTATAATATATTTGAACTTTTTAAGGATAAACATTCTGCAACTGAAGAATTAAAACAAAGGGGGATTGACGTTCCAAAAACAATCATGTCACCTAATGACTTTTCGCATTCTAAAAGTTCAAAAATTATAAAAAGAAAAAGAGTTTCGAGTTGCAGTAGAGGAATATCAATATTAAACAGATCTGAATTGCCGAAAGATTATTTGTTTTTTTCTGATGAATATATAACTCAAGAATTTGTAGAGGGTAAAATGTATACTATTGACGTTTTTTGCGACTGTCAGGGCAGACCACATTCAATTATTCCTCGATACGGTTTAGCCAGTAAAGATGGTACAACCTTTAAGTGTATTATTGAGAAGGAAAAAACTCTAATAAACATTTGTGAACAAATATATAATTTATATTGCATTCCGGGATTTTCAAATATTCAATTTATTGTTGCAGATAAACCTTACTTTATAGAATTAAATCCTAGATCTGCTGCCACAATGATTGCATCCGCACTAGCATCAGTTAATTATTTGGATTTATATATTTCTCATTTTCTTTATAATGAAACATTGCCAACATATGCGGATATAATGAAACAAGTCAAATGGAATAGCGTTATTTCACGTTATTATCAGGAAACAATCTACTATTTAGGAGATCTTTAAAATGAATTTTAATTATATATTAGAATCAATGAACAAATTTTTAATAAACAGATTTAATTATACTGTTCTAATTATAGCGAACGTAAATAATACTGTTCAGGATGAAGAATCATTTATTCGTCATTCTAATTTTTCCGAGTTTTTTTCAAAAGCAGAGTTTGCTAGTATTTCTTCAGCGATAATTGAACTCTTTGGCTATGTAAGAGTTTTTTATTCTGAAATAGAATTTATGCAATATACTTTAAACAATGTAGGAAAACTTTCTTTGGAAAATACAATTGTTTTTAATTTTTCTCGGGACGGCATTCATGAGGGTAAAAAATCACTAATTCCAGCATTTTGTGATTTAATAGGTCTCAAATATACTAGTTCAAATGCCTTTGTCATTTCTTTACTTAGAAATAAATATGTTTATACACAATTTTTTAAATCGGTAGGAATTCCAGTTCCCTTTACTACGTGCAGTAACTTACTTGAAGAAAATGATTATAAGTATTTACAAGGTAAAAATATCATAATCAAAAATATCTTTGAATCCGCCAGTATAGGAATTGGGCTAAAAAATATTATAAGTGTTTCCAATTATAAAAATTTGGAGATGCAATTACAGCTTTATTTGGATAAAATGGAAACTAACAATATTTTAATCCAAGAATATATTGAGGGTACAGAATGTGAAGTTTTTGTTATACGTTTAGGCAAATCCTTTTATTCCTTTGACCCCATTATGTTAAAAATAAATAACTCACCTATTATTACTTCAGAAATATCCAATGAATATGATTATACTTTTACACCACTAGTTAGCCAATTCTCGCAGAATTTTTGTGATTCAATAAAAAGAACTACACAAAAGGCTGCCCAGTTTCTAAATATAAAAAATTATGCACGTTTTGACTATAGAATTGATGAAAATAATAACTATTTCTTAATAGATATTGCAGGAAGCCCATACTTAACGAGACATAGTTCTATTGAATATCTATTTACTCACTGCCTTAACTTAAAGTATTCGGATATTTTTTTACTTATTGCCACATTAACTATAAATAATTATTTCCAAGATGTAAATTGTAAATCAGACAATGGTAATCCTCTTGAAATATAACGCTGCCTGTCTGAAGGCGCAAATTGCAGCATATTTATTCCGTATTTCTGTAATTCTGGAACACATTTGTTTTTTACCAAAAAACGTGCTGCTTCTACTCTTAAATCCATTTTTTCAATATTGTGAAAAATACATGGATAAAATGATTGTAATGATTTTAAAATTTTATCGCATTTTTTCCATTCTTTGTGAATTAGATTTAAGTAAAATTCATACCATGCAAAATGGTATCTATAAAAATCATTTACTGTTACGTCACTAATATTAGAAACATCTTTACATTTTAAAGATGTTTCTAATTTGTGCTTAACTCGGCGGTAGTCATTTTCATTATTAGCATATAAATCTAATGATGCCATATTAGTCATTATAACATGATTCATTCCACAAGATGCCTCTGTTAATAACTTTTCAAGTTCATAAACAGTTTCAGCAGCTTTTATCTGGTTGTCTTCTATTGTATGTTTTTCTTCATAGTACAAAAAATTTGCAATATACAAATTATTATATATTTTTTCGGATTGTGCAATTTCAATTGAATTCCTGTTTAAAATTGAAATTGCCTTTTCACAATTATTTACGGCAGAATCATATCTATGGAGAGCTATTTCATTACCAGCTTTAGATGCAAGGGTTATAGCATATTCATCCCAAATATAATTTTCTTTAAAATATGCAGTTGCTTGCTCATAATATACGGATGCGATTGAAGGTGGCGCAAATAAAAACGCTTTACGATTGAATACATTAATAACATATTCAGCAAAACTTTTTTTTACAAAATGATTATTTATATACTGCACCAAAATCAGACTATCATCATATAATTTACGAAAAGTTTCTCTATCATTTTGTGAATCTAAAATAAAGGGTGCAAGATCAAAAATAATTTTTAATGAAATAATTTTCTCATCCTTATTTCTGGATAAAAAATCAGTGCATATAACCATTTTTTGCTCTAAATGAGCTTGCAATTCTTTTGATAAACCATTTAATCGCATTTGGGAAGATATATGTCCTAAATATCCATTTTTAAATTCTAATCTTTTTAATTCTGCAACTAGTACTATATTAATAATTGTATAATCTATATTATGTAGTATCTCATTGGATTGTCTATAATTACCCTTTTGATGTTCCTCATAAGCTTCTATTATGTTAAAAAAAAGTATTTTCTGATCTTCATCGTACATATTAGCATTATAAAAAGTAATTACTTTTTCTCTCACTAAGCAATCATTTAATAAGAAACTTTTTGATATCGCAAGACCTAATAATGCAAATACATTTTTATTCAATTCGCCATAATATTGTAGTAGATATTGTGAGCGTTCAAAATACTCATCCTCTGCTATTTCGGATAAATAAACATAATAATCGACTACTTTTTTTAAATAAATTGGATATGCTTGTCGGCATAAATATTCTTTTTCTTCTTGAGATATAAAGAGAAAATTATTTATTTGGAGTTTTAGTGGGGATTCCTTTTCTAGGAAGTTTTCATAAACTGCACACTCAAATCCTTTTTCTGTGTTTTCTTCTGTAATCTTCGTAACATAGCTAATCATTTCTGGTGTAAGCAAATTAACACTCAAAGATGACACATATAAAATAGATTTTAGCTCGTCTTTTGATAAATTATATTTACGGCCAGATTGAATATAATAGTTTAATTTAGTATCTACTAATGCTTCAATAGAATTACTTGGTGCATTAGAATCTAATATAAAGCTTGAATAGCTTTTAACTAAGTTAAAATTTGTACCACACAGGTTGCATATTTGATTAAGTTTTTCATTTGAAATATGGGATGGTAGATATCCACATTCATTAATTAAAAA
>CASCUT010000055.1 GCA_949155365.1 uncultured Clostridia bacterium
CATTTATATTTCTATCAAATTGCACATCTGTTGCAATAAAGTAAATTCCATATACCAATATAAACATTCCAAGCATAATACAAATATTTTTAAAAATTTCTTCCATTGTTACTGCTACTGTAAATATTTGACCAACACCTAAAATAACAGGAATACTAATTATTACTGGCAATACCATTGGAATTGCAAAATAGAAAAGTAGTTGTTTGAATATTGTTCTATTTATCTGTAATTCATCCACTCCTAATTTCCTCAATAATTCATATCTATATTTATATTTTTCTGAATCACTTAATTGTTGTATTGCTAAAAGAGTAGCTGTTGCCATTACAAAAATAAGTGCTACATAAAACGCTAGAAATGACATAATTGTATAAAATGATTTTGTTTGGCTCATTCTTTCACCTTTTGTTTGTACATTTGCAAGTGATATTTCTATATTATAATTTTGTTCTTCTCCATTAACTTCTCCTGCTATTTCTCTCTCTTGCTTTATAATATAATTACTTAATTCTTTATAAAACTTCTCATCTGTCATATTTTCTGTTGTAGCAACAAAATTATAAGCAAAGTCCAAATAATAGATTTTATCTGTTCCATCTTCTTGTTCTGTTACAATTGTACTGTTATTATCATTTTTATCTCTTAATCTTTGGTCCTCTTTTTCTATTAATGGTATTAAACTGTCTGGCACTATAATTGCATAATACGAACCATTAAATCCAACTTGTGCAATATTTTCGCTTCTAATTTCTTTTATTTTTACATCTTTTCCTACTATTTTAGTTTTATCGTTTTCTTTCGTATATTTTTCAAGTCCTCCTTTGGCTGTTTTTAAACAATTAATTATAATTTCGTCATCTTGTAAATCTACTTTTTCGTATCCTAATATTTCTCTTAGTTTATTATAAGTTGTTAAACTTAATACACTATCAATTTCTTTATCAATTACTCCTTTAAATGGTGTTTTTTCAAATGCTGTTGATAATCCTATCCCTTTTATATTATATAACTTATACTCATACATATCTTTTACTTTTGTATTTTTTTCAATATACTCTTTATATTTTGAAAAATCTCCATCTGCTGTACTAATCATTATTTCATAAGGATAACCCATTTCAATTTCGTTATTTATCATATTGTTCATAAGTAGTGCTACATTTCCACCAATTAATATAATAGTAAACATTAACGCAATTGTTCCTAAACTTAAACTCATTGTGTTAATTTTTGAGGTTAAATTTCTATATAAAAACATATTATCTTTTTTATATTTTCTTGATTTATTGTTTAAATATCTTTTTACAATAAAACTTGATATACTAATATAAAATAGATAGATTCCTAGTATTAACATTATAATTGCAATAAATATATTTCTACCTTCCATATTACTTGAATTTGAAAATTCATTATTGTTTATTAATACTGCTCCTACTAAAAGTATAATTGATACAACAAAAAGTATAATATTTCCTTTTGCATTTTTTATGATATTATTTTCATTTTTTTTGTTTGCATATAATAAGTCATATACTTTTGTTTTCTTTATTTTTCTTCTACAATTTAATAATACTAAAGCAAATATTCCAAAAAAATAAATAGCTGTCATTCCTACTGCTTTTATGTTAAAAGATATTTCTATTTGATATGGTTGGTTAAATAAATTCATAATAATAGAAGTGAGTATTTGATATATAAATGTTCCTAAGGCTATTCCTATTATAAATGCTATTCCACCTATCATAATATTTTCTAGTGTAAAAATATTACTGATTGACTTCTTTTCTATTCCTAATATTTGATATGTTCCAAATTCTTTGCTTCTTTTTTCCAGTATAAATCTCATACAATAATTTATTAGCCATGCCATAACTAAAACAATAAGTATACTAATTCCTGATATTGCTTTTGAAAAAGATGCCATATAGGATGATAATTCACTTATATCATTTGATGTAGCAATTGAATTAAAGCTAAACATTAAAGCAACAGATATAATGACTGTTATAAAATAGATACAATAATCTTTTGCCTGTCTTTTTGCATTTCTAAAAGATAATTTACCTAACATCTCTTGCATCACCTCCAAGAAGTGCTAATACATCTAATATTTCATTGTAAAAATCTTTTCTTTGCTTTTCTCCTTTTTCTATTTTATTAAAAATTTTACCATCTTTTAAAAATAGAATTTTTTTTGCATAACTTGCAGATAATGGATCATGTGTTACCATTAAAATAGTTGCTTTCATTTTATTGTTCATATCTTCCATTATTTCTAGTAATTGTCTAGCTGCCTTACTATCTAAACTTCCTGTTGGTTCATCTGCAAGTATTATTTTAGGATTATTTACAATAGCTCTAGCTGAAGCACATCTTTGTTTTTGTCCTCCTGATACTTGATATGGATACTTGTTTAAAATTTCTTCTATTCCTAATTTTCTTGCTATTTCTAATGTTTTTTTGTCTATTTCTTTTTCTGGTATTTTGTTAATTGTTAAGATTAAGGCTATATTTTCTTCTATTGTTAAAGTATCTAATAAGTTAAAATCTTGAAATATAAATCCTAAGTTTTCCCTTCTAAATTTCGCAATATTTTCTTCTTTTATCTCTGTTATGTCTTGATTTTCTAAATAAATATGACCTGAACTTACTGTGTCTATTGTAGATATGCAATTTAAAAGTGTTGTTTTTCCACTTCCACTTGCTCCCATGATTCCTATAAATTCTCCTTCTTCTACATCAAAACTAATTCCGTCTATTGCCTTTGTTATATTATCTTTGTTTCCATAGTATTTTTGTATTTGTTCTACTTTTAATACTTTTTTCAAAATAATCACTCCTTTAATGTTTACAATCTCCTTTTAGTCGATTGTATAAGTTATCTGTACAGTCACTATCGTTCCTTACAACTAACTTAATTATACTAAAACTCAATTTAGTTTCATATAGAAGTAGTTTGCATTTATCTTACAGTTTTGTAAGATAAAAAATTCCCTTAAAATTAAGGGAATCAATATTCTTCATTTAGTTTTTTAGTTCTAGGAATTGTAATTATTATATTGGTATACTCATTTTCTTTTGATTGTGCTTCTATTATCATTCCCAATTCCTCACATAATCTTTTACATAAGTATAATCCTATTCCTGTAGATTTCTTTTGATTTCTTCCATTTGTTCCAGTAAATCCTTTGTCAAATATTCTATCTATTTCGCTTTTATTAATCCCTATACCATTATCCTTAATTGATAATTTTACATTTTCTTTCATTTCTTGTAGTTCAATAACTATTTCAGGACTTTTTTCTTTTCTATATTGAATAGCATTTATTATAATTTGATTCAATATAAATTCTAGCCATTTTTCATCTGTATAGGCTGATAGTTCTATATTTTTGGTTTCAACTTTCATATCATTATGAATCATCATTTTCTTGTTTCTTGCTAGTACATTTCTAATAGTTTCTTCTAAATTTACTTTTCGTATCATAAAGTCATTTGATACTTGATCTAATCTTGCATAAAATAATACTTGTTCTACATAATTGTTGATTTCTTCAATTTCTTCATCTATTTTATTGGTTATTTCTGACTTATTATTTTCACATAATAATTTACTGGATGTAATTGGTATTTTAATTTCATGTACCCAACTTTCTATATATTCCTTATAATCTTTTCCGAGCTGTTCTTACATTTGTTACATTTTCAAGCATTGATTTATTGGCTCTTTTTAGTATATTGTAATATGCTAAATTTTCTTGTCCTCTAGGTTTTTCTATTATTTCTGATATAAGAT
>CASCUT010000056.1 GCA_949155365.1 uncultured Clostridia bacterium
ATTTTCATTTATATAAATTTGCATAATAAATAACTGATAACTTGAAATTATGGTTGCTAGAGTATTTATAAATAGAAAAATTGAAAAGAAATTTTTTCAAGAAGATATAACATTAGCTCGTTCTAAGTCTCGAATAGTCATAATTAGCAGTCCATCAGGCTTGGGAAAATCATCATTAATAGATGAAGTTGTAAAAAATGGAATAAATTATGATTTAGATCATAGAGTAAAGATTAAGCAAAGTGAATCTGAAGAATGTGACTTTGGCTTTTTTATAAAAAGAATAGTCAAGACACTTGATATTAATGCTTTGCATAGCCAAGCTGATTATTTAAGATTTCATGAATTCTCATTAAAAAAGAACCTTTTAGAAATAATTGGTGAAATAGCGATCAAAAAAATATTCTCTTCTACTGGTATTGACAATTATCTCGATCATGTAAAATCAACGGAAGATAATATTCAAGAATGGTTAGGTAATGAATTTAATCTACTATTATTGGGAAAAGAATACATTAAATATGTATTAAAAGAAAGAAAGTTAATATTAGCAATTGAAAATATTCAGAATATTGATAATTATTCGGCACAAGCTTTAAAGGACATCATTCAATCAACAAATAACGTCTATTTAATTTTTGAATACACTACTGGTATTCGTTATAACCTTTCTGTTTCAGAGTTATATGTTTTCTTTCAAGAAGCAGCAGAAATATCTGAATATACTCTTTCTAAACTAGATAAAACTGAAATTATTAAAACTCTTGATGCTAAAGACGATATAATCATTGGCATTCTCAATAAATCATATGATGCTTCTGATGGAAATCTTTTTAAACTCTCATTACTTTTAAATGATACTAATTGCTTAAAGCCTCATAAAGACTTAGCTTATAGTGAAACAATTAAGAATCTTGTTAATAATTTCAACAATTCTCTAAAGGTAATTTTGATAATTATTGAATCTCATAGAGGAGGCATTTCTTATAATAGATTACATGAGATAATAGCGACACATTTATCTGATCTCCTAAATTGCAGGGAAACTGATGCTTCATTGAGGTTATTAGCGGATAATTACATAATAGAATGTACTTCAACAGATATTAAAATAGCACACGACAGTCTATTTAAAGAACTGAATAAGCTTGATGGGTTAAAAAAAATATATATTGTTGTTTTGAGGAGAATGTGTGCCTTCTATATAGAGAAGAATCAAGAAAAACTAAGTATTGAAGAGCGAATAAACAACTATTTATACTTGATTTCATTTTATTTAAAACTTAATTCTTATTTAGATATTATCAAAATACTTGAACAAATAAACGATGATTTAGCTTGTTTCCCTATTGATACTGTTATTAATTATATAAATTTAATAAGAGCAACATATGATATAAATAGGCAAGATGATGAATTTGATAAAGAAATTATAAAATGGTCAGTTTATATTTATTTCCGTTGCGGTTATTATAAAAAAATTATCAATGAAATATCTTTTTCAACAATAGAAGATATACAAGTAAAATTATGTTATTTAGCGGCTCTATCAAGTGAGAGTCCACTGGAGGCTATGAATATCATAACGAGAAATAAAGAAAAAGATTCAATTTATAATCTAGGCCTTAAACTTGTTAAATTGAGAACGCTAAGATCTCTTCGCAATGTACATGACTGCTATAATCTATGGATGGAATATTATGAGAATAAAGTCTTTAAAGATTCATTGTGGGAAGGCGATTTCCTACGTTATTCATGTTTATGTATTCACGATGATTTGGAGTTTAGGATAGAACGCATAAAGGAAGCTTATAATATATTTACAGTTCAAAATAATTCATACGGAATAATCGCTTCATGTTTAACATTAATGCGAGATTATCTATTTATAGGTAACCATAAAAAAGCTAATAAATGGATGAATGAAGCTAGCTACCACATCCAAAATACAGTATTCCCAATGTATATGTTTTACAATAATCAATCTGTACTAGGAATACTGACTCAAGATATATCAGGTAAAGTTTTATTAAATTTGTATAGAGCACTTGAAATATGCACTAATTCAGATGATTCTATAGCGATACAATCTAATTTATTGTGCTGTTGCATAATTCAAAAAGATAAAAATAGCGGTGTTGAATTTTATCAAAATTTATTAACCACTTTACGAAACTCCTATTATCAAAACAGCTTAATTTCTCAATCTGTTGTATATAACTGCTATAAGTACGCGCATATAATAGACGATGCAGAGAATATTCCTTTTTTAGCAAAGCATTACAGTAGACTAGAGAAATATTATAAAATGGGTAATATTTTATCATCAACAAATAATTATCCACAAGTACCATCTATCATTCAAAAAGAATATTTTCCCGTATTAATGGTTAACTGGGATATAGATTATTATACCGTTCTAAACAGTTATCAATAAGTAATTCAAGAACAGACAGATGATTATAGCCTTCATAATAAAACGGAGTAAAGAATGAACCCAAAGGGTTAAGAGTAGTATCATGTGATAATTCAAAGCAGTAAAAGGTATCATTGACAAGTTTACCATCAATTCTAATATATTCAACTTTATCTAACCAATTAAATAGTTTAAATAGTTTAGACATATTGTAATCGCTTAGTAGGTGTTTACCGTCTCTTAACTTTATCTTACTATGTAATTTATCTTCAAAGCTGTGTATATTATTGTTAAAATAATTATTATCTAATTCCGAATATCTTTCAACAACTCCCCAAGCTTTTATATTATCTTTCCACCCAATAATGCTTACACTTAATTCTTTACCACTTATAAATTCCTCTATAATAATGGGTTGATTCAGATTCTCATACAGATTATTGACAAGTTTAATAATTCGATTTTTATCCTCGTTGAAAATTAAGTTATCCTGAGTTATACCTATAGAAGTTCCTTCATATGTTGGCTTTATGAGTAAAGGGTATCTAAGTCGTGATAAATCAATATCTGCAACTGGTTTGTTAACCACAACATGTTTTGGCGTTTTTATATCAGCTAATCTACAGACATCTTTTGATAGAATTTTGTCACAACAAACAATATTAGTGTAGGCATCTCCACCAACATAAATCATTTTACTGGTCTCACATATAGAGGCGATAAGAGCTTGCTTATTTCTTGATTTCTCTCCATGCCAGTAAGGAAAAATTATATCATTTCTATGTAATGGAGCTTTTTCTAAAAATAGCGCAGGATCATTATATAAAACAACATTACTGAATATTCTCTTCATGCTACCAATTAAACTGTCAACATTGCTCTTTTGAGCTCTATCTGGCTCTCTGTTATAAATCCCAACAGTTTCTTTGGAATAGCAAATGTTATCAGCAATTATGACGATTGTATCAAAGTCCTTTCTAGTAACCATAATTTCAAGTTATCAGTTATT
>CASCUT010000057.1 GCA_949155365.1 uncultured Clostridia bacterium
TACAAAAAAAATGTTGAAGCAGTTTTTAACTACCCCAACATTTATTATAGAACCAAAAGTAATAGGAAATAAAAAGCGAGACAAGAAGAACTATATTTTGGTGGTATAGTTCAAGAAGTCTCGCTTTTTTTATGATAGCGAAAACAAAAGGAAGGATAATAAATTTCCATAATCAATAGAAAAATAAAAAAGAAGTTTTCATAAACAATAACAAAAAAAACAATGTGCAAAAAGTGAAACGGGAATGCCTTGATAATAGGTTATCAACAGAGTTATCCACAGTTTCCACATAAATTATTTTTTGAAATAAATGGCATATTTATTACAAAGAAAGTAAACATAAAAGTAAAATATGAAATCGAAATGTAACAATTATGTAATATATGGAAGAAAAATAGCAGGATTGAAATAAAAATGAAATGTTTCTCTAAAAATAAGACAAAAATTGATAAAAAATATTGAAATTAAAATTGTCATATAGTAATATAAATGTAATAAACAAAAGGAGGATTTTTATTATGGAAGCAAAAATTTTAGGCGATGCTTTGCCAGTAGTAACATGTAAATTGAAAAAAGGAGAATCCGTTGTTACAGAATCTGGTGGTATGAGTTGGATGGAAGAAGGAATTAAAATGACAACTTCTACTAACGGAGGAATTATGAAAGGGCTAGGAAGAGCATTAGCAGGAGAATCACTATTTATGAATATTTATACTGCGGAGAAAGACGATGTAGAAATCGCATTTTCATCTTCCTTCCCAGGAAAAATATTAGAATTTGAATTAAACCAAGGAGAAACTATCATTGCACAAAAAAGAGCATTCTTATGTGCAGAGAATACAGTAGATATCGCAATGCATTTTAGAAAGAAATTAGGAGCAGGTTTCTTTGGCGGAGAAGGTTTTATTATGCAAAAAATAACAGGACCTGGAAAAGTATACCTAGAGATTGATGGAGAAGTAGTTAAAAAATATTTAGAACCAGGACAGAAACTAAAAGTAGATAATGGTTATGTAGCAGCAATGACAGCAGGAGTAAAATTAAACATAGAAACAGTACCAGGATTGAAAAATATCATGTTTGGAGGAGAAGGACTATTCCTAACAACCGTAGAAGGACCTGGAACAGTATACCTACAATCAATGCCAGTATCAAAACTTGCTAGTATGTTATATTTAGGACCAAAAAATTAATTACTTATAAAGTGAAAAATTTTTAAGAAGATAAAAAAGAGGGAATTCAATACTTAAGAATTCTCTCTTTTCCATTGTTAAGATAAACACAAATCTTCTTTTACCAAGCTTTCTCTTTTACGTTTTACAGCATAAGCATCGAATAAAGTTTTTTGAAAAGCAGGAGGAAGCACTTGCAAGGCTTTATCTCTTAACTCTTTAGGAATTCCATAATAGGCTTCTGAAATAGAACCTACCATGCAAGCAATGGTATCGGTATCACCACCAATTGAAATAGCCTTTCGAATGGATTCTTTAAAGTCATTCGAATTTAAAAAAAGAAAAATTGCTTGAGGAACCGTAATATCACAACTACCATTAAAAATGTTTGTTTTTTGCAAATGTTCCAAATCGTAATCCAAAGAATAACCATAGTTCTTAGAAATATAATGTTTAATTTCTTCCTTTGTTTTTTTCTGTCTTGCCAAAAAGATAGTAGAAGCTAATGCAGTAGCATCTCTAATGGCTGGAATACTATTATGAGAAGGAAGAGCTGATTTTCTAGCTTCTAATTGTACGGTTCTTAAGTCATTAAACAAATAGGCAACAGGAGACACTCTCATAGCAGAACCATTTCCTTGGCTTGTACCAAATTCGAAAGTAGAAGAATTAGCCCATTTAATAAAAGAAGGAGAAAACGCATTGCCTACGTTCTACATTCACTATTTTATGCTTACGATCCAAAAACTCTTGATATTCAAATCTTGTTCCTGCTATATCACCAATAATGGCACCTAACATAACAAAACCTCCTAATACATTATTAAAGCAATCATATGATACGAAAAAATAGTTTTCAAGATAATTAAATTAGAATAAATTAAATTGAAAATTTCTTGACTTTATTTAATAAAATTGATAAAATAAAGAAAATTAATAAGATGCAAAGAAAAAGAAAAAACAAAGTAATTTTATTTGTAGAGAGTTGGTATATGCTGAAAGCCAATAATAAAATCTTTGTGGGGAGCTTTGGAGCATAGAAAAAAGAAAGAGGGTAATTTGTTAAAGCAACATTACCAATTAGGGTGGAACCGCGGAAACTAAAACTTTCGTCCCTAGCTAAAAAAGGCTAGGAATGGAAGTTTTTTTTATTTAGTCCATTGGGGACGTTTCCTTTTGGGTAATCTGTCCCCAATGGACATACGAAAGGGATAGAAGAAAAATGACCAAAAGGGGCAGATCACCCAAAAAGAAACGTCCCCAATGGTCCCTAATGGAAAAAAGGAGGAAAGAAAGATGTCAGAATTAACAATGGAAAAATTGGTAGCATTATGCAAAAACAGAGGATTTGTATATCCGGGCTCAGAAATTTATGGAGGACTTGCTAACTCATGGGATTATGGACCACTTGGTGCGGAATTAAAAAAGAATATTAAAGATGCTTGGTGGAAGAAGTTTATTGTAGAAAATAAGCACAATGTAGGAATTGATGCTGCAATTATTATGAATCCAGAGGTTTGGGTAACAACAGGTCACGTAGGAGGTTTTTCAGACCCACTAATAGACTGCAAAGCTTGTAAAACAAGACACAGAGCAGATAAATTAATTGAAGATTGGGGATTCCAAAACGGAAAAGATATTTCTGGATTAGATGGATGGACAAATGAGCAATTAGTTGAGTATATGAAAGAAAACAATATTGTTTGCCCAAATTGTGGAAAAATGGATTTTACAGAAATTAGAAAATTTAATTTGATGTTTAAAACCTTTATGGGAGTGACAGAAGATGCTAAATCAGAAGTGTATTTAAGACCAGAAACGGCACAAGGAATGTTTGTTGATTTTAAAAATGTATTAAGAACAACAAGAAGAAAAATGCCAATGGGAATTGGTCAAATGGGACGTTCTTTCCGAAACGAAATAACACCAGGAAACTTTGTTTTTAGAACAAGAGAATTTGAACAAATGGAATTAGAATTTTTCTGCAAGCCAGGTACGGATTTAGAATGGTATGAATATTGGAAAAAATTCTGTAAAGATTGGCTAATTAGTTTAGGAATCAAAGAAGAAAATCTACGACTAAGAGAGCATTCAAAAGAAGAATTATCATTCTATAGCAAAGGAACAACCGATATTGAATTTTTATTCCCATTTGGATGGGGAGAACTATGGGGAATTGCCGATAGAACCGATTATGATTTATCAAGACA
>CASCUT010000058.1 GCA_949155365.1 uncultured Clostridia bacterium
AGATACTTCTTTCGTAATTGCCAATAACATTTCTAATTGAAGCTCAATTATTTCATAATAGGATATATCTAAAAAATTACTTATTAACTCTTCTTTCATTATATTTAATGTAATTAGTTTTAATAATTGCTTCTTCTCAAGTTCTATATTAATTCTTAGATTTAATACACTTATATCCTCTACTATTCTTTCTTTTAAGATATTATTTAAATCTTCTAACAAGTATTCTAATGTTTGAAAATTTTCAGTATATTCTATTTTTTCTAGTTTCAATTCTAAATATCTAGAAAATAAAGTTTTTGTCCCTAATTTTAATTCATTTTTTATATCAAAATTTTCTGTGATTTTAAAATAATCAAAATCATTTACATTTATCAACTTGCCATCACTAAATATTTTATTTGTCATTTTTGTTTCTATTGCAAATTCACTATCCTTTTCTTTGCAAAAGAAACCATCCAAGCAATTAATAATACCTCTTTTAATATTATAATCTTTAATATAAAGATATTTAAAATGATCAATATAGATCACAAATTCTACTTTATGTGAAATTATGTTCAAATCTATCATAATATTATAAAACTCTCCTCTGTTAAGATTTTTTCTTGATTACTTATACCACCTATAATTAATTCCATTCTTGAATATTGTTTTTCTGTTACAATCATTATTCTTATATTCCCCTTTTCTGGCACTATCTTTCGAACTATACATTTATCTGCTTCTGCTGCATCTCTATTGGCATAAATTTTAGCATAAACAGAATATTGAATCATGAAGAAACCTTTTTTTATTAAAGCATTCCTAAATTTAGAATAAATTTTTCGTTCTACTTTGCTTTTAACTGGAAGGTCAAAAAACAGTAACATACGCATATATCTATACCCCATATAGTAATCGTATATCCTCAAATTTAGATATATCCCCAAATTCAAATATATCTAATATTCTATCGATAAAAATATTTATTGCATTTAATAAGGTTTGTCTACAGCCTTTAATTAAAACATCCTTAGTAGTGAGCTTTATAAGTTCTAATCTATGTTCCCTTTTAAATACTATTGCATCTTTTAAATATGTATATACATACCAATCAACAAGAGGTCTAAATACTTCAATTATATCATCAGATAAATTAAAAGGATTATTATATCCTTTATGAATAATCCCAATACCTGGTAATAACCCTTTTGCAATTATAGTTTTAGAAATTTGAGATCTAAGGATTGAATATCCATAATTTAATCCGTTATTAATTACACTTTCTTCAAAACGTTTAAAATTAGACCCATAAAGTACTCGAAAATACATTTTAGCTGATAAACCTTCACGATTCAATGTATCACCTTCATTTACTTCGCTTTCAAACTTAATCAATTTTTGTATTATATCAAAATCAAGATTAAGATACTTTAATAAATCAATTTGATTATTTATTTTGTTTTTTATTATTAATTTATGTATTACACTTTTTATATCGCTATCCCAATCTATTTGCTTCTTAATTATTAATGGAGTTTGATAATTTCCATTAAAAGCCTGTAATACTGCTTTGGGCATATGTTCAATAGAGCATAGTATCAAATTAATATTATACTCAGCACATTTTGTGATTAGTGGGATAGTCATAGTAATTTTTTGATTGTCAATTATTAAACTATGAATATCAGACAATGGTATAGTAACTTCCTTCGTTTCTTTTTCTACCTTTAAATTATCTAAATATAATCGAATATTCATAGCATCTTCAACGTATATAATTCTCCAACCCATAAAAATAAAAAAGAGACTTACAATAGTAAGTCCCGATTTCGGGAATAATTCCCTTGTTTTAGTAGGTCCTCATAACCTTTGCTATACTGTGCATCCCTCACGATGCAAACATATTATAACCGATTACCATTTTAATTTCAAGGTTTCTTTTTCAACTTTTGCATATTTTCCTGTAGGACTTACATTATACTTTTCTAATTTCTTAATTTTTTTACTTATACTTATCATCATTTGTTTTTCAGTGAGACACTCAATTCTTTTGACCTCTATAGTGCTTGTCTTATCGTTATTTGTAGCAATAAATCGATAGTATTCATCATTTTCGGAAATTACTCTAATAATATTGTTTCTATTCATAGAAAAAAGGAACTTATCTTCTACAGAAATATTCTTATAATCCATTAATTTTTTGTATTCCGTTGAATCAATTATGTTATAACCATTTTTTTGTTTAACATGATATCTTCTAATTGTCAAAAATTTATATTTCCCTTCTTTATCTATATAAAAATCTGTCCGATAAGGCGTATTTTGTAAAAGTATTACTTTTTTATTCTTTGTACTTATATACTTATGAGTAATATCACAATGGTTACCTAATTTACAGTCCCTATACTTTAATTGTTTTATCATAGGTCCATTTCCATTTTTAGAATATTTTCTTATGTATCCATGTTCCTCCTTGTACTTGGCAAAAGGATTTTTTTCATAAGGATATGATTCAACAATTTTATTTAAAAGATCGTACGTTGGTCTATCATTCCGAAAAGCAAGTAAAACATCTGCTTTCCCTTCAATAAATTTCTTCTTTAAAGCTTCACCTTCTTTTCCATAAATATCTTTATATTTCATAATAACATACTCACCATCATCATATATTCTAGTTGAATATATCGTTTCATCAGAAAATTGTCGATTTGTCTTAGTGTCTACTTTATATGAAAAGTCCTGTGGTTTTCCAGTTATCTTTCTTAAATTTTCTATAAAGCTTAATAACTTCCTATCTTCTAAAGGATCAGATAAATCCAGCATTTCTCCTGTTCTAGAATCGAACACTAAATTGTCATCTGTATCTAAATTAAAGGCATGATAAAAGATATTTTGATTTTTAAAGCCTGCAATAATTAAAGCATCTATTGCGTGATGAATATAAATATCTCTATCTTTTTTTAAACGTACTTTATTTCTAAATGCACTTGTCACTTTTCCTTTTATCGTAAAAACATTTGTTGAAATGGAATTTTGTTTAAAATAAGCTTTTAAGGTATTCATTACCGTTCTTATTCCATAGCTTGTATCATTGAGATTACGATTTATAAATTCTTTTCTAGTTTCATATTTGGTTATATCTTCTTGATTCAAGAGATTTTTTCTTTTATTCATATTTAAATTAGGTAAACTATTAATAAAGGCTTCATAATCTTCCCAAGTTTGGTTTGGTCC
>CASCUT010000059.1 GCA_949155365.1 uncultured Clostridia bacterium
GTATCAATCGTCAAGAGAGCCAAAAAAGTTGTAGATAACTACGTCAACGGCACCATGTTTATACCCTTTAAAAATAATAAAAAAGAAGACAAGCCCACTACTCTTTCGAAAAGTGGGCTAATAGATGTGACCGACTATAATGGCTGTCGGTAGAAGAACTATTCAATTGCATCGAGAAATTTTTTCATAATAGCTTCTGTTTCATCAACATCAAGACAAGAGTCTATTCTTATACCGTTAACATAATTAGAATGTCCATACATTTCCACAACTATCGTTCTACCACAATGATAAAGAACAGGAATGTCAGAATCCAATATTGTTAACGATTTTTGAAGAATAGCAATAGTTGAGTCACGGACCAAAGGGCTAATCATATCAATTGGAGCGTAAGAATAGATTTCGTCAAGATTTGCAACAGCAATAGAAATAACAATGTTACCTAACCACCGCATCATAGTCCCTCCTTACATATAAGTTAAGCATATTATCCTAAATCCGTGAATTGACTGGTTTAAAAGAAGTCAAAATCATTGATACAGTAGTAAATTGTAAAGAGTAAAAAAACACCTGATGGGTGAAAGAAAAAAGCATTAAAGATATAGATTTTTAATGCTTTTTTTGATATATTTTATGTGGGTGAAGAAAATGAAATATGAAATAGTAGCAACAGATGAAATAATAAGTAATAATACAGGTTTAGTATTAGTAAACAATATAATAAATTTAACAAATTTTAAACAGAATATAAATGATAAAACGCATATAAAAGTACAATCTAGAGAAATATCTAATAAAGATATTTTTATGACATATATTGGAATTTTAGCACAAGGAAAAACAGAATTTGAAAGAGCGGATGAATATAGGAATAATAAATACTTTAAGCATACATTAGAAATAGAAAAAAGTCCATCATCTTCCATACTAAGGCAAAGATTTAATGCTATTGGAGACATAGAAAGCAATTTAAACGATATGAAAAAAATAATAGACCAAACAAACTTAGAAATATTACAAAACAAAAATGTATTACTAACCCCATGTCACAAAAACTATGTACCATTAGACATTGATGTAACACCAATGGACAACTCAGGAAGCAAAAAAGAAGGAGTAAGCTATACATACAAAGAATTTGAAGGCTTTGCACCAATCATGGCATATATAGGAACAGAAGGGTATTTAATGAAATGTGAATTAAGAGAAGGAAAAGCCAATGGGCAATGTGCAAAGACAGTACCATTTTTTAAGAATACCATAGAATTAGCAAAGCAAGCAACCCAAGCAACAATACTAGTTAGAACGGATTGTGGACATGACTGTTGCGACAATGTATTAGTCTTTACAGAAAAACAAGTAGAATTTTTAATGAAAAAGAAAAACACGGTAGCAGACAAACCAGAATTTTACTTTAATAAAGCACAAAAAGAAGGAAGAAGAAAAGAAACAAGAGAAGGAAAAGAAAGATATTTGTATAGCTATGAAAAAATTTATGTATGCAAAAGAGAGGATAAAACGACTATCAATATACCAGTAAGAATTGTAGTAGATGCTATTAAAAGAACAAGTAAAGTAGATGGTCAAGTTTTGTTAATACCAGAATATGAATGTAAAAGATATGTTACATCGTTACAAGAACCAACAGAAGAAGAAATAATAGATTTGTATCATTCACATGCAACTAGTGAGCAATTTCATAGTGAAATAAAAACAGATATGGACATAGAAAGGCTTCCTTCTGGGAAATTTTCTACCAATGAAATTGTTTTGGGACTAGGAGGAATGGTATATAACATATTAAGACTAATAGGGCAAATAAATTGTAAATTAGAAACTAGCAAGAAAAGAGCAGTAGAAAGAAAAAGGATAAAAACAGTAATAAAAGATATGATAATGCTTGCAAGCAAATTAGTAAAACATGCAAGGAAGAAAGTAATAAAAATTTACAAAGAAGAATTTCAAATTAACATATTTAGAAAAATATATGAACTAACATGTACTTAAATAGAGAACAATATAGATTTATGTATGCCATTTTGAGAAAATGGTTATTTGTTATGCCTAAAAATCATTAAAGAATAGATAAATTATAAACATTACCAAATTATGTAACTTATCTGTTCTTAATTTATATGAAAATACATCACTCTATATAGTTCACGGATTCAGGTATAATGCACTAATTCGTATAGTATACGAGTGTTTCCCTTGTTTTATGGTAAAATTGTATTTACCGATTTCTTCTTTTTCTTTGTATAATGTAATTTGGGCTTCTGTATTAAGGATACTGTCTATTTCTAAACTTAAAACATTTCCTTGTTGTTTGTCTTCTAATTTGATGTTAATGGGAAAGCTTATCTCTTCTTGCTTTATTGTTTGGTTTGATGCCACCTTTTGAAGAAAAACTTGCTCTTTGTTTTCATCGTATTTTCCCCAAATAAATGGTATTTGTTTTAGATTAAAAACAGATACTGTTTTGTCCCTATAACTTTCGTTTGTCAATATCTCTATTTCATTCATCCTTACTAATTCTAATTTCTTTAACTTTTCTTGATATTTTTCCTTTTTTACCAAAATATCGTATCCATCCACACTAACAAGTGGTATATAGTTTTTAGAAACAAATTCACTTACCAAATAATAACGATAATCATTGTCAATTTCATCTAACTGTGTAGAAAGTTCTTTTTTTCTTGCTTTTAATACAAGTGGTACTTCCTTTTTGCAATTTTGGATTTCATTTATGAAAAATTGTTGTGTTTGCTCTCCGCTTAATAATCCTGGCGATTGGTTCACATAGACTGGTTTTTCTTTATCTAATAACGCATACAATAATGTTTGGTTTGACAAATCTAAATAAGTTTCATTATCTTCTAATATTGCGTCCATTACTTGCTTTAAATTTTGATACTCTTTGCTCATTTGCTCTGAAATTTGTACACGTTTTGTTTTATTGTTATAACATTTATCTTGAATTTCAAATGTTTCATATTTTTCAATTGCCTTTTCAAAAATATTTGCCACTTTGGGAAGTTGTCCATTTAAAACAAAATTTGTAAATAGTATTATCATGGCATAGCTTATCATAAGAGTTTCTAATTTCTTTTTCTTATGTTGCATCATAAAGATTGCGACATATAATGGAAGAAAGCTTAATATGGTTGCCACCGTATC
>CASCUT010000060.1 GCA_949155365.1 uncultured Clostridia bacterium
GATTCATTTTTCTTCTCTCCTTTTATATTATTTTTTTTGTTGTCTTTATTTCTTTGATGATTTCTTCCTCTACATATTCTACTAGCTCATGCAGATCTATCATTCTTTCAAATTTAGTAAATAATTCTTGTTTTATTGCTTTGAGTATTTCTTGTTTTTCTTCTTGTAGTAAATCTAAGGAAAGCTCTATAAATAAATCGATATCTGAATCCATTCTTTCTATTTTTTTGGCAATAGATCCATGAATCCATAATCCCTTGATATGGAACTTTTGTTTTAGCTCTTCTTTATTTCCTTCTACATACTCTACAATTTCCTTTAAGCTTATAGGTCTTAATTTTTTATAGTAATTTTTTTCCATATATGGATTCTTCTTTAATAGGTTTATACTAAATTCTAGCATGGGTACTTTATTCCCTTTTAAATAGGCTTCTCTTGCCTTTTCATATTCTTCATATTCCTTCTTAAAAAGCTGGACTATAGGGATTTGATTTCTTGCTAGCATATAGTTATATAGCATTAAGGATAGTATGAGCCTTTCCTCTTCTTTGAGCTCTTTAAATTCTTCATACACGATCATATGATATTCTATTGCTTGTTCTATCGCAGACATATGGCTCATATGAAAATACTTCGTACACAACCTTATTGCTTTAAACTCCTCTACCTCTTCCTCCTTATACAGGTAATACACCCGTTTCCAAAAGCTTTTCGATATTCGACTTTTATCATTATGTAGTAGATAGATATAGGTGTCATACGTGTGTTTAATTTTTTCTTCTATTGGAGTTTTATATTCTTCCTCACTATAGATAATCTTTTTAAATACATCATGGTCAAAGTCATATCCACAATGTCTAAACAGCTTTTCTAAAAAGTTCGCAATCTTTTTTCTCACAAATATTCTTTTATTTTCTACAAGCTCATAAATCTCTTCCATTTTTCTTCTCTCCTTTTATTTGTTTTATTAGCTCATTTGTTCCAGTAGAGGCTAGTCCACTTACAATTCCTATTGCGGTGGCTGTATATGGGTTTTTCGTAAGTATCAGCTCTGGACTGATATACACCATACTTAATCCTATCATTCCTCCTGCTATTCCTACGATTAATGGGATATACTTATATCGTTTCTTTTTCCGTAATACGACTAGCTTAAAGAATTCTCCTATGATATAGCTTAAGATGGTTATTACGGGAATACTTATTTTTTCCATTTCTTCTCTCCTTTTGTCTCTTATTTTCTATTTCTTTTTCTTAATGCTTTTTTGTCTTACTTCCTCTTTTGCGTCATATATCTTTGTCCTTTCTTCTTAGATTTTTTTTGAATCTTCTTTTTTTAATCGCTTCTTTGCCTCCTTTTTTTAGAAATAACATCCTTTTGATACAATAATGTGCCCAGAGGGTTGTCCTACAGAATTCCCTTCGCTATCATCATCGCTTTTTAAATTTCTTTTAAATACTAAGTAATACTTGATACTGAACAAAGAATACCTACAGTACTGATGACAATATTCGTTTCACTCATCCTACGACCTCCTTCCTAAAGATGTTTTATTGCTCTCTACATCCTTTTAGCCGTAACAATGAAGGAGTTTTACTCATTTTTGCGATATTTTTTTACAATATCATTAAATTTCCTTGAAATGGTTTGTTGGCTAATACCCAATTTTCTTGCTACTTCTTTCTGAGTTAAGAGTCTTTCATCTTCAATAAAAAGAGACAAAAATTCAATTTCACTATCTAAAAAATCATGACATTTTAGAACTTCTTCTAAAGAAAATTTCTCCTTTGAAATTAAGCTTTTTGAATAATGGTCTATATTAGAACACTTGATTTCTTTTTCTAAATACTTTCGATTGTTTCGATAGAAATCAGCAACTAAATATTTATATTTGCTTTTCAATAAATAGATTAACTGTTTTTGATTTCTTATAATTGAGGCTGAATCAAATGGATCAATTTGTATTTCAAACTTCACAATTATTTCATAAGTTTTTATAAATAATTCTTGCATAAAATCTTCTTTATAAAATTGATTAATTCTGTGAATATACTTCCACATCATAGATTTAATAATTTCAAAAATCTCTGCCAAAATTATCTCGGATCTTGTTTTTTTAAATCGAATAACTAATTCCATTAAATTCTCCATATTACTTCTCCGGCTTCTACAAGAAAAATCTAGAATGAAATTTTTTCTAAAATTAAAGGTTCTTGTCTCTCCTACATATAGCCGTAAAATTTTAAAGGTTTTTACTCACAAAATTAAAACTTCTCAAAAAAAATACCTTGCTTGTAAAATAAAACAGGTAAGGTAAAAATAAAGAGCATAGTTGAAACTTTATATCCAGTCTCTAACTATGCTCGTATCAATTAATATTAAATAGCCTTAATGATAAATATATCTTAATTTTTTAATATAAATTTATTCAGTTTTCCCAACTTACTCTAATTTACATTCTATTTTTTGAGAAATATAGATAGTTACTTTTTCTATTATTGGCTAATGTTATTCTAAACTTATGTCTCAAAATTCTCCCTTCAGGAACTAGAAAGTATATCGTTACATTAGTATAAGTTAATACATCAACTAGGAATTACTTGTGTTGATCCCTCCACCTATGGAATAGGGACGACTGTTATTATCTCCATCTTTTTCGATTATAATAATAAGTCCACTTGTGTTTGAACTGAATGTAAAGTCTCCTTAATCAATTTGCATCCATAAATTGCTTCTACTGCTAACTTTTTTCAATTTTTTAATTTTTCCGTTCTATTCAACACTATTTTACAATTTTCAGCATTTCTTGTCAAATGCTTATCGTTCATTAAAATGTTCAGTTTTTCAAATTCTATACAAACGATAATTATTTGCTTTTTAAAAAAAATAAGAGTTCCTTATCTATTAATCTCATAAAAAATACCCCTTAGTCTTACTAGATTTTTCTCTAGTCCAACTTTAGGGGTTCTCTTCATTCTTACTTTAAGAAAATCTTTTATGAATTATATACGATTTAAGGCTAAAAAGCCTTACTCTAAAAACTCTCTCATCTTTCTTAACGCATTGTCATATATCCT
>CASCUT010000061.1 GCA_949155365.1 uncultured Clostridia bacterium
GCATTAAAAAAAACAAAATTTAGGTTTCTTTTCTTATCTCTTCGAAGAAATATTCTACCTATTCTTTTTTGCCTTTTTACCGTTTGCTTAGTTATTTTCTCAAATAGTAATTTAGTTGCTACAAAAGAAGGTCTTCGTTTATGGGCTAATAATGTTGTACCCTCTTTACTTCCTTTTTTCATCGCAACAGAATTATTAAGCTATACTACTATTGTGAATAAACTTGGAAGAGTATTAAATCCTATTATGAAACCACTTTTTCATATTCCTGGTATTGGGAGTTATCCTTTTATAATGGGCATTATTAGTGGTTATCCTACTGGTGCCAAAATTGTTGTAAATTTAAGAGAAAATGGTCTTTGTACGAAAGAGGAAGCAGAAAGAATGCTTGCTTTTACTAATAATTCTGGTCCACTATTTATTTTAGGAACCGTTGGAATTTCTTTATTTGGTAATAGTACCATTGGTCTTCTACTTCTTATTACCCATATTCTTGCTTGTCTTAGTGTTGGTATTCTATTTCGCTTTTGGAAACTTGATAAAAGTTCTTCGTATTCTTCTTTTTCCCAAAGAAGAAGGGAGGAAAAAGAATATGTTGATTTTTCTAATTTGGGGGATATTTTAGGAAAAAGTATTTTATCTGCTATTAAAACTGTCATTACCATTGGAGGATTTATTGTTCTTTTTAGTGTCATCTTATCTATTTTGAATAATAGTAAACTAATTTCTTTTGTCTCTTCTTGCTTTGCCCCACTTTTTAGAATTTTTGGGATAGAAGACATTCGCTTTTCTACTTCTTTTGTATGTGGCATCTTAGAACTTACCAATGGTGTAATGCAAGTGGCTTCTATCCCTTGCAAGCAAATCTCTATCAATCTTATTTTTACTGCTTTTTTATTAGGTTTTGGTGGTCTTTCCGTTTTATTACAAGTATATAGCATTATTGCAAAATCTGATATTTCACTAAAAGCCTATTTTATTGGAAAATTACTTCAAGGTATCTTCTCTGCTTTTTATACTTTTCTTTTCATTACTTACTTACCTATTTTTAATTTTAATTTATAAAGGCATATTTTTGCAAATAACTCATACATTAATAAAGAAAGAGGGGATTTCTTTGGAAAAAAATATGGATTATAATAATTTTACTGGTTTCTATGGCTATCCTCCTTATCCTCCTTATGAAAATTTTGACCCATCAATGGGAGATGCTACTTTCAATCCTATTTTACAATACGAACAAGGGTATATGTATTATCGTTATTTAACACAGCAATTAGAATATAAAATAAAATGTAAAGAATATGAGAAAATAAATGGAAATAGAGCGGAAAGAAGAGTGGAATAAACTCTTCTTTCTGCCCCATTTTCCTTAAACATATTGTTTTACTAAATCATCAATTACATCTGCATCATTTGGCATAATCTGTTTTGCAACTAATAAACTTAAAATGTGATTAATTGCTTCTTCACTATCTGTTACATTGCTAACATTGGCTATCTCTAATTTTTCTTTTTCTTCATTTTCTTTTACAATTTCAATTCCATATTTTTTATTCTTTAATTTATAATAATTAATATTCTCTTGTATTCTTCTTTCTTTATCCATGATTTGTTTATGTATCATGATGGTTCCATATAATTTTTTCATTTGTTTTTCTCTCCCCTTTCTTAGTAAAAATCTTTTCTATTCTATCCCATCTTCCAATATTTTACAAGCATTTTTTATCGTACTTTTTCGACATTATTCTTCTCTTTCTTTTAGCAATAACCTTATTTTAACATTGTTTGAACCTATCTATTTGATTTATCTTTGTTTGTTGTTGGCGATGAATCTGATTATTTTGATACTCCTTTTTATGAAACAACTGTCAAAAATGTTTCCCTCATTGACAATCCATTCTCAAATCAACATAAATAATAAAAAATTTAGTTATTTTATGAAAAAAACTTGATTTTTTCTTTCATTTGTGTTACTATAATATTATGTTAAAAAAGAATTTAAAGAAAGGAGGACTTCTTAGCATTCTTATAGCTAAGAAATGAGAACAATGAAAAATATAGCTATCACTTCATCTAAAAATCGATTTAATAAAGTGCAAGAAGAACTAAAAAGCCTTCTTTCTATTATTATGGGTGTTATTGAAGAGTCCGCTCAGGAGGAACAAGATTTTGAATTTTTTAGTCAAAATGCAACCTCTCAAGAAGAACTTGAGCAAATAGAAGAATTAAAAAAGAGTTCCCAACAACTAAATAAAAATGCAGAAACTTATGAAGCAAATATTGGACTTACTACTCGCAAAATGAAAGGTAACTCTTCTAACAAAACAACTGTAGAACATCCTACTTTTAATGAAATTAAACCAATTACTCTAAAACCAACGGAACATATTCGTCATATTGATGATTTTAATAATGAAAGATAAACAGAAAGAACAATTTTATAAAAATTGTTCTTTTTTACTTGACAAAATACAAAATTACCATTATAATAATACTTGTCTTATTGATATGGCGAGATAGCTCAGTTGGCTAGAGCATCCGGTTCATACCCGGCAGGTCGGTGGTTCGAATCCACTTCTCGCTACCAGCAAAAAAACTAGCGTGAGCTAGTTCTTTTTTTGACCAATCGGATATTTCATGTTTGTTAATGGACTATATTGTATTTTCAATGACATATTTATTAAGTTTGCTAGGTGCAAATAATTTAGAACCATGGTCAATGTTGTATGCCCTAAAATTATTTGCAAACTATTGATATCGCCACCATTTACGAGGAATAGCGTAGCAAATGTATGCCTCAATAAATGTGGGTGTATGTTTATTTTTAGTTTTTCTCGTAATCTTCTAAAAATTAATGATATTGTATTTTTAGAAGCACTCTCATCATCTTGAGTTCGTATAAGAGTTTCTCCAGGAGCAAACTCTTTTTTAAAAGTATTATAATATGTATATTTGTATAATTTAAAACAATCTACTATAAATGGTGTAAGTGGTACTAATCTTTCCTTTTGCCCTTTTCCATCTACTTTTATCGTATGATTTTCAAAATTAAAATC
>CASCUT010000062.1 GCA_949155365.1 uncultured Clostridia bacterium
CGAATTTTAAACATTTATCTTCATCAAATATAATTATTCTTTCCACCTTTTCAGGGTTTTTAAAATTATCAGGTTGTATTATTAAAAAGTATTTTTTCATATTGTTTTTTCTCCTTTCAAATCAAAAATTTTATTCTTATTGTTTTTATTCTCATAATCTTTTTTCAGCCCCGCCCGTAGGCGGGCTATATTTCAAATTAATACGTATTAGCGGCTTAATACGTATTAGCAATTTAATACGTATTATTTTTTAAGATTTCCAAGAAATTAATACGTATTAGCAAAATTAATACGTATTAGCAAATTAATACGTATTAAAGACGTATTAGCAATTTAATACGTATTAGCAAAATTAATACGTATTAATCAAGAAATAGATCACCTTCTTAATTCTTACTCAACCCATTTTTATCTACATTGAGCGGGGAAAAACAAGTTTTTCCCCTCAATGTAGATAAAAGACATCAGCAGGTAAGAAAAAAAGGCGTTTTCGCCATCAAATACACGGTTATTTATGTTATATCTTATAATTAATCACATGGTTATTAGTTACATATAGCAATATAAGCATTAGAATTAGCAAAGGCTTTTACAATAGCCAGAGCAAAAGAGGATCGGCGGTTTCATCTTGCTATTAGATACCACAACCCGATCAAGCGCATTTTGCTTTTTTCTCTTAAAGCGTAATACGCTAAAATTCTAAAAAGTTAGATGTATTTTTTTTAAAAGGTTTTTTTCCTTTTTGTGATTTTTTAGATAAAGTGTTTTCTTCACTGTCTTAAATATTATAAAAAAATCATAAGATTTCTTTTTGTAATAAGAGGAGATTTTAAACCAAAATGACTAAGCATTTTGTAAACCAATACCCCTTACGACAGGAGTGATTTTCTACCAAAAAATAACAACTTTTTCTTGTTGTTATATGACTAAGTTTTAAAATATTAGCAACTTTTACATTGCCATATTGCCTAAACTTTTATACTCTTTTTTACTTTTCAATGGTATGTAATAAATACCAATTCCTAAACTTACAAGTTTGTTTTTTAATTCATAACTTCCCAAAAAGAATATATATTTTTTATTACCTAATATACAAAAGGCGAATACTTAAGGAACGCTAGTTCATCAAAACTTTTAATATCTGTATAAAGATATATATAAATAACTTATAATTTGATTTTATAATTTTTACATATCAGAAGTCAACAGATCAAAAAAAGCCCCTACCGCCTTATAGCAGTAGAAGCCATTTTTTTAAAATTCAACAGATGAAGAATTACCGATCCATTCTTTTAAAATATCATCTGTTGTTTTTTCTTTCTCAATTATTGAATAATTAAAAACATAAGTTTTATCATTGAAATTTAACATATATTTTTTATTGTCTTTATCTAAAAAGAACAATGTAATATTGCCTTTATTATCATAATATTTTCCGTCAAGTTTTAAAAACTTACTTGAAAATGTTTTTTCATTTATTGTCTTTGTTTTCATTTTTTTGTTCTTCCTTTCTTTTATATTTTTGTATCAGTATTATAATTTGATTCTTCAATATAATAACTATTTTCCATTAAATCTAAATCTAAGATATTTAAAAATTTATTGAATTTTTCATCAACATAAGCAGTTATAATATAATTACCTTTTTTATAATTATCATAAAATAATAAGTATGTATTTTTAAAAACTTGTTCGTTTATTTCTTTCATTAGTATTCACCCCTTTTAACCAAAAAAACTATTATCAACAGGATCATTATAAAAATCATCTTGTGCCATTTTTAATAAATCAATATCTTTTTGTTCTTGTGGCTCTTGTTGTTTTGGTTCTTCGTCTGTTATTTCTTCGCCATAATCAGCAAGTAAAGCGTCAATTTCAGCGTCAGTCAAATCTTGTTCGTTTGCTAATAATTCCTTTATTTTTTCAGGTAAACCCTTTAATATTTTATTTTCATAGAAGCGGGCTTTTTCTTCATTCCCCCTACATAATGACCTTACTTTTCTAAAATTTCCTTTAATCTTTTTCCAGATTTCAAATTCTTGTGGATCATCACTTTCGCCAGAAAAATATTTGCTTAACCTTATAGTTATTTCTTCATCAGATAACCCCATATCAATAGGGAATCTTCTATAACTTTGTCCTTTATCTTCAGCGGTTCTCAAATTCCCCGCCTTATCTACATATTCCCCCGCTAAACCATCTAAAAATACATTTCTATCTTCAACACTGTTGACGATATTAACAGTATTAACAAGTTTAACAGAGCCAAATTTTATATTAACCCTAGCATTATGAGGGTGTGTATCAAAAATTTTAAAAAGGTTCTCTCTACCCTTAAAGGCTTCAAGTAGGGTATAAGCCCTATATTCAGACCAAATTAAAACAGGTTGTCCGTCATAACCTTCATATGTTGCATTGTCAGCCCCTACTTCAAAAAATATATCTTCGTCATTTTCTATATCAGGATATAAAGCCCTAGCAATAGCACGACTTGCCGTGTCTTTACCTTCACCGCCTTTACCAGTGATATAAATATTTATACGAGTTTTTGGAACTTCCATATTATTTGTTATATACTCAACTCTAAATTTTTTAAGTTTTTCAAGATTAGCCATATATAATAATTTATCTTCTTGTTGACATTCTTTTAAAGTTTTTCCGAGATACAAGACATCAAATAGCATACGGTCTTTTTTACTTAAATCACCGCCATATTTTAGCTTGTTTTCTTCTCTTTCTAATAATTCCTTTTGCCAGTCAAA
>CASCUT010000063.1 GCA_949155365.1 uncultured Clostridia bacterium
TACAAAATATACCAACAAGACTAGAATTAGGAAAAAGATTAAGAAAAGTATTTAAACCAAAAGAAGGATATATTTTTATCGATGCTGACTATTCTCAAATTGAATTACGAGTATTAGCACATATCTCACAAGATGAGCATATGTTAGAGGCATTTCGAAACAACGAAGACATTCATAAACAAGCAGCCTCCAAAGTTCTTGGAATTCCAATTGAAGAAGTAACAAAAGAAGAACGATCCAAGGCAAAGGCAGTTAATTTTGGAATTGTATATGGAATTAGTGATTTTGGATTAGCCGAGCAATTAGGAATTTCTAGAAAACAAGCCAAACAATATATAGACCAATACTTAGAAAAATATAGTGGTATCCAAAATTTCATGACTCAAATAGTAGAAGAGGCAAAAGAAAAGGGATATGTAGAAACATTATTTCAACGTAAACGATATTTACCAGAATTAAAATCAAGTAACTATATGGTACGTCAATTTGGAGCAAGAGCAGCCATGAACACACCAATCCAAGGAACGGCAGCAGATATCATGAAAATAGCAATGATAAACTTAAAAAAAGAAATACAACAAGAAAAACTGGATGCCAATATCATTTTACAAGTACACGATGAATTAATATTAGAAGCCAAAATAGAAGAAAAAGAAAAAGCAAAAGAAATATTAAGAAAAAGTATGGAAGGAGCAATCTCGCTATCTGTACCATTAAAAGTAGAAGTATCAGAAGCCCAAAACTGGTATGAAGCCAAATAAAAAAGAAGACAACAGAACAAGATAACGGAAGACAACGTAGACAAGGGGACGGAGTTTTTTGACAATGGTAAGACAACAGTAAGACAACAGGACAGAGTTTTTTGCTTAACCTTTTTAGGATAAAAACATGTGATACAGATTTTTTAGACATAAAAATACAAAAGAGGGAATGTTGAAGGAGAAGAAAAGATTGAGAAAGAGAACAACTTTAATCGTGGTTATCACAGTAATGGTATTGATTTTCTTAATAGCAATTGTGAAACCTCAAAATATCATATTGAAAAAAATATATCGATTAGAATATCATGAATATGTATATCGATATGCAGAAGAAAATCAGCTAGATCCATTGCTAGTATTTGCTATTATAAAAGCAGAAAGCAATTTTAAACGAAACATCGAGTCTTCGAGTGGAGCAATTGGATTAATGCAATTAATGGAAACAACAGCAATTGAAAGAGCAAATGAAATAGGAGAAGAGATTGTAGTAAAAGAAGCACTCTATAATCCTGAAATTAATATCAAAATTGGAACGAATTATTTTGCATATCTATTAGAGCATTATGAAGGAAACCAAGGATTGGCTCTTACTGCTTACAATGCAGGAATGGGAAATGTAGACAGATGGATAGAAGAAAAAGTGATAAAAGAAGATGGATCTGATTTAGAACATATACCATTTAAAGAGACAAACAATTATGTGAGAAAAATTATGAGAGATTATAAAATATATCAAAAATTATATGAATAGAAGTGAGAAAATAAGGGGGGAATGAAAATGGCAATTTTAGTAACTGGTGGTGCAGGATATATCGGAAGCCACACGGTTGTTGAATTATTACAAAAAGGAGAAGAAGTAATTGTAATTGATAACTTTTCTAATAGTAAAAGAGAAGCATTAGAAGCAATTAAAAGTATAACAGGGAAAGAATTTAAATTTTATGAATTAGATTATTTAAATAGAGAAGCATTAGAAAAAGTATTTGAGGAAAATCCGCAAATTGATAGTGTACTAAATTTTGCAGGATTTAAAGCTGTAGGAGAATCGGTTAAAAAACCGATTGAATATTACACAAATAATATCTCTGGAGCATTGGTGTTACTAGATACAATGCGAAAATATCAAGTGAAAAAATTTGTATTTAGTTCTTCTGCTACCGTGTATGGAGAACCAGAAAGAATCCCTTTAACAGAAGATTGTAAAACGGGAGGAACGACGAATCCATATGGAACAACAAAGTTATATATTGAGCAAATTCTAAAAGATATTTATATGTCAGATTCTACTTGGGATATTGCTATTTTGCGTTATTTTAATCCTGTAGGAGCTCATGAAAGTGGACTGATAGGAGAAGAGCCACAAGGAGTTCCTAATAATCTAATGCCTTATGTGGTTCGTGTGGCAGCAGGAATTTTACCAGAACTATCGGTATTTGGAAATGATTATGATACACCAGATGGAACAGGGATAAGAGATTATATTCATGTAGTAGATTTGGCAAAAGGCCATTTAAAAGCATTAGAAAAATTAGAAAAAGAAAAACAAGGTTTGTTTATTTATAACTTAGGAACAGGAATGGGATATAGTGTATTAGATATGGTAAAAGCATTTGAAAAGGCAACAGGGAAAAAAGTTGCTTATAAAATAGCACCAAGAAGAGAGGGCGATATTGCTACTTGTTATTCAAATCCAGAAAAAGCAGAAAGGGAATTACATTGGAAAGCAGAAAAAACATTAGAGGATATGTGTAAAGATTCTTGGAATTTTATTAAAAAGAAGCAAGGATAAAAAGTAAGGCTGAATGTCAATAGTTGGGGTGGAAAACTTTGAAAGTTTTCTGCCTCAGCTT
>CASCUT010000064.1 GCA_949155365.1 uncultured Clostridia bacterium
GTAGTAGTGTAAGTTATGTGTATTATACAGGAACTAGCTCTCCATATTATATAACACTAAAAAATGGAACAACAATAGATAAAGCAATGGAAGAGATGCAAACAAATACTACAAACTCCACAATTAAAACAACAATCGATAAATGGTATGGAGAGACTATGACAGAATATACAACATATTTAGAAGATACAGTATGGTGTAATGATAGAAGTATGGGAAACTCAAATGGATGGACAAAAGATGGAAATGCAAATAATCGCTTATACTATAGTCCAAAAGAGAGAAGAGATACAACGAGAAAACCAGATATAAATTGTAGCAATAAAAATGATGCCTTTACAGTAAGCGAAGAAAATGGGAATGGGGCATTAACCTATCCAGTAGCTTTACTAACAAGTGATGAAATAATGTTAGCAGGAGGACAAACAAGTAGTAATAATAGTTATTATTTGTACACTAACCAGTACTGGTGGTCTCTGTCGCCCAGCAATTTCGACTACTACTACGCTAACGGCTTCTGTGTGAGCACGAATGGCTACTTGAGCCTCAACTCTGTGTATAGCTCCTACGGCGTTCGCCCGTCCGTTTCACTAAAGCCTGGAATAAGAACAGCTGAAGGAGATGGTACTGCTGAAGATCCTTACACAATTCTCATTGACTGACAGTTTTTCTTAAAGCGTTGATATATAAGACAATTTTAGGTACAAAAGTAAGCCCTAAAGTTGTCTTTTTCATACTTTTGTTTGTTAAAGAAAAAAGAAAATTTAAAGTTATAAAATAAAAAAACTGTAAATTTTATAATTTTAAATAATTATTTCCACCGAAAAAAGATTTTGATGTTTTACCAAAATTTTTTTGAATACTAAATTTAGGATAGCTATATATCATATAAAATAAATTTATAAGAGATTTTTATATATTTTAAAGAATTAAAAGCTATTTTGAATATTGTTAAGCCAGTATTAAATAATGACTTTACTCTAACTTTTTTTCCATTAATATTTTTATGAGTGGTTATTTTTGTTTTTTTATAGCTTTTTGTATTCTTACAGTAATCAGTACCAATTATAACTAGGAATGTTATAGAAAAACAAAGTAGTGAATATAGATTAATAAAGGAGTTTAAGGAAGCAGTACAAACTTTTTCTAAATAAAATCCATTTGATTTTTGATTTTTAAAAAGACACTCAACGCCGCCGAATCTATGGGCATAATCTCTAATTGCTTCATTTGGATTTCCATTTGTCGTTATAATCCAAGGTTCATTATCATTAGCACATTTTCTACTAACAGCAATATTTGTTATGTATGAAAAACCTTCATAAATCAGAACATCTTCGTAATATAAAGACTTATGTTTCCAAGAAATTAAATCCCCAGAGTATTTGTGTATTCTATGTCCTTCTTTTTTATCAAAAACAGAAATCTTTAAATTACTTTTTAGTCTAATGGCATATTTACAACCAAGATTATCAATGTGATTTAGTAATGCTTTAGAATTAAACCATCTATCAGCGAGAAACACAATATTAAAATTTTTATCTTTAAATATGGAATAAGCTTCATTAACAATATTGATAATAGTAGAATCATAAAAAGCTTCAGGATCTCTGATACCATCAAAACATTTAAAGCAGATTGGAATACCTTGAGTACCAATTCTCATGGATACCATTAAAACAGTGTAGTTTTCTTTACAATACATGTGGTCAATAATAAGATGTATTTTATTGTTTTTAAGTAATCGTCTAATTCTTTTTTGTAATAGAATCGTGCTGTATTAAAGTAAACTCATCTTTTAAAGTTCTAGCAATATCACTAGTAACAACAGATTCACCACAAATCAAGCCAAATATAAGTTCTGGAATAAAGTTTAACTGTGGTTTGTGTAAAGAAGAATTTTCTTTAAGAAATTTTCTTAAATTAGTTGTTATTTCTTTTTGGGTATTATATAATTTATTCATGTGACACCTCGATACTATTTTGTTTTATTATTTTTATATAATTGTATCAGAAAGGGTGTCACATTTCTATTTTAAAAAGCAAATTATGTTAGGTATATAAATACTCTTTTTTTATTTAATGAAAAACTGTCCGTCAGTAAGAGGTCTTATAGTATGATGAAAAATATTTTCATTCAAACATAATTCATCCATAGGATGTATCTTTTTAATTTTACTTTGATTCCAAGTAAATTCAGTGCCATTATCAGTTTAAATTTCAAATGGTTTGTATCCATAATATACA
>CASCUT010000065.1 GCA_949155365.1 uncultured Clostridia bacterium
CAAGGCGGCCGCTCTAAAACGCATCTGTGGACGCTGCGCTCCGCAGAATGCACCTGCCTGTGGATATACTGCCTGTATCGCCTCCTTAAATCCCGGGAGACTGTCTACGCAGAAGAACATTACGTCTTTTACGCCCCTGTTTTTCAGGTCATTTAACATGCCAAGCCAAAACTTGCTTGTCTCGTTTGCGCCTACCGTAATGCTTAGGATATCTTTGTACCCCTCTACTGTGACGCCCAGTACGATGTATGCAGCGCGGTTCAGTATCCTTCCATCCTCCCGGACTTTATAGTGGATGCAGTCCATGAATACAAAAGGATAGATTGGATTTAAAGGGCGGTACTGCCATTCTTTTACTTGCGGCAGGATCTTATCCGTGATCTTGCTGACCATTTCGGCGGACACTTCGATCCCATACAGATCATTTAACTGGTCATGGATATCACGGGTACTCATTCCACGTGCATATAGTGAGATCACTTTTTCTTCGATTCCAGAGATATCTCTTTGGTACTTAGGAATTAACATTGGCTCAAATTCATCGTTTCTGTCTCTGGGCACATCAATCTGGAATTCACCATATTGGCTTTTAAGCGTCTTGGTCGAATTGCCGTTTCTTTTATTATCTGTCAGTAGATCACCCTTTTGATTTTTCTCATAACCAAGAGTGGCATCCAGCTCTGTTTCCATAAGCTCCTGAAAAATGTCCTTAAAGCTTTCTTTGAGGAGGGAATAAACACCTTCCACGCTGCTAATGTTATTTTGTGAGATGATTTGTCGAATTTGTTCCTTTGCAACTGCCATAAAAATACTCTTTTTCCATAAGAATTGACATATCTTAATTCTTACCAAAAAGGAGCCATTTTTTACCAGAGACACAAATTATTTTACACTACCTATTGTTCCATGAACTTTTCTACACTGAATTCAACTAATCTTGGAAAGAACCTATCTACTGTTTACTGATGTAAGCGTAATACAGAAACACAAGACGGCATATCCTTTCTCAAAGAAGTGCCGCCTGCTTTACGCATAAAGAAATCAAATTATGACAATAGTCATTTTAGTAATCTAATAAAAATACATTGATCAGTTTATCTAATTGATTACGATTTTCTGAAGATATATTGAGTTCTTTATAATTATTTATTGCATTTTGCATAAAACTGTTTATTCCTTGCACTGTTTTTTTCTTACGTTCTCGTTGAAAATCATCACTATTATATGGTGAATAAACAGCTTCACTAATGACATTTATTGCACTATCATTCTCTTCAATATTTAGAAAATTATGTATTCTACATATTTCGCAGAGAATTGTAGCCAATGTATATTGTGTGTGAGCTAAAGTAATTAGTAACCTTTCATTATTTTTTTCTTCATATTTGTTCTCAATCATTGCTTTTGATATCTTTACAAGTTCCAGAGCTTTATTTAAATAATCTAATTTGTCACAATTGTTCGTGAGAACATATGAATAATTTAGATAACATTTGGAATTTTGGTGCAGGAAATGAAAATCCTCTGCTAAAAGTTCATGCAATACTGTATATATATAAACAATTAGTTCTATATTTCCGTGAAATTCATCAAGAAAAATGTCATTTATAACATCAAATAAAATAAAATTACGGCAGATGTTACGCTGTTTATGTTCGTTATGACCGCAAGAGTCTATAATTTTTTTTATAATGTATCTATATGCATCACCAACAATTTCATAATTATCTTTTTTGCGAGCATAAACGCCCAATTCTCTTCTCAGCCAGTATTTAGAGTTTAATACATATTTTATTCTTGACAAATCGGAAGCATCTTTTTCATGAATATTGGTTTCAATTCTTTCTATAAAAGGATCATATCTCTTCGCTGCTTCTACAATTTCTAAATCAAAAGAAAAGTTTACTATTTCTAACGAAAAAATTTTTTCTTTAATCGCTAATACAATTAGAAGTGCAAGTTGTTTTGGTGTTTGAATTTTAATATGTTGTGTTGAAAATTTTCCTTTTTTCTTTAACAAATTTTCTGTATATATTAGCTGATCTAATAAAGTACGCTTGAAAGTACAAGGTGGCAGGTGTACTGTTGGTAATAACTTGTTAATTTCTTTTAGTTCTTCTGTTTTTTTATTATTCATAAATCTATTGTATAACACCACTTTACAACTATTATAAATAGCGCTCCTTTTGCTGAACAAGGTATTT
>CASCUT010000066.1 GCA_949155365.1 uncultured Clostridia bacterium
AATATGACGATGAAGAAGAATATGACGATGAAGAAGAATATGACGATGAAGAAGAGTATGACGATGAAGAAGAGTATAATAATATAGAAAAAATATGCGAATTATTTACAAGTTTTGATAAGGATAGAATAATAAAATATTATAAACAAAATGAAATAGAGATTCCAAAAGGTGAAGAACTTTTTTGGGCTGTTGTGCATAAAACTATCTGTAAATTGTTTTTATATGAAGATAGTACAATAGGAATGAAACAATTTAATGAAAGTTCTAATTGGCTGATTAGTCATGGATATTCGCCTTTAGAAGAGGCAGACGATGATGATGAAACTGAATAAAACTAAAAACATATAAATTATTAGTTAGACACAATATTTTGATATTCTGAATAAGAGTAAATTAACTAGTATAATATTTAATTTTATATATTTTAATTATAAATGAAATGTTTTAAAGAAGTGATTCCAAACAAAATAAAATGGATAGTTTGATTATAAAAGAGGCAAGTAAATAATTTAATTAGAACAAAAAATTACGATTTATAGGGCAGATTTACAAAGACTTACTAAAATATTTACATTGAATTTACTTAGATAAACTTCTTTGAGTTTCTAACACACTAGAAACTCGCTGGGCGAGTTTCGCTTTCGTGTGGTCAGGAAAAATGCTTTTCTCTAACAACCCTTTTGCCCCAAAATGTTTCACAAGGTTCACATATTTTGCATTTGGGTATGTGCTTATGTTGAAAATAGCAAATTTTCTTTATTTTATTGTGAGAAATTGTATGCTATTTTACATTATGAAACAAAAATTACAACAAAGTGCGAGTAAATGGCTTGAAATAGCATAAGGCTTCCCGCTACCTGCTCCAAATTATCACAACTTACGAACTATAAAGAGTTTCGTAAGTTTTTCATTTTTAGAAAAGATGAATTAAACTTCATAAAAATATCAAAAATGTTCTCTTTTGGAAAGGAGGGCATTTTTTATGTTTGAGTTTGAAGTAATACAAGGTTTAAAACCAAATGATGAAATACTAGAATTTTGAAATTTTATAAAAAACTTTTGAAAACTAGCTTGCAAAAGTGTGTTTTATTTAGGAAACATATGAGAGAATAAAAAAATTATAAATTTTTTCCAAAACTAGGGGTGCGAAGATGCACTTTTTTGAGCAAACATATAGAAGGGTAAAAAAATTTAAAAGTTTTTTTACAATTTTGGTATACAAAACATTAAAAAATTCACAGGTAAAGTAGGAGGTAATATTTTATGAGATGTGGAATTTATGTAAGAGTATCAACAGATGACCAAAGAGATAATGGTTACTCTATTGATTCAAGAATATTGTGAGAAAAACAATTATGATATTGTAGATGTATACAATGATGCAGGACATTCTGGAAAAGACTTAATGCGACCAGAAATGCAAAGATTACTAAAGGATATTAAATCACACAAAATTGAAGTAATAGTTGCTATTAAGGTAGATAGATTAACTAGAAACAATTATGATGGTTTTTTGTTTTTAAATTATTGTGAAGAACATGATGTTAAAATAGAACTAATATTAGAGCCTTATGATGTATCTACTGCAAATGGTGAAATGATATTGGGAATGAATTTAGTATTTGGTCAACGAGAAAGAAAAGAAATTGGAGCAAGAACAAAAAGAGCTATGGAAGAAATGGCATTAGAAAAAGTACATCCAGCTAAAGCACCTTATGGATATAATGGCTGATAGAGATATTGAAAGAGAAAAACTAATAAAATATAACAAATTAAATGAAACTTTAAAACAAGAATGGAACAAAAAATCGAAAGAAGAAAAGCAAGAATTTATTTCAAAATTTATTGAATCGATGACATTACTGAAGAACAAAAACGAAGAATTTTATATTGATAAAATAAATTTTAGAAGTAGTTATATTGAACAATTAACAAAATTTTTTGCATTAGGAATAGCAGATGTTTTTGTACCTGTCGAAGTTAATGAAGAAGAAAAAGAAATCAGGACAAGTGTTAATATAAATCAAGAACAATTAGATGATTATATTACAAGACTTAATCAAGAATTTGAAATAGAATTTTATGAATTATTTTCAAAAAATGTGAATGAAAATGAGGAAGAAATTGAAATAAAATTGAACAAAGAAAAACAAAACCTGATAAGATTAGTTGCTGTAAAAG
>CASCUT010000067.1 GCA_949155365.1 uncultured Clostridia bacterium
TACTTTAATAATAGATGTTTCTAAGAAAGTGTGACATATGTTTGACAAACCTACAGAATAAAATTCTGAATTTTGCTTGACTTTCTGCCATGGAATAGTTTATAATTAAATTAATAAAACATTAGTGTCCGTTCTGAAAAGAACGTAATCATTATAATCCGATAGCTCAAAAGGCTATCGTTTTTTATTGCATATAATTTTAAAATTTTCATATACTATTATTACATTAGTGTCCATAGCATTTTGCTATGTAAGTCATTAATATTAAGGAAGCCCTGTTTATAAACAGAACTTCCTTTTTAATTTTACAATTTTTATGATTTCAATATTTTATTTCAATTATTTCACTAAATTTTTAACTTTACATATATACTTTTTATATGTTTTTCCTTCTGAATCTTCTGCATAAGCATATGCTTTTTTATTTTGTTGTATTTTAGAAAAAACGGAAAATTCAGAATTATAAAAGTATTGTGTAGTTGTTTTGCTAGAGTTTAACATTATTCTACTTTCTTCTATTGTCTTTATATTTGTAAAAACTTGTCCCTCAACTTTTATACCTAGATTTTTAATAAAAATATTTCGATTTCCGACATTAGTTACAGTAACATGTATCCCTGTACCTTCAAATCCAATTCCAATAAAACTTCCACAAGTGACTAATAACTTTTTCTTAAAAGGTAATCTTGATGTTACT
Source organism: uncultured Clostridia bacterium (assembly GCA_949155365.1). Lineage (GTDB taxonomy): Bacteria > Bacillota > Clostridia > TANB77 > CAG-508 > UMGS1663. The sequence continues at coordinate 698 of CASCUT010000067.1, forward strand.
ATTGAGATAATTATAGCTATTATGCTAACTATTAAAGTTAATAAACTTAATATTGCACTAATAAATCCTTGATTATTATTGCACCATTCTATTATTTCGATATGAATTCTCCTTATTTTTATTTTTCAAAGTCTTTTCATAAATATATCCTATTTCACTTGATGTATTTCCACATTTATCGGGCTCCCCATTATTAATCACTTTTTCATATACTTTCTCACAACCACAAGCTTCATAAAATTTGAAATTACAAGATTCATCTGTTAGTATTTGAATATTTTTCATATTATCATTTTTAGCATATTCAAATACTTGTGAAAGCATTTTCTTTCCAATACCTTTACCACGATAATTTGAATTTAAAATTAAAATGCTTATCTCTCCATCAAAATAATTTACTAATTCTTCTGGTGTATAGTCATAATCATTATTATATTTATAAATAGCCTTTTTATCTTTTACGAATGGACTCCATATAAGTATTGTTTTCAAAATATGAAAAAACTTTTTTCTAATTATGTGTTTCTTTGAATTCCATTTTGCATATCCGCATATTCCAATAACTTTACCATTTTCTTTTTTAATAACCATTTTTTCAGTTTCTTCAATTATTTCAAACAAATAAATCCAAGCACAAACTTTCCCTTTAGAATGCGAAGGTGTTTTTCCTAAATCCCACTCATCATAAAGCATATCTACTGATTGTTTCATTTCTACTAAATTCATTTTAAACCTCTTTTAATTTCTATATTCCATTCAACCATTCTACATATTCTTCATAAATAACCTTGCCTTTATCAAGTTTTTCTCTCATCTTTCTATTATTTTCTTTAAACTTTTCAAATTCCTTTTGATATTGTATATTATCTGGATTTCTTCTTGTTCTTAACAATAGTTTTTGATAAACATTTCTATAAGTTCTTAAATCATCATCATCATTAATCATCTTTTGTTTTAACTTAAAAGAGCCGATTTCTTTGCAAGTTCTGCCATCTTCATAAATGTTGTTGCAATACAATTTTTTCTTATTTATTTTAGAAATATCTTTTTCTAAAATTATTAATGACAATAACTTTAAGAAAATAAGACTTCACGATTTAAGGCATTCATGTGCAACATTACTTTTAAGAAATCGTGTACCAATGGAAGAAATACAAAAGTGGCTAGGTCATTCAAGTATAAGAACTACAGAAAGATATGATACGAAAGATGAAAATGATATAAAAAAAGAACAATTATCTAACGGCAATTAGGTAAATGTTCAAAAACATTTCAAAACACTTCATAACAAATTTGTAAAATACCCAAAATTAAAAATATGTTAGGAAATCTGTAATTTTTATAATTAAAACCTCAAGCTTAATCTTACGAAACACTTGAGGTTCTAATGGTGCAGATGGCCGGAATCGAACCGGCACGGTTTATTCAA
>CASCUT010000068.1 GCA_949155365.1 uncultured Clostridia bacterium
ACTCCCCATAAAACCTTATTAATTTTTTCCATATTCTACCTCTTTCTTTATTTTTATGTAATTATTATATCACAATACATATAAATTTCACATATTTTTTATAGCGAATTTTTTCGTTTGTCCCATTTTTTTGTTTTTATTTAGATTTTACACTTACATATTTTGTTAATATCTTAAATTTTTAATTTTATTTTTTATATATTATTTATTTACATTTTTTTCCATAAAAAAAGGGCATAATATCCCTGTTGCGTATTTACATAACTTCTTGTATTTTCTTACGCAACCAAACTTCTTATATTTTTTTGCTTATTTTTTATATGTCCTTTTGCCATCGTTAACATTACCAGAAAACTTAAGTCCACCATTAATTCCATCTTTTCTTGTCCTCGTATAAAATGGTCATTAAACATATAGTCTCTATCTAGCCTTCCATTTAATCTTTCTACTTCTGTTCTCTTTTTGTATTTTGTCTTAAATTTTTTACTATCTCTTGCTACTGGTACAAATATTCTATTGTCTGTTGACAATGGCACTCTATATACTTTTTTTCCCTTTGTATATCTTCCATATCTTAATGCTTCATTTTCTTTATCATATCCTAAATATTTTAGTTTTTCGTATTCTTGTTTTTCTATATCTATTATTAAAAATACTTCTCCATCTTCATTATATGCTAGCTCTTGATTTTCTACTTCTCTATATTTTTCCTCTTTCCACATATGTCTTATATCTATTATTGGATTTATGTTATATTCTTCTTTTAATGTTCTATTTCTTACTCCATTGTCATATCCTGCATCTCCCATTAGATTTTCCATTTTCTCTAATTTATATCTTTCTTCGCCTTGTGACATTTCTTCTATCATATTATCTAATTGTGTTTGTTCAGAATTATTCGCTGGCGTTACTTTACTTTTTATTGGTAATCCATAATTTGCATCACATATTATATGTGCTCTATATCCATAATGCCATTCCTTCTTTGTTGTTCCATCTTTCATGTAATATGTTTTACATGAACTTGTTGCTTCATGTTCTCCTCTATTATCTTTTGCTTTATTTTTGTAAAATTGATTTCCATATGTGTCTAAATATTTTCCGTCTACTGCACAATCTTTTCCAAAATCTTTTAAATTTTCATACATAAATTTTATTAATTTTTCATTTATCTTTTTTATTTCTCTTTTATATTTTTTTAATTTTTTTATAAATCCACTATATACTCGTGCTGGTGGTACTAGATGTTTTCTCTTTTTTAAAAATTTATATTCTCCTTCATTAAACCCACATAATGTTCTTAATTGAGAATTTCTTTTTAATTCCCTTCTTAGTGATTCAATGCCTCTGTGTTCAAATATTTTCATTGCATATATCGAATTTAACATTGCTCTTACTGGATAATCGTTTCTTCCATTTTTTCTTTCTTTTTCAAGTGTTTCACATAACTCACCATCTTCTACATTTTCTAAAAACAATTTTAATTTTGCTAAATCTCCTAAATTTTCTATTTCGGTATAGTCAAATATTGATATTTGTGATATATTATTCATAGATTTTTCAACTCCTTTGGTTATTTTTTTTAAGCAACTAAATTATATCAAATTTGAGTTAAAAAATCCACAAAAACGCTTGGAAAATCAAGCGTTTTTGGTATTTTTGTCGTAATTTTTAAATTTATTTGTTTTTTTATATCTTTTTTCATTCAAACCTGCATAACTTCATGTCGTTAAGTTTTTTTATGACTTTTTATACTTACTCCTTCAATGGTTTTGAACTAACGAAAAAATTCGAGGAACATTTTTTGCTATTCATTTTCTATTTTATTACTTACCAGAACAACACCAACTATTGATAAAACTATAATTAAAAACATTCTATTC
>CASCUT010000069.1 GCA_949155365.1 uncultured Clostridia bacterium
ACTTGAGGTTCTAATGGTGCAGATGGCCGGAATCGAACCGGCACGGTTTATTCAACCGCAGGATTTTAAGTCCTGTGCGTCTGCCAGTTCCGCCACATCTGCATATTGTTTTGTAACTGACAAAATACATTATAATACGAGTATGGTGGGTTTGTCAATAGTGAAATGGAAAAAAATATAAAAAAGTTGATAAAAAAATAAAAAAGTGGAAAAATAAGAAGAAATGACAAGGAGTTTAAAACTTTATACAGAATAATTATGTTAAGCAAGTAAGACGAAAAGATACAAATGTAAAAGAATGGTAAAATTTCAAAAGATAAATATTAATATAGAGGTAAAATTAAAAGAAAGGAGTAAAACCGGCAAAAATAATTGATTACCTACATAGAAGAAAAAACATTGTAATAAGATAAACCATAAAATTTAGTGATAATTTTCCAAATTCCGCCATAGCGGATTGATTCTATGTTTAAATAAGGAAAAATATACTAGGCTTTGGTGAGGAAAAATGCATGTTGAAATTTTATTAAAAGAAGTAAGACAAAGAGAAAAAGTAACCTTAAATAGATTGTCAGAAAGAAGTGGAATATCGACCACTCATATCAATGATATTGAGAATAATATAAAAGGTCCAAGCTTATTTGTGATGGTACGCTTAGCAAAAGCATTGGATGTTGAGATAACAGAATTATACAAGGTGAAGTGGTAATGCAAGAAAATATAGAAATATTAAAATGTCAAAAAGAAGAAACAGATTATGGAAAAATAGGAATAGAAAAACAAGAAAAGAAGGATTGTTATAAAAATAGTATAGAAGCTTTAATAGGATATATGAGCGAAAATGAGAAAAATCCAAGTGAAAAGCAATGGAATCAATATGCTATGTGTCAAAAATATCTATCAGGAAAAACGATTGGTTATTTGTCTGGAATAGGATTTAACTCTCTTTGTAGAAAATTAAGAAAAGAAATAAACAAAAAGAAAAGGCAAGTAGAAGACTAAATTTGTCTTTTCTTTTTGTTTGCCATTATATAAAAAGAGGTAAGAAAAAATAAAACAGAAATAAGAATAAAATAGTAGTCGAAAAGAAAGAGTAGATAAAGGATAGAAAGAAAAACAAAACAACAATATTACAGAAAATTTGCAATAGCTATGGACTTTTTCATAAAAATGACCTAAAATAGATAAGAAAAATAAAAAAGGAGGAAAATCATATGAACATATGGCATGACATTGATCCAGAAAGAATCAAAAAAGATAATTTTGTAGCAGTAATTGAAATATCAAAAGGTGGAAGGAATAAATATGAACTAGACAAACCAACTGGAATGCTAAAATTGGATAGAGTTTTATATACTTCAACTCATTATCCAGCAAACTATGGTTTTATTCCAAGAACATATGCAGGAGATAATGATCCTTTAGATGTATTAGTACTTTGTCAAGAGAAAATAGTATCCTTAGCATTAGTAGAAGTCTATCCAATTGGAGTATTAAAAATGATTGATGGAGAAGAATACGATGAAAAAATAATTGCAGTCTCCAAACAAGACCCATTTTTAAATGGATATCAAGATATTACCGAAGTACCAAGTCATATATCTGCAGAAATTATGCACTTTTTTGAAGTGTATAAACAATTAGAAGGAAAACAAACAACCGTTGATAAAATTATGGGAAGACAAGAAGCAGAAAGAATTATTGAAGAATGCATTCATAACTATAATGAAAAATTCGGCAAATAAAGGAGAAAGAAATGCTAGAAAGAATCATATTTAATGTAATTGCATTAGGTCTATTTT
>CASCUT010000070.1 GCA_949155365.1 uncultured Clostridia bacterium
CTTTTAAAGCACGAGTGATAGCTCCTATTAACTTTCTAATACCGAACCAAGTTAAATATAGGGCAATACATGCACCGATAACAATACCAATAACACTAGCAACAACACCAGGGTTAATTGAAGTTGTTAATTCTGTACCTACACTTGTTAAAGCTTCTGTAACTGCATTAGTCATAAGGCAAGACCTCCTTTCGTAAAATTAAAAAACATAATACAATAGGGAATATTGTTTAGCACAACATTAAAAGCTATATGATTTCTTTCTTAACTAAGATACTAAGCTATATCTACTAAGTTAACGTTCCAACCATTTGTACCACAAGAAATAGTAAACTCTACTATTACATCTTGTAGACTTACAAGTCCAGCATTCGCTATTTTAGACATTAAATCTTTGTTAAAAACAAAGAAACGAACTGGATTATTATCTTCATCTAGTAAATGAAAGACAAAAAAAGTTCTATCAGCTTCTGCTAGGTCCTCTGAATTTTTTCTTTTCATTTGTTCAACTTTTAAAAATTTAAAATTACCTTGATATTTCATAATTATTTTACCTCCATATACTTATCAATTTTATTTGTAATTTTTTTCATATGTTCTAAAGCAATAATATCGTTTTTGCTTTTATGACCTTTTTTCATTTCTACTGAAGCAATACTAATTCCAAAAACAGTATAAATAAGTTTTACTTCCTCTTCATTAAACTCCATGTTTTACCTCCCTTATTTTAATTTTTATAATTACTATCAAAGAAGAAAATGGAATCGGAGAACTTCTTTGATAATAATTATCGAAACCGACATATATGTCAGTAAGTAGATAATACATCAAAACCGACATGCGTGTCAAGGTGTTTTTTCAAAAAATATAATAAAATAAAAAAGGTGATATTATGTTAAAAAATGAAAGATTAAAAAAAGGTTACACACAAGAAAAACTGTCAGAAATGACAGGAATAGACCCAAGAACAATACTAAGAATAGAAAAAGACATAACTATTCCCAAAATAGATACATATGCAAAAATAGTAATAGCTTTAGATATGACTAATGAAGAAATAGGAGAAAATATAAAAAAGCTAATTATAAAATAACAAAAGAAATAAAAAGAAAAAATAAAAAGTAGTGCTACCAACACTACTTAAAACACCATTAAAGGAGGTGAACCCTATATGAAATATATAATATATATTATCGCAACTATTATATTATTGTCAATACTTACTTTTATACTTTCTATATTATGCAACCAAAATTACTTTCTATTTATCTGGAATATTATAACTAATGCTATAAAATTTAATTCATAAAATAAAAAATTTGACATATAATAAAATGAATGCTATAATAATTATAGCTTAAGCAAAGTAAATTTTTCAAAAATATGTACAAAAAAAGACTAGGAAGCCCGTTATAACTTTCCTAGTCTTTTTCTTTTGTGTTGCTACTCACTTAGTTGCTTTACTATCAAGTAAATCAAATATAGCTTTAACAACTTTAGTAAATTTTTCATGTAAATATGTACCTCCTTTCTACCTGAAAGGCTTTTTTAATATACATTATTTCTATTCTTTTGTCAAATTTCTACTTTTTCATTTATTTCTTTTATTTTTTGTTCTCACTTATTCCTTTTTCAATATGCTATTTTTATGTACTGCCACTTCTTATTTCAATTTGTTATTCGTCTTTTGTTGTTTTAGGCTAACATATCTATATTATTAGTCAAGCAGTCATAACCGTAC
>CASCUT010000071.1 GCA_949155365.1 uncultured Clostridia bacterium
AGACATACCTAATGACATATCAAAAACTTATAGAGAAGAAGAAATACAGCATTGTGAAGAAGTATTACAGGACAGAAACATGAATAAAATAAAGAAAAACTATTGACAAGCAATAAATACCTAAGAGAAACAATCAATTTATTCTATAAAAAAGTAAAATTACGTAAGAAAAATTGTAAAGGACTGTAAAAAAATATCTTTTTTCTTGTATTCTATTTATAGGTGAATTGAATATGGCTATTAAGAATAAAAAACTAACTCGAAGTGAAATTACTGAAAAAATATTAAAAAAATATGAAGTAAATGAAGAAAATTTAGATTTTCAAACTCTTAAATATTTTAAAGAAAAAATGAAAGAACTTACTGATACAAGACAACCTAAAAAATGTACTTATAAAATTTGGGATGTTGTCGTCGTTGTTTTTCTTGCAATTCTAGCCAACTGTGATGGTTGGGAAGAAATAAGAGAATTCGCTATTAGAAAAAAAGTTTGGTTTAAAAACTTTTTAAAATTATCAGGCGGAATTCCCTCTTCAAAAACTTATGAACGAATTTTTTCTATTTTAAATTCAAAAGAATTAGAAGAAGCTACTACTTATTTTGTTAGTGAAGTAATTCATATCTTTAATTCTGAAAAAGATATTATTAATTTAGATGGAAAAACTGATAATGGTAGTTCTAGAAAAAAGACAATACTTCATGAGGAAGTAAAGTCACTCAATGTGTTAAATGCTTATTCGAATAAATATGGAATCTGTCTAGCTAGCGAACCTATTAGCAAAAAATCAAATGAAATACCAGCAATTCCTAAAATTCTAGAACGTATTCAAACCAAGGATACTATTATCACTTGGGATGCTTTAAATACTCAAAAGAAAAATGTTGAAACTGTAATTAAAGGAAAAGCGGATTATTGTGTTCCTATTAAATCTAATCATCCTCTTTTCTTTCAAGAACTAGTAGATTATTTTGATGAGGAGAAATGCGATAGTATCAAAGCTTTAAACGATGCAATTACTTATAAGATAGAATATGAAAAAAGTCATGGAACAATTATCACTTATGAATATTTTCAAACAGAAGATATGGAATGGTTTGAAGATAAGAAAAAATGGAAGAAACTAACCTCTTTTGCTTGTGTGAGAAAAACCATTGGAGAAGGAAGAAATAGAAAAGTTGAAATGAGATACTATATTACAAGTTTACCTAATAATATAGATCTTATATCAAAAGCAATACGAAATCATTGGTCTGTAGAAAACAAATTGCATTGGCATTTAGATGTAACATTTAAACAAGATAAGAATACTACTCAAGATAAACAAGCATTACTCAATTTACAACTAATGAAAAAACTAGCACTTGCATGTCTAAAACATACAGCTAAAATATATGATAAAAGCTTACATTTGATAAGATTTGGTATTCAATTGGAGTTCGAAAAAGAAATCCCTCGTTTTTTCAATATTTTGTCAAAATCTTAAAATTGTAAAATTAGATAAAAAAAGGTCATTTTTCTTCGATAGAATCAAAGAAAAATGACCTTCTCCCGCTAGTACTGCTAGTTGATTTTTGATAGCATTTCACAACTACTCACACGTAACATCAAAAAAAGATTCTCTTCATTCGGTATTATCAATTGAAAAAGACTC
>CASCUT010000072.1 GCA_949155365.1 uncultured Clostridia bacterium
GTTCCTATTATCTTTCCAATTATAGCACCACATAGTCCACCTATTTTTGAAAATTGCAATATTAATTGCACGTTTTTTTATTAAAAATTTAAAAATCTTTAAACGTTAGTTTTTATGCTACTTTTTCTTCTTCATAATATTCCTCAGATGTCTTAAATTTCAATATCTTTCGTGGATAATTATTTATCCATTTTTCTATTCTTTTTACTTCTTCTTGTGTTAAATTCTTAAAACTTGTTCCTTTTGGTAAAAATCTTCTTATCATTTTATTTATATTTTCATTTGTACCTCTTTGCCATGAGCAGTATGCATCTGCAAAATATTGACTTGTTCTTGCTTTTTTACTTCCTGTATATGATTTCTCTATTACCTTCCAATTTCTAAATTCTGACCCATTGTCTGTTGTTATTGTTTTAAATGTTTCTCTAAATTTTACCACTCCCAACTGTCTTTCTATTCTGTCTAACGCTTTTCCCACACTTTCTGCTGATTTATTTGGTATCAATTCTATTATTTCTTTCCTTGTCTTTCTTTCACTTAATACTAATAAATATGGCTCTTTTTGTCCTTTTAATCCTTCTACTAAATCCATTTCCCAATGTCCTATTTCTTCTCTTGTTTTTATTTCTTCTGGTCTATCATGTATTGTCTTTCCTTCTTTATTTGGTTTTAAAAACTCTGATTCTTCCTTTTTATTCTTTTCTTTTTTCTTATATTTTCCACATGTTAGGTCTTTTCTTTCTACTTCTAATATTTCTTTATCTATATAGTTATATATCGTCTTAAAACACAATGTCGTTTTAAATTTTGATTGCTTTATTTTATATTCTACTACTTCTGGCGAACTTTTTTCTTCTTTTATTTCTTTCTCAATAAAATTGGCTAGCTTCATATCATTTCCTATTTTTAAATTTGTTCCTTTTGCTGTTTCATTTTCTTCATTCCTTCTTTGTGCTACTTCTGCACAATACTTCCATACTGGTAGATATGATGTTTCTAGTTCTACTAATCCTAATTTTATATCCCTACTTATTGTTGTTCTATGTTTTCCTAATATATTTCCAATTTCTGTATAGTTTAAATGTTGATCATTATACAATGTTTCAATTTTTATTCTTTCTTTATACGTTAATTGTTTAAATTCTCTTTTATTTGTGATATACTGTTCTTGACACATAATTAAAAACCTCCAATGTTTAGTCTCGCAACTAACATTTTAATTGATTTTTAATTATGTGTCTATAATTTTATGTCTACAACGTGCATTTAATTATACAATATTCAATAGATTTCTATAGAATACATTTTTAGTTTTGTTTTAAAACTTTCTTTACTTTTCTTTTGCTTTCATGGTATGATGTTTTATAGAAATGAGGAATTTAATGTGAAAGAAGAAAAGTTTGATTTTTATAGTAAAACTAGTTTGAAATCGTATAATTTGGATGCGATTATGCGTTATCAGTTAAGTATGTTAGATAGTTTGGATGTATTTACTAGGAAACACTGTGAGAATGTGGCAAATT